>JABFXY010000006.1 GCA_013361525.1 Polyangiaceae bacterium | reverse complement strand
GTCCGTGAAGGCGCCGTTGCCGCCGTTGATGAAGAGGAAGTGCTGTCCACCGTTGCCGCTTGGTGCGTAGATGTCGACGTCGCCGTCGCCGTCGACATCGCCGACGGCGGCCATTCGATGGGTGCCCGCGTGGTTGCCGAGCGCAGTCGCCGAGACGTTCGTGAACCCTGCGTTGCCGTCATTTTCGTAGATGACGAGCGGCTCCGCGTCGTCGCCGCCGCCGAAGAAGTCGGCGTAGTTGACGAGCAGGATGTCGAGATCGCCGTCCCCGTCCAGGTCCGTCACGCGAAGGTGGTTCGTCCAGCAGCCTTGGCCGCCGCAAGCCTGCGGATCGAGCGCGTCGGGGACGAGATCCGCGACGGACTGGGCGTGGGACGTCGTCGCGAAGAAGAGCACCGAGAGGCCGGCGAGAACCGGCGAGAAGCGGGACAAGGTTCGCATCGCCTGCGACACTATCGAACATCGCGGCGAGCGCCTACTAGGAAATGGTCAAAGCAAGGTACGGCGCAGTCCGTACGCGCGCTCGTGGGGCGAGGGCGCCTACTCTGCTCCTCATTTCACGACGCGCCAGCTCTTGTCTGGATCGAATCGCGTCATCTTGCGCGCAATCTCGTCCGTCCGCGGGCCGAGGTACTTTTGGTAAACGTTGCCGTCCTGATTGACGATGAACGTCATGACACCCGAGTTGCCGACCGACGCGGGCCAGGCGACGATCCCGAAGCCGCCGAGTAGATAGCCATTGACCACGTAGTCGTGCATTCCACCCTTCGCGTTCGGGCCCTGTCCTTCCAGTAGTCGATAATAATACCCGTGGAAAGGCATCGGCTCTCCGGCCCCCGACCTGACGTAGCCCTCGCTGGAGGCGGTCGCGAGCAGGCGCCCGATCGGGCTCCGAGCCTCACCTTCCTTGTCACCCCAATAGAGCCCGTTCTTCTTGCCGGTGTCGCTGATGAGCTTCGGTGCATAATCGGGTAGACCGTTCGCGTCGGGATCGCGTTGCGCGTATTCTCGCTGCGCATCCGAGATCGCGAGTAGCACCTGCACCGCGTCGAGCTCGTTTTGCCCGATCCGACGAGAGAGCATCTCGTCCGCTCCCTCTTCCGTTGCGAAGACCCAACCCTCGTCGTCGCGGACGAGGGGAATGGGCATAGGCCACTTCTGGTCGCCGACGACGAGCACGAAGCTCTCCTCCGATTCTCGATCGAGCTCGTGTCGTTCGGCGTAAGCATCCAGGAACGTCTGGATGCGATTGCGGTCGGCGACCGCGTCGCCCGAAAAGAGGACGTAGTCGGCCTTCGGACCGAGGACCATTCGGAGCTTGGCGTCGTCTTCCTCTCGCAATGCGGTGACGAGTGCCTTCGTCGCGAGCTCGGGCGATGCGTACTGTGTCCGGTCCTCGTAGGCGGCACCCGCGCAGCCCGACACTGCAATGGCGAAGGCGAGCGATACGTAGAGACGCGGTCGAGACAGTATTTCTTCGTTTCGCATGTCGATCTCCAAACGGTCGCCGATGGTCGTCGAATGCCTGGCGGTCATCGCCGTCCTCCTCCTCCGCGTCCACCGCCGCCGCGGCTGCCGCCGCCGCCTCGGTAACCCCCGCGCGAACCGCCCCCACCGCGGGAAGCCTGCGCACGGCTCGAGGACCCTCGTGCGCTCGATGCTCGCGCAGAGTTGCCGCCGCGATTGGCATTCTCGAATGCGGCTCCCCGGCTGCCTCTGCTCGCGCCGGTCGAGCTCGGCGTGCTGGTGCGACGGGATCCCGCCGCCGGTGTGGGCCGCGAGCCGCTCCGTTGCGATGCGCTGGGCGTCCGTCCTTGCATTTGAGATCGGTCGACGCGGCCCGTGCTGATATCGCGCTGACCCTGTGCGGCGTGACCTCGGAACTGCTCACGCGACCGCGCCGCGCTCTGCGCGCCCGGAGAGCGATAGCGATCGGAGACCGACCGATTGGCATATGCGGCACCGCCGCGGTGGCCCGGGTTGTGTTGCCAAGTGCCGCGGCCGCCGCTCGTCGTGCGCGACGAGTAGCGGCTTCGATCGATATTGCGGTTGAAGTTTGCATTGCGGTTTACGTCCACGTCGAGGTGGCCGTGACCCCAATTCGCGTGGCCCCACGCATAACCCCACGCTGCGCCCGCGGCGACGCCGAGCCCCCACGAAATGGCTGCAGTGGCGACGTAGCCGGGTCGAGGGTAGTAGTACGGCGGATACGCCGGGGTCGCCCACGCGCCATACACCGTCGTCGGATTGTATTGAGGTACGTAAATGACCTCGGGCTGGGAGGGCTCGATGACGATGACCTCCGACGAGCCCTGCTGCTCGACCTCGACCTTTTGGTGCTCGTCGCTCTTCAGGTGCCCCGCCTCTTTCGCCTTTGCACGAAGCGCTTGGATGCGCGCCATGACCTGCTCTTGCTGGGCGAGGAACGCATCTCCGAGCTTCGTCGTCCACGACACCTCGTCGCTCATCATGTTGAGCACGTCGGGAAAGTTCACGAGCGATTTCACGCTCGGATCCCACGGTTGCTCCTCGAGGGCTTTCCCGAGTGCGTCGCCTTTGAGGCTGTCGTTCTTCTTCAGCCATTGCGACGCCTCGACGACCTCGAGCGGGTACGTCGACGCCATCAGGATTTGGGAAACGACCGGGTCGGGATAGAGGGCGATCGAAGCGACCAACTGATCGATCTCTTCTTGCCTGAGCGGCGATTTGTCGGCCGGTTCGGTGGCGGTAGGCTCGTTCGTCGTGGTTTGAGCGAGCGCCGGTGTCGCACCGAGGGCAATCGCGGCGGCCAATGCGAACCTGAGAACATATGGCACTTGCATGATTCCTCCGCGGGCCCCCGTCGAAACAAAGCGAGAGCACGGTCGGTGCCATTTCGCCCTGTGCCGGCGAAACTTGCGGACGGCTCACCCCGGTCGAACGACGCGCCTACTCCGTACAAGCGCCCGGCTTCGGCGCGGGTGGGACGCGCCCGCGTCCGCCGTCATCGATGAAACACCATGTGCCGAGTTCCGACGCCGGTTCGTCGTCACGGCCCGACCAAAGAAACTTCAGCGTGCAGTTTCCCGGCTGGCGAGGTTTGGCGCGATAAGGCTCGAACCACAAGTGCACCGACTCGCCGGCCTCGAGCGTGAACGGCCTCTCCAACATCACGGATCGGACGTCGCTCTCGAGCCCCGGTCCACTACAACGGGCTTCGACGCTGACCTGCCCGGGTACCGAGCGCCCATCGCGGGTCTGCACGTATGCGCGCACTTCGACACCGTCGGGGCTCAGCTCTCCGACCAAATGGTGTAATGCAAAGGGGATCTCCAGCGCCCGCGGCGCGGGGAATCCACATGAGCCAGCAACCACCTTGCGGCCGTTCCAGCAGACTTGCTCCTCGTCAGGCGCGACTTTGTCTTTCGCCTTTCCGTCGGGCTCGAGCACGAATGTGATTTCGCAGGCCTCGGGCTTACCGATATGACCGAGGTCCGTGGGGGCGTGCGCGAACGCGTCCACCTTCTCGTCCTTCGAGAGAAGGAAACCTTTGCGTCGTACGGATGACATTTCCGACGTCACGACGACACGGTGCTCGCCGACGCGACAGGCGATCTTCACGGGGATGTCCACCGAACCCGGCTGGACGTCGACCACCTCGGCGGTTGCCCGAAGTTGGATGGACGTGGGTGAGCCCGGCCCACCAATCTCCACCCGAAGCTTCGTTAGTCGCAGCGGTCCATCGGCGAAGACGGCTTCGATGGCGGGCGCGGAAGGCTTCTCTTCGGTCGGCGAAGAGGTTTGCGACTTGTCGCGACGGTTGTCGCACTTCGTAGCGCTGCACGCCGGCGCTGCGAGGAGGAACGCCCACAACAACCTTCCGGAACCGCGCCCCGACACGCTCGCCTTATCTCGCGGACCAGCGCGAGCCGCAACCGCTTCCACTGGTGACGATTCAGTGTCGGGTCTCGTGCTGGAGGGTCACGCCACGTGATCGCAGCCACCTCCGCACGCGGGAGAGTTCGCGACGGAAGCGCGGCTCCACCGTCGAAGGAGCAGCAGCCGCAGCCTGCACGTTCTCCCACAAATCCTGGATGCCGAACACGTAAAGGTTGTTCGCCGGCACGCCTGTGAACGACTCGGCGGGGATGTTCGCGATACAGCTCGTGTCGACGGGGACGTTCGGGTCCTGGAGGAAGCTCAACATCATGGTCAAGCCGCACGACTGATCGCTCGACTGCGCGACCGGCGTCGCTGCCACGACGCAATGCGCGGAGCGCGGCACGCGGACGAATTGCTGATTCGCCGCATGGAGATGCTCGGCCGCCGGCTGCGCGACCCAGATCGGCGTCTGCGGGTCTAGATCGCCGTTCATCATCAGCAGCGGGATGTCGGTGTCCGCCCATTCTTCCACGTATTCGTCGTCCGGGTACGCGGGCCAGATGCCTTGCACTTCGGTGACGCGCGGCGTGAGCCCGACGGTCACCTCGAGGCCGGCCTGCTCTGCGTTGATCGCTCGGAGGGTCGGGTGTTCGTTCGCATTGGGCCATAGCTCGGAGAGGGCGACGTTGTAAAACAAGCTGTCGGACATCAACTCGTCGTAATACGTCGTCTCTTGTGGGCCGCCGAAGAATACCGTCAAAAGGTGCTCGATCGCGTCGATGTCTGGGGGGCTACAACGGGCATATCGATACACGAGCGCCGGGAAGTACGTACGCGTCACCGGGCCCATCAGGAGGCTTGCGAGCACGACGGGCAGCGTCGAAGCATCGAGTCCCCAGGTTGCCGTCAGCTGTGGGCAATGGCCTTCTTCCAGCGCGTTGGACAGGTCTACCAACGCGCTCCAAGGGTCGGCGCCGAGCTTCTCCGAGCACAGCGGATCGGCTGCGCAGAGGGCCATGAAGTCGCGCCCGACCTGATCGAAGTCCCGGTCGTAGGGCACGAACGTCTCACCGGGCGGCGCAATCGAATCCAGGATGACCGCCGTTGCCTGGTCGGGCGCGACTTGCAGATAGCGATGTGCCCAATACGTGCCATAGGAGACCCCGTAGACGAATACGTCTTTTCCGGGCTCGGCGGTGGCATCGATGAGGTGGGCGAGGTCGCGGCCCGCCGCGGTGGTCGAGAACTCCGCCAGGTCGTCGCCCCAGGTCTCCACGAGCGCGTCTCGACAACCTGCCGCCTCGTCCGGAGACACGCTGATGCCCCAATCGCTCGAGGGCTTTTCCTGATCGGCGCAGGTGAGTCGCGCGGAACGGCCCACGCCGCGGTGATCGACGGTGTACAAGTCGAGTGTCGGGTCGAGCTCCTGCATTCGCTCCATGAAGGAGTCGAAGTCGGCGCCCGATCCGCCGGGCCCGCCCTCGAGAAACCAGATCTGGCCGCGCACATCGGCGGCGGCGCCGCGCAATCGCTGCACGAAGATCCCAATGGTGGGGCCGTCCGGCTCGGCCCAGCGCAGCGGGGCGTCGATCAACGCACACTCTGCCTGTGGACCATTGGGTTGGTCGACGTAGAGTGGGCAAGGTTCCCAGTCGATGCCGCTCGGGTCGGACGGTGCTCCGCCTTCGCCTTGGCCGCCGCTACCTCCGCTCCCGCCCGTCTCGATGCCCCCGCCCGCGCCGCCGGTCCGCCCAGGGGCGGTCTCGGTGTTGTCGCAGCCGGCGACGGCAGCGGTGGAGAGCGCGGCGAGGAGCCCGAGCGCGGGGAGGCGGCAGACCATAGGGCGGCTCGCACCGCAAGGTGCGTGCCGCCCGGATTTAGCGCGCTTCTGCCGAAAATGAGCGCGGAGCCGCCCTAGCCGTCAATCGGGTAACACCGCGGTCACGTGCTTTTCGGCTCCTGCGGCTCGAGGCGAATGACGGTGGTGCGCGGGCTCTGAGACTCCCCGACGACGTTGCCTTCCAGGACGCGCACCGGCACCGGCGGCTCGAGCTCGTACAGGTAACCGCGGGACGGGATATCGATCTCGACGGTCTGGTCGTCTTTCTCGATGGTGCGGTGATAGCCCGCGCGCATGTTTCCCCGTCGGACCGCGTTGCGATGTTGGAGGAGGAATCCGCTCAGCCGCAATGCGAGCTGATTGTACAGACGGTGGCAGCCGTGGCTCGTCCCATTCTTGATGGATCGGTAATCGACCGAGCCGTGCGTTCGAATGCCGTGGTCCGCCCATTTCGGATCCTCGTCGTCCTTCGCGAGCGCCTCGTCGTGAATGAGCATCACGAGGCCGTACGCATTGCGATACCCGGGCTGGAAGATGTCGCTCTTGAGCGTCATCGTGCCGTCCTCGGCGACCCGAACCAGCTCGTTGTCCGGCGTCGAATCCGGCGGCATCCAGGCCGGAGCGGCGATGAGGCGGCGCCACACGCGGTCGCCGACGTCGCTCTCTTTGTATTTGAGCGCGATCTCACCGTCCTCGAGCTGCTCTTTCTTCCAGCCGCCGATGGTCGTCGTCCAAGACAGTAGGGGAATCTCCCGTGCGCCGTCCTTCGCGTACACGACAAACGCGGGGCGTCGCACCTCGCCGTGCAGCTTGCGCTTCGCAGCCGCGGCGCCGGGCGTCTCATAAAACACGTCGCCGCGGTCGATCTCGACGCGCAGATCCATTGCAGCGTTGTGGTACGCGGGCGCCGCCGGAAGCGGGAGCGCGACGCGCAGCGAGACGAACCCATCCTTGCCGCGCGCGGCGATGAATTCCCGTGCCGCGTCGGGGTTGCTCCAGCCGAGCTCACGCGCCGCGACGTCGGTCGCCGCGTCGAGGAGATCGGGTGCCCCGTTCTCGAGCGCAACCGACGAGCGTGCGAAGCTCGTGAGATCCAGCTCGCGCCCCTGGACCGTCGCGCGCTGGTTGGAGGCCGAGCCGTCCTCGATGATCCCGGTCGCGTCTGCGACGCGCTCCCGAAGGCCGCGGAGGAGCGCTCGGAACGCCCGCTCGTCCCCGCCGAGAGACATCGCCGTGAGCGTGTCGCCATCGACGCCTGCGCCCACGATCATATGACGGCGCCGGAAGATCTCGAGCGCACCGAACGTGGACTGTCCCATTCGTCCATTGGCGGCGGCCTTCTTCATCAAGCCTTCGCAGACGAGCTCCCCTTGAATCGCGACCGTGGCGGCTTTCGATTTTGCATCCTCTCCAATGGGTGCGAGATCGAGCGCCGCCTCACACTTGCGACGTTTGTCGTCCGCGAGACGCGTCGCGAGGATCGACATCGTCGGCTGAATGCCATGTAGGCCGAGATCAGCGTTCGGCTGCGAAGCGAGCTCGAGGTACTTCTTGCGGTACGCTGGCGCAGAGCCGTCTTCACTCGGCGAGAAGATGCGCGGCGTCCACGTGTCCGCGAGGTCGACCACCGTCAGACCCTCGCGTGTGGCATCTTCCGCGCAGACCGATCCTGCGGAAGCGCCGGCGACGAACACCGGCACCGTCGAGCAGTCCGCTCGCGACGGCGCCCAGCTCTTCTTCACGGGCTGTTGCGGCGCGGTTTCGACGGCGGAGGTGACGGCGGTCGGCGGCGCGGCTGGTGGCGCGTCGTCGTCCTGCGTGTCGTCCTCGGTGCAACCGGACGAGACGGTGACCGCGACCATGAGGGCGGAAACGATGGATCGATAAGGCAAACTCGAACGGGCGGGCATCACGCACTCCTTCGAGCAGGGCGCGTGCCGCACTCCGAACGCGGGCATTTCCGGAGGAATTGCCCGGTTTTGCGGGTCGCGTGCGGAGCTTCCGACGCAAGCGCGTGTCGGCCCGGACACGCGCAGCGCCTCGGCCTCAGCGCTTCTTCGGCCGGACGCCGTAGCTGCCGAAGCCTTCGGCGATACGCGCGAACGCGTCCTCGATCGCCTCCTCCGTCTTCTGTGCGCTACGCCGCCGGCCGTCGGGCCAGCCGATGACGTCGTAATAGGCGAGGCGCCCGAGGTGGCTCAGGAGCCCGGCTGCAACGTAAGGGAAGGGGTCGTCGTTCGGTGCCTCGGTTTCGCGTGCGAGGACCCCCGCGACGACCTGCTCGAAGGCGCGTTGCCGCTCGCGCCAACGCGCCTGCACGCTCGGCGCGCTCTGCAGCACCTTTCGAAAGGCATCCCGCCGCGCCGCCGGCACCTCGCGCATGCGTCGAAACGTCTCGAGCGTGTGCCTGCGCGCTGCATCGAGGATCGATTCACCAGCGGCGCGCGATTCGATCGCGAGGAGAAGCGAGCCATCGTGCTCTTCGCCGCCGCGAAGCACCAAATCTTCCTTCGTGGGGAAGTAGTTGAACACCGTCTTCGCCGAGACGTTCACCTCCGCGGCGATGTCCGCCACCGTCACGGCGTCGAAGCCGCGCTCCGCGAACAGGCGCAACGCCGCTTCAGCGAGCACGCGCTGTGTCTCCGCCTTCTTGCGGTCACGCAATCCCAGATCGGTCGCCATCATTCACCGAATAAAAACTTACATTGACTGAAAGTTTTTGGCCACTAGATTCCACCGGCCCGCGGGAAACGACCCCGCCGGCCGAAAGGAACCACGAACATGATCCTCGTCACCGGTGCCACCGGCACGATCGGACGCCACCTTTCCAAGCACCTCCAGGGCCGAGGGGCGCCGTTCAAGGCCATGGTGCGAAGCGAGGCCAAAGGCGCCGCGCTCGGATGTGATTACCGCCTCGGAGATTTCGACGAGCCGACGAGCCTCGTCGCCGCGATGGAAGGGATCGACACCCTGTTCCTCAACAGCCCAGGGGGCGAAATCCTCCTTCGCCATCAAACGGCCGCGATCGAAGCCGCGCGCCGCGCGGGCGTTCGCCGCATCGTCAAAATCTCGTCCCGCGGAGCCGATGCGAGCTCGCAAATGCCCATTGCGCGGTCGCACGGCCTCACCGAAAAGCTCCTCGCAGAGGCGGGCCTCTCGTGGGCGGTGCTCCGTCCTGGCACGTTCATGCAGAACCTCCTCCGCAATGCGACAATCGTTCGTAGCGAGAGCAAAATCTATGGCGCATACAAGAACGGCCGCATCTCGTTCATCGACGCCGAAGACATCGCCGCCTGCGCTGCGGAGCTATTGCTCAGCGACCGTCATGAGGGGGCGACCTATACGCTCAGCGGTCCCGAGGCCCTGTCGTTCGCCGCTATCGCCGAGAAGCTATCGGCCGTGCTCGGCAAACTCGTGACCTACGTCGACCTTCCCCCCGAACAGATGGTCGAGGTGCTGAAGTCCAATGGGATGCCTCCGCCGTTCGCCGAGATGATGGTGCGGTTGATGGTCGTGTTCTCGAGCGGCGACGCGGCGCATGTGACGCCCGCCGTGGAGGAGATCTCGGGGCGGCCGGCGCGCGGTTTGGACGTGTTCTTGGCGGAGAATGCCGCTGTGTTTCGGTGAGATGTCTTTTTTCCAGCCCCCCGCATCCTTCGAACCCCCCTCGCTCGTTCCTACATGTGAAGGAGCAAGAGTCCGATGGATACATTGCAGGGAAAGACGGCGATCGTCGTCGGCGCGTCGTCCGGCGTCGGCAAGGCGGCGGCGAAGGCGCTCGTTTCCGCTGGGGTTCGTGTCACGGCCATTGCCCGCGGCGCCGAAGGGCTCGAGCGTTTGCGGTCGGAAGTTGGCTTCGGGTTGGAGACGGTGCGCGGGGACGCGTCCGAGCCGGCACTCGCCGATCGCTTGCTTCGTGAGCTGAAGCCCGACCTCGTCGTGCTCGCGGGCGGCGCGGTGCCGCGGATGGCGCCGCTCGACGAACAGACGTGGGAGTCGTTCAACGCGCCTTGGGAGTCGGACGCGCAGGCCGCCTTTCACTTCGTGAAGGCGGCGATCACGGTGCCGCTCCGGTCGGGGAGCGCCGTCGTCGTCGTCTCGAGCGGCGCAGCGATCACGGGGTCGTCGCTGTCGGGTGGGTACGCGGGCGCGAAGCGAATGCAATGGTTCCTCGCTCGGTACGGACAAGAGCTCTCGGACACTCGGAAGCTCGGCATCCGTTTCCTCGCCCTGGTGCCGCAGCAGTTCATCGAGGGCACGCGCATCGGTGCGCTCGCGTCGGAGGCCTATGGCAACCGCAAAGGGATCTCCGGTGCCGAGGTGATGCGAACGTGGTTCGATGCGCCGATGTATCCCGAGACCGTGGCGACGGCGATTCTCAAAGGGCTTCGTGGTGAATTCGAGCCGGGCGTGACGGCGATTCGCTTGACGGCGAAGGGCGCCGAGGCGCTGGCATGACGAAGAAGGACCCTCCGAGCACGACGATGCCCGACGACGCGGAGACGCGACGGCGCTTCGCGGAAGCCGCGGCGGCGGTGCGCCCGCGTCTATTCCGGTATTGCGCGCGCATGACGGGCTCGGTTTTCGACGGCGAGGATATCGTCCAAGAATCGCTCGCGAAGGCTTTTCACGCGCTCGACGGGATGACGGATCTGCCGCCGTTCGAACCATGGATGTTTCGGATAGCCCACAACACGGCCATGGATTTCCTGAAGCGATACGAACGCAAGAACGTCGATATCGTCGCAGACGTGCCGGATTCCGCGGACGCCGGCGACGAGGGCGCGGACGATATGCTGCTCGAAGCAGCGCTCACGGTTTTTGTGACGCTCCCGACCTTGCAGCGGAGCGCACTGGTGCTCAAGGACGTGCTCGGGTTCTCGCTCGCAGAAACGGCGGAGATCATGGGTACGACGATCGCCTCCGTGAAGGCCGCGCTGTTTCGAGCGCGTGCGAATATCGAGGCGACGAATTCCGCCCCTAGCGGGCCCGCCACGGAGATCTCGGTGCAGGAGCGTGCCAGCCTCAAGCGTTATGCGGATGTCTTCAATGCGCGAGACTGGGATGCTTTGCGCTCTCTCCTCGCGGAGGAGGCGCAGCTGGACCTGGTGTCGCGGCTGCCCAAGCGGTCTGCCGCTGCGGCTGGCTACTCGACGCGATATTCCACGCTCATCGACGAAGAGAACCTTCGCGCCGAGCCGGGTTACGTCTCTGGTGTTGCGGCGATTGCGATCTTCCGGCCCGCGTTCAGCGCGACGCCGGCCTACTACATCCTCCTCGAGTGGAAGGATGGACTCGTCGCGAACATTCGAGATTTTCGCTACGTGCCGTATATCGCCGAGGGCGCGCGTTTTTCGAAGATGGATTGACGATCAATGGAGAGAGCGATGAACGAACGAAGCTTTACGACTACGTTTTCGGTGGAGCAGAGCCCCAAAGAAGTCTTCGACGCCGTCGGGAACGTCCGCGGTTGGTGGTCCGAGGAGATTCAGGGCAACACCAACGACCTCGGCGACGAGTTTGCCTATCGCCGAACGGACTTGCACCGTTGCAGGATGAGGCTGACCGAGGTCGTCCCGGGGAAGAAGGTCGTCTGGCGCGTCTTGGACAACTACTTCAGCTTCACGACCGATCAGGCGGAGTGGAAAGACACCGAGATCCATTTCGAAATTACGCGCATCGGCGACGAGACGCAGCTCCAATTTACGCATGTCGGCCTCGTCTCGGAGCATCAATGCTTCGACGTTTGCTCGAAAGCCTGGAGCTTCTACATCAACAGCAGCCTGCGGGACTTGATTACGACTGGCAAAGGCGCGCCCAATCCCAGAGAGACCGAGCGCTCCGATACTGCGGCTTAGTCCGTTTGCGCGAGGTGCTCGAGCCAAGTGCGCAACGAGACAGGCTCGCCGAGATCATGCATCCGATGATGAATGGCTTCGCCATTGCCCCACAAAATGGGTTCGTCGTTCGCGTGCTCCTCGATCGCGCGCGTGACACGTTCGCAATGTAGTCCGGCGTCGCGCTCGGTGTAGAAGCCGTACGTCCGACACGCGATCGGCCGCGCCTGGTAGATCCGGCACGCGCCCTTTGCTTCATCTAGTATCGGGCACGCGAGCGGCCCCCGTTCCGGCGCGCGTCGCGTGCGGTCGACGACGTCTGCGCGCTCCGCGTCCGGCAAGGCGAGGAGCGCGTCGCGCACGCGCCCCCATTCCTCACCCGTCATCACCGGCAAGAAAGGGAGCGATCGGCAGCAGAGATCACACCCTTTCGAGCACGGCCAATACGGATGCGCGTCGCGGGTCGCACGCACGCGCTCGTCGATCTCGGCATCCAGAATGGGTAGCGGTCGTGCCCGGCTCATCCGCCGGAGGCTTCCCATTCTGGGGGCTCGAGCGCAACGGAAAGGTGGTGTGTGCATCTCACCGCCGCCGAGGTAGCCTCGGGTTGTCCACGTTGGCGACCGTTCAATGCTTGTCCACCTCGTCGACTGTGAAGTCCATCGCGAGCGCGTCGCCGACGCGCTCGTATGGTCCAGCCTGTTGAATGACGCAGAGGTGGCGCGTGCCGGAGAATTTCGGTTCCGAGCAGACAGCGATCGGTTCACGGCGGCGAGGGGCCTCGCTCGTCGGCTCGTCGGCGAGCACCTCCAACGCGATGCGAAGACGCTCGCCTTCTGCGAGGGGCCCCACGGAAAACCGGCGATTGTGGACGCTGACGACTGGCGATTCAACGTCTCGCATTCGGGCGACTGGGTGCTCGTCGCGATTGCGCGCGGTCGCGAGGTCGGTGTCGACGTCGAGCTCGTGCAGCCGGATCTCGAAATCATGGACATCGCGCCTTCCGTATTCACATCGAGCGAGCTGAATGCGCTCGGCTGCTTGCCGGTCGAGCATCGGCGCGCAGCGTTCTATCGGCTATGGGCGCGCAAGGAGGCCGTGCTGAAGGCGTGGGGCACAGGCTTCAGCCTCGAGGCGACGCGTGTGGATATCGGGTTCGCGGAGCCGGGCGCGCCGCTCGTCGTGCGCGTCCCAGGGTTTCCCCCCGTCAAGGTCGCGGACGTCGCGGTCGACGAACGTCACGCAGGCGCCGTCGCGGTGGTCGCCGACGTGCGGGAATAATCCGAGCCGCTCGAGCGCGCATGAACCATCAGCGCTCGATGGGGCGGGTCGGGTCGTCGTTTCGCACCTTCGTCGCAACGATCAAGACTTCGACGACGGCCCCGACAACCCATAGCCAGCCCCAGCCGAAGGGGAGCGAGAAGAGCTCGATAACGGGGGCGATGGCGCACGTCACCAGCGTAATGGTCCCGGACAGAAGGAGCCATTTCCACTCGAGGTACTTGCCTTTGTGCGCCAGCCCGCCCTGCCACCACTCGAGACGCTTGTAGCCGGCCTTGCCTGTAAGGCGGAAAGGATGTCGGCGATGGCGCGCACCGTGAACGCAATCAGCCAGATCAGCAGCGTCGTCATTGGGCTGTCGCGTCGGGCGCGGTGGTGTGAGGGAGCGGAGTTGAGACGGAGTGTGCCATTTTTCGCGGGAGGCAGGTTATCAGGGTCGAGCAGGTCCCGTCGCTTCCGGAGAATTCGAGCGGCCTTTGCGTTGCATGGCTCCCCGAGGGCAGCGATGAGAACCTGGCGACAACGCGTGGGCTATGGTGCCGTGATGTGCGTCCTATTGGCCTGTAACCCTGCCGGCGGCGGTCAGGAAGCCGGCGGAGGTGGCGGTGGAGTCGGCGGAGCTGACGGGATCACGCCAGACTCTTTTGCGGGGTGCGTCCCCGGCTCGCCGCCAGAGACGCTCCTGACTGGTCTCAATTGTTCTTACGGGATGTCCGGTCTCGCGGTGAAAGACGGCTACGTCTATTTCAATCTCGATGGTGTGCTTTCGCGCATCCCTCGCGGGGGCGGTGCCGTTCAACCCGTCATGCCGCACGTTGCAGATCACGTCGATGCGGCTCCGTATCTCCTGATATCTCGCTTCAACCAGGACCCGGCATGCGAGCTGTGCTCGGATATCGTCCTTTACGACGCAGTGTCGGACGACGAACAAGTCATCGCGACCGGCCTGCGTAACGTGGCGCACCTGGCCCGAACGGACGCCGCCATTTACGTCGGCCATGGAGTCGAGCAACCCGACGGATCGTGGCTGCGCGTGCTCGACCGTTTCGCTGACGGATCGACGGTACGGTTGCCTGTCGATGCCGCCAACCTGCACGGCATCGCTGCCTCCAATGAGGCGTTGTTCTTCGTGTCTTGGGACCCGATGTCCCAGTGGCGGCTGCGTCGCCTCGACCTCGCATCGATGCAGGTCGGCGACGTCGCCGAAAGCTGGAAATCGAGCGCCGTGCTCGTGCACGACGAGCTCGTATATTGGACTGCGCCGGATCGAACACTCGCGCGTGTCTCGGTGACCGGCGGACAGCCGGAGAGTATGGGCGACGCCGCTGCCAGAGGGTTCGCATCGTCCGAGGAAGGTTTGGTGTACCTCGTTGACACCAACGATTTCTTTGAAGGGCGCATAGCAAGCAGCGAAGCGAATGGCAGTGTCGCGACCCTCGTCGAAGCCGGCCCGTCGCCGTCTCTCGCCGTCGACGACTCGTGCGTGTACTACGTGGAAGTTGGCGTTGATTGCGAGTTCGCCGAGATCGAGCGCGCCTCGCTCATGCGCGCGCCTCGATAGCGCGAGAGTTTGGTGACCCGATGCGCTAAGCTGGAGCTCATGAAGCGCCCGGCGATCGCTCTCGCACTGCTCGCTGCGTGCGCGCCACCGGCGTCGATCCTCGACGGGACCGATGGCGCGACCGTGGAGCTCACCGCGTGCCCCGCGGGTGGTGTCACGACCGACGAGCCGATCGAGCGAACGTTGCCTTGTTCGCTTCGTGCACACGCGTCCGGTGTCGGCCTGTTCGTCGCGGCCGATGCGGCGACGCCCGTCGCGAATATCGAGTTCTACGCGAACGTGCCTGTGAAGTTGCGTGACCCGCTCCCGTTCGAACGAGGCAAAGCCGCGCGCGCGCGTGTCGAGCTGGAGTCGAACGGCTTTCTGCAGTTTCAAGGCTGGGTGGCGCTCGACGGCATCGACTTGCGGGCCCGCCGCAGGATCGAAATCGTGTCTGGCCACGTTTGGCTGAGGGCGGGTGCGGTGGTCAACGTCCTCGGCGCCCGCGACAGTGGAGTGGTCGTGCGCTCTGGGGACGAGTGCTCGCAAGATGAAGAGTTCGAGGTCTCGGTCCAATGCGAGGACCTGGAGAGCGCGTTGCAACCTTCGCGGGCGCCTGGACCCCCAGACAGCCCGGGATTCAAGGGAGAGCAGGTCTGGATCAAGCGCGAAGGAAACAAGCGAAACGTGCTCGATCTGCTCGCTACACCGATCGCAAACGGTTGTGTCGTTCAGCAAATCGACCTCAGCGACAGCTCGATGACCGCTGTCGAGCGACAGGGTGACTTCGTGCGCGTCATGGGAGGTCGTGATTTGCAATTCGACGGATGGGCACCTGTCCACGAGCTGACCACGGCCGATCCGACTGTGGATCGAAGCTCCTGCTGCGGGCCACCGGATCTCGTGGATCGGTGCCCGGTCGAGACACGGAATGTTCGTTCCGGCCCCGAGCCGGTCGAAGTTCGCGTGGGGGCCGATCCGAATACGAGCGCCGCGATCGGATTCGCCGAGGCGGGCGCGGAGGTCGATGTCGTCGATCGTCGTGACGGATTCGTGGCGGTGCTCCCTGCACGGCGGCATATTTTGCCGGCCCGGGACCAATCGTTCTGGATCGCCGAGAGCGCGCTCGTTCCGGCCTCCAACGCGACGGCCCACGCGAGCGGTTGCCCGTAGGCCGTGGAGGTTGACGCCGTTCGCGCGCAAGGGGCAGCCTCGTTGCGTGCACCGATTGCATCGCCGCCTTTGGTGGGTCGTTGCCGCACTTTGGTGCGTCACCAACGCCGCGTGTGATGCTCCAGCTCGGTCGCCCGAGGCGTCGCGCGCTCGCTCATCGGCATCGGCGCCAGCCCCGGCTTCCAGTGCGGGGACCGTGGCTTCTCCCTCGACGGCGACGACGTGGAGTGACTTCGACGAGCTGCCGCGGGGCGCGGTCTTCCGTTTGGGGTCACGCGCCAACCAGGCCTCGCACGTGCTCGCGATTGCAGACGATGGGACCGTGGCAACCGAGTATTCGGGTCTCGGGCTCGTCGAGATTCGCGCCGATGCGAAATACCGTATCGTCGACCCCGAGTGTCGCCCTGAGTCGTTGCGATATGCCGGCAATTCTCTGTTCGCCGTTTGCGGGCGGAATCTCCGTCGCTGGGATTCGACTGGTGTTACGGATCTGCTGACCGAATGCGACGGGACGTGCGACCCGGTCTTCAGCCCACGCGGCGAGCGCTTCGCGTGCTGCACGCGAATGGACGACAAGGACGCGGTCGCCGTTTTTGAGCCTGGAGCAGGTGTGCGCAGCTGGGTTGCCGCGAGTCCGCCGGATACCCGCGCGCTCGCCGTGACCGATACCGGCGTCGCTTTCGCCGCGGCGGGGGAGAAAGGCGTTGTCGCGATCGCCGACGGCAAGGCGATATGGGAGACGAAGGCTGCCGTGCCCTATTTGGTCTACGAGCCGACTCGGAATGAGATTGTCGGGTGGAATCGCGCCGACGAGCGCTTCGACGTGTTTCGTGCCGTCGATGGCGCTCGTTCTCGACGAACACCTCCTGCGGGCCATTCCCTGCGCGAGCCTATTGCGATGATGCCAGACGGATCCTCGTGGCTTGCGATTGCGTCCGACAGCCCTGGTGCTCTGACGCGGTGGGATGCCGTGACCGGGAAGGTGCTCGCGAAATGGGAGGCGGGGGAGTACGCGTCGGGCGCGACAGTCTCGCCGAACGGTCGGTATGCCGCGGCTTCCAACGGTCAGCTGCTTCGCGTGGACCTCACTACAGGAAAGGCGAGCACCGTCGAGCGCGTGACCGAGCCCTCGGGGATCGCGAGCTCGCGATCCGGCGATCGCATCGTGATCGTCGACAACGACGGCCGAATGAAGGTCTTCGATGCGGGTACGGGCAAGGAGCTCAAGAGCGGGCCTGCGCCGGATGCCATCTCACGAAATATCTCCGTTGCGTACGCCCCCGACGGCAAGGCTTTCGCCATCGCGAATGCGTACGGGGAGCTGCGCATCCTGGACGCGCAGACGCTTCAGGAGAAATGCCACAACACCGAGGAAATCGGCGCGACGTCGCTCTTTTGGTCGGGCAATGACCTCGTCGCGGTCTACGCCGGTAATTTCGCCGACGACGAGCAATACCTCGGGGGGTCGGTGACGGTCGTCGACCCCGCGTGCAAGGTCAAGCGAACCCGGCAACACGATGGGTTCGTCTCCATCGAGGCGGTGGATGATAAGGGCCTGGATTTGATCTTCGAGGCCTACGAGCCGCCCCCCTACGGGGAGCATCCGCCGGTAACGGCCAACACGAAATATGCGCGCGCCGTGCGCGTGACGTTCGCTTCGGGAACGATGGCTGCGGGTAATGCTGCATTGGTCGAAAAGGCCCGCTTGGCCGAGATGGAGCGCTCGAAGAACCTCGATGAGGATCGGGAGATCGAACGCGTCGTGTCGCTCGACGGGCGCACGACGGCCATTGCGACACGACAGAGCCGGAAGCGTACGCTCTCCTGCCGCGATACGAAGTCGAACGACCTCCTCGTCGAACACGTACTGCCGAGTACGGCCTGGCGAGAGATTGCCATTGCAGGTGACGGTAGCTGGGTAGCCGTTCCGGATGGTCCGTCGGTCTTGGTGTATCCGTGCCGAAAGACGAAATGAAGGCTCGTCAATGCGAGCCGATGGCGCTCGCCACCGCGTCTGCGAAGCGGTGTACGGCGCTGTCGTCATATGCTAGGAACAACGTCGGATCGATGAGCTCGAGCTCCATGACGACGATCGCACTTCCGTCGACGATGCCGTCGACCCTCGCATAGAGGAGAGGGGGTGCGCCCTCCGCCGATGGCACGGCGCCGAGGATGCGCTCGGCTTCACGTACGAGCGACTCGCTGGGCACGATCGTGGAGCGGGTGCCGCCATACTCCTCTTGAATGCGGAACTCACCGCCGCTGGGACGCTTCCGCACCGCATGACTGAAGCGGCCCCCGAAGAACACCAACGACAGCTCGCCTTCGTCGAGGATCTTCGGCAAGAACTCTTGCACCATGACGGTGCGTGACCGAACGAGCTCGGCGAACCGCTCCTCGTTTTCAGCCGCGGTCTCCGGTACGACCCGCCACGTATCGAAGCCGTTCATTCCAATTGCAGGTTTGACGACGGCTTCGGAAAAGCCTGCACGTTCGAGGACGGCCCCGAGTGAAACGGTCGACCCTGCGTCGATCCATTTCGTCCGAGGAGCTCGAATGCCCTTGTCGGCGAGTTCATCGAGATAGCGTTTGTCGAGGTTCCATCTGGCGATGCCGGGAGGGTTGTAAAGGGGGACGCCGTGGCGCTCGAGCTCGCCGAGCCATTCGATGAAAGCGGGCGTCTTTTCGTGATAGTCCCAGCAGGAGCGCAAAACGATTGCGTCGAATCGATCGATGTCGGTCGGATGTTCGTCCCAAACGAGCGGCGCGATTTCGATGTTGCGAGCCTCGAATGCGGCTCGTGCACGGAGGTCGTCTTTCGCCAGGTCGCGGTACGCGCTGCAGGTGGCGAAGGCGACCGTCGCTCGTTTCATCGAGGCACGATGCCATATCGAGCAGGTGGCATCAGCTCCAATTGCCGTCCAGCGCAGGCGCGCAGGCTCGATCGTCGAGTGACCCGAGGAGGCCGTCGAGCTCGTTGCGCGCGCGGGCTGCGCTGCAATGGCGGCAGCGAATGCTCGGCGCCTCGAAATCGACGGCGATGGGTGCGCCGCAGCGGGGGCACGCCGGGATGCTCGCCTCACTCGCCATCTCCCCCCACTTTTCCTCCGCGGCCCCGCGCGTGCAAGGTTGTCGAGGCGGAGCCGTCGGCGGCAAGATGCGACCCGTGCCCGCCGAGCTCGAGCTGTTGAAGCCCGTCGACCTGTGCACGCGCGACGGACGGCTGAATCGCGCTGCCGTCGGCTGGTCGCGCGAACCCGTGCATCGGGCCGACATTCCCGCGCCGTGGGGGCGGCGCAAACGCTGGGACTTCTGGGGTGTGGTCGCGCCGGGGTGCGTGATGAACCTCACCGTCGCCGATCTCGACTACCTCGGAATGGTCGACGTGTGGCTCCTCGACCGCTCGACATTGAAGACCTTCACCTGCTCCGTACCCGTCCCATTGGCTCGCGGGATCGAGCTGCCCGACAAGGTGGCGGCGCAGCCCATCCGATTCGAGGGTCGCGCGGCGTGGGTGTCCATCGACGAAGAAACGAAAGGAACGCGCCTTCGCGTCGACGCGCGCGCTGGAGGACACCGACTCGAGGCCGACGTTCTCGTAACCCGGCCGGCAGCCCACGAATCACTCAGCGTGGTGATCCCCTGGAGCGACAAGCATTTTCAGCTGACCACCAAAGACGTCTCGCGGCCGGCCGAGGGATACGTTCGTTGGGGGAATACGAGGTACGGGCTCGCTGCGGACGACGGCGCTTCGTATGGGGTATTGGACTACGGTCGCGGGGTATGGCCCTATCGCTCCAATTGGAACTGGGGTGCTGCCGCGGGGCGCGCACGAGGAACGAATGGAGCCGTCCGACTCGGACTGCAGCTAGGCGGCAAATGGACCGTGGGCACCGGGATGACGGAGAACGCGCTTTTTGTCGATGGGAGGCTGTCGAAGATCTCCGAAGAGCTCACGTGGAATTACGACCCGCGCGATTGGCTCCGCCCATGGACCATTCGCACGCCTGCGTCGGACCGCGTCGATGTCACCTTCACGCCGGTTTACGACAAGAAGACGCGGGTGCAGGCGGTGGCCGTCGAGTCTCGTGTCGATCAATGTTTCGGCACCTATTCGGGGACGGTGGTCGACGACGCGGGGAGCCGCATCACGTTCGATGCGTTGTTCGGCTGGGCGGAGGAGGCGATGTGGAGGTGGTGACGCGCGACGCTTGCGGGGGTGGTGGCTTCTACCTCTGAAAAGCGTATGGTAAACGATATATGGACCATGCGCTTTCGTGCGAAGAGAAACCGTGCCCCGGGCAAACGGTGGCAAGCCTTGACGTCGGCCGGACGATGGGCTGATTTGCGCACCCATGTCCATCGTCGCTCGCCCATTGGCCGTATCGTTCCTCTTTGCAGCAGGTGTCGCGCTCTTCGCCGGGTGCGGCGACAAGGGATCGGAGGGGGCCAGCGCCTCCGGCTCCGCCGACGCGAAAGGGAAGGGCGGAAAGGTCGCCTCCTGCAACGTCATCAAGTCGGAGAGCCTTTGCCGCGAGTACGGCGACAAGAACGTCGCCGCCGCGGGCGAGGAGTTCCTGAAGAAGACGTGTGACGGCCTGAAGGGCGAGTTCAAGACCGAGGCTTGCCCGAAGGAGAAGCGCGTCGGCTCGTGTGTGACGCCCGAAGGAACCAAGGTGTTCTATTCGGACGGTGGCTACCCGCTCGAGGCGGACAAGGCCGAGAAGAATTGCAAAGAGGGTATCCCCGCAGGCGAGTGGCAAGCGGGCAAGTAGCGCGTGTGGCTAACCGCCGGCGAACGCGACGCGACTCGCGACCCCGGACCGGACCGCGTCGCCGAGCTGTTTGATCTCTTGTAGACGTGGTGCCTCGAGCGGGCCGAGTGCGACGGCGGCCTGGTTCGATGCGAGCTCCTCGAACGAGCGCGCCCCGCAGAGGACGGTGTCGACGAGCGGGTGACCGAGCACGAAGCGATAACATTCGCCTGCGGACATGGGTGCGTGATCGCCAAAGGGCTTGAGGAGCTTGCCCCAGCGCGTCGCCGTGTAGGCGATGATCCCCGGTCGAGAGCTCGCGTCGAGCGTATCGAAGACCTCTCGCTCGACGCCGCGATGTGCGGCGTTGTACCGCAGCATCACGACGTCGAGCTCGAGCTCGTCGATGAGCGAGCGCGCCATTGGCCTGTCGTGGCACGAGATCCCGAGGCTCGCGACGAGGTTTTCGTCTTTCAGGCGGCGCATCGCCTTCCAGGTGTTGCCGGTTACATACCAATGCGCCTGAACCCAATAGAGGAGAAACACGTCGAGCTTGTCGGTGCCGAGCGCCTTCGCCATACGACGTTGCTCGAACCCGACGCTGAAACCGAACGGAATGGCCGCGCCGCAGACGACGGTCAATTGGTCGCGATGCCCATCGGCGATGAGGCGTCGTACACCTTCGATGATGCCGCGCGCGCGGGACGTGACGAAGAACGAGCGCACGCCGAGCTCGTGGAACGCACGTACGGTGTCGTCGGCGCTGATGCCGAACGAGCCCGCCAGGGTGAGGGCGGAGACGGTTCGATGACTGCGTCCGAGGGCTCGTCGGTCGTGCGCCATGGGCGCGAGCTTAGCGCGGCTTGCGCACGTAGCTCAGCCCGACGACGCCGTTTCCGTAGATCTTGCCGTGAAGAAGTGTGAAGTCTTGCCGCGATACACCGCCCGTGAAGAGCTGCTTGCCCGCGCCGATGAGAACGGGGTGCAGGTAAAGGCGATATTCGTCGACGAGATCGGCGCGCTCGAGTGCTTGCACGACGCTTGCGCTGCCCTGGACGCTGATTTTGCCCCCGGGCTCGCTCTTCAATCCGCGAATTCGGTCTTCGAGACCGTCCCGGTAGACCTTCGTGTTCTTCCACGTCGGGGGCGCCAGCGTCTTCGAGAAAACCAACTTCGGGCACTCGTTGAGGGCTCGAATGATGCGCGGATCTTCCTTGCCCTGTGCGGGTTTCAGCGCATCGTCGGCCTCATAGGGAATCGCGTTTGGCCAATAAGCCGCGAAGATTTCGTACGTGATCTTTCCGAAGAGGAAACACTCGGAGCTCGCCATTTCTTCGGCGATGTCGTTTTGCATCTGTGGATCGAAGTTCGCCGCGACCCAGCTGATGTCCTCCTCCGGGCCGACCATGTAGCCGTCGAGGGTGACGAACGTGGAGACCACGACCTTCCGACGTTTGCGGCCGGTCACGAGCTCTTCGAGCTGATCCAGACCGGAGCTCACGCCGCCTTGGAAGCCGAGGCCGAGGTGTTCGTTCTTCATCGCGACCGACGCGAAGCGCGTGTGAATGGTGAGGGTCGTCTTTTCGTTTAGCTCGTCGAAGATGACGGTGACGACCATTCGCTCGGCGCCGGGGGCCTCGAAGCCGTTGTCGTAGACGATTTTGCGATTGGGGATGATCTCCAGGTATTGGCCGCCGAACGGGGTATTCTGTTCGCCGTTCGCGCCCGTCATCGCGAATCGGAAACGGCCGCCGACGCGAAAGTCGACCTCGCAGAGGGTGAGCGGATAACCGCGCGGCCCGAACCATTGCATCAAGTGCTCACGCCGGCTGTACGCGTCGAACAGGAGCCGCGCGGGCGCATCGAATACCCGCGTCATGACGAAGTCGCGCTCCGTCACCGACTCATCATTTCTTTTTGCTGCCATTCGCTTGTTCCCTTCGTTTGAGGTCCTGCACGTAATCGTCGAGACGATCCAGGCTCTCCTCCCAGAAGCGGCGGTAATCACCGAGCCATGCCGCGGCCGACGCGAGCGGCGCCGCGTTGAGCCTCACGGGCCGAAACTGCGCGTCGCGACCGCGTGAGACGAGGCCCGCTCGCTCGAGCACTTTGAGATGGTTCGAGATGGTTGGCTGACTGAGCTCGAAGGGGGCAACGAGCTCGTTCACCGTCGCTTCGCCGTTGGCGAGCCTTGCGAGGATCGCTCGGCGCGTGGGGTCGGCGAGGGCAGCGAAGACTTGGTCGAGATGCTGGGGAGGAGGGGCGGCCATATATCGACGCTCGGCTATATAGATGGATGGCTATATACGTCGCGCGCCAAAATTGTCAAGCGACGGCCCACGCGCGACGGACGTCGCACGTGGGGTCGGAACGCGGCGCTCGGCTCAGCTTCCTGTTTCGCTCAGCGCTTTCCGGTCGTCGCTCGAACGGCGCGTTGCTTCGGCGACCGCGTCTTGCTCGCTGCGCGCCGCTCGAGCTTCGTCCCGGATTTTTGGCGATTGCTCGAGCGCCGCGTGGATTTGCGCGACGGCTTCTTCAGCGAGTCTTCGAGCGCGGAGGTCATGCCGCGGGTCCGGCGTTTGGTGTTGCGCCTCGCGGTGTGCGGGCCTCCGGCGCGGCGGTCGGACGCGCTCGTCTTCGGAGCCGAGGTGTCGACGTATGCGTCGCGGCGGCGCTTTTCCGGCCGATCGAGCGCCATCTCGAGGTTCTTCTGACTCTGTCCCGAGGTTCTGCCGATGAGGGTCTTGGGCTTCGCGCGTCTCGACGTCGACGGTGTGCGACGCGTGGGAGCGCGGAGCGTGGCGCTCGGGGCCCGGCCGCCTCTGCGTTCGGCGAGCTTGCGGACGGCGCGCGTGACACGCGGCAGTGCGCGCGAAAACGCGAGACGTGCATCCTCTGCGATTTGCTCGATGAGGATGCCGTCGTCTTCGCCGGTGACGACCAGCTTGATGCGGCACATGGTGTCGATGCCTCCGCGCGGTCCGTTGACGTCATGGAACCGGACGCTCCCGCGTGTGATGCGCGTCGCGAAGGGATCGAGCGCGCGCCCGAGCCTGGTGCGAATGGCTTCTTTGAGCTCGGGATCGAGCTCGACGTCGCCGCGGATGTTCAACGGGGTCTGCGCGGTCGCGGTGCGTCCGAGCGCTGGTTTGAGGGAGCGAGGGTTCGTCGAGGGGAGGCGCGCCATAGGGAGCCGCCGGGCACGTTGTGTACCCGGCTGACCGAGTGAGAAGCGCCGAACATTCGCGGAGCGTGCGCGCGCGATGG
Source organism: Polyangiaceae bacterium (assembly GCA_013361525.1). Taxonomy (GTDB): domain Bacteria; phylum Myxococcota_A; class Polyangia; order Polyangiales; family Polyangiaceae; genus Xiheicaenibacterium. The sequence goes on along the minus strand of JABFXY010000006.1, from coordinate 267,028 downwards.
GTGCGGGCACGCCTCGGAGCGCGCATATCGCCCCGGCAAAAGGTCGCGCTGAAAGTTACAGCCCGACGCCTTTGGGCGGGATTTGAGCTTTGCGGTACGGCGACGGCGTCGCTTCGGTCGGCGTGGTGATCTTGGTCGTGACGATCGTCGCCGACTTGCACGCGACGAGCGCGCTCTGCCCGGGGCCGAGCCACGCCTTGAAGGGACCGTTCGAGTCCTTCGGCGCGAGCCGCAAGAAGAAGTGCCCACACGGAACGAGCAACGCTTCGTTGGTCGCGCCACGCTTCACGCCGTTCAAATACACGTCGGTGCCGATCGGGCCTTTGACGTAGATGTATCCGAGCGTGTCCGGGACGGTCGACGGATCGGGCAGAGGTGGGATGTCCGACGAGTCGTGTGCGGGCACGGCGCTCGCGAGGGCTTTCGATGTGGGGGCGGGGCTCGCGGTGGGCTCGGCGCTCGGCTTGGATGCGATCGCGCTGCCCGTCGCCGACTGGGCGGGTTCGGCCGCGGCGGTCTTTCGCGGCTCCGACGGCGCTCCGGTCGCGCCGTCGCCGTTGCCGCGGTTTAGCTCGACCGTGACGACCTGCGGCGGCGGTGGTGAAGCCGACGCGGAGCGGTTGCGATCGCCGATGAGAATGCCGACCGTTACGACCAATGCCGCGGTGAGGCCCGCGAGCAGGAGCTGCGTCGTCAGCGTGAAGGTCATCGCTGCCGGTCGCGCGGGCCGCTGCGTATCGGGACCCTTCTTCGCGGGCGAGTCGCCGTAGTTCTGGAACGGCGGAGGCTCTTGAGGCCAGACGGCCGGCGCCTGCGCAGCGGAGAGCACGTCGTTCGCGGCGAGCGCGTGTCGGCCTGCAGGCGGTGTCGTTCGCGCGCCTGGAGGTGTGGTGACGGTCCGAACGCTGACGGGACGTTGGGTCGTCGATGCGCCGTTCGCGGCGCCGTTGGAAGCGCCGTTCGCGGGCGTTTGTGAGGGTGCGCTGGACGCACCGTTGACCGGCTTCGCGTGGACGGATTCGGCGTGTCCGTTCGGCGGACGCGGGCCGAAGGTCGGCGCCGCCGGGACGCTTCCGCGTGCGCTGTTCGGCAGTGCGGGCGGAGGCGGCAAACGAAGCAGCAGCTCCTCTTCGGTGTCGCCTGCCGCGGGGCGTGCCGTGGGAAATGCGGATCGCGATATCTCGGGCCGAGCCGTTCCGCCGCGCGCGCGCAAACCGCCCGGCGGAATCGAAGGCGGAGGGGGCAACCGGTCGGGCGGCGTCTCCGATCGGAGCGCAGCCGCGCGTTGCGACGAGGGGTGCCTCGACGAAGGCGGAACACGCGACGAAGGCGGTCCGTACGACGGCGGTCGCGACGAAGCCGGCCCGCCAGGACGACGCACGCTCGGACGCGTCGCTTGAATCGCCTGACGGCGCTTCGGCATGCGCGCTTGCTTCTGGGTGGTGTCGACCTTGCTCGTCGGCCCACGCGTCGCGCGCAGCCACAGAACCTTTTGTCGGAGCTCTTCGCGGCCGGTCTCCGGCTTCGTCAGCTTCGAAAGCCACTGGACCATCTCGGCGCAGGTGATGCGCCTGCGATCGGGGGCGGGCTCGAGCGAAGCATCGACGGCCGCGAGCAGCTCACGCGGCAAATCGGGGCGCGCCTCGGCGAGCGGCTCGGGGCGAATGCCGTCGGTCGGCGGCTCGCGGCCGGTGAGGAGCGACCAAAGGAGAATGCCGAATCCGTAGACGTCGCTGCGCACGGTCGCGCGTTCGCCGCGCGCTTGCTCCGGGGACATGTATCCCGGTGTTCCGCGAATGGTTCCGGCGACGGAGTCCGGCGTGCGCCCGAGGATCTTTCCGAGTCCGAAGCCCGCGAGGTGGACGTTGCCGTCCCACCCGATGAGGACGTTCTCCGGCTTGATGTCGCGGTGAATGACCGGGGAGAGGTTGCCCTCTTCGTCCGTGGAGGCGTGCGCGTGCGCGAGCGCGGCGCCGAGCTGCCCGGCCAAGAAGAAGATGCCCGCGTCCCCGACCTTCTGACGGCGTCGGGTCAAATGATGGATGAGCCGATCGAGGCTCGCCCCCTCGACCTGCTCGAGCACGAGCACGAAACGCCGGTCGTATTCGAAAAAGTCGAACATCCGCATGACGACCGGATGGTTCAGGCGCGAGCAGATCGCAGCTTCGCGGGCGAGCTCTTCGGCGAACTGGACGTCCTCGTCGATGCCTGCGCTCACGAGCTTCAGCGTCACGTCGCGGGTGAAGCCGAGCGGTCCGTCCATTCGCGCCGTGTACACGTCCGCGGCGCCGCTTCGGCCGACGTGCTTCAAGACTTGGTAGGCGCCGATTCGCTCGGGAACCGCCTCGACGGGGAACATCACGCCGAAGGATACCGGACGCGATCCACGTTCTTCCAATGCTTGGCTTTGTCTGGACAAAGTCCGTGCGAGCGCGGCCTACCGATCCCTAGTTGTCGCATGAGTCGCGGCCACCTCAGGGTTGGTAAGGCTTGACGGTGGTTTCGCGTGCGAATACTTCGTACGCGAAGTAATTCGAGGCTGCGCCGACCATGCTGCAAGAACCCGAGGCGAAGGCGGAGCTCGACGCGATCGTCGAGACGCTCGTGTACCTGTACACGGAGTCGCGCAGGCTGACGAAACAGGCGGCTCGCGAGGTCGGTCTCACCGGTCCGCAGCTGACGGTCATCAAGCTGCTCGACACGTTCGGGGACTTGTCGCTTTCCACGCTTTCGGAGCGCATTCGCGCGCAGAACAGCACGGTCACCGGGATCATCGACCGCATGGAGCGCGAGGGCCTGGTCCTCCGCGAGCGATCGACCTCGGACCGGCGGGTCGTGTTCATTCGCCTCACCCCGAAGGGCCGACAGCTCGCGAAGGACATCGTGGTCGAGCCGATGGAGATCTTTCGCACGGTGCTTTCGACGCTGTCGCGCGACGACACACGCGACCTGATGCGAATCCTCTCGAAGCTGCAAAAACGAGTGCGAGGCTTGGTCAAAGAACGCGAAGCGGCGGGCGAGCGCTGAAGCCCGCGCCGAGGAGGGAAGGGGCATGAGTACCGAACGGGCGACGACGTTCACGGGTGCACGGAGGAAGCCGAACGAGCGTGACCCCGACCTTTGCGTGGTGACGTGCGCGCTCACGGGCGTGCTTGCAAGTCGCAAGCAGTGTCCGGGGATCCCGTACACACCCGTCGAGATCGCGGAGGAGGCAAAACGCGCATACGACGCCGGCGCGTCGGTCGTGCACATCCACGCTCGCAACGACGACGGCTCGCCGACGTTCTCCCCCGACGTGTTTCGGCGGATTCGTCAGGAGATCGAGGCCCGCTGCCCCATCATCCTGAACTTTTCGACGGGCACGATCATGGAGGATCTCACCGAGCAGGTGGCGACGATTCGTGACGTGAAGCCGGCCATCGCGGCCCTCAACATGGGCACGATGAACTATTCGAAATACTCGCCGAAACGAAAAGACTTCGACTTCGATATGGTGTTTCCAAATACCTATTCGAAGATCCTGAAGCTCCTCAAGGCGATGAACGAGGCCGGCGTGAAGCCCGAGCTCGAGTGCTTCGATACCGGGCATACGCACGGGGTGTGGCCGCTCCTCGATATGGGCGTGTTGAAGCCGCCGCTGCAGTTTTCGTTCATCGTGAACGTGCTGGGCGGGATTCCGGGCCACGTCGAATCGTTGCAGCTCCAACAAAAGCTGATCCCGCCCGGCTCGGAGTGGGAAGTCATCGGCATCAGCCACGGCCATTGGCGGATGATGGCCGCGTCGCTCGCGCTCGGCGGCAACGTGCGGACGGGTCTCGAGGATCATCTCTATTTGCCCAATGGCGAAATGGCGTCGTCGAACGGTGCAATGGTCGAGGTGTTGACGCGCATGGTGCGCGACGTCGGGCGCACCCCGGCGACGGTCGAGCAGGCGCGGGAGATTCTCTCGTTGCCGGTGAAGCCGTCATGATCGAGCGGCCCTACAAGGTGATCACCGCGGCGGTCGACGGCTCGCGCGCCGTCCTCACGATGAACAACCCATCGCGGAAAAACGCGATCGGCCCGCGGATGATGAACGAGCTCCTGTGGGCGTTCGAAGACGCGCACGCGGACGACGCCGTGCGGTCCATCGTGCTCACCGGCGCGGGTGATGCCTTTTGCGCCGGCGGTGACTTCACCGAAATGGCGGCCGGTCCGGGCGAGGAAGAGCTGCTTCGCAAAGGCGACTTCGTGGATCTGCTGCTCGCGATCGTGCGGTCGACGAAGCCGGTCGTCGCGCGGGTGAACGGCGTCGCAATGGGTGGAGGCATCGGGCTCGTGGCGGCCTGTCATTTCGCCATCGCGGCGGACAATGCGAAGTTCGGGACACCCGAGATCAACGTGGGGCTCTTCCCGATGATGATCATGGCCGTGCTCGAGCGTGTGGTGCCCAAGCGCAAGCTGACGGAGATGATGCTCCTCGGCGAGCGCATGACGGCGCACGAGGCGATGGTCGCGGGGATCGTCGGTCATGTCGTGCCCGCGGTGGAGCTCGATCACGCGGTGAGAGCGCTGACGGACAAGATCGCGGCGAAGAGCCCGCTCACGATCAAGCTCGGCCTAGAAGCTTACCGGGCGCAAGAAGATATGGAGCTCGCGAAGGCCCTTCCGATGTTGCGCGACAAGCTCGGTGAGTGCCTCGCGACCGACGACGCGCGCGAAGGTCTGATGGCCTTCCTCGAGAAGCGCGCCCCCGTCTGGACCGGAAAGTAACGACCAGCCCAAGGAAAAGCCGATGGACATGCGACAGCTCGTGAAGGACCTCGAGGCGCGTCAGGCGGAGGTCCGCAAGATGGGCGGCGACGACAAAGTCGCCAAGCAACACGAGCGCGGGAAGCTCACGGCGCGCGAACGATTCGCGGCGTTCTTCGACGAGGGTGTCTTCTTCGAAGTCGGCCTGCACGGCACCCAGATGGGCATCTCTGCCGGCAGCGAGGGCAAAGATCGACCTGCTGCCGACGCCGTCGTGTGCGGCTTCGGGAAGGTCGACGGCCGGATGGTGTGCGCGGCCGCCTACGACTTCACGGTGAAGGGCGGCAGCATCGGGCAGACCGGCGAGGAGAAGGTCACGCGGATGCGTCAAATGGCGCTGCGCGGTCGCTGGCCGATGGTGTGGTTCATCGACTCGGGTGGAGCGCGCATCGATCCGGGCTCGACCCACCCGGATGCCATCAGCTTGTTCGCGGGCAGCGGGCATCTGTTCCGCGAGCAAGTCCACATGAGCGGCGTGGTTCCTCAGGTGGCCGCGATGGTTGGCCCCGGAGCAGCGGGTACGGCCTACATCCCTGCGCTCGCCGACTTCGTTCCGATGGTGAAGGACATCGGCTCGATGGCGCTCGGGGGGCCTGCGCTCGTCCGCGCGATGACCGGTGAGGACATCTCGGAGCAAGAGCTCGGCGGCTCGAAGATCCACACGACGAAGAGCGGCGTCGGAGATCTCGAGGTGGCGTCCGATCAGGCGTGTATCGACGTCGTGAAGAAGTACCTCTCGTTCTTCCCGTCGAACTGCGACGAAGAGCCGCCGCGCCTCCCGGTGACCGATCCGATCACGCGCCGAGAAGAGTCGCTGCTCGATCTCTTGCCGGAAAATCCGCGCCGCGCGTACGACATGTACAAGCTCATTGCCGCGATCGTGGATCACGGTGAGTGGCTCGATTTGAAGCCGAAATGGGCTCGATCGATCATCACCTGCCTCGCGCGGATCGGCGGCGCGCCGGTGGGCATCGTCGCGAGCCAACCGATGCAGATGGGCGGCATCCTCGACGTCGACTCGTCGGACAAGGCGGCCCGCTTCATCCAGATCTGCGACGCGTTCAACATCCCGCTGGTGTTCTTGCAGGACGTTCCGGGTTTCATGATCGGCTCGAAGGTGGAGCACGAAGGCATCATTCGACACGGCGCGAAGATGCTTCACGCGATGTCGGCGGCGACCGTGCCGAAGATCAGCGTCGTCGTGCGGAAGGCCTACGGTGCGGGCTATTACGTGATGTGCGGGCGCGCGTTCGAGCCGGATCTCATCGTGTCGTGGCCGACCGGGGAGATCAGCGTGATGGGGCCCGAAGGAATGGTTGGTATCGCCGCGCGCAAGCTCTTCGGTGCGGAGCCGCCGCCTCCCGAGGTGAAGCAGGCGATCGTCGACCAGATCCAGAAGAACATCGACATCTACAAAGTCGGCGGCTGGGGGCTCGTCGACGACGTCATCGATCCGCGTGACACCCGAAGGGCAATTGCGTGGGGCCTCGAGCTGTCACGGCACAAGCACCTCGAGCGACCGGCGAAGAAGCGAGGCATCCTGCCGGTGTGACGGACGATGGCCGCGCGGCACCCCGCGCGGCTCTCGGCTCGCAACTATCAGCACGGGGCTATCAGCACTGGACCATCAGCACGCGGCGTGCCTGCTTGCCGGCCCAAAACGTGCTTGTTGGTGCACCAACGATCCATCTCGGAGGAAGGGCGGATGCAGCGCTGTCGTACCTTTTCCTCGACGCCGCATATGTCGGGCGTTGACGATTTGGATTGCCGGGACGACTCTTGTCCTGGCGTAGGGGGGCGAAGGGCGCCCCCCTCAAACGAGAAGAGGCACTATGGGATGGGAAGTCTATAGCCCCACGAGTTTGGAAGAGTTTCAGGCACGTATGGACGTACTCTTCGAAAACCGTAGCTACGTGAAGAGCGTCAAGGTCGATACGGCCATGCGGCAGATCCGTGTGGATCTCGACTGGGCGGCTAACCTCAAAGTGCCGGACTTCTGTATCATTTTGAAGTCGAGCCGCGTGGTCGAGGCCCGCGATGTCACCACCCGCATGTGGAACGCCATGCAGGGTTCCATCGCGCCGACGAGGGCGGAGACCGAGCTGCTCTACAACATGATCGATCAGAACGCGCGCTGAGCGCTCGATGACGAGGGCACGTCGCTTGCGAGCGAGGCTCTGAAGCGCAACGCACCGAAAGCGAAAGCCGCGGCAGGAGTCGCGGCGATTGGGCGGTATGAAGCGTGACGAAGAGCGGAGCTCGCGAGCTGACGTGAGGAATGCGCCGCGTCCGCCTGTGAAGGCGGAATTCGCGGCGCTCGATTTTTCGAAAGCTCGAATCGCGGTTAGGTCGGCTCGCCGCCCGGCGGAGGGAGCTGCACCGGCTCGGGCGCGGGCTTCTTGGGCGGGGGCTTTTTCGGCTCTGCGGGTGCCTGTTGTTCGGGGCGCGTCCCGGGTGTCGGCAACTGCTCGCCCGCGACCATCAGCGTGTTGGGGGGAAGGTTCTTCGGGCCGCTGCGCGGCGAGGCGTAGTAGTAGCCGTCCTTCGCGGTCGCGAGACGGACGAGCGCAGACTGACGCGCGAGCGCTTGGCCGAGCCAGGGATCGTGCTTCAACACCTCGCCCTCTTGTGCGGTGTCGAGCTTCGGTGTGATGCGGTAGAGGCCCGGCTTCGGGAAGGTGCCGCGCGGGCAGATTTCGGAGATCGAGAGCGGGATCGAGACCTCTTTGCCAGGGCCGACCTGCGAGATCATCTCCGTCGCGATGCCGTGTCCGGCATTCTGGTGAGTGCAGTCGACGTTGCGCAGCGTGCGGTTGTCAGCGCCCACCTCTTCGACGTGGAAGTGGAGCATGCGACCGCGCAAGACCGCAGCGAGCTTGCGTTTTCCTTCGTTCTTGGCGCGCACCGTGAGGACGATGTCGCGCGGCGCGGACGCGTCGATCAAGCGGCTCACGAAAACGTCGAGGTGCCCGGCGTTCTTGTCGACGATCGCGGGCTGTGCCGGCTGGCCGTCGGTCGGGGCATCGCCCTCGGGGCCCGGCGCGGGTGTCTGCGGCGAGCCTGCCGGAGCGGTGCCACCGGCGCTCGTAGGTGCGGGAGCGGGCTTCGGCGCTGGACCCGGTGCGGGCTTCGCGCCCGGCGTATCGATGCCGCTGCCCATCTCGCCGACCGGCTTGGGTCCGTTCGTGCCGGGCGCGCCAGGCGCGGCGCCTGGTGCCGGCGGAGGAGAAGGCACCGGTGGCAGCGTGAACTCCAAGCCGCTGACGGACTTGAGCGGCGTGTTGGGCGCGAGATCGTCGGTGCTCTGCGCGACGAACGGCTCTTTGGGGGCGCCCCACGACTTCCCGAAGCCGAAGTGCGGCGTGAGCTTCGTGCCCGGACGGAGGAAATCCGTCGTATCGCCGAAGCAATACATGCGCGGATCGATCTCTTCCTCGTAGACCTCGCCGGGTTTGAGGAAGAGCTCACGCTTTTGGTCGAAGTCCTTCGGGACGAGGCCCTTCGGGGGCGCGCACTTCTTCGTCCCGCCTTTGCTCGCCTTCAGATCGAAATGAAGCAGGCGCGAATCCGCTGGGATGCGCACCGGTACGTCGCTCGTGTTTTCGATGCGCAGGAGCCACGGCGGATCCGGCGAGGTGGCCGTGACGCTCATTTCGATGCTGACGGCCTTCTTCTCCTCGGCGGGCTTCTTCTTCGCGACCGGCGATTGAACGGGCACCTTCGGGGCGGCCTTGTCCGTGGCCGGCTTTTCAGGGGCGGGCTTTGCGGTCGCGGGCGGCTGCTCTTTCGGCGCTTCTTGGGCGAGAGCGGCAGAGGAGGGCAGAAGCAGCGCTAAGAGCGCTGCGGCGGAGGCACGCCACCGGGCTGTCATGACAAAAAGACGTGTAGCTCAGCTCGGGTGCGCGCTCTACCCTGAGCCGCGTGCGCGGCGTTTACGCGATCGTCGACCTCGAGGCGGTCGACCACGTAGGGATCGACCCCATCGGGTTCGGTGAAGCAATTCTCCAACGGGGCGTCTGCGCTCTGCAGCTACGGGCGAAAAATTGCGACGGTGCTCGCTTCCTCGCGATCGCACGTGGCTTGGACCGCGCGGCACGCGAGGCGCGGACGCCGTTCTACGTGAATGATCGCGTCGATATCGCATTGCTCGCCGGGGTCGGAGGCGTCCATGTCGGGCAGACCGACCTGGCGCCGCGTGAGGTGCGCTCGCTCGCCGAGCGATGCAGCGCGCACGTGGCGGTCGGCCTCTCGACGCACAACGAAGAGCAGCTCGATCGCGCGCTCGACGAGCCCATCGACTACATCGCGATCGGCCCCGTGTTCTCGACGATCAGCAAAGCGCGTCCTGATCCCGTGCTCGGGCTGGAGCGTGCGAAGAGCCTCGCGGCTCGGGTGAAAGCCAGGCGTCCGACGCTTCCCGTGGTCGCGATCGGCGGTATCGGCGTCGCCCGCGCGGCGGAGCTCTCCGGGGTCGTCGATTGTGTCGCGGTGATCAGCGCGCTCGTGCCGAAGGCGTCGGAAGGGGCAGGCGGTGTTTGCGCGCGGACCCAGGCTCTTTTAGAAGCGTTTGCGGGTCCCCGACCGTGAGCTTTTTGGTGCTCGCGGGCGTCGCCGCCGCGGCGGCAGCTGGGGCAGGACTTTTGGCGGCGAGGCGGGCCGCACGGCGCGACCAAGAGCGCGTCGAACCGCCCGCCATCGTCGCCGCTCCACCGCACGCCTCTGCACCGCACGCCGCCGCACCGCACGCCTCTGCACCGCAGAATGACTCGAACGTGAACGCGCCTCCCAAAGCAGATCCACTCGCGCGTCTACCGCTTTCGCTGAACGACGTCGTGGGTGTCGAAGCCGACGATCCGACGAAGGGCGGAGGCATCGGCAAAGCGCACACCGAGCGCTGGCTCGCGGGTGCGCTTGCGATGACGGAGTCCGGCGAGACGGTCGGCGCGATCTTCATCGCACCCGAGGGTGCCAAAGAAGAAGCGGTCGTCGCGTTCGCGGCGCCGCGCAAAGACATCGGGTGGGTGTCGCGGGTCGAGGTCGAGATCATCGGCGAGCCTCCTTCGTCGCTCGAGATCGGCGGAATCGTGATGCAGCGAAAACGACGCCTCTTCGTGCACCTCGAGCGGCTCGGCAGAGGTGCGCCGAACATCGGGCCCGGCGCCGTGTTCGCCGAGTATCAAGCGACCGGCCGCGCGATCGCGGTCGTCTTGAAGGCCGACACGACGATCGTCGCGTGGACCGGCGCGCGCTTCGAGGCCGGCGAGTACGAACGATGGGGACGCGGATGACGGCGATGGTGGAGCGAGACGACGAGGAAGCCTCGATCCTCGCGGACGTGTCGGCGCTTTTGCGCGAGCACTTTGCGCTCGCCGCGTGGGGCCGCGTGCTCGTGGAGCTCGTGCGCGATCCGCGCGGCGAGCTGCAGGTCGCGGACGTGCAGGTCGAGGAGATCATGGGCGACGAGCGCGAAGTCGACCGCGCATTCGGTTCGCCCGACGCACGGGCGCTCGCACCGGTGCTGGGCAAGGCGATCGAGGCGTTGTGCGCGCTCGAAGGCATCGAGGTCGACGCGGTCCACGGCGGCACGTTCGTGCGCGCCGACCGCCGTGGAGATGCGCCGTCGGTCGCGTTCCTTCCCGGCCTCGTGAATGTGCCGAGCGCGGCTTTCGACGGCCGTCGCGACGAGGTGCTCGGTAAGCTGCGGCAGGTATCGGGCGCCCTTCACGAGCGTTTCGGCGTCGACGACGACGGCGAGGTCGTGCCGGACATGACGACCGGGACCTACGAGATTCGCCGCGGCGGTGCCGTCGTGGCGCGCGGGCGGCAAACCGTGCTCGGCTCGTTCTCCGCTCCTCATCGGTCGTGGGTGTGGGGCGCGCACAACCCGACGCTTTCGAACGACGCCCGCAAGCTGACGCGCGACGCGCTCGATGCGATGCCCGACCGCTCCGCCTGGGAGATCGCGACGCACGGCTTCGCGACCGACGAGCCGACGGCCTGGGCGCTCGCGGGTTGGGTCGCGCTGGAGCGCGGGTGGACGGCCGTGCGCCTCGACGTCGAGGACGGCTTCCTCGTGCTCGGCTTGATCGACGGCGTTTCGATCTAAACGCGGCACGTGGTGGCTGCGCGATTACCGGGCTATTTCTCGGGGAGATCGCGCAGCGCTGCGCGCGCGGCTCCGTTGCGACCGAGCGTGATGAGAAGCTTCGAGTACGCGAGGATCGGCGCCGCGTTCGCCTGCTCGAAGTCGGTGATGGTCGCGAGGACCGCCTGGTAGCCGCGCGCGATCGCGCCGGCGCCGGCCGGATCGGTCGCGGCGATTCGGCGTGCGGTGCGATCGAGGTGCGCTGCGAAGCCGAGGAGCTCTTGTTTCGCGTTCGTGCGATCGACGTCGGCCTTCTCTGCGAAGGAGACGGCGCGGGCCGGATTTCGTGAGGCGGCAGCCTTCAACGCGCCTTCGATGAACGCCTTGCGACGCGCGACCATCTCTTCGTCGACGTTCTCGAGCGCGGCCGAGACACTGCCTTCGCCGAGCGCGATCGCGTCCTCGATCACGTCGGCGGCGACACCCTTCGAGGAGAGGATCGTCCGCAGGATGTCGGGTGCGAGCGGCGCGAACCGAATCGGCATCGTGCGTGAACGAATCGTCGGAAGGAGCTTGTCGGGGCGCGATGTGAGCAGGACGAAATGGGTCGCGGGACGCGGCTCCTCGAGCGTCTTCAAAAGCGCGTTCGCTGCGTTCGGGGTCATGTCGTGCGCGTCGCGGATGATGAAGATGCGGGCGCGTCCTTCGGCGGGGGTGAACCCCACCTGCGCGAGCACGACCTGGCGGACCTGGTCGACGCTGATGCCCATCTTCTCTTCGAGCTTCTTGCCCGTCTCCGCGCGGAGCACGTCCGCGTAGAGACCGCGCTGCAGGAGGATCACGTCCGGGTGCAGCGGGACGTGTGGCTCGCTCGTGGAGAACGTGACGGCGCGCCTGCACGCGTTGCACTTCCCGCATCCTCGGCCCTCGGTGCACACGAGCGCCTGCGCGAAGCCGAACGCCGCGAGCTCTTTGCCGGTGCCGTCGGGGCCCTCGAACCGATACGCGTGGTGCGCACGTCCTTCGTCGATCGCGCGGCGGAGGGTCGCGACCGCGCCCTCCTGACCCAGCACGTCGGCGAGGCTCACCTGCGCCCCGGCTTCTTTCGGGACGCGGTTTTCTTCTTGGGCGCGGCGACCTTCTTCTTGGGCGCAGCGGCCTTCTTCGGCGTCTGCTTCTTGCTCGTGGCGCGCTTCGGCTTGGCAGCTTTCTTCGCGGCGACCTTCTTCTTGGGCGCTGCCTTCCTTGCCACCTTCTTCGCGGCGACCTTCTTCTTGGGCGCGGCTTTCTTCGGAGCGACTTTCTTCTTTGGAGCAGCCTTCTTCGCAGCGGCATTCTTATTGGGCGCAGCGGCCTTCTTTTTGGGCGCAGCGGCCTTCTTTTTGGGCGCAGCGGCCTTCTTTTTGGGCGCAGCGGCCTTCTTTTTGGGCGCCGCGACCTTCTTCTTGGGCGCAGCCTTCTTCGCAGCCGGCTTCTTCGCGGGGGGCTTGAGGGTCGGCCGCGCGTCCTCGTCGGCCTCTTCCGAAGCGGGCGGGGGAGGGAGCATCGCGGTTTTTGCGCCGTGCTCGCCGTCTTCGGGCGAGTCGAGACCGCGCACGCGACGGTAGAGCTCGAGCACCAGGGGCTCGATGCCCTCCGTCGTGGCGGCGCTGGCGAGGCGGAGCGGGATGCCGCGCGCGGCGAAGCGTCGGGCGAGCTCGTCGTGTGCGTCACGTACCTCGGGGATGTCGGCCTTCGAGAGCACGACGACCTCGGGCCTCACCGCGAGCTCCGGGCTGAACTTCTCGAGCTCGGCGCGGATCGCGTCGTAGTCGGCGAGAGGGTCGCGTTCGGGCGCGTGATCGAGCGTCACGAGGTGCAGGAGCACCCGGGTTCGCTCGACGTGCTTCAAGAACTCGATACCGAGGCCGATGCCGTCGCTCGCACCCGGAATGAGGCCGGGGATGTCGGCGATGACGAAGCTCGACCCGCCTTCGCGCACGCCGCCGAACACGTCGACCACGCCCAGCGTCGGGACGAGCGTCGTGAACGGATAGTCGGCGATGCGTGGCCGCGCCTTGCTGACCGCGGAGACGAACGTGCTCTTGCCGACGTTCGGGAAGCCGAGGAGGCCCACGTCCGCCATGACCTTGAGCTCGAGACGAAGGTTTTTCGCCTCGCCTTGCTCGCCTTTTTCGGCGCGTCGCGGGGCGCGGTCTTGCGGGGTCGCGAAGTGTTTGTTGCCGCGTCCGCCGCGTCCGCCGCGCGCGACGACGAAGCGCTGGCCGTTTTGGGTGAGGTCGGCGACGAGGGATTCGGTGTCCTCGTCGAACACCTGCGTCCCGGCGGGCACGCGCACGAGGCGATCCTCGCCGCCTCGGCCGTAGCAGTCGCTGCCTTGGCCGTGCTCGCCGCGGTCGGCGGAGATCGTTCGCTGGTAGACGACGTCTTGCAGCGACGACAGGCCCTCGGCGGCCTCCAGAATCACGTCGCCGCCTTTGCCGCCGTCACCGCCGGAGGGGCCACCGAACGGCACGAACTTCTCGCGGCGGAACGCCGCCGATCCGTTTCCGCCGTCGCCAGCGACGACACGGATTTTACAGTGATCGACGAAGCGCATGGGTTGGCGGTCTTAGCACGCGTGCGACCCGTCGTGGTAAGCAAGGACATCGTGGCCGCGCGGGTTCTCTTGCTGGACGACAACCTCGACCTCGCGGAGAACGTGAAGGACGTCCTCGAGCGATCGCCCGAGCTTGCCGGCTCGGAGGGCGGAAAGGTGGAGATCGTCGTCGCGCACGACGCGCAGAGCGGCCTCGAGATCGCGCGGGGCAGGCCGTTCGACGTCGCGATCGTGGACGTTCGCTTGCCCGATGCGTACGGCATCGATCTCATCGCGCCGCTGCGCGCGGTCATGGCCCACGGCGAGGTCGTCCTCCTCACCGGCAACGCGACGGTCGAGAGCGCCATCAGCGCGCTTCGCGCAGGCGCCGCCGGGTTCGTGTTGAAGTCGTTTCGACCGGAAGAGCTGGTCTCGACCGTGCAGCAGGCCCTGCAGAAGGTGCGGCTGCTGCGCGAGCGCGAGAAATACGAGCGCCGCTACGACGCGCTGATGAACGCGACCGAGGTGCTCATCCTCGGCCTGGACGTGGATGGCGACGTCGTCTTCTTCAATGCAAAGCTCGCCGCGCTCCTCGGTGCAACGGACGTCGATGCGCGGGGCAAGGCGTTCGCCGAGCAGTGGATCGACGGGGCCGATCGCAAGCGGTTCATCGCGATGTTTCGCGACGCCGTGGCGGGCACTGCGACGAAGGAGTTCGAGGTGGGCATGCGTGACGGAACCGGTGCCGTCCGCCGCGTGCTCTGGCGCCTTTCCAGCGTCACCGAGGACGACCCGCGTGTGCCCGATCACGTCTACGGCATCGGCGTCGACGCGACCGAGCGCCGCGCGCTCGAACGAAGAGCCGCGAACGCCGAAGCGATGAACGCGATGGCGCCGCTCGCGATGGGGCTGGCGCACGAGATCCGCAATCCGCTGAACGCAGCCGTTTTGGAGCTGCATCTGCTCGGGCGCGGGATCGATCGCATCGAAGACGCGAAGGTGCGCGGGCCGATGCGGCGCCGCGTGGAGATCGTCGTCGGCGAGGTGCGCCGACTCGAGCGCCTGCTCACGGAGTTCCTGGAGCTCGCGCGCCCGCGTCCGCCGCAGCGCGAGCCCGTCGATCTCGATCGCGTCGTGTCCGACGTGCTCGATCTCGAGGACGGCGCGACGAGCAGCTCGAAGGTCCGCGTCACGCGCGATCTCGCACCGCGCTCCACGGTGCTCGGCGATCTCGAGAAGCTGAAGCAGGTCGTGTTGAACCTCGTCGTCAACGCGGTGGATGCGATGCCTCAGGGCGGCGACCTCACCGCGCGCGTCGAACGCATCGGCGACGAGGTCGTCCTCACGCTGACGGACAGCGGCGGCGGCATCGATCCGCGCATCCTCGCGGAGGTCTTCGATCCGTTCTTCACGACGAAGCCCGCCGGCACGGGCCTCGGGCTCGCGATCGTTCGTAAGATCGTGGAGCAGCACGCCGGCAGCGTCGTGCTGTCGGCCGACCAGGCGAAGGGGACCACGACGGTGACCGTGACGATCCCTTTCGCGCTCGACGTGAGGCCGCTTTCGAAGGCGCCGCCGCCGGTGATCTGAGCGCACGAGCGCACAAACGACGAGGCCCCGACGAACAAGGACTTGCGTCCTGCGAGGTCGGGGCTTCGTTCGTTCGCGAGCTGTTGCTCGCGGCGTGGTCTCAGCCGACGAGGCGAGACGGCGGCTTCATCGGCAGACCGGGCTTGGAGCCGGGAGCCGACGGGATCGCCTTCGGGATGAGCTCACCCTCGAGGGCGGACAGCGCCGAGAAGACGCGTTCCATGCCGAAGTCGAGCGCCGCTTCCTTCTGGAAGACCGACGGCACCTTCATCAGCTTCATGCAGGTCATCTTGCCGAGATCGATCTCGCGCTCGAGAAACGCCTCGAACGAGCCGAAGCCCTTCGCCTGGAAGAGCTCGCGCAGCTGGATGTCCACGAGGAGCTGCCCGATTTCGTAGAAGCCCTTGTCCATCCGCTTGCGCAGCGTCCGGATCTTCTGCGTCTGATTGTGGAGATCAGCGATCTTCTGCTTGATCTCCTCCGCGCCGCTGGGCGTGCGGATCGTCGCGCGGGCGCTGCCCGGGGGGGCCGGCTCTGCCGCGCGGGCACGAGCCTCCGCCGCGTGTTTCGCCGCGTGCCGCGCGGCCCAGGGAGCAGCGCCACGCAAACCGAGCTTTCGCTTCGGGTTCGATGCGCCCTTGTCCTCTCCGGCGCCGCCCGCCGCTTTCTCCTTGGCGTTCGACGGCTTTTTCGCGGCGGACTTACCCGAACCCGCCGCAGCCTTCTTCGCGTCTTTACCCGTCTTTGCCTTCGACATGGCGCCTTCCGAACCAGATGGATCGCGTGGGGAACCCACGCTCGATGAAACAGATAGCTCGCGCGTGGATGAGCCCGACGCGTGAGCTGCGCGCGGCGAGGGCCCGCACGCTGACCAACCTGGCCTGAAACCGGCCAGGACGGAAGTCAATCAGCCCCCCTTTGATGAGGCGCCGGACGGAGGACCGCCGGAGCCAACCATGAAGGGTGCGGTGCGCTTACCAATTGGGGCGGCTTTTGTCCAGTTCTTTTGCGATCGGAACCGAGATCGGGCCGTACTTTGGCCAATTGGACGCGCCGCGGCGAGGGGCAACGTGGGGCCTGTGATACGAGAGGTCGATGGCCGAGATTTCACACAGCGGCGTTTCGCAACCCCAAGCGCCGGCGGGTGCCCCGCCCACACGCTCGGGCGGCAGAATTGCCGTCGTGGTGAACGGCAACGCGAAGAGCGTCAGCCACGAGGTCATCCACACCCTCGATCAGATCCTCGACGGCGGCGACCTCTACGTCTCGCGCCGGATCGAGGACAGCGAGGCGATCGCGAAGAGCCTCATCGATCGCGGCTACGACACGATCCTCACCGGCGGGGGCGACGGCACCTTCACGGTGGTCGTCACGGCCGTCGTGAAGCAAGCGCGGATGCGCGGCGTGCCCCCGCCTCGTTTCGGCCTGCTCCGCCTCGGCACGGGCAACTCGCTCGCCTGGGTCGTCGGCGCGAGTCAGACGGGCTCTGGTCCGAGGGTGGCGAAGGCGCTCTCCGCGGACATCGCGCGCCTCCGTGCCGATGCCGGCAGCCGGCCGCTCGCGCTGGTCGAGGTCGAGGGCGTTCTCTCGCCGTTCTGCGGCTTCGGCATCGATGCGAACGTCCTCCACGACTACGCGGAGACGAAGAAGCTCTTGTCGCGCATCCCGTTCGTGAAGAGCGCGGGGATCGCGACGTACGCGATCGCGGCGACGACGCGCACGATCCCCGGATACCTCCTCAAGCCGACGCCGCATTGCCGCGTCGTGAACCGCGGGAACGATGCGTTCCGTGTCGGTCCGAACGGCGGTCCGTTCGGCTCGCCGATCAAGTCGGGGAGCATCATCTACGAAGGTCCGGCGACCCTCGCGTCGATCTCGACGATCCCCTACTACGGCTTCGGGTTTCGCATGTTCCCGCACGCGGAGGAGCGCCCGGGCAAGATGGCGCTTCGCGTGTCGACGATCTCGAGCGTCATCTTCACGCGCAACTTCCCCGCGATCTGGCGCGGCGAGTACTACAACCCCGAGGTTCTCTTCGATTACTTCATCGACGAGGTCGACGTGGAGTTCGACCCGCCGACGAACTTCCAGATCGGGGGAGACATCGTCGGGGAACGAAAAAAGGTCCGCGCGAAGCTCACGGACCCGGTTCCGGTCGTCGATTTCTACTCGCCCCCACGGGGGTGAGACCCGGCAAAGAAGAGCCGCGCGCGGGGCGCCGTCAGAGGTTCTTGTCGGTGCAGAGCGTGAAGAAGGTCGTCGTGTCTTTCTCACCGAAGGACGACTCGAAGTCGCTCATCTTCGAGAGCACGGTCGCGGTGCGGTGGCCTTTCATCTGCTTCGGGTGTTTGCGACCCTGATCGAGGTACGCGCGGATGAAAACGGCGTCGTCCGTCTTGGGCAGCGCCTTTACGTTGCGGACCCAGTTCTTCCAGACCTTCGGCTCGAGGAGGTACTGCTCGACGTTCGAGACGTAGAAGGTCGAGACGCTGAGCTTGTCGCTCTTCAGGTACGACGCGAGCTGCGGCAGCGCGTGGTTGCCTGCGAAATCGCCGACCACCGGCACGATGCGCCCCGCGCGCTGCATGGTCTGCAGAAAGCGAAACGACTCGTCGGTCGCGAGGAAGCTGCCGGTTTTTCCCGACGGGCTCGTCGTGTCGAGGAGCTCACGGAGGGTGGGGTAGAGGCGGCCGTTCTTTTCGTGCAGCTCGAAGCGCACGTCGATGCCCTCCTTGTGAAAGACCGCGTGCATCTTCGCGATGCCCTTCTTGTCCTCGTCGCCGAGCTTCACGCCGTAGCCGTCGATGCGCTTCATCAGCTTGGCCTGCGCGTCCTCGAAGCTCGCCTTCGTTCCAGCCGACTTGGTGGCGGCGGAGACGACGTCGGAGATCCCTGCCTTCGCGTCGAGCGCGCCGGCCTCCGGGAGCGGCCGTCCAAGGAGCAGCGCCAGGAACTGTGCGCGGTCGTTCGCCTCTTCGAAGGCGGCGCGATAGAGGAGCTGGAGGAGCATGTTTGCGCGCCGGATGTCGACGACGAACGCGACGGAGGGCTTCGTCAGCGCGATGTACGTGAAGTTCTGCTCGGGGCCGACGCCGATGTAGACGCTCGAGGGGTCGCTGCGCGCCGCGAGCGCCTCTGCGGGTTGGAGGAAGCTCGTCTCGTTCGAGATGATGTTGTCCGAGAAGAAGTAGGTGTCGGGCTCGGAGAGGTCGTTCACCAAATCGGCGAAGCGGAACGTCTCGGCCTCCGCGGCGCGTGCGGCCGATGCAGACGCGGGTGCGGCAACCGCGCTCGAGTCCGACGTGGCCGTCGCAGCGAGCGCCGCCTTCGGCCCGGGAGCACTGGTCCCGGTCGCGCTCGACCCGGAGGCGCCGTCTTGGACCGAGGACGATGTCGCGCACGAGACGGTCGCCGCCGTGACCAGGGCCGCGAGCGCTACATGGGGCAGGACCTTCACCGTCCAACCCGACAACCTCGCCCGTAGCCCCTCACACCGATCAGCCGTCATTCCGTCGCCTCCTTGTTCCGCTACAACGCCGACAGCGCCGCGTGGTCTTCCCAGATGCTAGTCTGCCCGGCAATGCGGGTCCCGGGTCGGCGCCGTTCCTTGAGCTCAAGCTGGGGGAGGGCGGCGCTTTGCGCGCTTTTCCTTGCCGGCGCGTCGACGTTCACCGCTCCGGCGGGCGCATTCGTGTGGCCGAATGTGCCCGATCGCATCAAGGAAGGCCTCGAGTCGACCGACCCCGCGGAGCGACGCACGGCCGCTCAACAGATTGGCACGCTGCCGCAAGCGCTCGCGAAGCCGCTTGCGGTGAAGGCGCTCGGTGACGAGGACAACGAGGTCCGGATCGCCGCGGCGAAGGTCAGCGCGAAGCTCCGCATCCCGGGTGCGAGCGACATCGTCTCCGCGTGGCTCGCCGATTCCGACGCGCGCCTCCGTCTCGCGGCTTGTGAGGTGATTCGTTCGAATCCGACGGAGCGCAGCGTGACCGCGCTCGGTCGTGTGCTTTCGGATCCTTCGCAAGACGTCCGAATGGCGGCGGCGCAGGCGATGGGCCGCTCCGGCTCGCCGGACGCCGTCTCGCTGCTCCTCGGTCACCTCGACGACAACTCCCCCGAGGTGCGCGCCGAGGTAGCGACGTCGCTCGGTCGCCTCGGAGACGGGCGCGCGGTGCTTCCCCTCGTCGGCCGCGTACAAGACACGTCTGCGGAGGTTCGTCGCCGCGTCGCCCGCGCGCTCGGCGATTTGCGCGACACGCGTGCGCTCTCCGCGCTGGTTCGTGCGCTGTCGGATGCGAACACCGACGTTCGCGTCGAGGCGGCGCTCGCGCTCGGACGTATCGGCTCGGACGAGGCGACGGTCGCGCTCGCGCCGCACGTGCAGGCGTCGGCGAGCGCGTCGCAGGGTGGCCCGCCGTCGTCGGAGACGTCGCTCGCGCTGCGCCAAGCTGCGGTGCGCGCGCTCGGGAGGATCGGCTCGCCACGCGCGACCGATCTGCTCATCGGCGCGCTCGAGACCGATCGTCCCGATGCCGGTCGCACGCCGGCGCGCGACGCGCTCGTCGCCGTGGGACCGAAGGCCACGAAGTCGATCGTGACGGCGCTCGAGGGCTCGCCGAGCGCACGGACCGCGGTGGGGCTGGTCCAAGCGCTCGCCGCGATCGGCGACGTGAGTACCGCGCCCGCGATCGTGCGTGCGATGCAGCGAGGGACGGTCGCCGCTCCGTCTGCGCTCTCGGCGCTGGCGACGCTCGAGGCGGAGCAGTCGTTGCCGGCCGTGCTCGAGCTCATCGCCGACGCGTCCCCCGATGTTCGTCGGGCTGCGACGCGTGCGGCGCTCGCACTCATCGATCCAGCGAGGCCCGATGGCCGCGCAGTCGAGCCTGTGCGCGACGCGCTGAACGATCCCGCCCTCGCGACCGAAGACCGCGTCGTGCTCGTCGAGCTGCTCGGCCGCACCGGCTCTCCTCGCGCCTCCGAACAGCTGCTCGTCTACGCGACGTCGAAGTCGCCCTCGCTCCGTCGTGCGTCCCTCCGCGGTCTCGGCTCGCTCGCGCAAGGCTCCGCGGCCGTGGACGAGAAGATCGTGACGGCGCTCGACGACGAGCTCGGCACGGTGCGGATGGACGCAGCGATCGCCATTTCGCGCGTCGGTACGAGCGCGGTCGCATCCAAATTGCTCGAACGGCTCTTGAAGAGCGCCGAGCAGGATCGAGCGGCGATCGGGATCGCGCTCGCCGGCGTGCTGTCGCGCAGCCAAGACGGCGAGCTCGCGAAGACTGTGTCGGCCGCCGTGTCGTCCGCGCCGACGTCCGCGCGGGATGCGCTCATCGAAGGGCTCGGTCGCCTGCGCAGCGACACCAGCGTCTCCGAGCTGAAAAAGCTCGCGGGGGGACCCGTCGACGACCGTCGCAAAATCGCCGAGGCAATCTCGGCGCAAGGCGCGAAGGCGATCCCGCTCCTCACCACCCTGGCGCAGGACCCTGACGCGAGCGTCCGTGCCAACGCGGTCTGGTCGCTCGGCGCGGTCGGTGACCGGGGCGTCGCTTCCGTGCTTTCCAAGCTCACGACGGACCCCGACGTCGACGTCGCAGGCAATAGTCTTGCCGCTCTCGGGCGCGTCGCCTCGCGCGAGAAGGATGCCGCCCTGGTTGAGTCGTCGGCGTGTGCGGCTCTGTCGGACACGAGGCCTTACGTCCGCGCCAATGCGCTCGCGGGGCTGATGCTCGCCGGCGCCAAATGTGACGTCGCCGTCATCGGGCAGCTCCTGAGCGGGGATCCTTCGGAGCGCGTGCGTATTTCGGCGGCTGGCCTGCTTCATGCCATCGCGGCCGGGCCGGTTCAGCCGGCGACGGCTCCTTCTCCTCCACCGGCTGCGGGTGCGCCCACCGACCCGAAAAAGCCCGACGCCAAAGCTGCCGCTCCGATGGATCCGGTGGTCGCCGCGCGCCGAGCCCTCGAGCGCTGCGCCTCCGAGGAGACGACCTTCCGGGTCGCGCGACGTTGTGAGCCGGGGGGTGTCCGTACGAAAAATGGCGCCAGCCCCGCAAGCCCGATGCCGCTCACCGTCTTCGTTGTCCCCGACGGGAGCACGAGTCCGGTCGCTCGAGCCCCCTTTGCGCTGTCGCTGGCTGATGGCACGCTCCGCTTGGGGACGTCGGACCGTCGGGGGGTCGTCTTCGAGGCGCTCACCCCGGACGGGCAGGTCGAGCTGGCCGTGCCAGCCGCTCTTGCAGTCGGCAGTCTCTGACCTTGGAACTTTTTTCACCCACGTCCGTCACAAGACGGATGTCCAAGGCGACATGACGGTGCCGTCGTCCCGACGCGCGTCGTTCTCTCTGCAGTTGGTCTCCGTTTCCGTTTCGCGTTGTTTCACTTCGTGCCAACGCTCCGCGTTGCGCACTCCGTAGATCTCCTTGGACTGCATCCAGCTCGCTGGATTGAGTCCGGGAAGCACCTGATTCGGTCACGCGTACAAGGAGCGCCATGCGTAAGCCCTCAGCCCGGTCCGTTCTCCCCTCCGCCGCTCTGATCCTTGCGACCCTCGGCCTGGCGACAGCGGCCGGGTGTGGATCGGTTGGGCCCTCCGGCGATTCGACCCCGTCCAAGTCGGTCGGCGCCGGCGAAAGCGGCACGTGCGAAGCGACCGCGAGCTCGCTGAAGCCGGTCTCGGCTCCGGGGCAATCCGCGACGGTCGCGCTCGGCGCCTTCTCCGACGGACCGCTCGCCGGCAAGACGATCGCCTTCGTCGCGGACGAAGACGACAAGTCCCTCGTGATGGTCGACGTCGACACACGAAAAGAGCTCGGCTCGACGAAGCTCGACGGCGCCCCGGGCCAGGTGATGGTCCTCGCCGATGGCCGCGTCCTCGTCACGCTGCGCGACGCGAACAAGCTCGCCGTCTACCACGCGAAGAACGACGGCACCCTGACCGCGGGCTGCGCGGTCGATACCTCGGCCGAGCCGATCGCCCTCGCGACGACGCCCGACGCCAAGACGATCCTCCTCACGGCGGGCTGGGGCCGGACGCTAGAGGCGTTCGACGCCGCTGCGCTGTCGCGCAAGGCGAAGGTCCCGCTGCCGCGCGAGCCGCGCACGGTCGTCGTCGATGACGAAGGAAAGTTCGCCTACGTTTCGCACGCCGTGGGCGCCCGCGTCAGCATCGTCGACCTCGCGACGATGAAGCCGCAGCGCAAGCTCGACGTCCTCGTCAATCCGTTCGAGGCGCAGAACAACCTCGTCGAAAAGCCGTTCTCGCTCGCCTCGTCGGTCAGCGGTGCGGTCGGCGACGCAAACGGCGAGAAGCCGATCCCCGGCCGAAATGGCACGCGTATGGGCTGCCAGGGCTTCCCGATGGTCAAGTCCACGGCGCCGAAGGGCCGCATCCTCGCGCCACAAATCCTCGTCGACCCGGGCGATCCGGAAAACCGCTCCGCCGGCTACGGCGAGGGCGGCGTCCCGACCGAGGTTCCCGCCGTCGCCGTCATCGACGCGGGCACGCGCCGCTTCGTCCAGGCTTCCTTCGCCGAGACGCACGAGCAGTTCTTCGGCGGCGAAGGTGGCGCTGAGCCGGCCGTCGGCGAGTGCATCCTTCCCCGCGGCGCCGCGGTCGACAACGACAGCTCGACGCTCTTCGTCACCTGCCTCGGCATCGATGCCGTCGTCGCATACGACGCTGCGTCCGCGAGCCCGGCCAGCGTGGAGAAGGCACGCTGGGACGTCGGCTCGGGCCCGACGGGCGTGGCGATCGACTCGGCGAACAAGCGCGCCGTCGTCTGGTCGCAGTTCGAGCGCAGCCTCGACCTCGTGGATCTCAAGACGATGGGCACCCCGGATGAGCCCTCCGTCGGCAAGCACGATCGCGTGGCGCTCAAGCCGATGGCTGAGCCGCTTCAGCTCTCGTTTGTCCTCGGCCGGCAGATCTTCCACGCGACCGGCGACGCGCGCATCTCGCTGGACGGCCGCGCGTGCGCGAGCTGCCACCCGGACGGGCGCGACGACGCCATCACCTGGTCGACCCCGGAAGGCCCGCGCCGCAGCATCATGCTCGCCGGCCGGCTCCAGGGCACGGCGCCGTTCTCGTGGAACGGCCTGACCAAGGACGTTCGCGAGCACGTCACCCACACCTTCGAGCGCCTCAATGGCCAGGGCCTTCGCAACGTCGAGCTCGAAGCACTCATCACCTACATCGAGTCGATGCCCGCGCCCCCGCGCCAGAACGACCTCGACGTGCAGCTCGTGAAGAAGGGCGAGTCGCTCTTCCACTCCGAGCAGGCCGCGTGCGGGTCGTGCCACGCCGGTGACGGCGGCACCGACACGAAGAACCACGACCTCGGCTCGCGCGCTCGCGCGGATCGCAAGGCTCAGTTCAACACGCCGTCGCTCAGCTACATCTCGGGCCGCGGGCCGTTCTTCCACGATGGCCGCTTCGAGTCGCTGCGTGAGCTTCTCGTCGAGAGCGACGGGATGATGGGCCACACGAAGCACCTCAACGAGGGAGATCTCGACGCGCTCGAAGCGTATTTGAACACGCTCTGATCGCTGTTCGGGTGGTGCAGGCGGGCGTGTGGGTCGAGAGCCCCGCGCCCGCGCCTTGTTTCTGATTCTTGGCTCGCGCGGCAGACGCGCTCAACGTGAGGTGGACGGGACATGGCTAGGCGGGTTTTCGCTGCGATGGGCATGGTTTCGATCGTTGGGATCACCTCGTTGGCGTCGGCGGATTCGCCCCCGCCCGCGAAGCCCGCTCCTGCAAAGACGGAGAAGGCGGCGAGCGCACCGGCCGCGTCGACGGCTTCCACCACCGCCTCGACATCGAGCGCCCCAATGCTCGGCGCAACCGACGTCTACGACCGGCTGCCGAAGGGCAAGCTCGAGATGCCGAAGCAGGCGAACCTTCCGAAGAGCATCCCCGCGACCGAGAAGGTCGACGGCTTCTACGTGGAGATTCCGGCGCACTACAAGTACGCGACCCAGGGCCCGACCTACGCGATGGTCTACGCCTCGCAAGAGGAGGCGACCGCGCGCAACAGCGGTCAGGAGATGTCCTCGAAGCCGACCTGCTTCATGTCCGCGTACCCGAACAACACCTCGGACGTGAACTGGTCGGCGAGCCTCGGTACGTCGACCAACGTGCAGAACTACTCGAAGCAGAGCTACCCCGGCTCGCCGAACTACGGCAGCGTCAACCTGGTTCGCTCCGACCGCATCGTGAAAGAAGACAAGGATCGCCTCGAGTACGAGGTGAAGCTCGCGTACGTCGACGCCGAGACGATGGGCGTGCGGCTCCACAGCAAGCAGACGGTCGCGTTCCAGCTGCTGAAAGAGCTGCCGGGTCGGGTGAAGGTCTGGGGAAGCAAAGACAACGACAACGTGACGTTCCTCATTCGTCGCGAGAAGCACGAAAAGGAGCGCTTCTTCTTCGGGCCGCTGATGGTCACGGTGAACGGCGCGCACGTCGTCAGCGCGCAGGAGGCTTGCCCGGTCGTTTTCTCGATGAAGACGGGCAAAGACGTGTCGACCAGCGCCGTCGTTCAGCTCGAGGCGCTGCTCGACATCGTCGACATCGACACCGGCGACGACCAGGCAGGTGGGGGCTTCCTTTCGTCGCTACAAGGAAAGGTCGCCCCGGACTCCGGCGTGTTCGGCCAGCGCGAAGCGAAGGTTCGGCCGATGCGCATCGGCGTGAGCAGCAGCTGGATGAGCCAGGACACGAAGCCGGTCGTCAGTGTCAGCCACGGCTGGTCCGGCAAAGAGCGTACGCAGCCGATCTGACGCGTCGTCACGGTTGGCTGACGAGGGCCGCGCTTCGATCCGAGGCGCGGCCGCTTGCTTTTCGAACCTCGCGAAAGACCAGGTACGAAAGCAGCGAGACCGAGCCGAGCGGGATCGACAGGGCGATCCACGGCCAGGCGGCGAGGCCGTGCTTCTTGGCGTCGCGCACGACGAACGTCGAAGCGAAGCCGAGCGCGATTACCAGGTCGAGCAGCATCTGCATCGCCCACGGCTCGCGCAGCGAGAGCGTAACGAAGCCGAAGTACCCGAACCGAACGACGACGAGCATCGTGTACGCGCCGAAGGCGAGGAGGACGGCGGCGGCGGCGAGGAGTCGTTTGATGTTCATGCCGACAACATGGCGGCGCGCGCCATGACCTCCATGACCTGAGAGGTAAAGGACGCCCGGCCGTCCGCCCTGTACGTTGTTGCCATGGTCGACGTTGCGAGCTTGCGGTTTGGCCCTCTTCTCCGGAAATTCCGGAACCACGTCGGCTTGAGCCAGGAGCGGCTCGCGTTCGATGCCGAGGTCTCGCCGCGCCACCTGAGCTTCCTCGAGACGGGCCGCTCGGCGCCGAGCCGCGAGATGGTGCTGTATCTCGCGAGCGCGATGGACCTGCCCCTGCGCGAGCGCAACGAGCTGCTCGTCGCGGCTGGCTTCGCGCCGGTCTACGCGCACCACAGCCTCGAGGACGTCGAGCTGGAGTACGTGACGAAGGCGCTCGATCACCTGCTTGCCGCACACGAGCCGTTCGGCGCGCTCGCGATCAACCGGTCGCACGACATCCTGAAGATGAACCAAGGCGCGATGCGCCTGTTCGCCTGGGCGACCGCAGGTCGAACGGTCCCGCCGGAGGTAACGGGCAATCTTCTGCGCGGCATTCTGCATCCAGAAGGACTGCGCCCTGCGATCGTCGGCTGGGAGAGCCTCGCGCGGCAGATGATTGCGCGGCTTCGTCACGACGTCGCGCATCGACCTTCGCCGGAGCTCTCGAATCTTCTCGCTGAAGTGACGGCGTACGAAGGGCTCGGCGATATCGGGCGCGGTTTCGATATCGAGGTGGGCCTACCGTTCGCGATCGTGCATCTGCGAAACAATGGCGTCGATCTGCGGCTGTTTACGATGCTGACGACGATCGGGACGCCGCTCGACGTGACCGCGCAAGAGGTGGCGATCGAGTCGTATCACCCGGCCGATCGCGCCACCGCGGAGGCGCTGCGATCGATGGCCCAAGCCGCGCCCGGCTCGACGATCAGCGCGTCGGTGCAGAGCTGATCGAGTCCCAGCCGAGCGTGTGGGCGAGGAGCTCGTGACCGATCGTCGCGAAGAGAACCAGCCCGACGCCGATCGAAGCGACGCCCGCGGCGACATGAAGCGCGCGCCCGATCTTGTGGCTCGCGACCGCGAGCGGCAGGGCCATCACCGTCGTCAGCAGCAACATGCCCACGAGCGTGCCGACGCCGAAACACGCGAGATAGCCGATGCCGGCGAGCGCGCTCGGCGTCTGCGACAAGATGCCCAGCGCGACCGCCGCGCTCCCGGCGAGGCCGTGCATGGCGCCGACCCCGAAGCTTCGAAGACCGCGATTTTCGCTCGTCCCTTCGGTGGAAGTCTTCTCCGACGCTGCGCGGCGCGCACGGCGAAGGCTCGAGATGCCGAGCGCGACGAGCATCACCGACACGAGGAGCTCCAACGTCATGCCGAGCGTCGGCGGCACGACCAGGCGAAACGCGATGATCGCGCCGCCCGCGAGGAGCACCGACGACGTGTGTCCCGCGCCCCAAAACGTGCCGATGCGAGCGGCCGTCGCGAACGCGCGGGCGCGAGCGCCTTTCGGTACCGCGTTCGGACCGCGGTCGCCGACCATCGTGGAGACGGCAACGACGTGGTCCGCGTCCGCGGCGTGCGTTACGCCGAGGGCAAAGCCGAGCGAAAGGACGGGCAGAAGGTTCGTCATCACGCAGAGTTCGAGACGCCCGCGACGGGCGCGGCTACGGATCCGCGAGTACAACTCGCTCAGCCGACGTCACCGCCAGCGGTGACACGTTCGTAGCATGCTCGTGCTACCCGTTCTACCCCAATGGCTACCTCTATGGGCGCATCCGTGAAGCCGTCGTCCCCCGCTGCAGAGCCGAATCCGGAGCGTCGCCCCGTACCGTGGTCGATCATCGCGATCGCCGCCGCCATCGCAATCGGTGGCACGTGGGTCATCCTCGACGTGATGAAGCCGCAAGCCGGCAACGTCACGCCGAAAGAAGAGCGAGCGCCAATCCTCGGCCTCGACGACGAAGCGACGAAACGAGCCGAAGAAGAGCTCATGCGCCCCCCCTCCGCCACGCCGAGCGCATCTGCCCCCGCATCGTCATCCGCCGCGCCAGCGCCGTCGGTTTCCGCTGCACCGTCGGCATCCGCCGCGCCCTGAGGAAACCAGAGGGGTCGCCAAGGGCGCCAAGGGCAGAAGGAGGAAGACGGAGGGATATTTCAGCTGTCTCGCGCCTCGGCGTCCTGGTCGCCGGTGTTGCGCTAGAACGCGTCGGCGCACAAATCTGAAAACGCCTTGGCGCCCTCTTCCTCTCTCGGCGCCCTCGGGCGCGCCGAAGGCGCGCCCCCTATCTCGACTTCGGACGCCGCAGCGCGCTAAGCGCTTCGGTACATCGTCACGACGGCTGCGCCGCCGAGGCCGATGTTGTGCTGCAGCGCGACCTTCGCGTTGGGGACTTGGCGCTTGTCGGCTTGGCCGCGGAGCTGCCAGACGAGCTCGGCGCATTGGGCGACGCCGGTCGCGCCGAGGGGATGGCCCTTCGAGAGGAGACCGCCCGAAGGGTTCGTCACGACCTTGCCGCCGTAGGTGTTGGCGCCGTCCCAGATGAACTTCTCGGCTTCACCTTCGCCGCAGAGACCGAGCGCTTCGTAGGTGAGGAGCTCGTTCGCGGTGAAGCAGTCGTGCAGCTCGACGACGTTCACGTCCTTCGGGCCGAGGCCTGATTTCTCGTAGACCTGATCGGCGGCGCGCTTCGCCATGTCGTAGCCGACCATCTTGATCATGCTCTCTTCGCCGAAGCTCGAGGGCAGATCGGTCGCCATCGCTTGCGCCGCGATGTACACCGGCGTCGCGAGGCCGTGTTTCTTCGCGAAGTCGTCGCTGCAGAGGATCGCGGCGGCGGCGCCGCAGGTCGGCGGGCAGCACTGGAAGCGGGTGAGGGGATCGAAGACCTCTTCGGAGGCCATGATCTCCTCGACGCTGAGGCGCTGGTTGAAGATCGCGAGCGGGTTGTTCGACGCGTGGGCGCGCGCCTTCTCGCTGATCTTCGCGAAGGTCTCTTTTTTCGTGCCGTACTTCCAGCGGTACTCGCGGCCCGCACCACCGAACATCTGCGCGGCGGGCGGCGCCGACGTGAAGCCCTGCACCTTGTTCATCACGTTGACGTGGAACTCGAGCGGGTTCGTTCGGTCGTTGAACTTCGATCCGAGCGCGCCCTTTTCCATCTTCTCGAAGCCGACGACGAGCACACACTCCGCGCCGCCCTCGACCGCTTGGCGGCCGAGCATGAGCGCCGTGGAGCCCGTCGAGCAGTTGTTGTTCACGTTGAAGATCGGGATGCCCGTCAAGCCGAGGTCGTAGACCGCGCGCTGCCCGCACGTGCTGTCGCCGTAGACGTAGCCCGCAAAAGCCTGCTCGATCTTCGTGTAGTCGACGCCGGCGTCCTTCAGCGCCGCGCGTCCGGCCTCGGTGGCCATCACGTGGTAGTCCTCGCTCGCGCCCGGCTTCGCGAACTTCGTCATGCCGACGCCAATCACGTTTACTCGACGACCCATGGTGTGCTCCTTCCGTGATCCTTAGCAGTCCGCCGACAAGCGCTCAGCTTGCGAGGCCTTTGAGAAAACCAATCCGATGAGCGAGCCGCACGTCGCCGTCGACGCGGAGCTTGCCCTTCTGGAACAACGCCCGCGCATCGCCGCCCTTCGTGAGCTCCGCCAAATCGTCGTCCGATAGCGTGAGCACGGCGTTCGCCGCCTTCGCGTCGCCCTCCAGCACCGTGCCGGGGCTCCGCGTCGCGTCGACGACGTACGTCGTTCCGTCGACCTTGAACGCGATGATCGCGCCGACCTCGCTCGCGAGCGCGGGCTCCTTCGTGAAGCGCTCGCCGAGCGCCTTCATGATCACCGGAGCGTGCGCCTTCTTCGCGGCTGCGGGCGCTGCCGCCGCTGCTGCACCACCGCCGCCCGCCGAGCGCGCCTTCGCGATCGCGTCGGTCGCCGACTTCGGATCGACCTTCTTCAGGAACATGAGCTTCTGCGAAGCCATCACGTTCCCACCGATTTTCAGCTTGCCCGCGAAGTAGAGCTTCTGCGCGTCGGCGCCGCCGGTCGTCATCGCGAGGAAGTCCTCGTCGCTGAGATCGAGCGTGACGTCCGGCGACGCGAGCTCACCCGCTTCGACCTTGCCCGGCGCGCTCTTCAAATCGATGTAGTACGCGCTGTCCGGGTTCTTGAGCCTGAACTGGAAGCTCGTCTTGATTTGGCCGGCGAGGTCCGCGTTCTTCTCGATGGAGTCGCGGATGGCGACGAAGATGTCGGCGGCCGCGAGCTTGTCGGGCGCGCCCGCAGGCACCGCCGCAGGCGCCGCGCTCGGTGCGCCTGCACCTTGCGGGAGGCGTCCTTCTGCGGCCATCTGCGCGAGCAGCTTCTGCCCGTCCATCTTCTTCAAGAACTCGAGCTTCTGCGAGGCCATCACGTTGCCCGAGATCTTCAGCTGCCCGCCGAAGTAGAGCTTCTGCGGGTTGAGCTTGCCGGTCGCCATGCCGATGAAGTCGGCGTCGCTGAGCTCCAGCGTGACGTCCGCGCCCGCGAGATCACCCGCGGCGACCTTGCCCGGCGGCGTCTTCAAATCGATGTAATACGAGCTACCCGGGCTCGTGAGCTTGAACTGGAAGCTCGTCTTGATTTGCCCGGCCATGTCCGGGTTCTTCTCGACGTAGAAGCCGATGACGTCGAAGAGCAACTTGCTCGTGACTTCACCCGCGCCGCCCGATGCAGCAGCCGGCGCAGCAGCGGCCGCAGGAGCAGCGGCGGGCTTGGCCTTCGGCTTGGGGATCTCTTTGTAGAGCTCGACTGCGGCGTTCGAGAGAACGACCTTGTCGCGCTCTTTGATGCGGCAGCGGACGAGGACTTTGTCGCCGTCCTTCCACATCTCGGTAACGAGTGTCTCGCCCGGGAACACGCTGTCCGCGAAACGCGCGCGGATGCTCTTGAAGAGGCGCGCGTCGCCGTCGGCGAACGCGTTGACCGCGTGGCGAGCGGCGTAGCCGAACGTGCAGAGGCCGTGGAGAATCGGCTTTTCGAAGCCGAAGTTCTTCGCGAAGCTCGGGTCCGCGTGCAACGGATTCCAGTCGCCGTTGAGCCGGTACAGCAGGGCCTGGTGCGCATCGATCTTCTGCTCGACGACGCGATCGGGCTCGCGCGACGGCGGCGTGTTCTGATCGCTCGACGGCCCACGCTCGCCGCCCCAACCGCCGGCGCCGCGCACCACCATCGACAGCTCGTTCTCGAAGAGCAGATCGCCCGTCTCGTCGTAGCTCTTCATCTCCATCACGACGACGGCGTTCTTGCCCTTGTCCCAGATCTCTTTGACCTTCGCCTTGTGCGTGAGCTTCGCCTTCGGCGGCAGCGGCTTGTGCACGTTGATGTACTGCTCGCCGTGCAGGACGCGCTCGAAGCCGTAGTTCAGGCCGGGCGCCATCTCACCGCGGCGAGCCGCATCGAGGAGCGCCTTGATCGCCGGCGTGACGCCATAGGTCGGGAACGGCTGGAAGCCGCGAGGGCTCATCTCGTAGGCGTACGCGACCTCTTTTTCGTCGAGGGGGTTCGCAGCAGCGCCGATCGAGAGGGCGTAGAGCGCGAGATCACGCTCGTCGTAGCTCGTCTGTTGCTGCGGGAACTCGTAGCCGAGCGCCGCGTCGACATCGATGAGCTCGTTGCCGCCGAGGCTCTTCTTGTTGATGTTGTCGAGGATCGGCTGCATCGACTCGTTGATGTTCGAGGGATGTGTGGTCTTGCCGAACCCGGTGATATCGCCGAACGCCTTCTCGACGTTCTCGATCGAGATCGGCCGGCCGTTGCCGAACGTCTTGCCCTGGGCGCGCTCCCAGCGAAGCTTCGCCATGAAGCCGCCGCCGACCTCGAACGTCCCGCCCGTCTCCTGACAGCTCTCGTGCGCGAGGAATGCGACGAGCGGCGAGACGACCTCGGGCTTGAGCGCATCGACGACCTCTTTCGGAAGAACGGTCTCGGTGAGGCGCGAGCCCGCGATGGGGGCGATCGTGTTCACGAAGACGTTGTTCTTCTTGCCCTCGAGGGCGAGCGTCTGGGCGAAGCCGATGAGGCCCATCTTCGCCATCGAGTAGTTCGCCTGGCCGAAGTTGCCGTAGATGCCGGCGGCCGAAGCGGTCATCACGATGCGGCCGAACTTCGCGTCGCGCATGTGCGGCCATGCGGCCTTGGTGACCTTGTAGCTACCGAGGACGTGGACCCGATAGATGAGGTCCCAATCCTCGTCGCTCATCTTCTGGAAGCTCGTGTCGCGGAGGATGCCGGCGTTGTTGATCACGATGTCGATGCGCTTGAACGCATCCATCGCCGCCTGGACGATCTTGTCGCCGTTCTCGACGGAGTCGTAGTTCGCGATCGCCTCGCCGCCGGCCGCTTTGATCTCGGCGACGACCTTTTCGGCGGGCGTCTTGTCGCCACCGCCGCCGCCATGCATCGAGCCGCCCAGATCGTTGACGACGACACGACAGCCACGGCTGCCCAGCAAAAGGGCGTGCGAACGGCCGAGGCCGCCGCCGGCGCCGG
Organism: Polyangiaceae bacterium; assembly: GCA_013361525.1. Lineage (GTDB taxonomy): Bacteria > Myxococcota_A > Polyangia > Polyangiales > Polyangiaceae > Xiheicaenibacterium. Next base: position 235,360 of record JABFXY010000006.1, on the reverse strand, counting down.
TGACGATGGCCACGCGTCCATCGAATCGGAGCTCGCTCATGATCGCTTCCTCCTCCAACGGGGCCCGGGTTTGTATCGGGCCCTAATATTTAGTGTACGAACCTTTAGTGCGCTCGTACGGGGCGTCAACGGGCCTCCCGCACGGTCATTCCCCGCAAAGTACGCGCCGACGCGACTTGTCCGGTTTCCGTGCCGGATCTGCTATCCGTCGCGACGATGATGCGGCGTTTCGGCTGGTTCTTGGGGCTGTCGTTCGGCGCGTTGGCGTGCGGTTCGCCGTCGGATTGCCCGCCGTGTGCGAGCGGTGCGGCGTCGAGCGACGCGCCCGAAGGTGAAGTGGGGACCGCGTCGGCCACGTCGGCGGCTTCTGCGAACGTCGCGTCGGCACCCAAGAAGCTCGCGTTCAAGAAGCTCGGCGCCGACGTGCGGACGCTCGAGCTCGACGCGATTTTGAAGGCGATCCCCGCGGAGACGGTCAAGCAATACGACCCGTATTACAACCGCGAGAAGACCTTCCGCGCCGTGCCGCTCGCGCGCGTCGTCGAGCTGGGCTTTCGAGGTGAGCAGAACCTGCCGACGAAGGAGTACGTCCTTCGCGCGCTCGACGGGTACACGGTGCCGCTTCGCGGCGCGAAGCTGTTCGAGGAGGGCGGGTACATCGCGTTCGAGGACACCGAAGCTCCGGCGTGGGAGCCGATCGGCCAGCAGCGCGCGAATCCGGGGCCGTTCTACATCGTGTGGGCGAAGAAAGAGCAGACCGACCTCGAGGGTCACCCGCGTCCGTACCAGCTCGCGACGATCGAGATCGCAGACTTCGAATCGGTGTTCCCGTTCACGGTCCCCACGGGTGAAGCCGACGGATCGCCCGCGCGCAAAGGCTTCGCGACGTTCCGTGAAGAGTGCATCCACTGCCACGCGATCAACCGGCAGGGTGGACGCGTCGGTCCCGAGCTCAACGTGCCGCAGAGCATCGTCGAGTATCGGCCGGTCGATCAGATCAAGGCGTACATCAAAGACCCGCTGACCTTCCGCTACTCGACGATGCCGCCGCATCCGAAGATGAGCGACCAGGATCTCGACGACGTCGTCGCGTACTTCAAAGCGATGAGCACGCGAAAACACGACGACGAGCGCGCGAAGCAACCGGGCGCTGTGCCTGCTCCGAACTAGCGGCGACGCATGTCGCATGCAGTGCGCCTGCCGCTCGAGGTACGACGGACCAGGCGCCCCACCATGAGAGCTGGATGATCGATGCACCACCCGCGCTGATGGAGTGGCGCGGAAAATTCCACGCGGCTCTGCAGCGCTCGGTTGGTCCGGGCCTTGCGGTAGCCTGATCCGATGGCCGACAAAGATGGGGGCGTCGACTTCGTCGACCCGGGCATACACGGCGCGAAAGAAAAGAAGCACGAGCCGCCGCATCACCATCGCGATGATCGGCGTGCGGACGATCACGACGAGGACGTGGTCGCGGACGACAAGGGCGACGTCGTCTTTCCCCTGTTCCGCCGCCCGCTCGCGGACTTTCACACCGGCGGCCGCTCGTTCGGATCGGGGCGCGCGGGGGGACGATTGCACGCGGCGGTCGACCTCCTCGCACCGTTCAAGGCGCCGATTCGCGCGATCGCCGACGGTCGCGTGATCCAACCGCCGTACTTCTTCTACCTCGGGAGCAACGCGCTCGAGATCGATCACGGCGATATCGGCGTCGTTCGTTACGGCGAGATCTCGCAAGTGAAGACCGTGCGCGTCCACACCGGGCAGCGTGTGAAGAAGGGCGAGGTGATCGCGTACGTGGGCCTGCTCGACACGGGCTCGTCGATGCTCCACTTCGAGCTCTACAAGGGCAACCGCTCGGGCGCTCTCACCGTCGTCAGCAACCCGCCGTACCAGCGCCGAAGCGATCTGCGAAACCCCACCAAGCTGATCGAGCGCCTACTCCGCAAAGCCTTCTAGAGATCGGGAGACGAACCATGAGCAGCATCGAGCTCGAAGTCGCGGGCGAAGAACTTCGCGTGGGGCATTTCACGGTGCGCGAGGCGATGAACGCTGCGTTCCGTATCCACGCGGTGGGCAAAGGCCCGCACGACGCGGACATCCGGAAGTCGGCGGGCAGGCGCGCGAAGTTCACCCTGCGATCGAACCGCGGGACGCGATCCTGGTTCGGCGTCGTGTCGAGCATCTCGCAGACGGATCACGACGGCGGTAGCGCGCGCTATTCGGTTTGGGTCGCGCCGAAGCTGTGGCTCCTTTCCCATCGCGTCCACTACAAGGTCCACAAGCACAAGAGCGTCCCGGAGATCGTCGAGTCGCTCCTCAAGCCGTTCGCGATCGACCCGGTGCTCAAGCTCCACGACGAGTACCCGAAGCTCGAGTACCGCGTGCAATACGGCGAGAGCGACTACGACTTCATGCGCCGGTTGCTCGTGGAGGCGGGGATCTCCTTCTACTTCCGCTTCGGCGAAGAAGAGACCAAGCTCGTCCTCGCGGACGCGCCGAACTTGAACCAGCCGCGCGGCAATCCGGTCCGCTTCCTCAAGAACCCGGACATGCGAGGGGACGACGACAACGTCCATTCGATCTCGATGGACGAGAAGGTCCACGCGCACAAGGCGACCTTCCACGACCACGATTTCCGCAGACCGCACCACAAGCTGAACGGCCACCACGCGCATCCGCACGCGCACGACGACGCGCTCGAAGAGCACCATTACGAGCCCGGGCATTCGCTCGCGCTCGCGGCCGACGCAGGCGGATCACCCGTCGCCGACGCCGACGGCGCGTACCGTCACCGCGACGACCTCGCAGAGAAGCGCGCGAAGCGGCACGTGCAAGCGCTCCAAGCCGCGAGCTCCAAGATCGGATTCGCGACGTCGCTCCACGATCTCGCGCCGGGACGGGTGTTCGAGATCAGCGGTCACCCGCACAAGCGGCTCGGCGTCGGAAAGAAGCTGCTCGTCACCGAGAGCTGGATCTCGGGAAGCCGCGAGGGCGAGTGGGATTCGGGCGGCCACGCGGTGCGGACGAACCGGCATTATCGGCCGACGATGACGCGTGAGGCGGGTGAAGCGCTCAACTGCAGCGACGGCGGCAACCCCTTCGAGCCGGTGAACAAACTCACGAAGCCGCGGATCCACGGCATTCAATCGGGGATCGTCGTCGGGCCCGAGGGACAACAAGTCCATGCCGACGAGCACGGGCGAATCCGCGTTCATTTTCCTTGGGATCGCGACGAAAAGAAGGGCACGAGCTCGTGTTGGGTGCGCGTCGCGCAGGCGGGCGCGGGCGGCGCAACGGGTCTATACGCATTGCCGCGGGTCGGCGACGAGGTGCTCGTCAGCTTCCTCAACGGCGACCCCGATCATCCCGTCGTTGTCGGCGGTATGTCGAACCCGACCTCACCGACGCCGTATTCGCACGTCGAGCACGGCACACGCTCCACCTGGCGAACCGGTGACGGCAACGAGATAACCCTCGACGACCACACCGACCGCGACATCTTCTACATGCAGGCAGCGAAAGACCTTCACAAGGTCGTCCGCAACGACGAGCTCGAGCACACGCTCGGAGATCGGCACATCACCGTCGACGGAGACCTGATCCTCCGCGCAAAGGGACGCATCGTCCTCAAGGCGGGTGACGATATCGTCGTGCGCGGCCACCCGACGGTGAACTTGAACCCGACCGAGAAGCCTCCCAGCCCGAAGAAGCCGAAGGAGCTGCGGAGCGGGCGCCGTCACGACAGCCCCAAGTCGGACGCGACGAAGGCCAACGCCGAGCTCAAGAAGATGGATGCGCCGAACACCGCGAAGGCGACGTCGAACGCGAAGGCGCAAAAGCGGCTCGCGCAGAAGTACATGCCGCTCGCGATCAAGCTCGGCAAAAAATACGACCTGCCGCCGGCCCTGATCCTCGCGTGGATGAGCCGCGAATCAGGCCTCGGCCTGTACTTGCGGCCCGACGGTTACAGTAAATTCGACGGCTATGGGTACGGCTTGCTCCAGGTCGATCGCCGCTACCACAAGCCGACCGGTGATCCATTCGGAGCGCCGAGCTGCGAGCAGGCGATCGGCGATGTGTTCGCGGGCATGTTGCGCGGCGTGAAGCAGCGCCACCCTGGCTGGACGCGGGAGGAGCAGATCGTCGGCGCGCTCGTCGACTACAACTCGGGTCCGGGCAACGCGCAGACGCGGCCGAACAGCCAAGCCGGCTGGGCGGCGATGGATGGCGGGACGGCCGACGACGACTACTCGCGCGATGTTTGGGCGCGCGCCGAGTGGTTCGCGAAACACCTCGACTGGCCGGCGCCGCGCAAGAAGCCCCGCGCAAATGAAGCGCACGCGGCGGACGCCGACGATCGCGCCGGGCTCGTCCTCGCGAACGATCAGCCGGTGGCGCACGGCAACTGAAGCCGCAAGCAGGACCGAGTGCGAGAGGAACCCGGGTGCTGGGGGTATGGGTGTCCTCTCGCGCTCGATCGTATCGGCACTATTGTTCACCTCCGGGGTCACATCAGGAACAATCGTGCGGATAGGAAAACGGCGGAACCAAGAACCCACCGCTCGAGAGCGCCGAAAAATCGCACTGAGTTTAGTCTTGTAGACCGGTCCCATCGCGATGGACACGGACACCTATTCTCCCTTCGCAGCTCAGTGCTTCACGTGGCGAGGCCCGGGTGGGCAATGGACCCTGACCGTCGTTTGCAAGGCGACGTTCTCGCTTCGTCCGGGCCTGTCGCCCGTGTTGCGCGAGAGCGAGCCGATCCTCGCCGACGATCGATGCGAAGTGGAGGGAGGCCCGGTCACCACACCGAGTGACCTCGCTCCAGTGAAGGCGAGGGCCGACGTCGTGGTCGTCGGCAGCGCGTTCGCACCTCCTGGGCGCCAGGTCACGTCGGTCGTCGCGCGTGTTGCGGTCGAGACCGTCGACAAATCGATTCGCGTGGTCGGGCCCCGCAGCGTGATGCGAAGTGGCTCGATCCGCGAAGGCGCTTCGTGGACCGAGATGCCGATCGGCTTCGAGCAGGCCGGCGGTGGAGTAGGGACGTGGAACCCCGCCGGCCTCGCGCACGACGCGATCGATCGACACGGTCGCCGATCGCTGCCGCTCGTGGAGCCTCCGGGTTGGCAGCTCGATCTCGACGTCGCTGTTCCGCCGGTGGGGTTCGGTCCGATCGCGCCGAGCTGGCCGTCGCGCAAGGCTCGCCTCGGGGAAGCGCACGCGAAGGTGTTCGAGCCCGGTTGGCAGGAGCGGCCTTTTCCGGCTGATTTCGACGCGTCGTTCTTCCAATGTGCGCCCGACGATCAGCAGCTCGACACGATCCCCCGCGGCGTCGCGATCACGCTCGAGCATCTGCACCGTGAAGCGGTGCAGCTCGAGACGCGCCTCGAGGCGGTCTGGCCGTCGGCAACGGTCGAAGCACGCGGTCGGCCTTCACGTTCCGTCGTCCTCCGCGCCGACACGCTGGTCATCGATACCGATCGCGCCAGCTGCACGCTCACGTGGCGCGGTCACCTGTCGGTCGACGCGCGCGACGAGGACGGGCTCGTGACGGTCTGCGACGAAAAGGACGTCTCGGACGAGGAAGACGAAACGCGCTCGCCGCATGGTGCACAAACGGCGCCGAGCCAGCGGCCGCAGGTGGCGATGGACGTCGAAGACATGTTCGAGCACACGGTCACCGGCGACGAGACGTTGGCGCTCCCGCGCGCGCTGCAGCCGGCCGACCCGCTTCCGTTCAGACCGGTTCCGTCCTCACAGTTCCCGGTGCTCGCGCGGCTGCCGATGGCGCTCGCAACGCCGCAACATCCGACCGCGAGCCCACCAGTGCTCGCGGTGCCCGAGGCGCCGCCTTCGAGCTTCCGCGGCACGATCGGCCAGCGCGTCGCGCCTTCATTCGCGGCCGCTGCAGAGGCGGCCCCCCGAAGCGTGGTCGCCGTGAGTACGCAGCCTCGCGTCGAGGCCGCGCCGATCGAGCTCGTGTGGTTCGATCCCGCGGTCGTCGGCCGCGTTCGAGCGAACAAGGACCTGTCGCGTTTCGTGCGTGAAGTCGATCCGACGCCGCTCGACGACGAGGCAAAGGTTCGCGAGACGCGCGCCCGGGCAGATCGCGCGACGCTGTCGGCGGTGCTCGCGCGCGCCGAGCTCGTGACCGACGTCGAGGGGTGCGTGCTCGCATCGGTAACCGACGACGGCGCGTTGGATCCGCGCCTCGCGGTCGTGGGCGGGATGATCGAGTGGAGCTTCGACGACGTCGAGACGCTGAAGATTTGGACAGCCACAGCGGCCGCGCTCGCCCCCGGCGACAAGCGCGTGAAGGAGGTCGTCGACAGCGCGAACGAGACCTTGTCGACGCCGCTCGGCGGCGAGCCCGACGTTGCGAACGGGTTCGTGCTTCGCCTGCGCGACGCTTGGGTGAAAGCGCAGAAGTCGCTGCCCAACGAATACATCGACACGCACGCGCGACGGTTGCTCTTGAGCCAGCGCCACTATCGCCGGTGCACCTTCGCGGACGCCGAGTGGATTCGCGGCGCGATCTCGGTCGAAGGCGCGCAAACGCCAATCCCCGTCTACGTGCCGAGCAGCGCCGCCCGATCCCTCCCGCTCTTCGTTCGAGCACCTGGTCGCGTGCTCGGTGATCTCGTCCCTCAACGCGACGAAGCCGAGAGCTCGCCGGTCGCGATCATCGTCTCGGCGCTCGCTCGGGTCATCGCGCCGAAGCGCTGAAAATCGAGCCTCGACCAGGGCTCACTTCAGTAAGTGTTTCGCGATTATCGAAGTGATTTTCCTGTTCGCCGGAAACTGGACGAAGTCGCAGGTACTGATTAAAGACACAGGCATGAACGCAACACACCACGCCGTCCTCCACGCTCTGTTCACCCTCGCGCAGAACGATCAGCACGCGACGGTGCTCCGCGTCGCCAAGTTCACGGGACTGTCGCGCGACGAGGTCGACGCGGCGCTCGCAGCCCTCGACCGAGCCGGCCTCGCCGACCGCGAGCGTGTTCGGCTGACGATGCAGGGGCTCGGCGCGGCGATGTTCGCCGGCGCCCCCCGACGCGCTTCCACGGGCGCCAAGAAGGCAGCCTGACTTCTGCACGGCGGGTAGCATCGCTCGTCATGCTGCGACGAGCTTTGCTCTCCACCGTGATCCTCACCGCCTGCGCGCCGGTGGTTGCTCCGACGGAGCCCGCGGCGCGCGACGCTTCCGCCGACGAAGCCGTCGAGGCGCGCGCCGAGATCGTTGCTCCTCCAACGATCGCGAACGTGCCCGCCGCCGTCCCCGCCGTGAAGGATCCCAGTTGCGAGGGGATCGACACGTGCCAGGGGGAGTCCTGCTGCACGCGGCTCTTGGTCCCCGCCGGGGATTACACCGACGCGCGCGCCGGGCAGGTTCACGTCGAAGCCTTCTACCTCGACAAGTACGAGCTCACCGTCGGGCGCGTGGAGCGCTGGGTCGCGGCCGGTCGGCCGACGCCAGCGGCCGACGCGCCGATCGGGCACGATGCGGCCGGTCGTCCCATGCGCTGGAAGGATGGCTGGCGCGTACAGGACGAGGATGATCTGCGCGGCTGGGAGCGATACGACACGTATCGCGTCGGTCGCGACGATCTGCCGAAGAACTTCATCGATTGGTACACGGCTGCCGCGGTCTGCAGCTTCGCGGGCGGTCGATTGCCGAACGACGCCGAGTGGCGGTACGCCGCCGTCGGCGGTGAAGAGTCGCGTCCGTACCCGTGGGGGACGGACGCGCAGACGCCCGACCGCGCGGTCTACAACTGCATGGGCGACGGCAACCAGAGCTGTTCGCTCGCCGATATCCTTCCGGTCGGATCACGTCCGCTCGGCGCCGGCCGTTGGGGGCAACGCGATCTCGCGGGCTCGATGTTCGAGTGGACGCTCGACGCAGGGGGCACCGACGAGACGGTGAACCGCGGCGGAGGCTTCTGTTACATCGGCGGTCTCGATCGACGGCGCGCGTCGGTGAAGGTCGTCGACAACGTTCGGCGCGATGCGCCCGCGACGACCAGCCATATGGTCGGCGCGCGCTGCGCGTTCGACGCGGGGGAGGAGCGCGGAGTCGTTGCGCAACGCTGAGTGGATTCGACGGGTCGTCGCACCAGCAGCGGTCGTGTTGGCTGGTTGTGAAGCAGTCGCTGCGTCGGAGCATGCGGTCGAAGGGAAGGGGACGACGGCCACGAGCGCGTCTATGAGCGCGAGCGCTCCCGCGGCCCCGTCAGCGACAGCGACAACGGCAGCGGGCGCACGTGCGCTTCCGAGCACGAGCATGAGCACCACGGCGAGCGCGCGTCCGACGACGCCTTGCCCGGACGGAATGGCGTTCATCCCCGGGGGAACGCTGTCCACGCTCGAGCGGGGACGCGACGTTTCGATCGACGGCTTCTGCCTCGATCTGCACGAGATCTCGGTCGCCGAGTACCGCGCTTGCGTACGGGAAGGCCGCTGCGAGCGAGCGTGTCCGACGTGTCCGGAGGTGCCGGCTCGAACGGATTGGCGCAGCGAAGAAGAAGACGCGAAGGTCTCGCGGTTCTGCAACGGCGGTCAGGACGACCGCGAAGATCATCCGGTCAACTGCGTGTCGTTCGACGAAGCGGCCGCGTATTGCGGCGCGCATGACAAGCGCCTTCCGAGCGGCGACGAGTGGGAGTGGGCCGCGACGAGCGGGCCCGAGGTCCGGCCCTCGCCGTGGGGCACACCGATCGTGAAGGACGAGATTTGCTGGGGGAAGCCGAAGAAGCGCGCGGGGACGTGTGCGCGCGGCTCCCATCCGATCGATCTCACCGCGCAGGGCGTGGCCGAGATGGGCGGCCACGTCAGTGAGTGGACGACGCCGCCGAAACGAAGCTCGACGAAGAACCCGGTGCGCTGGATCTACGGCGCGTCGTGGTACGCGATCGACGACGGCTACGCTCGCGCTGGGGTGGGCGGCATGCAGATGCCTGCGCGCAGGGCGGAGACGGTCGGCTTTCGTTGTGCTGCTGCGCGTTCCGGCTCGAAGTAACCCGCGCGCGTTCGCATCTTCGAAAAACGACACGGACCGCCGAGCCCGATGAGCCCGTAGCGGTCCGCGTCGTCTACCGAGTTGGGATCAGAGGCAGGCCGGGCTCGGCGTGCCGTTCATCGGCTTGCACGAGAAGTCGTTGCAGTCGGCGAAGCCGTTGCCGTCGTTGTCGACGCCGTCGGAGCACTTCGCAGCCGTGTTCTCGAGGTCGCCGCACACCGTGATGAACGGGTTCTGGCTGCAGGAGAAGTCCTCGCAGTCAGTGAAGTTGTTCGCGTTGTTGTCGATGCCGTCCGAGCACTGCTCGTCGCTGGCCTCGGGGCAGACGGTGACGTCCTGGCTCTTCGAGCAGCCGAAGTCCGCGCAGTCGGCGAAGCCGTTGTCGTCCTCGTCGGTGCCGTTGGAGCAACGCGCGTTCGACGCCGTCTCGTAGTCGGCCGGGTCGACGTCGACAGGGGTCGTCCCGTCGCAGACCGCGATGCCCTCACGGCGGCAGACCGGGTCCTGGCAGTCGCTCACGCCGTCGAGGTCGTCGTCGGTGCCGTTCGAGCAGAGCTCGTTCGTGTCCTCGCGCGGGAGGTTCTTGCAGTCCGTCACGTCGGGGTTGATGAGGCAGGCGTTGTCGCCGCAGTCGACGAACATGTTGGTGTCGTCGCTGACGCCGTTCGTGCAGACGTCGTTCGCCATCATCTCGTAGTCGGCGGGGTCGACGTCGACGGGAGTCGTCCCGTCACAGACCACGATGCCTTCGAGCTGGCAGTCCGTGTCTTCGCAGTCGGCGTCGCCGTCGCCGTCGTTGTCCATGCCGTCGGACCACTTGGCATTGGAGAGCTCGCGCGCGCAGGCGGCGAGATCGCCGCACTCTTCTTCTTCCTGACAATCGGTCAGGCCGTCTTCGTCGTTGTCGGCGCCGTCCGAGCAAGCCGCGTTCGAGGCCTCGGCGGGCTTGATACAGCTCGACGCCTGGGAGCAGTTGAAGTCGTCGCAATCCGTGAAGGTGTCGCAGTCGTTGTCGATGCCGTCGTCACAGGTTTCGTCGGTGTCTTCGGCGCCGCTCGGCGTGCACATGCCGTTGTTCGTGCTGCCGCCGCCGCCGTCGTTCGTGCCGGCGCCATTGCCGCCGTCGTTCGTGCCGGCGCCGTTGCCGCCGTCGTTGCTCGAGTTCCCCGAGCCGCCGCCGCCGTTGTCGTCGCCCTCGTCGCGGCAGCCGATGCCGGACGCAGACGCCAAACCGAAAAGAAACATAAGGATTGCGGTGTTTGTGGACTTCATTGGCTCTCCCGAAGAAAGGCGCTTACACCAAGACGGACGGCGCGGGGATGATCATTGGGCAAAACCGAGGTGACGGTCCCGCGTCGAGGTCCGCACGTCCCGATTGTAGGCCAAGCGCCGAGCCGCTACCTTCCGCGCTCATGACAAAAGCACGTTCCATCACGCTGGCCCTCGCTCTCGGCGTGACCACGATCGGTTCCGCCGGCTGCAAGAAGGACGACCCGCCGCCGGAGACGCCGACCGCGACCGCGACGCCGGTCCAGACGACCCCGCCGCCGCAGACGGGCGACGCCGTGATCGAAGGTGATCGCATCAAGATCGCACGGCCGATCTTCTACGATACGGACAAGGACATCATCCGTCCGGAGAGCTTCTCGGTCATCGATGCCATCGCGAACGTCGTGAACTCGCACCCCGAGATCAAGACGCTGATCGTCGAGGGACACACCGACAGCCAGGGCAACTTCGACCACAACAAGCAGCTGTCGGAGAAGCGCGCGAACGCGGTCGTCATGGCGCTCGTAGCCCGCGGCGTGAAGACGCCGACCCAGATCGCAGGCTACGGCGCGACCGCGCCGATGTGCGCGACGCCCGACGACGCGTGTCTGCAACTGAACCGCCGCGTCGAGTTCCGAATCGTTCGCCAGTAGCGAGGGCTCGGGGGGCAGAGCAGGAAAACGTCGGAGGGGGCGTCGAACGGTTCGTGCGCGCGCTCATGCCCGGGGCGCGGCCGGGCGCCTCTTCCATGTATCGGCAAGGTGGGGCATAACCGGCCCTTCATGCAATTGATCGAAGTCGACGTGCTCGTCGCCGGCGGCGGACCGGCTGGTTCCACGATTTCCACGCTGCTCTCGAGGAAGGGCTACCGCGTCACCGTCCTCGAGAAGGACGAGCACCCGCGCTTCCACATCGGCGAGTCGTTGCTCCCCTGCAACATGCCGATCTTGGAAGAGCTCGGCGTGATGGACCAGCTGCGCGACATGGGCGTCGTGAAGCTCGGCGCCGACTTCGCGATGGCGACGGACGAGTCGTGGCGCACGTACTACTTCTGCAAGTCGTACAACAAGACGCCGCCGAACGCGTACGAGGTACGGCGCAGCGAGTTCGACGAGATGCTCTTCCGCAACGCGACGAAGAACGGCGTCGACACGCGCGAGCGCGTGAAGATGACCAAGGTCGAGTGGGACGCGAGCGGCCACACGACGGCGGAGGCGGTGGATCGCGACGGCAACAAGCTCGTCTTCAAAGCGCGTTACTTCGTCGACGCGACCGGGCGCGACACGTTCGTGTCGAAGAAGCTCGACATCAAGAAGAAGAACCCGAACCACGCGAGCGCCGCGATCTTCGGCCACTTCAAGGGCGTCGTTCGACGACCCGGGGCGGACCAGGGCAACATCAGCATCTATTGGTTCGACCACGGCTGGATGTGGATGATCCCGCTGAAGGACGACGTGATGAGCGTCGGCGCCGTCTGCTGGCCCGACTATCTCAAGACGCGCACCGGCTCGACCGAAGACTTTCTCTGGGACACGCTGAAGCTCGCGCCCAAGGCATTCGAGCGCATGAAGGACGCGGAGCTCATCAGCGAGGTTCGCGCTACCGGCAACTACTCGTACACCTCCGAAAAGATGACCGGCAAAGGCTGGATCATGGTCGGCGACGCATTCGCGTTCATCGACCCGGTCTTCTCGAGCGGCGTCTACCTCGCGATGAACAGCAGCCGAATGGCGGCGGGCATCGTCGAAAAGATCCTCCGTGACCGCAGCCAAGAGGCGCGTCTGCACGCGGAGTACGAGTCACGTATCCGCAGGGGCATCGGCACCTTCTCGTGGTTCATTTACCGGTTCACTTCGCCGGCAATGCGCTGGCTGTTCATGAACCCGCGCAACGTCTTCCGCTTGGAGGAGGCCGTCGTCTCGATGCTCGCAGGCGACGTCTTCGACAGCAAAGAGGTGCACCAGCGCTTCGCCGTGCTGCGGTTCATCTACGCGATTCGCGCGGCCGCCGAGCTGCCCGAGTTCGTGCGAAACGTCCTTTTGCGCCGCCGCAACGCGAAGACCATCTTCAAGGGCGTGACGACCGCCGAAGGCCAGCCCGACACGCTCGGCTTCAAGAATCGCTGAGCGCAGCTCGTTCGGAGAACGGTGACCAGCGAAGCAGAGCGCGGAACGATCGTCGGCGGGAGGTATCGGCTCGAGTCGATCCTCGGTGAGGGTGGGATGGCCGTCGTCTGGCGGGCCATCCACACCACGATGGATCGACCGGTCGCGCTGAAGCTGGTCCGCCGCGAATACGTCAAGGACGAGCAGGTTCGCGAGATGTTCGTGCGCGAGGCACGTGTCGGCTCGCGCATCGGACGAAACCCGCACATCGTCGATTTCCTCGACGCCGACGTCGACGACAAGCTCGGCGTTCCTTTCCTCGCGATGGAGCTTCTCGCGGGCGAGCCGCTGGATGCGCGGATCAAGCGCGAGGGCGCGGTCGCCCATGCGCTCGCGGCGGACTTGCTCGAGCAGCTCGCCGACGCGCTGGATCAGGCGCACGCGGCCGGCGTCTTCCATCGCGATCTCAAGCCGCAAAACCTTTATCTCGCGCGCGACAACAAACAGCGCGTCGTCCTCAAGGTCCTCGACTTCGGGATCGCGAAGCTCTCGGAGTCGGTGTCGCAGTCGTCGACGCTCGTCGGAACACCTGCTTATTCGGCGCCCGAGCAGCTCGGCGCCGCCTGGCGCACGATCGCCGAGCAAAAACAAAAGACCATCGCCACGCAGGTGTCGGCGGCCACGGACGTCTGGGCGCTCGGCCTCGTCGCGTACGAGATGCTCACGGGCACCGGGTCGGGCAGCTTGTGGGGAGCGACGACGCTCGCCGAGCTTCCGGTTCGGATCGTGCTCGAGCCGCCGCCTGTCGCCTCGCAGCGCGCCGCCGCTCGCAACGCACTCTTGCCTGTTGGGTTCGACCCCTGGCTCGGAAAATGTCTCGATCTCGACGCGACCAAACGCTTCCAGAGCGCGGGTGAGGCGGTCGCCGCGATCGTCCCGGCGCTTCGCGCGCCGAGCCAAACCGCCGCGCAGCCGCAGCAGGCTCAGGTGCCCGCGACGACGCCTTCCGCGCACGCCGCGCTCTCGCCTCAAGCAGCAGCCGTCGGCGACACCGCGCCGCGTTCACCGGGCTCGTTGCCGGTGACCCACCCCGGCCAACCGCTCACGTTCACGCCTCCCGCTGCGCCGCCGCAGCACGCGCAGGCGCAGGCGCAGCATGCTCCGATGCACCCCGCGTACGCACACGTCCAGGCGCACCAGCAACATGCCGCCCAAACCGGCTGGCATCCGGCCGATCAAGCGCTCCACGCGTGGGGCACGCACCACCGAGCACAGCTCCGCGCCCCTGCCGACCTGCGCCTCTACGCCGGTTGGAACCCGTTCCAGTTCCTGCCGCCGATCGCGCAGGCGTCCCGCGATGCGCGCCTCGTCTTGCGGGACGCGCAGGTCCACCTGGTCGAGGTCTTCTCGAACGACCCGCTTCGCCAGGCGACCGGCGAAGACCGATCGGTGCTGGCGCTCGTGACTTCGAGCCGGATCTACTACCGAGCCGCGGTGCGCTCGAAGAACTCGACCAACCTCGTCGAAGGGTTCGGCCAGCTCTTCGATAGCCTCGGCGGCCAGGCGACGTTCGGCGACCCACATTTCGAGCGCCACTTCGACGTGCGGTTCCCATCTCCGCAAGAGGGGCAGATGGCGCTGCCGATCGCCGTGCGGCAGGTCCTCGTGAACGCCGGCTTCCGCGGCATCCTCGAGACTCGCCACGGAGGCTTCGCCCTGCGGCGCGATGACGCGAATCGATTCGAGCCGTCGGATCTCGACAGGCTGCTCGAGGCGACGGCCGCTATCTACGCGGCGCTCGCGCCGTGAGCGCGCGCCACCTCACGAAGGCGCATTGGCACGCCCCGGCTCGCGGAGCCGAAACTTGCCGTCTTTGATCAGCTTCTCGAGCTCGTCGCAAAGCGCCGTCACGCACTTCACGTCGCTCTCGGTGAATTGCTTCCAGAGCTGCGGATTCGCATCCAGCGCGAACTTCCGATAGGCCTCGAGGCCTTCGAGCTTCGCGTGGAGCGCCGCAATGACGTTGTACGCCTCATTGGTAATCGGCGATCCGACGCCAGGGATGTTTGCTGTTTGATGGCCTTTCCCGGCTTCCCCACCTTGCATGGCGGGACCTGTTTTCATAGGCGTTCCCATGATCTCGCTCCTTTCTTTTTGAACCCCTCTGATCGACGCAAGACACATTCCATCGCGTAAAAATGGTCGTCTCGTTCTTGGTCACATGAGCAACCGCACGAGCTTCGTCGGCAGGCAACGTGCGCTCGCCCTCCTCGCGCAGCGCCTCGACGATGGCGGTCGCCTCGCGAGCGTTCGCGGTCCCGCCGGCATCGGCAAGACGCGCCTCGCTCGGCGATTTGCGTCCGATTGGGAGCAGGTTCACCGAGGGCCGGTTTGGTTCTGCGAGCTCGAGACGGCCGGCTCGGTCCTCGATGTCCTCGCGCTGGTGGGTGCCCAGCTCGACTTGCCGCTCTCGAGCGCCTCGGACGCGCTGACCGCGAGCGACCAGCTCGGGCGCGCGATGGCTTCTCACGGTCCGGCGCTGCTCGTTTTGGACGATGTGGACCATCTTCTCGACGTCGTCCGTCCGTTCGTCGACCGATGGATGAGCACCGCGCCGCACGCCCGCTTCGTCGTGACATCACGCGCGCGGCTCGGCGTCGACGGTGAGCAGAGCATCGATGTCCCGCCGCTCGAGCCAGAGGAAGCGTTCGTGTTGTTCGTCGATCGAGCGCGCGCCGTCCGGGCGGACTTCTCTGCGTCGGCGGACGATCCGATCACGACGGCGCTGCTCGCGGAGCTCGAGGGGATTCCGCTGGCCATCGAGCTCGCGGCTGCGCGC
The DNA here is from genome assembly GCA_013361525.1 of Polyangiaceae bacterium. GTDB lineage: Bacteria > Myxococcota_A > Polyangia > Polyangiales > Polyangiaceae > Xiheicaenibacterium. Next base: position 220,125 of record JABFXY010000006.1, on the reverse strand, counting down.
CTGCGCGTGCTCGGCGCGAAAGAGCTGCTCGGCCACCTCGATCGTCGGCTCGACATCCTCGGCGATGCACATCCCGGCGCTCACGTTCGGAAGGCCACGCTGCGGGGCGCGATTGCCTCGTCATGGGACCTTCTGAACGAGCGCGAGCGCCAAACCCTCGCCCGCTGCTCGGTCTTTCGCGGCGGTTGGTCGCTCGATGCTGGCTGCGCCGTCGCCGGGGGACCATCGGGGGATGCGACGCGCGTCATCGAAGACCTCACGTCGCTGCGCGATCGCTCACTTCTCCTCGTGGAGGCGCCGCGACAGCTCCCTCACGAAGCCCGGTTCAAGCTCTATGCGAGCGTGCGAGCGTACGCGGCCGAACAGCTCGAGCTCAGCGGGGAACGCGACATGATGCAAGAGCGGCACGCATCCTGGTTCGCGGATGCAGGCGATCGTTACGCCCGCGATGCTCAAGGAGCCACCGCCAAGGAAGCGCTCGCACGTCTCGAGCTCGAAGCGGACAACCTCGTCGAGGTGCATCGGTGGAGCGTCGCTCGCGCCCCCGAGCTCGCTGCACGCGCGGCGCTCGCGCTCGAGCCGCTCGGCCGCGCGCGGGGGCCCGCCCTGCGCACGCTCGCGTTGCTCGACGCGGCCGCTCGACAGCTCGACCGTTCCTCGAATACGCCGCTGCGCGTGCGCGTGTCGTGCGCCTCGGCCGGCATTCGGCGCCTGGTGGGCCAGCTCGAGGAGGCGCGGCAGGACCTCGATCTGGCGCTCGGGCTGGCCCGCGCAACGGGAGATGCCACGGTCGAGGCGTACGCACGTGCCGCGCTCGGGCGGCTCGAGGCCGATCGCGGGTGTCTGGACTCCGCGCGCGCGGAGCTCGAGGCATCACTCGACCTGCGCGCATCCATCGAGGGCCTGGGCGCGGATCCGGAAGCTCTCTTGTGCCTGGGATGGGTGCACTTCCTTCAAAACAGGTTCGACGACGCGCAAACGTGGCTCGAGCGCGCGCTCGAAGGGTTCATCGCGGCGGGGAGCATCGGCGGACAGGCGAGCGCGCACTCGAACCTGGGCTCCCTGGCACGCCGCACGCGCCGCATCGCCGCGTCCGAGCATCATCTCAGCCGCGCCGTCGAGCTCGCACGGGAGGCTACCGATCGGAGGCTCGAGGTCATCGCCCACGCGAATCTGGGCAACGCTTTGCGAGACGTGGGGCGGCTCGACGAGGCGCGGCGCTCATACGAAGCGGCCTCTTCGCTCGCAGGCCGACTCGGACAGACGCCGCTCCAAGCGATGGTGGATACCAGTCTCGGGCTACTCGATCACGCCGCGGGAAATCTCCGCGAAGCGCGCACACGGCTATTTGGCGCGCTCGAGATGCACAAGGCCACGAAGAACCTCCGCTTCGAGGCGCTCACGCGAGCGCGGCTAGGCATCCTCGAGCTCGAGGCACAAGCGATCGACGATGCCGCCGCGCACTGGCGTGTAGCCACAGCCATCGCGCACGCAAAGGAGCCGAGCGTCGAAGCGCTCGCGCTCGTGTACGCCGGTGTTGCTTCGTTCATGGAGGGTCGCATCGGCGAGGTGTCTCCGGCTTTCGCACAAGCGCGGCGTCACCACGAAATGCAACCCGAGCCCACCATCGGAGCCCTGATTGCCATCCTCGAGGCCTTCGCGGAGCTCGCCGCGGCCATGCGCGCGATCGAAGCCGCCGATGAGGACGCCGCTGTCACCTCGCTCGCGAACGCGCGCCTCCGGGTCGAGCGCAGCGCTCGAAGCTCGGCGCATCGTTTCGCTGAAGAGATCATTGCGGCTCGAATCGTCGGTGCGGCTATCGAACGCACCACCTCGAAGCTCGCGATGCTGGCGTCCACGGCGCGGGAGTCGGCCGGGCTCGAGCTCGGGCCGGCGGCGAGATGGTTCCGCATGCCGGGCCGCGAGGTCGTGGAACTGGCGCGCCACAAGGCGCTACGCCTCCTGCTGCAGAGGCTTGCCGAAGCGCGCACGACGTGTCCGGCAGAGCCTGTCACCGTGCCGGATCTCGTCGTCGCGGGGTGGCCGGAAGAGCGCATCGTGGCAAGTGCCGGCGCTCGGCGCGTCTACACGGCGATGAGCACGCTTCGCCGTATGGGCCTGCGCGACATCCTGGTTCGTCGCGAGGATGGATACCTCCTCGACCCAGCGTTGGTCGTCATCCGCCGATAGAAGGCGGTTTTACCGAAGTTTTACCGGAAGCCCGCGGCCGGCATGCCTACACATGCTTCATGCGGCGCCGCTGAAGCGCCCGATGGCCTCTCTTTCTTTCGACGGAGAAACGAATGCTTATTCGACGCCTGCATGTGGGGTTTATCGCCTTCACGTTGCTTGCCGGTTGCGGTGACGACTCGCTCGACGGAGGCGCTGGCGGTAGTGGCGGCGAGGCCATAGGAGGCGCCATGTCCGGCGGCGGTGGTGAGGGCGAGGGAGGCACCCATCAGGGGCCGTCTCAACCCCATCCTTGTGCAGCGGCGATCGAAGAAGGGCAGCTCCTCGCGCCGGGAGAGAGCATCGATTTCGCGCCGGAAATCGAGCTCTGGATGACGATGGATATCTCCCCGAGCGGGGCCATCTACGTGCTCGCGTACTCCGGACTATGGCGCAAGCCCACGACCTCGGACACTTGGGAAAAGCTGACGGAAGAGGTCGGTTTCCTTCCCGACCACACGTTTCTGGCCACGCTCGTCGCCTACGACGATGAGCACGTCTACTGGAACCAAGGCGGCACGGCGCGCGTGTGGACGCCGGAGGGCGTAAGCGATCACTTCCCCGACAACCAAACCGGCCTCCTTGACATTCTCGTCATCAATCCGGACGACGTCTGGGCCGTCGGCTACAACAATACCCTTTTGCACGACGACGGAGGCGAGGTCACGTCCGTCGACCTGCTCTCGACGATCGAGCCACAGCCCGAAAATGCGGGACTCCAACTTTGGAAGATCCTCGACGTCGACGGGACCCTCGCGGTCCTCGGCGTCGGCGACGTCGATCTGGGTGCACCGACGCTCTCGGTAGTGGGCATCCTCGGTGTCTTGCGTGACGGACAATGGTCTGGCGAGATCTTCGATACGTCACCTGGTTACGGCTTCGTCGACTTCGGCGCCGCGACCTGCGGCGGCAACATCGCAATTGGTGGCGACTACGCACTCATGGGCCATGTCACCCTGGACAATCAATTTACATATCTCGGCGGCGGCACCCTCGCGCAGGACCTCTTGATCGCCAATACGGTCGAGACATGCGGCGGTACGACGTTCATCGGTGTCGGCGTGCCTGGGGGGCCAAGCCTCCTCGCTGTCGTCGGCGACGACCCTGCCGAGATTGTCAGCTATGACGACCAAGTCACAGGGACGCTATCGGACGGCGCTTGTTACAACGGCGTTCTTTATTACATGGATACGGACGGGCAGGTGCCCGCAATTCGCCGGTACGATCGCGCCCCCGGGGAGAGCCGGATCCGGAAGTGAACTGCGGCCGGAATTAGCGGTGCACCCCTGGCGCGTTTTGCAGAAGTTTACCGGACGACTGCCGCGATGCGCGCCTACAGACTCTGCTCGGGGCGCGGCCGACGCGCCCGATGACTTGCCTTTCTTCTGACGGAGGAACGAATGCTTCTTCGACGCCTGCATACGGCGCTTGTTGTGTTCACGTTGCTTGCTGGTTGTGGTGATGACTCGCTCGACGACGCGGGTGGCGAGGCCGCCGGCGGCAACTCCACCGGGGGCGGTGGCGAAGCCGTTGGAGGCGCTGCGTCCGGTGGTGCCGGCGGTGAGGGAGGCACGCCGACGCAAGCCGGTCCTTGCGAGCCCGCAATCGAAGAGGGACAGCTCCTCACACCGGGAGGGAGCATCGATTTCGCGCCGGGAATGGAACTGTCGTCGACGATGGATATCGCCCCGAGCGGGGCCATCTACGTGGTCGGGCCCTCTGGACTATGGCGCAAGCCCGCGACCTCGGACGCTTGGGAAAAGCTGACGGATGAGGTCGGTGACCTTTTTGACCACACGTTTCTGGTCACGCTCGTCGCCTACGACGACGAGCACGTCTACTGGAACCAAGGCGGCACGGCGCGCGTCTGGACGCCGGCGGGCGTAAGCGATCATTTTCCCGACAACCAAAACCCCCTTCTCGACATTCTCGTCGTCAATCCCGACGACGTCTGGGCGGTCGGATACAACAACACCCTTTTGCACGACGATGGAGGTGAGGTCACGTCCGTCGACCTGCTCACCACCATCGAGCCACAGCCTGACAACGCCGCGCTCGAGCTCTGGAAGATCATCGACGTCGACGGGACCCTCGCGGTCCTCGGGGTCGGTTCCGTCGATTTGGGCGCACCGACGCTCTCGGCGGTCGGCATCCTCGGCCTCTTGCAAGACGGACAATGGTCTGCCCAGGCCTTCGATACGTCACCTGGATACAACTTCGTCAACTTCGGCGCCGCTACGTGTGGAGGCAACGTCGCAATCGGTGGGGACTACGGGCTCATGGGCCATATCACGCTGGACAATCAGTTTACGTATCTCGGCGGCGGCACCCTCTCGCAAGACTTCTTGATCTCCAACATCGTCGAGACATGCGGCGGTACGACGTATATCGGAATTGGCGTGCCCGGGCTGAGCCTCCTCGCGGTCATCGGTGACGACCCTGCGGAGATTGTCAGCTATGACGACCAAGTCCCAGGGCTGCTATCGGACGCCGCTTGTTACAACGGCGTTCTTTATTACATGGATGTGGAGGGGCAGTTGCCCGCAGTTCGTCGGTACGATATCCCGAAGTAAGGGCCTTCGAGCTTCGAAACTATGCCGGATCCGTCGCCGGAACCACAACGGCGACGAGCGCCGCGGCGATGCCGGCAATGGCCGCTGCCGTCCCGAACGCGAGCATGCTCGACTTGTCGTAGAGGACGCCGAACAGCAGATTGGCCGGTAGCAATGCCGCGCCGCCAATCGCTGCAAGCAGGCCATAACCTCGCCCGCGGGCGAGGGGAGGGCACGAGGCGGCGATGAACGCCTTCTCTGCGCCCTCGGTGAGCCCATAATGGACCCCGTAAAATAGAAACAGCAACCACGTCACCGCCGGGCTCGGGCTCAGGACGAAACCCAAATACGTGAGTGCGTAGACGCACCACCCGAGAGCTAAGGAGCGTTTCGGCCCAATCCGGTCCGCGATTGCGCCGCCCGGAATGTTGAGCAGCGCCTTCGCGAGCTGCAGGCTGATCCACGCGAGCGGTAGCCACTTCACGTCGAGCCCTTGGTGGCGAAGGTGCGCGAGGAGAAAAGTGTCGGTCGACGCCGAGAGAGAAAAGAGCCCGACGACGACGAGGAACCGGCGCGCGGCGCTCGGTAACGGCACCGCGACGCGCGGCTCGGCCTTGCCCTCGGTCTTCGGCTCGGGTGGACGCGCGCGCTCGGCGCGGCGGGTGATCCCGATGGCGATTGCGGTCGAGATGATCCCGGGCACCACCGAGACGAGCAGCACCTGATCGACGGTCAACCCCGCGAGGCCGAGCAGGAGGAACGCGAGGCCCCCACCGACAACCGCACCCATGTTGTCCATGCCACGGTGGACACCGAACGCGAGCCCCCGCTGCCCTTCGCCGACCGATGCGGCGAGCATTCCGTCGCGCGGCGCCGAACGCATGCCTTTGCCGATTCGGTCGAGGCTGCGCAGCACCATCGCGTGCCACGGCGCGCCTGCGAAGGCGTAGAGCGGTCGAACGAGCGCGGCGAGGCCATAGCCTACGACGACGAGCGGCCCCGGACGAACGCCGCGATCGATCGCTGCGCCGGCGCCGACCTTCAGCGCGGCGCTCGAGAGCTCCGCCAGCCCCTCCATCGCGCCGAGCGCGAGCGCACCGCCTCCGAGGCCGGCGATGAGCTCCGGTAACAGCGGCACGACCATGTCGCTCGCCGCGTCGGTGAAGAGCGACACGATGCCGAGGCCCCACACGACGGCGGGGAGCGCGCGCAACCGGCGCGCCGTGTCATTCCACATGTCGAGTCAGCTCGGCGCGCGTCGAAAACATCGAGGCCCACACATGGGCTCGATCAATGTTGAATGAGCTCGATCTTGTACCCGTTCGGGTCCTCGACGAACGCGATGACGGTGGTGCCGTGTTTCATCGCGCCCGGCTCGCGCGTCACCTTGACGCCCTTTTTGCGTAGCTCTTCCACCTTCGCGTAGATGTCGTCGCAGGATAGCGCGATGTGGCCGAAGGCGTTGCCGAGGTCGTAGCTCTTGGTGTCCCAGTTGTGGGTGAGCTCGATCACCGTGTGATCGCTCTCGTCCCCATAGCCGACGAACGCGAGCGTGAACCTGCCGCCCTCGTAGTCCTTCTTGCGAAGGAGCTTCATCCCGAGGGCATCGCAATAGAACTTGAGCGATTCGTCGAGGTCGCCGACCCGCAACATGGTGTGGAGCATGCGCATGGCGGCAGCCGAGCACGGCTACCGCCCCGCGTCACCCCACGGTCGCCGTGGCGTTCGTGACCGTGGCGCTGGTGAGCGCGACAATCGCGTCGCGTCGCTCACCGCTGACTACGAAGTCCTGAATCGTTCGCGCGAGCACCGACGCCACGAAGCCGAGCATGGGTAAGTGCTCACCACCCTCACACGTCGCCTGACCCTCGGTGTCTTCCGCGTCCGCGACGAAGCGCTCGTCCCAGCGGACGAGGCCGAACGTGCCGTCGCCGGAGATGCCTGCGTGCACGAGCGGCGTGTCGTTCTTGGTCGCGAAACGAGACAGGAGCGTGCGGCTCTTCACGTTGTCGAAACAATCGACGACCAGATCGGCCTGCTTCAACAGCACCTCGACGTTGTCTTCGCCGAGGCGGACGCCGAAGGCCTCCGCCTTGATGCCGAAGAAGTTGAGCAGCTGCGCCTTGAGCGCGTCCGCCTTGTTCTTCCCGAGCGACGGCTTCACGAACGCTTGCGAAAGAAGATTCTTGGACTCGACGCGATCGAAGTCGATGAAGACGAGCTGCGCGGCGAGGTTGCGGCAGAGCACCGCGGCGTGGGAGCCGAGCGCGCCCACACCGCAGAACACCACGCGCTTCACGCGCTCCTCCGGCCTCCGAACGGGACCTTCGGTCGCAGGTAAATCCTGCGCTCACCGGCCGGGCCGGTGAAGCGGTCGACCACGTAGTGATCGAACGCGTTGTCGGACAGCTGCGCGAAGGTCATGCCTCGCACACCGCCCGCCCGGACGACCTCGACGGCGATGCGTCGAACGTCGCCGTCCGTGAGGTTCAAGCCCGACTCGAGCGGGAAATCCGCCGACAAGCCTGCATAGGTGATGTTGAGGATTGCCATGTCCTTATCCTCCGCCCGCCGCGGTGATGTCGGGCGAGCAAGCTGAGTGCGGTCATCGGACGAGGATCGGGGATCGACCTGACATTCTTGGGACGTACGGCGCGGCGATTGGTTTTGATCGCACGTGCTGAACGAGAAAACGTTTGAGGTCGGGAAATCTTTCGAAGGGCGGGCATTTATCGTCCGCGAACCTCGAAAAGCAGCATTCAGACTCCTGATTGCCTGCGAAGCTCGGCCGCCCACGGTGGCTCTTCGTCGACCACCTGGTCCGATGCGGCCGCGGTCGCGTCCGGTGAGACGATTCGCCGGAGCATCGACCCCGGCGTCACGACGCTGAAGACGACGGTCCGGCCGAGCGCGCTCGTGATGGCGTCCATCGTCGTGTCGTCCTCGGCGCTGAAGGCGAGGGGACCAACGGGGTGGGAGTGGGCGATCTCGACGAGCTCGTCGCGACGGCTCCAGATGGCTTCCCACCGTGTGCGTGCGTCGGGGATGAACGTCGGGCCGGACCCCTCGTCGCGGTAGAGGACCGTTTCGTTCCGACCAATCAAGAAGAACACCTCACGCGCCGACACAGAAACGTCACCTTCCTCAACGTCTCGTGATGACGAGCACGTCGTCCTCGATGGCCTCGCGGATGACGCTCGGCAGGCTCTCGAGCGTAACTTCTTCGTCCGCGCCGGACAGACAAATCCCGGCGTCGTACACGTGGAGCGTGACCGGATGTACGGCGCTCACGAACCGGTTTCCGAGGTATTCGTAGCGAACCTCGATTTGGTCCGGCCCGAGCTGGCGGGTGCGCAAGAGCCTCGCTCCCGCGGCCGATAAGGCTCGCTCGACCCGCTCTTCAGGTGTCGCGGCGTCCCCGCGCCTCGAGGTCGCTCGCCCATCGGTGCGAACCCGATCTGCGATCGTGCGTAGACGGCTTTGCCTGGACGCCTCTTCGTTGCGGATGCGGTCGAGCTCTCGAGCGCGAACGAGCGCCTCGACAATCTCGTCGGCGGCAGGGCGCCCTCGCTCCGCGATCGTCTGCACGCGCTTCAAAATCTCGACGGGCGAGACCGCAACTTGCCGAGCGCGCGCTGCCGCGAGAACCGTCGCAAGCGCGAACGCGCAGCGGAGCGCCGCGGAGACCCCTTTGACGTCACCGAGACCTCGTCCCTCTTCGAGCGCCGTGCGCGCGGCTCCCTCGGCCTCGCCCTCGAACGGAGCCTCGTCGAAGAGGATCGCGCCCGTGTCGTGCATACGCGCGCGAACCGGTCCGAGGACATCGGGCTCCGGCGCTCCGAGCAGCTCCAACGTTCCGAATCGGCCGCCGGGCATGGCGACGTACCCGCACGCGTAGTGACCGGTCTCTTTCGGCCAAGCAGAGAGATCGAGCGGCTCGGTCGGCTCGATGACCTCCGCGTATCGACCTTGCACGCGAAACGTATAGAAGCCGGGCGCGACGTCTACCGTCGTCCGCAGACGGACGGTGCGACCACCAGCGGCGTACGCGGCGAGCCCCCCGAGATAGAGCGCGGCCACCTCTTGTGCCCCGGCTCGAAGGAACTTGCGATAGTCCACCATTTTCCGTCCCTGTATTCTTCCGCAACGTCGAGGATGGCGCTCCGTCGAGCCCGTGCCTCAGCGAAGCGCTCGCGTCTTGGGGGCCCCTATGTGGATCAAGCGATCATTCGGCATCTTTTTCCTCGTCATCGTACCGATCGTCGCGACCGGCGCCGGCTGCGAGGAGAACCGCGTCGCCACCGACAAGTGCAAGAGCTCGCCCGACGGCGACAAGTGCAACACCTGCTGCAAGGACAACGGCGCGAACGGGTACACGTTCTTGTCCGGCAACGGTTGCACCTGCCGCGGCGGGTGATGCCTACGATCAGGCGCTGGCGGGGAGCTTCAAGAGCGGCGTCGCCATGACCTTTTCGACCCACGCCGTCGTCCGCACACCGGTCGCCGACGCGAGCGCCGGCGTGTCGAGCAATGCTCGGATCACGCGTGGCACTTGGTACGGGTCGTCGAACTGAGCGATCGCGATCTCCGACAGGCCGACACCGAGCTCGCGCGCGCAATCGCGCACCGTCTGGCCGCGAACGGCCGAGACGTTGACGAGGATCGCGAGCGCGCCCGGCTTGTAGCCGTGGTCGCGGAACGTCTGCGCGAGGGAAGCGCCCGCTTCTCCCGCTTCGTCGCCCACGACGACGACCAACAGCCGATGCGCCGCCGGGATGCGGAGGCCGGCGACGTGAAGCGCACGCACCGCCGCGCCGTGTACCGTTCCACCGCTCGCTTGGATACCCGCGAGCATGTGCTGGACCGCCGCACGCGAAGCGGCCTTCGGCCGAAGCACCGTGCCCATCGTGTCGAAACAAGCGACGTGGACTCGGTCCGGTGAAAAGCCCGCGAGGATGCGCGAGAGCGCTTCCTTCGATTGTTCGATCGCGCCCTGCATGCTGCCGGACTTGTCGATCAGGAACATCACGTGGACGTCGTCGGCCGTCGCCTCTTCGGCCGCCTTCTTCACGGCGACGTCCGCCGCCTCCTCGAGCTTTTCGCGGAGCTCCTTGGTCTTCACGTTCTTCGCGACCTGCAGGCTTCGTTGATCGGTCGCCCTCTGAATCGCTCCTTCCCAACGAGCGAAGACTTCGCGATCCGCCATCAACCCGAGCTCCTCGAGCGTCGGCGTCATGACGCGTAGATCGCGATCCGACAGCGACGGCAAGAGGGCCGCCATGATCGCAGGCGTGAGGCCGAGATCCTTCGGCAAGCGGCCGACGACCTCCTTGTACGAGAGGCGCTGCTCGACGATCGCTTCGCAGATCTCGGCCTCGGAGAGGTCGTCGAAGCGGCCGCGCTTTTCGAGCTTCAGATCCGACAGCCCGACGGAGCGATGGCCGGTGTCGGCCTGCTTTTGCTTCCAGCCGAGGATCTCGAAGAATGCCTTGGTCGCCGGCTTGTAGCCGATCTTTCGCGCAAGCTTCTTGATCGTCTCCTTGAAGCCGGCCTTCACGAGGCCCATCAGCATCTGCGGGTTCTGCTCGCGGATCTCGAGCCAACGCTGCGCGACCTTCGGCCAGCGACCGAGCGGCGCGCCCTTCGCGGCGGGATCGCCGAAGCCCGCTGCACGGTTCAGCTCGGCGATCGCCGGTGTCTCGAGCAGCTCCGCGATGCGGACCACCGCCTTCGGTGTGAGCATCTTCGTCGACTTGCGATCGTAGTGGAGGATCATCGCGGCGCCGACCTCGCGGAGGTCGTCGTCGTGGAACGCGACGCCGCCGTGGTCGTCCTTGATCGGCTGACCTGCGTGCGTCTGCACGAGCATGAGCGCAGAGCATGCGACCTTGAGGTCGCGCCACTCGGTCGCAACCAGCGCATAACTCGCAAAATGCGCGGCCAGCGTCGGGTTCAGCAGATAGATGTCGAGGAGCTTTCCGTAGAGCACGGCCGCGGCCGGGACGAACAGACCGGGACCGACCGGCGTGCCTCGGACCTTCTTTCCCTTCGTGTTCTTGCGTGGCTGCCAAACGCCGCCGTCATCGACACCCGGGCGGTTGTGCCAGAGGTGCGCGGACGCGTTGAGGACGAGGTCGAGCAGTCGCTCGGCGGGGCCGAGCTGCGCTTCCGGGATGGGCGAGGTCGTGGTGGTCGTCACGTCGTCTCGTTGGGTAGAAGGAGGTGCGAAGAATAGGCGCACGCGGCGGGCTTCGTCGGTCGCAAATCCGCGAAGGTTCCCGAGCGACGCGCATCGCGCACCCGCACTGACTCTCGCCCGTCGGCCGAGTTGTCGTAGAACTGCGCGATGTCCGTCGAAGCAGCAGCAGCAGCAGCGATTGCAGAGGCCGACACCATCCTCGTCGCGGCCGGCGCCGGTATGGGCGTCGACTCGGGGCTACCCGACTTCCGCGGCGACGACGGGTTTTGGCGTGCGTATCCGCCGATGAAGGCGCTCGGCCTGTCCTTCGTTCAAATGGCGAACCCTCGATGGTTTCGCGAGGACCCGACGCTCGCGTGGGGCTTCTATGGGCATCGGACGGCGCTCTATAGAAAGACGGCGCCACACGATGGATTCGCCATCCTGAAGCGCTTCGCCGACACGAAGCGGGGCGGAGCGTTCGTGTTCACGAGCAATGTCGACGGTGCATTCCAGAAGGCCGGGTTCGACGACGCGCGCGTCTATGAATGCCACGGTTCGCTCGGCTTTTTGCAATGTATGCGTGACTGTGGTGCAGGCCTGTTCTCGTCGTCGTCATGGGAGCCCGACGTCGACGAATCCACATTTCGCGCGCGCGAGCCTCTTCCGAAATGCCCGAAGTGCGGCGCGCTCGCGCGGCCCAATGTGCTCATGTTCGGCGACGGCGGTTGGGACTCGTCTCGCTGCGATCTTCAAGAGGCTGCGTTCTCGAGCTTCATCGAGCAGGTCCGGGACGATCGGGCTCGTCTGGTCGTCGTCGAGTGTGGCGCGGGCAGCGCGGTCCCGACCGTTCGAATGACGAGCGAACGGCTCTGCCGCTTGGCCGGCGCGCGCCTGGTCCGCATCAACGTGCGCGAGCCCGAGGTCCCATCGGGGCAAATTGGCATCGCGTCCGGGGCCCTCACGGCGCTGCGCGCCATCGAGGCAGTCTTGACGCCACCATAGCGGGAGCACGACCATCGATCCCATGCGGATCGGGATTTTGACGTCGGGCGGGGACGCTCCGGGAATGAATGCGGCGATCCGCGCGCTCGCGGTCGTCGGCCGAGCGCGCGGTCATCAGATCGTCGGTATTCGGCACGGCTACCACGGACTTCTCACGGGCGAGTGGAGCGACCTCGAGGCGGACGTCATCGAAGGCATCACGCGCCAAGGCGGCACCGTCCTCGGATCCTCGCGCTGTTTGGAGATGATGGAGGTCGCAGGTCAGCGCGCGGCGCTCGATCGCCTCACGACCGCGAAGATCGAAGGCCTCATCGTCATCGGCGGCAACGGCTCGCTCACCGGCGCGCACGCTCTCGCTGGGCTCGCGCGCGAAAGCTCGCTCCCGCTGCGTGTCGTCGGCCTACCGGCTTCGATCGACAACGACATCGGCCACGCCGGGCTCGCCATCGGCGTCGACACCGCCGTGAACACGATCGTGGATGCCTGCGATCGGATCAGCGACACGGCGCGCGCCCACAAGCGCTGCTTCATCGTCGAGGTCATGGGCCGAAACTGCGGCTTTCTCGCGATGCGCGCAGGGATCGCGGCAGAGGCGGACGCGATCCTGTACGGCGAGGCGCACCTCGACGAGGACCAGGTCGTCGAGCGCATGCGCAAGATGCTCGCGCGTTGTTTCGCGCCCGGTCGTGAGAAGAAACGGGTGCTCATCGTGAAGAGCGAGGGCCTCGCGTTCCCGGTGGCCCGCCTGCGTCAGCGCGTGCAGGAGGCACTGTCCACCATCGTCAAGGGCATCGACGTGCGCGAGACGGTCCTCGGCCACGTCGTCCGCGGCGGCGATCCGAGCGCGCTCGATCGGACGATCGCCCAGCGCCTCAGCTTCGGAGCGATGCTCGCCCTCGAGGGGGGCCTCACCGACGTGATGCTCGGCTGGGAGCCGCCGTTCGGCGTCGGTCGCGAAACGCTCGATCCGAGCGTTCGTGTCCTGCCCCTCGACGAGGTCCTCGCCGAGACGGCACGCCTCCTCGACGGCACCAGCCCGGTGATTCAGCGCCGCGTCGCGATGCTCAGCCAGGTGGAGGAGATTCTGCCGGGCTGACGACCGAAACCGAAACGACCTTCGATACGTAGCCCACCACGGTGCGCGTGAAGACAAAGCATCGATTGGTCGACATCGCGTCGTGTTTGGCGTTCGTCGTCGTCGCGACGCACATCGCCTTCGACGCGATCGCGGGCCTCGAGCGCGTTCCGTCGCTTGCGCTGTTGTTTCCGGCCGTCGCGCTCGCAGGCTACGTCGCGGCGGACTTCGCGTCGGGGTTCGTGCATTGGCTCGCGGATACGTACGGCTCGCCCCAGACACCCATTGTCGGCGCGAAGCTCGTCGCCCCGTTTCGCGAGCACCACGACGACCCTTCGGCGATCGCTCGCCACGACTTCCTCGAAGCGAACGGCGACAACTGTCTCATCACGCAGCTGGTCTTGATGCCGACGCTTCTCCTCGTGCCCGGGGGCGAGCGAGCTTGGGGCACCGTCGTTTCCCTCTTCGTCCTGGTCCTCGCGACGAGCGTCGTATTGACCAGCATGGTGCACGGCTGGGCGCACCGAGAAGACCCGCCGCGGGTCGTCCGGTGGTTGCAAGCCAGGCAGCTCGTCCTGTCACCCGAGCATCACGCCGTCCACCACGCGGCGCCGCACGCGACCCACTATTGCATCACGACGGGATGGCTCAATCCGCTGCTCGATCGTTTGCAGTTCTTCCGACACCTCGAGAGGCTCTTTGCCTGGTTCGGCATTCAACCAACCAACGAAAGAGCGGTCGTCGATCGCGAGGCTTTCTGAGCTGCTCTCGATAGGCGGCGGCCACCCACAGCGCCCCGCTGCGGCATCTCGGCCTCACTTTTCAAGCACCTGCGATCCGTGAAAGGCTCGTGCTTTCGCGCTCTCAGACATTTGGCGCGCGGGGTGGTGCAACGATGCCTCAAATTCGGTTCTTCATGGATGACGCCGTCTGCATCTCGCTATGGCGCAATGTCGTCGTTACCGACACCGCGGGCCTTTTGGACGTCAACCATATGAAGACATTCGAGAAGGCGTTCCGGACGGTGCTGCTCACGCACAAGGAGGCCGTGGGTCTCGCGCTGTTGCGGCCGGGGACACCCGTCTCGTCGAGCGAAGCGCGCGCGGAGAGCGCTCGCTTCATCAAGGATCTCGGCCCATCGCTCGTGCGCGTCGCGATGGTGATCGAGGACAAGGGCATTCTCGCGACCATGATGCGCAGCGTGATCCGCGGCCTCAACGTGGTGATGCGCAACTCGACCCTCATCATCCTCGCCAATCAGACCGAAGCGATTCGCTCGCTACTGCCCAATATCGGGAACGTCACGGACCCGGCCGCCGCGGAGAAGGAGTTCGCGCAGGCGCTCGCCGAGATGCGCGCAGGCTTTCGGCCCGGGGCGCAGTCGACCGGCCCGAACCCGCCTGCGGCGGGCGGCTGATCAGCGCGCCGGTCGCTCTTTCCGGGCGCGGACCTTGTTCGGGTGCAGCTTCGCGAGCCGGCCGTGCGCGGCCGCGAGCGATGGATCCGTACGGCATTTGTTGCGCACGCGAGCGGGGAAGTACCGCGCGGCGAGCTTCGACCAATCGCAGTCCGTCTTCGTTCCACCCTCGGCGAGCTCGCGCCACCATTTGCGTGGCTCCCGCCATTGAGATTCCAAGAGTGACCAGAGCGACGCGCTCGTCATCATGACGCCGTCGTCCCGGTCGACGACGAAGCGCGTGTCGACCTCCCTGGCAGGTGTGGCGTTTTCTGGGCGCGGCGGGCCGCGCTCGGCGACCTCGGAGACCTTGGCGACGAAGTCGCGCAGCTCGTCGAGCAATCGCCGTATCTCGGTCCGGCGGCGATCCGTCTCGCCTTTGCGCTCGCCGCCCGCTCGCGCCATCGTGAGATCGGCGAGCTCTCCCTCGAGGCGGCGCTGCTCTACGAGCAAATAGTCGGAGAGAAGAACGGAGAGCGTCGCGTTCGTGAGCGTGTGGAAGCACACGTAGGCCACGAAGCTGCGCTTGCTCGACGACAGCGGGAAGTGAATCGGCCGCCCTGCATACTGTTTGAGATGCCGGACGAAAAACGCGCTTCGCAGATGCGAGGAGAGGTCGCGGTCCGAGACCGTCGGTCGAACCTCCGTCCACACTTCGCGCAGGCGCGCGTGATGCGGCCCGTCGACCGCGAGGCCGTCGGGTCCGATGAACAACAAGTGCTCGCGGCGGCCGCGCTCGCCGTCGCGATCGGACCAGCCGCCGCTCGCATCGAATCGGCCGAGCGCGACCCCGACCTCGTGCGAGAGCCGGAGCCATGGGTCCACGGGCTCGCGCTCGAACGCCTCCACAGGCAGCGGATCGCCGGGGGATCGATCGACCGCAACCTGCGCCCATCGTTGCGCGTGTTGCCAGGCGTGGGGAATCGGCAACTCGTAGCTCGGTGAAAGCTCGCTGGCGCGTTCGGAGGCCTCGAGCTCGCGCCGCAATACGTCGACGATTTCCCCGGCGCTCTCGACCGGGTCGAACGGCAATCGACGGACGTCGCCCAATTGGAAGTTGATGGTCGGGTTCAGCCCCGAGGCGAGCTCGCGCACGCTGGTTCGATTGAGCGCACAGACGAGCGACGCGGCGTTCGTCTCCGTATCCGGGAAGATCGACGCGCCGGAGACGTCACGAACGCTCGCGACGGAGTGGAGCCTCGCACCGAACCGCTGCCCGATCGTCGTATAGGCGACGCCGAGCTCGCGCACCTCGTCGAGCTTGCCGCTCGAAGCGAGCATTCGAAGCTCGGCGCCGTCGCGCTCCATCCTCAAGAGCCAACGGCAGGGCTCGATCCACTCTCGGCCCTCGGCCCCTTTGATGTATGGCTTGTGCTTCGCCGATACATCGCCTTCGAGCGCTGCGCGGACGAGGCGCGGCGAGACCTCCCAAACGGCGCGGAGAAAACGATCGTTGTTGGTCGTCGCGATGCCGCCGGCGGCGCGCGCCACCTCGCCGATTTTTGGCAGTTGCCGATAGCGACGCAAGAAGCCGGGTTCGAGCCAGAAGAGCAGCGGCGTCCCTTCGATACTCGCGAACACGTCGGGGTCGAAAGGCCGATAGATCGATTCGTCACGCAGCTCGAGCGCGAGCTCCTCCGGCTGCGACATCGCAATGGCGTCCCGACTCCCGATCCGAGCCGCGAGGCATCCGGCGGCGGGGAGGCGGGTCGGCGATGCGACCACCATCGCGGTCTGAATCAACTTCGATGCTCGGCGAAACGCTCCCTTGCCGATGTCCGCCACGAGCAAGAGATGGCTCTTCAGCAGTCGCTCGCGGACAGTGCGATAGGTCGCGAGGTACATCCAATTGCTGAGCGCGACGAATGCAATGAGACCCGTCGGTTTGCAGAGCTCGAGCGCGCGGTCGACGAACGCGGCGAACATGTCGGGTGCTTCCCCGAACGCTTCGGCGAGGGCGCGCGGCGGGGCCTGGATCTTGGAGGTCGCGAGGTAGGGCGGATTGAAGGCGACCACGTCGTAGCGCCCGTCGACGAGGATCGCTTTGAGGCGAAGACCGGCCTCGAGCTGGCTGCCGTCGAATCGAAGACCGAGGTCGTCCGAACGCGAAAGGCCGGACAAGAGCCGCTCGATGTCCGCATCGTCACCGCTTTTGCCAAAGCGGACGAGGCTGCCGCGAAAGCTCACGTTCGCGAGCTCTTTCAGCGCGACCGCGAGCTGGCGACTCCCGCCGGGGAGCCCGTGCGCGAGCGTCGTGAGGGCGCGATCTCCGGGGCGCAGCCGGTCGAGGTCGAACGATGTCGCGACGAGGTTCATCGGCGCGACGGGTTTCGCAGGACGTGCGCCGCCCGAACCTGCGCCGCCCTGCGCGAGCCGCCGCGCTTTCAAATAAAGAACGGCGGCGGCGACCTGGACGGCCCGAGGGTCGATGTCGACGCCGTGGAGGTTGTGCCGAACGATGTTGTCCGCGATCTCCTCGTCCGAGATCGCATGTCCGCGGTCCGCTGCCTCTTGCCGATACAGCTGCACGAGGAGATCGAACGCGCCGGCGAGGAAATGCCCACTACCGCAGGCCGGGTCGAGAATCCTCAATTGGCAGAGCTCGTCGGGGACGCCGGTTTCGTCCACCTTTGCAGCTCGGCGCACGAACATCGGCCAATGCAGTGCGGGGCTCGGTGCGTCCGGTGCCCGCTCCGTCTGCGCCAGGCGCTTTTCGCGCATTCGCTCCGCGATGCGACCGACGCTGTTCTGCAGCAGCCAATCGACCATGTATCGTTCGGTGAAGAGCTGCGTCTTCGAGGCGATCTCGTGGAGCTCCACTTTGCCGCGCGGGCCGATCCGCTGGTCGATAGCCTCGCGGTGTGGATCGTTCCAAAACTGGTAGACCCAACCGAGGGCGGTGTCGTCCTGCCACGCCGACTGGAGCGCCGGCGCATTCAAGGCCGCGACGACCTCGTGAAAGGCCGCGGGTGAAAGTGTGAAGTAGCGATCGAGCGGGTGCTCGCCGAAGACGCCGGGCATATCGACCGCCAGCTCCTCGAACACCAGCGAAAGTAGCAAATCGAAACCGTCGAATTCGTCGTCGACGAGCGCGGGCGCGTGGGCGGAGAGCTCTCGATACGCTTTGCTGCTTCGTCCGTTGGTCAAGACGGCGGGGCGCGAAAGACCACACACCTCGAGCTGCCGTAGGAGAATGAGCCTGGAGAGCGTGCGCGCTGCAGCCTCCGACTCGGCCGTTCTGCGTGCTTCGGAGCGCGCCATTTCGCCCGCGGCGCGTCGCGCGCGAGCACGCTCGTCGAGCCAAGCCTCGAACCGAGCGCGAGCGAATCCACGTGATTCGTCGAGACCCGCCGCGACCGCCGGTACCGACAACCGATAACGGCGCTCGAGCTGAGCCGACAGATCGTCTTCGAGGAGCGAGCGCAAACGCCGCACCGTCGTCGCGAGCGCCTCCATCGCGTCCGGCGTCATCTCAGGCATTGGCGTCGTCCTTTGCCTGTCGGCTTCGGGGCGCGGCTTTCCGCGCTCGCCTTCGCTCCTCTGCCGCTTCGATTTCGCGCACGGTGTCGGGATGTCCGGCGACGAACCGTGTGAAGCACCGATCGCGGTCCGGCTCGTCGATTCGATATTTCGGATCGCGGTCGTTTCGCAATCGCACCTCCCATTCGAACGCGGTCCGCGGATGGAGGCGCCAGAGGCAGCGGTGGGCCGAAGCCACGACGGGATCGCTTTCGCAGGCCGCGTTTACCCTCGAGGGAAAGTACCGGGCGGCGACGTGCGACCACTCGAAATGGGTGCCTTTGGGACCCGAGCGCGAGGCGATCTGCGCCCACCACTTCTTCGGGTCTTTCCAGGCAGGCTCCAACAGGGGCCACATCGACGCGCTCGTCACCAGGACCCCGTCGTCGATCGAGGGATCGAAGCGGCGATCGACTTCGCGCGGTGGGGTTCGTGAATCGGAAGGCCGCGGGCCGCTTTCGGCGATCTCGGTGACGTTCGCAATGAAGTCGTCGAGCTCCGAAAGGAGCGCGCGAAGCTCCAGGCGACGCTTCGATCGCCCTGCGTCGTCACCTGAAGACGCGCCTGACACGTCTTCGAGCTCGCCCTCGAGCCGGCGCTTGTCCGGATAGAGCCAATCGGCGAGGAGTGTGGAGAGGGTCGCGCGGCTCAATCGATGAAACAGGGCGAGCCCGACGAAGCTTCGGTTCTTCGACGAGACGGGAAAATAGATGGGCCGATTTTCATACATTCGGCGGTGCGCGTCGAAGAACGTTTTGCGCAGATAGCCGCGCAGGCCCGAGCCATCGTCGAACGCCGCGCTGCGCGTCTTCCAGGCCTGCCGCAGCTGGTCGCACGCCGGCTGGTCGAGGCTGTCGCACGAGGTTGCGGCCGAGAGGTAGAGAAGCGCGGAGGGCAGCGCCCACGCGACAGTGTCATCGGCGACGCCACCCTCGGGATTGAATCGACCCAGCGCGACGCCGACCTCGAACGATAGAGTCGCGAAGTCCGCAGGTTCCTCTGCGTTGCAATCGAGTGGGCAAAGCGGCGTCTCTCGGGGCGTGTCGACGGCGGCTTGCGCCCAGCGCTGCGCGCTTTGCCAGCGCGAGGGTCCCGGTCTGACGAACCTGAAGGAGCGCTCGTCCGTCCCCTCGTGCTCCGAAAAGGTTTCGTCGAGCACGCGCATGATCTCGGACGCGCGCGGATCGGGCAAAAACGGAATGCGAGCGACGTCCCCGACCTGGAAGTTGATCGTCGGATTCAGGTCTTCGACGACCTCCCGCGAGGAACGGCGATTGAGCAGGCAAACGGCTTGTGCGACGTCGGGCGGAAAGACCGACGACCCCGCGACGTCGAAGATGCTCGGGTATCGGTGGACGCGCGCGACGAAGCTTCGCCCGATGGTGGAGAACGCGACGCCGGGCCGGAAGAAGTGCTTCTCCCCCTGCGGCGCTTGCCCATAGGCCGCCTCCAGCGCGATGCGGATCTCGATGCCGTGGTCGCGGAACCGGACGAGGTCCGAGAGCGGTTCGATCCAGGCCTTTCCTGCGGCGCCTTTGACGTACGGTGCCCAGTCGCTCTCGCCGGGGCGAAGGGCGGCGTCGATGACGGCGCGAGAGGGCAGCTCCCACGGCTTGCGAATGAAGCGCAGGTTGTCCGATGTCTTCATGCCCACGCGGACCGGGGCGACGTCACCGAGGAGCGGTCCCTCGACGAACGCTGCAATGAGCGCCTCCGGCCAGCGGTAGACGAATGGGCTTCCGCGCAGCGTCGCGAGCTTCGTCGGGCTCGTCCTATGAATGCGCGTGGCGTCCGATAGTAGTGTGGCCTTTTCGTGCGCGGCGCCGTCGCGTACGTCGTGGACGAGGCACTGCGTCGCGGGGCCGCGCTCCGAGACGAACATGAACGTCTCGACGCTCGGGAGCGAGTCGAATGCCCCGAGGCCGAGATCGACGGCCGCCACCGGTGCGAAGTCGCGAAATACGCGGCTCCGAAACGATGCGAGCTGACTCGTGTAGAGCCAATTGCGGATCGTCACGAACGCGATTTGTCCGTGATCGGCGGCGAGCTCCATCGCGCGGGCGATGAACGCGGTGCAGAGGTTTTCTTTCGCTTCGGGATAAGCAACGTCGATATGGCTCGCGTCTTCGAGGGACTGGGTCCCGAAGTAGGGCGGATTGCCGGCGACGACATGATACGAGCCCGCGCGCAGCAGATCGCGAAAGAGGTCGGCCCCGGCTGCCGATGTATCGGGGCGGGCGAGTGTTCCGAGCGGCTTCGGCGCGGCAGCGAGGTTGAAGTGCTTCGGACGCGCGGTTCTGGCGAACGCTCGCGCCTTGACATGGATGGCACAGGTCGCGATTTGGACGGCTCGCGGATCGATGTCGAGCCCGTGGAGGTTGTGTTCCACAATCGCCTCCGCAATGATCTGATCCGACATCGGTCGGCCCGAAAGCCTTGCTTGTCGTCGATAGAGGTCGGCGAACAGATCGAACGCGATGACGAGGAAGTGGCCGCTGCCGCAGGCGGGGTCGAGAAGGCGGATTTCTTCGACGCGTCGTGGAGCCGAATGACTCGCTTCGTCCGCCGTGGTGCGCGCCTTGAAGTGCGTCCATCGCGTCGAGTCGAGCTCATCGACCCACCCGTTTCGGCGGCAAAGGCAGGCCCAAACGTGGCCGAGGCTATGGTGCAAAAGCCAGTCGACCATGTACCGCTCGGTGAAGAGCTGTGTCTTTGCCGCGATGTGGTCGGTCGAGAGCTTCTGTTGCGAATCGAGGAGCTCGTCGATCGAGCGGCGCTCCGGGTCGTTCCAATATTGGTAAACCCAGCCGAGCGTCGTGTCGTCGGTCCACGCGGAGGTCAGGGCAGGCTCGTCGAGCCGGTCCACGACGTCTCGCATCGCGGACGCGGGTATCGGGAAGAGGGTGTCGGCTTCGGTGTCCCCGAACACGCCCGGCAGATCCACCGCCAGCTCGTCGAAGAGCAGTCCGAGGAGCGTGCCGTACCCTTCCGTCTCGTCCGCGGAGCCGTGGGCGCAAAGCTCGGGCGCGAACGCGCGCAGCTCGGCGAATCCGCGGCTCTTCCAGCCGCCGGTCACGATATGGGGTTTCGATAGGCCCATTGCCTCGAGCTGCCGGAGCAACACAATCCGATTGACGAAGGTCGCGGCGACCTCTTTCTCCGCGGCGAGAATCGTCCGGCGTCGAGCATCGCCGCGGTCCGGGGGTGTGCTCGTCGACGCGCGCTCCTCGAGGAACGCCTCGAGCTTCCGGCGGCGCGCCTTTCCGGTCTCGTCGAGCCCCGCGTTTTCGAGCGGGACCGACCATCGATAGAGGCGCTCCGCCTCTGCGTCGATCGACCCGATGAGCTTGGCGCGAATGCCTCGTTCGGGATCTTGATCGGTGCCGCGAATGGCCTCCGCGAGCAGCTTCTTCGCTTCGGGGGTCAGCGCCATCTCACGAGATGCGGACGCGCTTGCCCTCGTCGAGACGAGGGCCGATCCGATCCTCGAGCTCTTGGACGAGCGCGCGCAGCTGCTCGCGGGTCGCGACCTCGCGCCCACGAAGGTCCATATCGACACTCACCACGTCCGGCTCGCTCGCCGGCTCTGCAGCGCGGGTCTCTGCGGCGCCGGCTTCCGCGGCGCCCAGCGCCGACATTCCTTCACGGAGCGTCGCGAGGTGCTCCTTCACCGACGCGACGGTCGCGTGAACGAGCCGGCTTCGGCAGGCTCGATCGAGCGCCTCGGCGAGCTTCTCGAGCACGGGTTCGAGGCCCCCGACGCGACGCTCGAGGGCGCGGAGGCGGTCGCGCTCGCGCGGGAATGATTGGAAGACGGCGTCGGCGATGGCGGCGTCCTCCGGCTCGATATCGAGGTCCCAATGCGCTTGGAACAGCTTTCGAATGGCGATTCGGTCTCGTTGTGTGACGAGCGTCTCGACGACGGGGTGCAGCGTCGCGCGGAGAAACTCCTTGTCGCGAAGGAACAAGTCGCGCGCACCGGGATCGACGTGCGACGCGACCTCCGCGGCACCGGCGGAGCCGCCTGCGGAGCCGATTCGAATGCGCCGCGCACGCAGCAGCCCGGCGCAGCAAGCTTTGACGACGTCGAGCGTGTAGCCGTGCGGAGGTCCCGAGAACGCCGCCGCGAGAGCCTGACCGGCGAGGCCGGGGCGCCGCTCGATCTCGTGGGCAATTCGCGACGGGAAAAGCCCATTACACGAGGCGACGTACGTGCCGCCGTCGACCGAGAGGATGCCCAGGCCCTGTTCGGTGAGCTTCGTCGATACCCCGGTGAGCCGCTCGTCGAAGAGCTGTTGCACTTCGGTGGAAGAAACGACGATGTCCGTCAAATGGGGATAGAGGTCGGGCAATAGCTCGTCCGAAATGGCACGTAGCGCCGTGTCGAGGTCGGCGCCGAAAGCTCGTGGGCGGAGCTGCTGACCGCGAAAGAAAACGGTCCCACCGAGCAACATCGCCGACAGTGTCGACTTCAGCTTCGCCTGCGATGCCTCGCGGTGGAGATGCTCGTGGTCGACGAGGAGCTTCTTCGCGTCGGTCAACGAAGCTCTGCGCGGCCTGTATCGCTCGAGCATCGCATCGGAGCGGGTGATGTCGCGCGCCTGCACGCCGAGCGCGTCGTCGTCTTCCACGATCCAAACGAGGCGATGGCGAAGCGTGTCCTCGGCGCTCATCCGGACCCAGCTCGCCGCGTCGCGAGCGTCGCTGCGCGGTCGCAGCCGAACATCGAGGACGATGGTTGCGTCGTCGCGCGGGTCGGACAGTTTCTCCTCCGAGACGCGTCGGTCGGTGAGCAACACGTCCCACGAAAACGCCCGGCCTTTGAGCCGAGGCCTGTCCGGCGCGTTTCGTACGATACCGTCGAGCGCGCGGCCGATCTCGACACCGACGCGCTCTTCGGCGGCGTCGATCTCGTCGCGCTCTTTTTGCCAGGCGCGCCCTGCTGCGCTCTGAATGCGATAGCCGAGCTTCTCGGAGTAAGTGACGAGCCCCTCGGCGCGGAGGCTCTCGAGCGCGCGCGAAACGGGCTGGAGGGCGCTCTCGTCGCCGAGGCGGGCATAGAGGCATTGCGCGACCAGCTGTGGCGTCGTCGAGAGTTGATCCTGAATGGTCTCGAGGAGCGCAACCGCCTTCACGACACGTGAGGACCATTCGTCCTTTTGCGTTTCGGGCCGTGCAAAGACACGCCCCAATGTTTCGTGAATCTCGGGGTCGAGCGCGGCTCGAACGAGGTCGAATACCTGGTCCAGCGTGACGAGCCGGCCGACCTCCGCGTCGGCAAAATCGTCGAGCTTGAAGAGGCCCGCGACGAGCTGGAGCAGCCCGCGGACGGCGTGGTCGTCGGCACCGGGTCGTCGGGCGCGGAGGCTCGACGTGATGCGCATCAGCAAATCGACGTGCCCCGGCAATAGAGGATAGACGTCGATGAATTGCGCTTCGGTGATATCGGCGCACCCATAACCGTAGAGCTTCACGTCGCCGCGGTGCTTTTTGAACAATGCGCGCAACGTGCCGTGTTTCGCCGGCTTCTTCATGAGGAGCCGCTGGTGGACGACGTCGCGGACGTTGGCCGAGCCGAGGTGGACGCGGAGCGCCGGCGGAAAGCGATCTTGTAGCTTCGCCAGGTTCGAGGTCGCGACGGCGTCGAGCCGCTCCTGGCCGGTCGCAAAGAGCCAAACCCGCCCGGAGAGGCGCTGACCGATCTCGGAGACGAAAGACTGGAGCTTCAACATCCGATCTTCGTCCTGTTGAAGGTATTGGCTGACCTCGTCGATCACGATGAAGAGCGTTTGGCCCGCGGCGCGGTGGTCGAGCATCGAGGCGAGGGTGTCCACGGCTTCTCGCACGCTGGAGAAAGCGCGGGCGGCGGCGTGACGGCTGTCGAGGAAGCTCGTCGGCTCGCGGTACCGATCCGGCTGAAGGACGTGCATCACGTGGGAGAAATGGTCCTCGGCCTGGGCGTCGTATTTGGCCTCTTCCCAGGGCTTGCCGAGGGTGTGCCTTGCCGCCTCGACGAAAGCCGCAAAGAGCCCGTCGCGCTCGAGCCTGTGCTCGTGCTCGGCCACCATTTCACTATTCGAATATCCGAGGCGGCGCTGAACCTGGCGGAGAGCGGCTTCGTAAATGGGCTCGTCTTGTCGTGCTGCGCCGCCGATATCGAAGACCACGGCGATCGACCGAATGCGACGGGTGAGCGCCGACCACGCGCTGACGAGCTCGGCGCGGGCGGCGGATTGATCGCGCTCGATGAGAGCCGCGCCCACCGTTCGGCCGTCGGGCAAGACGACGCCGTCGAGCGCGAGCCCCAGAAGCTTTGCGAAGCTCGATTTGCCGGAGCCGAAATAGCCCGATATCCACGAGGCAGGCAGCTCCGGCCCGCTCGGTCGAGCGAGCTCGCGGTCGACCGCCGCGAGCAGCTGGACCAGCTGATCGTGAATCGTCGAGGCGCCCTCCGCCCCGCTTTTCGCGGCGTCGGCCGGCCGGCTGGTGACGATGTATTCGGCGAGCTCGGTCGCGAGCTTCGCGGGCGACTGCTCGTGAAAATAAATGACCGGCGGGATGTCCCGCGTGACGTCGCCTGCAAACAGCTCTCGAATCTTCATCGCGGGGCCCGACCCTGTGCAATCGGGGCGGGAGCGATTGCATAATAGGGGAACGAGTAGCTCGGCGAAAAAGGGATCAACGCGGCGGCGAGCTTCTGGACGAGGTCGGCGGGACCGTCGGAAAGCGGTCCTTCGAGCCGGCGGCCAATGGCGTCTTCCGAATAAACAGCTACGCCGCTCGATGCGAGCGCGCGTTCGAGCTCACGGCGATCGAACGGCGCGTCGAGCGAGACGGGGAGCGCGAGGGCCTCGTGGGGCGGGCGACCGGCGCGCTTCAAGAAAGCAATGCGGCTCGAAACCTTCTCGTCGACGGCGGCGCCGAGAAAGTAGATCGTCCGCAGCGAGTCGGGCGATTGCGCTCGACCGCGCGCGCTCCGATCGGCGCGGAGCGCAACCTCACGAACCGCTTGCAGCGCGGCCCACGCGGCCGTTCTCGGCATCAGACGCGCGAAGAAGTCGCCCCCGCCGTCGGCGTCGACGAGATCCGTATCCCACCAGCCGAGGCGCGCGGGCTGACACCGCCCCTCTCCGGCCCACGCGACCGTGAGCTGCAACGCGATGATCGCGTCGACGGCAGCCTCGGAGAGCGACGTCATTTCGAGCAACGTACTAATACATTCGGCCGCAAGTTCGGAGCTTGATCAGCCGTCTTCTTCGGGCAGGACGAGCGCGGCGATCTTCGTGAGCGTCGCCCAATTGCGCGCAGTGGCCCGCTCGCGAAGGATGCGATCGACCGCAGGCGTCAGCCGGCTCTCGAGCATACCGTTCGGGCACCAGGCGTAGACCGCGAGGCTGCCGACGGCGAGCGCGTCGGGCGACCAGTCCTCTTTCAAGAGGGGAAGCAGCCGCGCGCGATCGGCCTTGTCGCCGAGGATGGTCACGTAGAGCCGTGTGGGCTCCTCGGCGACGTCGCGGAGGGAGTTCTCTTGCATGACCGTCGCGAGATCGTCGGCGCCGAGGCAGATCACGCGGGACGTCACGCCGAGCTTGTCGGCGATCGCTTTTTCGATGCGGGCGGCGTCTTTCGCAGGCGATTTCCCGCCCGAGAAGACGACGTTGCCGCTGTTGAGCAGGGTGCGGACGTCGCCGAAGCCGAGCTCTTCGACGAGGGCTTTGAGGTCGCTCATCGACACGCGCTTGTTGCGGCCGACGTTGATGCCCCGCAGGAGCGCTGCGGTGCGGCCGGCCGTGTTCGGCTTGGTCTTCGCCGCTGGTTTGGCCTTTGGTTTGGCCTTTGGTTTCGCCGCTGGTTTGGCCTTCACGTTCGCGCGCGTTTTAGGACCCGCCATGCGCAAGCGTTCTATCCGAATGTGGCTTACTCAGGGAGCGCGTCGTCGCCGATAAGCGATGGTCGGGTAGCCGCGGCTCGCGAGACCGATGCGCTCCCATTCGTGGGGGCGCGCCGTGACGTATCGATCGAGCGGCTCTCCCTCTTGGGCGACGATCCACGTCGGACGGAGCTCGTCGACGCGTCGCTCCACGTCGGCGGGCTGTTCTTCGTTCACGTACGCCAACCGATTGTCGAATCGCTCGTTGTAGAGCACCGAAGGGAAGGTAACCCCGGGACCGAAGACGACGATCGTGCCGTTTTGCAGCTCGACGTCGCGCGCGCGTGCCACCTCCGGCTCGAGCGTCCAGGGTGTGCCGACCGCGGAGGCGCGTTGTTCGGCGGACATCGACACGGAGGCGAAGAGGCGGGACAGCGGTGCGTCGCCGAGCGACGGATCGAACCGAAATAGCGCCGTGATCGAGAGCGCGAGCGCCGCCGTCAGCGGGATGGCTCGGAAGCGTGAGAGTCGCGGCAGGTCGAGGGCGTACGCCGCGAGCGCGCCTGCGACGACGACCGCGTGGAGGTTGTAGCGAGCGGCCCACAACGCCGGCGATAGGACGAGCGATGGCGTGACGAGCAGGACGAGGCACAGGAGGCTTCGCGCGCGCGCGCGAGTGATCGGTTGCCGTCGAAGGGAAGCGCGTACGGCGCGGACGAATCCGAGGCAGGCGAGTGGGAGCAGCACCCAAGCGACGGCGAGCCCGTATCCACCGCGACGAATGTCGGCAAAGTCGCGTCCTGAAGACGCCGGCAAGAAGATCGAGGCGAGCGTCTCGGAGAGCGGCGGATTGACGTCGACGTCGGAGGCGCTCCGCACACCGCGCCAATCGATCCCGAGCCGCTTTACGTGAAGGTCGATCGGATAAAGCGGGTTACCGAATAGGACCGCGTTCTTGAGATACACGGTGCCGGCCGCGGCGAGCGCGAGCCCGGCGGCAGCGGCGAATGCATATCGGAGGACTTTGCGCGTGCGCGCATCGGCTGCCTCGATGAAGGCTTGGTATCCGAGGAACGCGACGATGATCGGTGCGACGAGGAGCGCGGTCGATTTCGATCCGACGTGGAGCGCGACGCCCGTGCCGGCGAGCACGATGTCGCGACCCGCGAGAGGGCGCTTCGTCGCGAACGCGAGCGCAGCCACACACGCGGCCGCTGCATAGACATCGACGTATGTGGAGCGCAGCTGGAGCACGCAGCCGGGGGCGAGTGCCACGACGCTCGCGACGATCGTGGCGACGTCGCGTTTGGACGTGAAGCGACGCGCGAGGAGATACGCGCCGCACGCGAGGGGCGCGAGCGCCAGCGCGTTCGGTAGCTCGATGAACCGTCGATCCGCGAGGAGCGCGAGCCATGCGCTCGTGAGCTCTGCATCGCGCGGGAAGCCGTTGACCTGCTGGAGCAGGTTGTCGGGCAGCGGCATCGGAGCGCACGAGCCGGTCTGGATGACCCAGCCGGTGATCGTGTCGTGATACCAAATGCCGTCCCACGACTCGGACGGCAGAAGCACGGCGGCCACCGCCGCGTGCAGGCCGACGAGCACGAGCGTCGAGACCGCGATCGACGCGAGAGGGCGCTTCACGAAGCTGCGAAACACAGCGCGCGGCGAGCCGGAAACGCCGCGTGCGAGCCGACGCATGCTTTCGATCACGGCATCTCTGCCGCCCATGAGGAGGGCGCAACCAACGAGCGCAACGCTCGCGAGGTTCGTGGCGATCAGGACCGTGTCGCGTCGAGCGATCGATGCGAACGACAGGCCGTGCATGAGTGTCGCAATCGTGAGCGACGTGATGCACCACGTCGCGAGGATTAGCTCCGGCGTTCGACGAATGCCTGTCGCCCTCGCCGTGACGTAGCCGGCGACGAGGAGCGCGGCTGCCGTGCAGAGGGCGACGGCGGAGTCGAGCACGGCCGACGATCAGGGACCGGAAGGGCGGCGGTGCTCGGCGTGCAACCGCATCGCGAACGCCCCGGCCGGTGTGGCTCGCATCGAACGCACGAGCTCCGCGAAGCCTGCGTCCAGGCTCTCGATGTAGTCGACGCGTTGACCCATCATCAGCACAGGGTTCGAGAGCGCGACGAACGTGAGATCGGCCGCAGTGAAGCGATCGCCGAGGATGTACGGCCGGCCGTCGGCGAGCTTCTCCGACACGGCGGCGAATTGGGCCTCGACCTTCGCGCGCGTGCGATCCCGTGCGCGGTCCGACACGTTGAACGCTTTGCGGAGCACCGCCCGGAGCAGGCCGTCGCCGTGAAGCACGATCCACCGCTCGGCATTGGACATCCCGTGCGCGAACGCGGCGTGGAACAGCTTCGCGTTCCGCGCGACATAACAGTACGTGAGCCGTCGCGTCGCGATGCCGAGCTCTTCGTCGAACTGGTCTTCGAGCGCGGCGACCTCTGCGGCACAGTCGCGCGGAAACAGCTTCTTTTCCTCGGCGAGCTGCTCGTCGCAAAAGCGGAGGATGTCGCTCGAGTCGACGAGCGGACGCGCGCCGTCGCGCAGGAGGATGGGCACCGTTCGCGTGCGCGTTCGCGGCAACGTGAAGGCCCAGTGCACGAGCGGCGGGTGACCCTCCTCGACGTATTTCACGTTCGCGTGGTCGAGCGCCCAGCGTGCCTTTTCGCAGTAGTGGCTCGGCGGGATCGTAATGAATCGCGCTGGCTTCATGGGTGGTCTCCGACGACGTGAGACGACTGGATCGAGAGGCCGACGGCTTGCTCGAGCCGCTCGAGACCCCGCTCCGCGAGGCGGGTGCGCAGCCCGTCGTGGATACGATACGCGACGAGCGGCCCCTCGTAGATGAAGCTCGTGTAGAGCTCGAGCAGGGTCGCACCGTGCGTGATGCGTTGCCACGCATCTTCGGCGGTCGCGATGCCGCCGACGCTGACCAGCACCAGGCGCTTGCCCACGCGCCGATACACACGCGAAAGGAGCGCCAAGCTGCGCTCACGCAGCGGCTCGCCGCTGAGACCTCCAGCGCCGACCTGCTCGATCTCGGACGGCGAGCTCGCGAGGCGAGCCCGCGAGATGGTGGTATTGGTGAGGACGATGCCGTCGAGGCCGCGCGACACAGCGAGATCCGCGACGGCGTCGACGTCTTCGTCGGCGAGGTCGGGCGCGATTTTCACGAGCAGCGGGACGCGGCGATCCGTCACGCTTTCGTCGAGCGCGGTGCGCACGGCGTCGAGGATCGGCGCGAGCGCCTCGGCTCGCTGCAGGTCGCGCAGGCCCGGCGTGTTCGGCGAGCTCACGTTGACGACCACGAAGGCGGCGTGACGTCCGAGAAGACGCGCCGATTGCGCGTAGTCGTCGGCTGCTTCGGCTTCGGAGACGACCTTGGTCTTGCCGATGTTGACCGCGACGACGCTCGCAGGAGGGCTGCCATCGAGGCGCCGAGAGACGCGCTCGGCGCCGTGATTGTTGAAGCCCATACGATTCACGAGCGCGCGATCGGCGGGCAATCGGAACAGGCGCGGCTTCGGGTTTCCGTCCTGGGCGCGCGCGGTCACCGTGCCGACCTCGACGAAGCCGAACCCGAGGGCCGCGAGCGCATCGGGCCCGAGCGCGTTCTTGTCGAAGCCGGCCGCGAGCCCGACAGGGCCGGGAAACGTCACGCCGAACGCGCGCACCTCGAGCGACGGAGCCGCCGGTGCGAGCGCGCGTCGAACCGCGCCGCGCACGCCGGGGATCGCCATCGTGCCGCGCAGAGCGCCGAACACGACCTCGTGGATCGGCTCGGCGGGGAAGAGCTTGAGGAAACGAAAGCCGACGTCGTAGAGCCTCATCCGAGGCGAGGCACTACCTCTTCCTTCGGCTGCGAGCGACGGCGAACGCACCGAGCGCGAAGATCGCCCCGGCCCACGCCGAATCTCCGGCCGAACCCGCGTTCGATACGCCGCAGCCGTCGTCGTTGTGCGGGCCTTCCCACACCGGCTCGCCACCTTCACCGTCGGCGTTGTTGCCGTTGGAGGTGCTTCCGCCGGAGCCGACCGGCGCGCCACCTTCGCTCGTCGTGCCGCCGCTGCCGCCGGTCGACGGGGCGCCGCCGTCACCAGACGAGCCGCCGGCTCCGCCGTCGCCGCCCGGGTCGAGGATCCGGACGGCGGCACACGTGTAGTAGTAGGGGTTTTGCGCGCCTTCCATGAACTGGCGCACCTGGATCGTGCACTCTTCGCACGGCGTGTCGGGGAGCGTGATCTCCGCGTCGACGAGCCCGCCGGCCTGCTGATCGTCGACCGTGATCTTCACCGCGGAGGCGCCGAAGTCCGCGTCGGTGACCTCCGACGGAGGCTTGGCGACGAAGGCGATGCGGAACTCGCCGGTGTGGTTCACCGTCTCGTTCCAGGTGACAGTGATCGTCTCGCCGGCCATGTACTCGGTGATTTGGAAGTCCGCGGGGCACTCGATGGCGCCGCCGCCGAACGTGCATCCGCACGCGGGCGTCTTCGCGTCGTCGTTACCGGTCAGCGGCTCCGGGTTGACGAGCACGGTGTGCGCGCTCGCGATGGCAGGCAGGACCAAAAGCGCGAGAGAACCCAAGGAAGACAGCGCACGCTTCGACATAGCGACCTCGAGCAAAGAGGCTACGCCAAACGCCGGGAACGTGTCGCGCGCCGCGCGGCCGCGCCATTCGATTGGTGGGTCCGCGGGTGGTGGTGTTTTTTATCCCCTCCCGTCCCGAAAACCGGGTCGCGGCCTCGGTGCGGCTTGCACCCTTCTTGACGCGAGACGGTGCCGGGCGTTCTTTTCGTTCGATGGCGAACGACGACGACGAGCTCGAGCGGGAGGAACGCGCGGCCATTCTTCGCCGGCGCGCAGTGTTCGTTGCGTCGGCGATCGCCGGGCTCTCGGGTTTGCCCGCGTGCAGCGATGCGCGGCCTGGCCCGTGTCTGGAAGCGCCCGTCGCGATCCCTTCGCCGCCGCCCGCGACCGCGACCGAGTCGGCGGCGCCGCCCGACGCTGGTCCGACCGCCGAGCCCGACGCCGACGTGCCGCCCCAGGCCTGTCTCAAGGTCGCGCCTCAGCCGTGTTTGGAGATGCCGCCGCCTCCGCCGACCTCGTCCTCGTCGACGCCGCCGAAGGTGTGTCTGCGGATGATCCCTCCGAAGCCGGGCTCGTCGAACAACCCCTGATCTCCGGGGGTTGAAGCGTCGTGCGCGCTGCCTCTCGGTACGAGGATCTGGTCTTTCACGGGCTCGCGTTCGTGCCGCCGGCAACGGGCGCGTCCGCGGCGTCTCGAGCCGCGTCCCTCTATGCGCCTGCCTACGTCGCGTTCGCGCAAGGTCACATGCAGGCCGAGGCCTGGTCGCTCTTCATCGAGGACGCGCCGGTTCTTTCGCGGCTGTTCGCGCCGGTCGCGGTCGCACACGCGATCGGCTTTCTCGCCGAGCTCCACGACGAAATCGGCGCGTTTCGTGCGGCTTCGAGGCGCCCGCTCGACGAGCTCGCACCCGAGGACGTGTCGTCGCGCGTCGCGCTCCAGGCACTGCGCTCGTTACCGCGCGAGCCCGTCGAGATCCTTCGATCCGATCTCGCGCTCGCTGCGACGGCATTCGACACCGGGTACGAGGCCTTCCTCGCCCCGCACGCGATGGCGATCCGAGAGGTGGTCGACGCGCGGCGTTCGGTGCTCGGCGCGCCGTTCGATCGTCTGCCGCTCGATGAGGTGCACCTTTCGACCACGTTGGGGCCGCGGGGCAGGGTGTTCGGTTCGCGCGTCGTCGTCGGGACGGAGGCGCTCCCGGGCCAAGCCGTCGATCCGGATCCGATCCTGGTGCTCGCGGTTCACGAACATGTCGTGCACCTCACCACGCTAGCGTTCGGCCGCCGCGGCCGCGCGCCGGGGTGGGCCGAAGTCGAAGCTGTTGCGCTCTCGATCGAGGAGCGTCTGTTTATCCGCACGCCCCTCGAGCGCGCGTTCGAGGCGTGGAGCGGTGTGCTCGATCGTTCGGGGCTCGCCGACGCAGCCCGTGAAGACCTCGTCGAGCTGTGCGCCGAGGTCGCCAGAGTCCTTGACGTCGATGGCTCGGAGTGAGAACAGAACCACCATGAGTGACCGTGAATTGGCTGGGAAAACCCCTGGCCGCCCGATCGACCCGGGTGACGCGTGGAGCCTCGAGAAGCTGATCCTCCTCGGCATCGTGACGCTCGGCTCGTTCCTCATTTTCATCTACTTCGTCTCGCCGTTTCCCTGAGCGAAGGTTTTGGGGCGCGCGTAAAGGATGCGCGCCCTTCGTGCGCTGCGTGAGCGGTGGCGTCGCGCCTACTCGCACCGAGTGCGGCGAACGAATCGCGGGTAGTTGCAGTATCCCCCGCGGGTTCATTCGCGGTTTAGGCTCGACTTGTCGCGATCCGCGACCGCGGCTCGCGCAAAAGTCGTTGATCTCACGTCGCGCGACGTCCGCGAGCGACGCGCAGCCGCGAATGAATCGGGGAGGGACGACGCAACCCCCGCCCAGTTGTTCGCGGTACGGCGGAGCGCCCGCGGCTGCGTCCGCTGGCGCCTCCGCGCTGGCAGCGACTTGCTTCGCCGGAACATGCACGCGACGCCCGTTGCCGCGAGCGCCGGTCGCCGGGGCTCGCGCGGGCTGCCGGGGCTCGCGCGGGCTGCTGGGCTGGCGCGGGCTGCTGGGCTCACCAGGTCTTCTCCCGCACCGGGCGTGGCGAACGAATCGCGGGTAGTTGCAGTATCACCTGCGGGTTCATTCGCGGTTTGGGCGCGATTCGGCGGCATGGGCGACCGCGGCTCGCGCCAAGTCGTTGATCCCCCGGCGCGCGACGTGCGAGCGACGCGTGGGCCGCGAATGAATCGGGGAGGGACGGTGCAACCCACGCCCAGTTGTTCGCGGTACGGCGCCGCCGCGGCTGTTCCGCCGCCGCTGCGCGGCAGCGACTGCTTTGCCGGAACATGCGCGCGACGGTGAGGTTGCCGCGTGCGCTACGTATCGTCGGGCAGCGCCGGGACGTACTCGCACCGAGCGCGGTGAACGAAACGCGGTAGTTGCAGCATTCTGCTTGGAATGCCGCTAACCGCGCCGCCGCGTGGAATAGGCGCGTCGGCCGAGCTCGAGAAACTCGAACTCGGCTACAGATCCAGAGGTCGGAGCCCGAAAGTCAGCCCGACGTTTATCCGTTTACGCTGATCTACGAGGGCTCTGTCGACGTACGAGAAGACGGCGAGATCGTCAGTTCGGTGACGTGTGTCGATTTGCGAGAGCGAGCAATGGGAAGCCGAGGATGTCGAGCGCAGTTGCGTTGGCGACAATTTCACAGGGCCGGTCCGAGTGCGCGGAGCATTGGTCGATCGACGACCCGTAGTTGGTGTAGGCGCGCTCCGCCGAGCGGGCTCGAGAGCGGCCCCCAGCGCGTTAACACGTCGAACCCCGCTCCGGCGCGCCGCGACGTTCAGTCGCGCGTCGGCAGTTCGGGATTCGCGATCCCAATTCCGGGTCGAGCGCTCCGGATCGGCTCCGAAGATCGCCTATCGACCCGTTTCGTATCGGGCTTTCGAAACGGATAAACCAACTGCCCCCAAATCGACTTCGGCATCGGCATAGCGATCCCCGTTTCAGCCGGCTCACTCGACGGAAGATAAAACGTCCCAAAGAGCCGATCCCAAAGCACGAAGAACCCCGCGAAGTTCGCGCCGTCGCCGCTGACGTGTTTTGCGTGGTGCCACCGATGGAAGCGCGGGCTCGCGATGATTCTTCCGACCCAGCCGAACGACCACGGCACGTTGGCGTGGAGTAGCACGGCATAAAACGTCGAGAAGGGGACAATGCCAGCGAGCACTGTCGGCCGGAAGCCGAGCAGCACCAGCAACGCGACACGCGTGACGCCGGCGAGCAGATCATTGATCGGGTGTACGCGCACCGCCGCGAGCCAATCGAGCCGCTCCGAGCTGTGGTGCACCGCGTGGGATCGCCAGAGCCAGCCGCGATGGAAGGCGCGATGGATCCAATAGCCGACGAAATCGGCGACCGTGAGCGTCAGAAGGATCTCGAACGGTAGCGGCAGCGCGCTCGCCCATGTCGGCCGGTCGACGAACGCGCGCAATCCTTCTTTGTCGGTCGGGTGGCCGAGCGATACCCACGCAATGGTGAAGATCGCCACGCCGACGCCGATCCGCGTGATGGCCTTCGTCGCGAGCGGCGTCAGCATCCACCACCCGCTATCGGTCCAAAAGCCAGCGCGCTTCCAGGGCGGGCTCGCTCGGCGCCGGCCGAGCCATTCGACGAGGCCGAAGAGGGCTGTGGCAATCGCGAACGCGACAATGGGGCGCAAGAGCTCGCCGAAGAGCTGCATGTCGCCTCCTTCGTATCGGGGAGTGCGTTTCTTTCACCAAGCGTGACGGCGCGGTCAACGTCGACTTGCTCGGCGCGCTGCTACGCTTGGCTCGTGCTGGAGGAGCTCATCGCGAAATGGGGTTATCTCGCGCTCTTCGTCGGCACGTTCTTCGAGGGTGAGACGATGTTGATCATCGCGGCGGCCCTCGCGCACCGCGGACTTCTCTCGCTCCCGCTGGTCATGCTCTCGGCGGGCGCCGGGAGCCTCGCAGGCGATCAGCTCTGGTTCGTCGTCGGCCGGCGCGGCGGCCGAAGTTTTCTGGAACGTCGCGCGGAGTGGGCAGCGCGGGCGACCCGAATGCGCGCGTGGCTCACGCACTACGGAAGCGCCTTCGTGCTGGGGTTTCGCTTCCTCTACGGCTTCCGGACGGTGACCCCGCTGATGCTGGGCGCGACCGGGTACCACTGGAAGCGATTCGCGGTGTTGAACGGGATCGGCGCGGTCCTGTGGTCGGTCGCGTTCTCGGGCCTCGGCTGGGCGCTCGGCGCGAGCCTCTCGCAAGCGCTGGGACGCGCGTCGCAGGTCGAAGAGATCGCGCTCGCGAGCCTCGTCGTCGGGGTGCTCTTGGCCCTCGTCGCGCGCCATTTCATGCGGCGAAAAGCGCGACAGGACGCGCCCGTAGCGGAATCACGCCCGGTGACCTAGTTTGCGCGGGCCATGCGCATCCAGGCCGACGTGTTCCTGCCATTCGAGCGCCCGCTCGTCTTCACGACCTACCGCGACCGCCTGGGTGATCTGATTCCGCATCTGCCCAACATCCAGGACATTCGCGTGATCTCCCGCACCGACCGGGGTGACGAGGTCGACTTCGTGAACGAATGGGTCGGCGGCGGCGATATCCCCAAGGTCGTCCGAAGCGTGCTCAAAGAATCGATGTTGCGATGGACCGACTTCGCGACCTGGCACGAGCGCGACTTCACCGTCAGCTGGCGCACCGAGGTGCATGCGTTTCCCGGCGCGGTGACCAGCGGGGGGAGGAACCGCTACGTCGCGGTCGACGGCGGAACGCGGCTCGAGCTGCGCGGTGACCTCACGATCGACGCCGCGAAGGTGCCGGGTGTGCCGCGCCTTCTTCAAAAGACGGTCGCCGAGACCGGCGAGAAGATCATCGTCGGCTCGGTGCAGACGAACCTCGTCGAAATCGCGCGCGGCGTGGAGAAGCTTCTTTCCGCGCAAAGCTGATACGCTCCGGCGCGTGAGCCGCCCCAAACGCTATTCCCTCGCCATCGAGCTCACCGCCTTCTGCAACCAGAAGTGCGGCTATTGTTACAACGATTGGCGAGACGAGCCGTCGACGATCGGCTCCCTCCCGCGGGAAGAGCTGCTCGGTCTCGTCGACCGCGCCCTCACCGAGGTCGAGTTCGACCACGTGACGCTCACCGGCGGCGAGCCGTTCGCGCGCCCCGAAATCTTCGACGTCCTCGCCGTCATCCAAAAGCACGGCAAGCGGGCGCTGATCATCTCCAACGGCGGCATCGTCACCGAAGCGCACGCCGAGCGGCTCGCTCCGTACAATCCGCTGTTCGTCCAGGTAACCCTCAATGGGCCGAACAAGGAGCTCCACGAGGAGCACGTCGGCAAAGACTGCTTCGAGCCGACACTCGCAGGCATTCGGGCGCTCACCAAGTTCGGCGTGCCGGTCACCGGCTGCATCGTCATCACGAGGAAGAACGCGCGCGTCGTCGGGGAGATCTTGTCGCTGTGGAAGTCGCTCGGCGCGACCGACGTCGCGCTCTCCCGCTATTCGCCGGCGGGTTATGCGTCGGAGCAGGTGGCGGAGCTCTTGCCGACGCGCTCCGAGTTGCTGGAGGCGCTGCGCCAAGCGAGCCCCTTCGGTGAAGCCGGCATGCGCCTGCAAGTGACGATGCCGGTGCCCCAATGCGTCGTGGACCACGCCGAGTTTCCCCACGTGAATTTCGGCGGCTGCCCCATCGGCACCGAAATGCAGGAGTTCGCGCTCGGGCCGCGCGGGGAGCTGCGCAACTGCACGCTCCACACCGACGTCGTCGGCGACGCGAAGAAAGCCTCATTCGCCGAGCTCGTGACGGCGCCGAGCGTGATGCACTACCGCGACGTGACACCGGAGTTCTGCGCGCCTTGCCCGTACAAATCGAGCTGCCTCGGCGGGTGCGGCGCGGCGGCGCACTCGGTGTTCGGCGAGCGCGGGCTCGATCCCTTCGTCGCGCAACACGTCGACGACGTCTTCGGCGACAAGTTGCGCGCGGCGCGAAAGGGCATCGCGGGGTTCGTCCCGGCGACACGGCTCGCGCGACGCTCCGCAGAAGGCGCCGCTCGATGAAGGATGACGACGACGATCTCGACCGCGAGGCGATCCTCGCGCGGCGAAACGTGCTCCTCGCGACCGCGATGGCGAGCCTCGTCGCGTGCGGCGGTGAAGCCGACGGCGGCACCGCCAGTGCCCCGGCAGGGTCCGCGGCAACGTCGACGGTGACGGCGACCGCGAGCGAGAGCGCGCCTTTGCCCTGCCTCACGGTCGAGATGCCGAAAGAGCCGCCCCCGTCGGCCTCGGCCCCGAACACCGCATCCGCGAGTGCGGACAAGTCCGCCGCGCCTTCGGCCAGCACCTCTTCGCGCCTGGCGGCTCCGATCCCCCCGCCGGCCCCGTGCCTTTCGGAGGCACCGAAACCTTTCCCCCGGCCCTGCCTCAGCCCGCCGAAGAAGCCGTGACCCCGCGCGTCCTCCTCATTTGGCCCGGAACCGACGGCGCTGCTGCCGGAAACTTCGGCTGCCCGCAGCTCGTCACGATGGCGACCTACGTGCGCGAGCGCACGGGCGCGCACGTCGAAATCATCGACCTCTACGCCGAGCGCGCATTCGGTCCGGTGGATCTGTCGCGCGTCTTCGGTGGCCCCGACGGCAAGGGTTACGACGTCATCGGCTTCTCTTGTTATTCGTCCTTCGACTTTCTGAAGATCGAAGCCGTCGCGCAGGTCGCGCGCACGATCTGCCCGGACGCGGTCTTGTGCGCCGGCGGCTACCACACGAGCGCGCGGCCCACCGATTTCGTCTACGACGGCTCGCCGTTCGACGTCGCGGTCGTCGGCGAAGGCGAGCGACCGCTCGTGAAGATCGTCGAATCGGTGAAGGGCGGCGCGCCGCTGCGCAATCAAATCCTCGGCTCGGATCCGATTGAAGATCTCGAAGAGCTGCCGCCGACCGATTGGTCCTTTCTGAATCGTTATCGTCCCATTGCGAAGCGGATTGCCTCGCAGGTGCAGGTTTATCTATCGCGCGGGTGCCCCTTCGATTGCGCGTTTTGTATGGAGCGGGCGAAGCGCGAGGTGAGCTGGCGCGCCTACAGCGTCGATCGCGCGCTCGACGAGCTCGACCGAGCCCACGCGTTCTTCGACCTCACCGGGATGACGGTCTACTTCGCGGACGCGCTCTTCGGCATGCGCAAGAAGTGGCGTCGCGAGTTTCTCCAGCGTTTGCCGGCGAAGGCGATCCCCGCGCGGAAGTTCTGGCTCCTCGTGCGCGTCGACATGATCGACGACGAGGATCTCGACCTCTTCGGCGGCGCGAATTGCTCGCTCGGCTTCGGGCTCGAGTCCGGCGATCCGAAACACCTCGCGACGATCCGCAAAGCCGGCCGTCTCGAAGACTACCTCGATCGAATGAAGTACATCGCCGCCCGCGCGCGAGAAAAGGACGTCCCCTGGGGCGCCAACGTCATCGTCGGCCACCCCGGCGAGACGGAAGCGACGCTGCGAACGAGCGCCGCGTACTTGCGCGATCTGTTCCTCGACCCCGCGGGCACCACGGGGTTTCTGTCGGTGGATCCCTTTCGGTTGTACCCAGGTTCGCCGATCGACGACGAGCGCTCCGCCTGGGAAGAGCGATTCGGCACGCGGTTTCATCGCGCCGAGTGGTGGAAAGACGGCGACCAGGAGTTCCTCGCGGAGTGGGTCGACCCGTCGGGTGACCTGGATTACCGCCGCCGCACACAGCTTTCGCACGAGCTGCTCGCACCGGTCTTGCGAGGCATTCGCGACAACTACGTCCTGGGAGGCAGTGCGCGCGATTACTTCGAGCGGGCCATCGACGAGCAGGTCGAAAACCTCTCACCGCGTTATCGATTGCACTACGCGGGACGGTATTACGCGTGGAAGCGCTACCTCGGTAAAGGCAAAGCCGCGCGCGACGAGCTCGCGCTGGACGACGACACGCTCACGCTCTGTCGCGATCTACGCGCATCGCTCTTGCCGCGCATCGCCGAGCGGGTGTTCCCGGACGCCGGGGCGCGGGCTGCGTTCGCCGATTCCGAGATTGGAAAGGCGCTCGTGAAGGTGCCGCGCGAACGCTTCGTGCCGATCGATCAGGTGACCGAGAGCGGGTACGACGTTGCGATCGGCCTCGATGCGTCGGGGCTCGCCACCGTGAGCGCGATGCACGCCTATGCGCGTTCTTTCACGCTCGCGGGTATCGGCGCAGGGGCGCGCGTGCTCGACCTCGGCGGAGGCACCGGCTACGGCGCAGCGATCCTCGCGGAGGTCGTCGGCTCGACCGGCAAGGTCGTGACGGTCGAGGTCGATCCCAAGCTCGCGGAAACGGCGACAACGCTCGTTCCCGAGGAGGTTATCGTCTTGAGCGGTGACGGACTTTCGCCGGCGTTGCTCGAGCGCGCGGTGGAGCTCGCGGAAGGGCGATTCGATGCGGTTGTCGCCGGCTTCGCGTTCCCAGACGGCGTTCCCCAAGCGCTCGGCGCCGTCCTTCGCGCGGGCGGCGTGGTCGTTGCGCCCGTCGCTTCAGATGGCGGTCAACGCTTGTGTCGCGCCGAGTGGGATGGCGAGCGCTTCGTCACCGCCGTGTTCGAAGAGGTCTATTACGTGCCTTACCGCGATAAAGCCGCGAACGAGCCCGCTCGAGCGGAGCTGAAACAAGCGTCGGCGGAGCCGCAAAACGAGCCGAAGCGGACGAAGCGGCTGAAGGTTCTGCAGTCCGAGCCGCGCTGACGCTCCATCAAGCGCGCTCGAATACCAAGTGGACGTCCCCGATGACGACCTTGTCGCCGTGTTTCAACATATGGGGCTGCGTCCCGAGGCGCTTGTCGTTCACCTTGGTCACGTTGGTGCTGCCGAGATCCGCCAGGAAGTAGTCGCCCTGAAGGACGAAGATGTCGGCGTGCCGGCGAGACACGTGGGAGCTCGCGATGGGAATGTCGGCGGAGGACGTTCGCCCGATGGTATTTTGAAGGCCGAGCGCGTGTCGCGTTCCCGCGTTGGGGCCGCGGACGACGAGCAGACAAGCCGAGCCGGCTTTCGGACCACCGAGCGCGAGGGTCATGTGGTTCGCGGTTCGGCCGAGCGGCTTGGATGAAGCGCGGATGCCGTCGGTCATCGAGAGCGCCCTGGTCGCGGCGCCTGCCTTCAGCGCGCTGAGGGCTTCGCGCGACGGCCTTCGCTCCATCGCCATGGCTTCGTCGAGGAGCT
The DNA here is from genome assembly GCA_013361525.1 of Polyangiaceae bacterium. Taxonomy (GTDB): domain Bacteria; phylum Myxococcota_A; class Polyangia; order Polyangiales; family Polyangiaceae; genus Xiheicaenibacterium. The sequence continues at coordinate 180,382 of JABFXY010000006.1, read as the reverse complement.
GCTCCCAAGCCTCCGACAGGGCCGAGCCATCGGCAGCGACGTAGCCAGGCGCGGCTTCGATCTCTTCCATGAAGCGGCGGAGAATGGCCGCCGCGCCATCGAATTGCCCGCGATCGGCGAGCCCGCGTGCCTCCGCCCGAACCGCGTCGGCACGGACGAGGAGGGCCGTCGCAAAGGCCTGCTCGTGCGGCGCAGGCTTGTTTCCGCCGATATCGATGTGCGCCGTCGCCTCGACCATTCGTTGTTCGACGAAGCCGGCTTGTCGGTGACGCGCGCGGACGGTCAAGAGCTTGCCGCCCAAACGCTCGACGTCGAGGCGTGCGCGGGTCTCGACGACCAGCGCTCGCGATGTTCTCGCGGCCAGATCGGGCACCGAGACGAGGAGGCCGTCCTGCGAAAACCGCGGCGCCGGCGCTCCAATGACGCGCTGAATTTCGACGCCCGGCTCGGGCACCAGCACCAGCTCGATCCCGTCGACCGCGATGTCGCCTTGCGTGCCGACCGCTTGCGCGAGCTCGAGCTGGCAGGTGCCTGGATCCGCGATGAATCGATAGGCGCCGCCGCCCGCTTCGGCGATGGCGAGGAGGACGCGCTCGTCGTGGCGGACGCCATAACCGAGGGTCGAAATCGACGCTTTCGGGCGAATGGCCTCGGCGACCGCTGCGAGAGCCGCGGTGGTGGCGGCGCCCTCATTCGGCTCTCCGTCCGATAACAAAACGATGGCCGTCTTCAGATCGTCACGCGCGCTCGGGATCTGCTGCGCAGCGAGAAGCAGCCCTGCCTCGATGTTGGTCCGGTCGTCTGCTCCGAGCCGCGCGACCCGGCTGGCGATCGCGCGGCGCGTCGCGGCGTCGAGCGCGGACATCTTGGAGACCAGGGTCGCCCGCGTCGAAAAGGCGACGACCGCGACCTGATCCTCGTCACGCAGCAAGCCGAGGATGCGCTCCACCGACCGCACGACGTGCTCCAGCGGGGGGCCGGCCATCGATCCGGAGACGTCGAGCACGAGGCACAGCGCCAGGGCGGCTCGGCGCTGCTCCAAAGCCACGTCCTCGGCCGTCAGCTCGACGACGACCGGAATCGTCGCGGGACCGGCGGGCACACGGGCCCAGATGGGTTGGGCGGTAACCGTCAAACACGCCGGCGCAGGATTCGGCATCGTCGAAGTGTAGTACGCGCTTCAACAACCGCTCTTTCGGTGCTCGACGCGCGCCGAAACTTTCCCGGCCACCTCGCGCGTTCTACATTGGATTCACCGATGACCATTCGGAGGTCGCTTCGGGCTTCGTTGCGGCGGGTGGGGAGCGCGACCGCCGTTGGCCTTTCGGTCTGCGCGAGCGCCTGGGCGGCATTCGCCATTACCGGTCTCGGCGAGCCCGAGCCCAAGCCCGCCGTCTTGCCCACGTTGCGAGAGCGGGTCTTCGTCGACCGCATCGACATCGACGCTTTCCACAAGGGCAACCTGCACGCCCACTCCGCCGAGAGTGACGGCGACGTTCCGCCTGCCGACGTGTACCGCTGGTACCGCGACCACGGATACGCGTTCGTCGCATTGACGGATCACAATCGCCGCATCGACCCGGCTTCGTACGCGCACCTCGAGCGGCCGACCTTCGCGATCCTTCCCGGCGAAGAGATCACCATGACCGGCGCGGGCAAGCCGGTGCACGTGAATGCGATATGCCACCGGCGCAAGATCGGCGGCGGCACCTTCGACACCAAGTCGCTGGCGCTCACGTTCGCGCTCGAAAAGATCGAGGAGCAGGGGGCGATTGCGCTCGTCAATCACCCGAACTTCGACCGCGCGCTGGACCTCGACGACCTCTGGGGCGCGCGCGCCACGACGCTCCTCGAGATCTGGAGCGGTCACCCGTATGTCTACAGCGCCGGGGTCGACGGGCGCCCGTCGCACGAGGAGCTCTGGGCCTCGATGCTGTCGCGTGGAGCCGACGTGTTCGGTGTCGCCGTCGACGACTCGCACCATTTCGCGACCAACCCGACGGCGAAACCAGCGCGTCCCGGCCGCGCGTGGATTGCGACCTTTGCCTCGACGCCCGACAAGGTCACCCGCGACGGCGTCTGCAACGCCATTCGCGCCGGCCAATTTTACGCGTCCAGCGGGGCGGAGCTGACCCGGATCGCCGTCGCCGAGCGGACCATCACCATCCGCCCGGCAGACCCGATGGCGCGCGTCGAGTTCATCGGCCCCGGCTCGACGGTGTTGAGCGCATCCAACGCGGCCGGGGAGGGAGCCGTGTATCGGATGCGCGGTGACGAGGAGTGGGTGCGCGCTCGAATCGTCGATTCCCGCGGCGAGATCGCCTGGACCCAGCCGTTTCGCACGATGGTTCGTGAAGCCGCGCCCGTTCCCTGAGCGACCGATCTCGAAGCCATCCCCGCACCAGCGATGGTAAATGCGCGGACCAGCGCACATGATCGTCATGAAGTTCGGCGGGAGCTCGGTCGCCGACCGGGCACAGATCGAAAAGGTCCTCGGAATCGTCCGTTCGAGGCTCGACCAGAAGCCCCTCGTCGTTTCCTCGGCGCACAAGGGGATCACCGACGCGCTGGTGAAGGCCGCGCGCGAAGCGGCGGCGGGTCGGCTCGACGCCGAGACGGTCATCGCAAAGCAGCGCGATATCGGCCGCCAGCTCGGCTGTGACGACGGGTTGCTCGAGACGATGTTCGACGATCTCCGCTCGCTGCTTCGCGGCGTTCACCTCGTCCGGGAGCTGTCGCCGCGAAGCCTCGATTACGTGTCGAGCTTCGGCGAGCGATGGAGCACGCGGGTCATCGCCGACTTCTTCCGCCGCTCCGGTCTCGACGCCGCCGCTCACGATGTGTGGGATCTCGGCTTCGTCACCGACGGCGCGTTCGGGCGCGCCCGACCGATTGCCGGCTACGAGCAGCGCATGAAGGCGGCCATCGACGCGCTTCCGCAAGGGCGCGTTCCGATCGTCACCGGCTTCGTCGGCAAGACCGAAGAGGGCGACATCACGACGGTCGGCCGCAATGGAAGCGATCTGACCGCGACGCTCGTCGCCGCGGCGATCGGCGCGAGCGAGGTGCAAATCTGGAGCGACACCGACGGCGTCATGACCGCAGATCCCAGCGTCGTTCGCTCCGCGCGCAACATCCCCGACATGCGCTTCGAGGAGGCGGCGGAGCTCGCGTACTTCGGTAGCCGCGTGCTCCACCCCGCGACGCTCCTTCCGGCGATGGCCGCGAAGATTCCAGTTCGCGTCCTCAACACCAACCGGCCGGATCACCCGGGCACGGTCATTCGCGAAGAGGTTCCGCCGAACCCCGCGCCGGTCACGAGCATCGCCTACAAAGAAGGGCAGCTCGTCCTCACGCTTTCGTCGACGCGGATGTTCGGCGAGGTCGGCTTTCTCGGTCGCGTCTTCGAGGCCTGCACGCGACACGGCGTCGAGGTCGATATGGTCACGACCTCGGAGGTGTCGATCTCGATCACCGCGAACGATCGGGTGAAGCTCGAGCGCGCCGCGGCGGATCTTCGCGCCATCGGCGACGTTCGCATCGAGGCGGGGCGAAGCATCCTGGTCGTTGTCGGTCGCCACCTCGCGGAGCGGCCCGGTCTCGGCGCGGAGGTCCTCGGCGCAATTGCCAAGGCCGGCGTGAACGTCGAGATGATCAGCCACGCCTTTGGTGCCATCAACCTCTCGCTGGTGGTGCGCGACGCGGACGTCTCCAAGGCCGTGTCGGTTTTGCATGGCGTTCTCTTCGAGGAGCCCCGCGCATGAAGAGCCTCTACACCGAAGACGGGGCGCGCCGCGCCATCGAGCAATACGGCGCGAAACACGGCGAAGACGTCGCGCTACGCGTTTACACGTCGCGCCTCATCGGCTCGGAGGCGGACCTCGTTCTGCACGGAGGCGGCAACACGTCGGTGAAGGGCGAGCTCACGACGATCGTCGGCGATCGCGTCGCGTGCCTCTGGGTCAAAGGCTCGGGTTCGAGCCTCGATCGCGTCGAGCCGAAGGATTTCCCCGCGCTGGATCTCGCGTACCTACGCCGCCTGCGCTCGCTCGGCGCCCTCTCCGACGAGGAGATGGTGAACCAGCTGCGGACGCACCTCTTCGATGCGTCGTCTCCAAACCCCAGCGTCGAGGCGCTTCTGCATGCCTTCCTCCCGCACAAGTTCGTCGATCACTCGCACGCCGACGCGGTCCTCGCCGTCACCAACCAAGCGAATGGCGCCGTGCTGGTCCGTGAGGCGCTCGGTGATCGTGTCGCGGTGTTGCCGTACATCATGCCGGGTTTCCCGCTCGCGAAGGCTGTAGCCGAGGTCTACGAGGCTTCACCGAACGTCGTCGGCGTCGTTCTGCTCCACCACGGTCTCTTCACGTTCGGCGCGACGGCGCGCGAGAGTTACGAGCGACACATCGAGCTCGTCGATGCGTTCGAGTCCTTCGCGAACAAGCGCGCGACGCGAGGCGCGTCCGTCGCCGTCGATGTGGGTGCGGAGCGTTCCGCTCGCGCGCGTCTATCGGCCATCGCGCCGGTTGTCCGCGGCCTCGTCGCCGACGCTCGTTCAGGCGATGCCGGCTATCGACGCCTGGTGATGGAGTGGCGCTGCAATGACGAAATCCTCTCGTTCTGCGCGGCACGCCACGCATCGGAGCTCGCCCAAACCGGCCCCATCACCCCGGATCACGTCATTCGCACCAAGGCTTGGCCCGCGTTTGCTTCCGAGCTGCCCGCGGACGACGCGGTCGCGCGCGAGCAGCTGACCGAGACGGTCGCGAGCTTCCGCGTGAAGTACGACTCGTACTTCGAGACGAACCTGCGGGAAAAACGCGTCCAACGCACCAAGCTCGACAGCGCGCCGCGCGTGGTGCTCGTGCCCGGCGTGGGCATCCTCGCGTGGGGCGCGACGAAGAAAGACGCGCGCATCGCCGCCGACATCACCGAGCACACCCTCCGCACGAAGGCGACCGCCGACGCGATGGGTGGGTACGTCGCGCTGTCCGACGCGGATCTGTTCGACATGGAGTACTGGAGTCTCGAGCAGGCGAAGCTCGGCAAAGCAGCGCCGCGCGCGCTCGAAGGGCAGGTCGTTCTCGTCACCGGCGGCGCGGGCGCCATTGGTCGAGGCATCGCGCACGCGTGCGCGAAAGAAGGCGCACACGTGGTCATCGTCGACCGCGATCCGGAAGGCGCGCGCGCCGCGGCCGCGGAGGTCGAGCGTGCCCACGGCGCAGGAACGGCGCTCGCCGTGGACGCCGACGTGACCAGCGAAGCCTCGATGCGCGCCGCGTTCGATGCCGCGTGTGTCGCGTACGGCGGGGTCGACGTCGTCGTTCCGAACGCGGGCATCGCGCTGGTTCGTCCGATCGAAGAGCTCTCCAACGCCGACGCGCTGCGCGTCGCGGAGGTGAACTACATCGGTGTGCTCACGACGCTGCGCGAAGCGACGCGCGTCTTCCGAGCGCAAGGTACCGGCGGCAACGTCGTCGTGAACGCGTCGAAGAACGTGTTCGCGCCCGGCAAAGACTTCGGCGCCTACAGCGCGAGCAAAGCGGCGGCGCACCAGCTCGCGAAGGTTGCGGCGCTCGAGCTCGCGCCGCTCGGCGTGCGGGTGAACCAGATCAACGCCGATGCCGTCTTCTCCTACGGTGAGACGAAGAGCGGCCTCTGGGAAGAGGTCGGTCCCGCCCGCGCGAAGAGCCGAGGGCTTTCGATGACCGAGCTCGAAGCCTACTATCGCGACCGCAATCTCCTGCGGGCGCGTGTGGACGCGTCGCACGTCGGCAATGCGGTCGTGTTCTTCGCGACCGAAAAAACGCCGACGACCGGCGCTACGCTGCCGGTGGACGGGGGGATCCCCGAAGCGTTCCCCAGGTAGTCTTCGCTGTTCCAACGCGTGCGTGGTCGAAGGAGGCTGGGATGAAGCGACGAGATCTTCTTGCGCTGGGCGTCGGGCTCGCCGGGACGGCGGCTTGCGGTAGCAAAAGCGGGAAAATGAAGATCGCCGTCATCCCGAAGGGGACGACGCACGAGTTCTGGAAAAGCGTGCACGCCGGCGCGGTGAAAGCATCGCGCGAGCTCGACGTGGAGATCGTCTGGAAAGGCCCGCTCAAAGAGGACGACCTCAAAGAGCAGATCGGCATCGTCGAGACGTTCACCTCGCAAGGCGTGAGCGGCATCGTCCTCGCGCCGCTCAACGACAAGGCGCTCGTTGCACCGGTCAAAGCCGCGAAGAGCGCGAACATCCCGACCGTGGTCTTCGACTCCGCGCTGCAAGGTGACGAGCACGTGAGCTTCGTCGCGACCGACAACGTCGCCGCGGGCAAGCTCGGCGGCGAGCGCCTGGTCAAAGGCCTCGAGGGCAAGGGCAACGTCGTCTTGTTGCGCTACCTCGAAGGCTCGGCCAGCACGAGCGAGCGCGAAAAGGGCTTCCTCGAGGCTGCAAAAGCGGCCTCCGGCATCAAGATCGTCAGCGACAACCAATACGGCGGCGCCACGACGGAGAGCGCGTCGTCGGCTGGCGAAGCGCTCCTCGTCGCGCAAGGCGCCGACAAAGGTGAGGTCGCCGGTGTCTTCTGTCCGAACGAGTCGACGACCTTCGGGATGCTCCTCGCGCTGGAGAAGCTCGGCCTCGCGGGGAAGGTGAAGCTCGTCGGCTTCGATTCGTCGGAGAAGCTCGTGGCCGGCCTGCGCGACGGCAAGATCGACGCGCTGGTCCTGCAAAATCCGATGAACATGGGCTACCTCGCGGTGAAGACGATGGTCTCGCACCTGAAGAAGGAGCCGATCGAGAAGGTCATCGATACCGGCGCGCGCGTCGTCGAAAAGTCCAACATGGAGAGCGCCGAGATCAAGGACCTCCTCTCGCCGGATCTGACGCCGTACCTCGGGCAGTGACGGCCGCGCGATGACCGATCCGGTCGAGGCCGACGGAGCAACACACGCGCCGCTCTTGTCCGTCGATCGCGTCGCGAAGTCGTACGGCGCGACGGCTGCGCTGAAGAACGCGACCTTCACGGCGATCGAGGGTGAGGTTCATGCGGTGATGGGCGAGAACGGCGCGGGGAAGAGCACCATGCTCGGCATCCTCGCCGGTCTGGTCCGATCCGATCACGGCACCGTCACCCTCGGCGGCGTGCACTACGCTCCGCGAAGCGCTGCAGACGCGCGCAAATTCGGCGTCGCCATCGTTCCGCAGGAGCCGACGCTCTGCGATCACCTGAACGTCGCGGAGAACGTCACGCTCGGGATCGAGCCTGTTTCGAGCGGTTTCGTGCGCGCGGAGGAGGCGCAGCGACGCTGCAAGGCCGCGCTCGCGCCGCTCGGCGTGGACATCGATCCGACGCGGCGCGCGAGTGATCTCACGCCGGCCGAACGCCAGCTCGTGTGCATCGGCCGCGCGCTGGCGCAGTCGAAGGTGCGCGTCCTCATCCTCGACGAGCCAACGAGCAGTCTGACGATGGCCGAGGCCGAGCGCGTGCTCGACGCCGTGCGCGCTCTCGCGGACAGCGGCCTTTGTGTGCTCTACGTCTCGCACACGCTCGGTGAGGTCGTACGCGTCGCTGACGCGTACACTGTGTTGCGAAACGGCGAGACCGTGCGATCCGGATCGATGAAGGGCGTCGAGGTCGCGGATTTGACGGAGATGCTCCTCGGCCATCCCGCCGAAGCGCGTGTTCGCGCACCTCGTGAGAAGGGGGAGCGGGTGCTGTCGGTGCGCGAGCTCACCGGGGTGAAGCTTCCCGCCGGCGCATCATTCGAGCTTCACCGAGGCGAGATCTTCGGTGTTTTCGGCCTCGTCGGCTCGGGGCGCACCGAGCTCGTCCGCGCGATCTACGGCCTCGATCGCGTCGTCCGCGGCGAGGTCCACATCGGCTCGTCGGCGTCGACCCGCAGTACCCCCGCGCACCGTCTCCACGAAGGGATCGGAATGGTCAGCGAAGATCGAAAAGGGGAGGGGCTCGCGCTCACGATGAGCGTCGCCGACAACCTCACGCTGTCGAAGCTCGAGTCCATCTCGTCCGGCGGAATCGTCTCGCCGAACGCGCAGGGCACGGCAGCGCGCGATCTCATCACAAGGCTCCAGATTCGATGCGCCGGGCCGGACGCGCCCGTCGGCTCGCTCTCCGGAGGCAACCAGCAGAAGGTCGCGATCGGTAGGCTCCTCCACCAAAACGCCAACGTCCTTCTGCTCGACGAGCCCACCCGCGGCATCGATATCGGAAGCCGCGAGCAGCTCTACGATCTGTCGATCGATCTCGCGGCCAAGCAAAAAGCCATCGTGTGGATCTCCACGCAGCCCGCAGAGCTCCTCGCGGTGTGTGACCGCATCGCTGTCATGAGGCGCGGCGTGCTCGGTGCGCCGCGCGACGTCACCGATTGGAGCGAGCAGCTGCTCTTGCAGGAGGCCGCGGCATGACGGAGGCCAAGCCGACGGAGGCCAAGGCGACGGAGGCCAGCGCGATGTCTTCGCGGTTGCGACGGGTGCTCGGCGAGCCTTGGATCGGCCCGCTGGTCGCGCTCTTGGTGGTGTACGCGATGTTCGCGGTCGTCACGCCCGACACCTTCTTGCGCGGCGTGGCGCTCGAGATGATGGCGCGCCACACCGTCGTCGTCGCGTTCTGCTCGGTCGGCATGACGCTGGTCATCATTCAGGGCGGCATCGATTTGTCGGTCGGATCGGTGGTGGCCTTGGTCACTGTCGTCACCGCGAGCCTCTTGCGGAGCGGCTATTCACCAGCCGTTGCCGCGCTCGGCGCAGTGCTCGCCGGTGCCCTCTGCGGCGCCTTGAACGGAGCGCTCGTCGCGGGGCTCAAAATCACGCCGTTCATCGTGACCCTCGGCACGATGAGCGCGCTGCGCGGGCTCGCGAAGGGCTTCGCCGGCGAGCAGAAGATCGACGCGGACGCGGGCGCGCTCGAAAAGCTCATGCTTCGCGATCCGGACAGCGCGCTGCCGTTTCCGCCCGGCGTCTTTCTCGCGATCGTGGTCGCGCTCTTCGGCGCCGCGCTGCTCGCCTATTCGAGGTTCGGGCGGCACATCGTCGCGACCGGATCGAGCCCGGCTACCGCGCGTCTTTGCGGCATCTCGATCCCGCGCGTGACGATCGTCACGTACACGCTCGCGGGGCTCCTCGCGGGCATCGCCGGCATGATGGAGTTCTCGACGCTGACCGTCGGCGATCCCACCGACTCGATCGGCCTGGAGCTCGAGGTGATTGCCGCGGTCGTCATCGGCGGCGGCTCGCTCTTCGGCGGCCAAGGATCCGTCGCGGGCAGCGTTCTCGGCGCGATGTTGATGACCGTCATCGCGACCGGCGCGACCCACGTGGGTATCGCGAACTGGATTCAGGAGATCCTGACCGGCGCGATCATCGTCGTCGCGGTCACCGTCGATCGAATGCGCCACCGCTGAGGCTGGACCAAGAAACCGCAAAGCCGCAAAGGGCAGAAAAAGAGCCCAAAGGAAGAAGTTAAAGAAATTTCTCCTTCGCGCGCTCTCTCTTCACTTCGCGGCTTCGCGGTTTGTCTGGGTGTTACTTACGGCGCAACGTCACGACGACAGCGTCGTGATCGCTGTGGCCCCCGGGACGAACGTCGGCGCTGACCAGCTCGAACGCGTCCGTCTCGAACGCGATGTGGTCGAGCTGGTGCTCGAGCGGCGGGGTGGTTCCGGCCCAGCGCCACGTGACCTTGTCGACGTGCGCCGCAGGCAAGGCGCTGTCGAACCGGTGTTCGCGCAAGAGCCCGAAGAGGTCTCCCTCGGGGCGCTCGTTGAAGTCGCCTGCGATGATCGTAGGCGTGTCGGGCGCCAGCTCGCTCACATAGGCGGCGACCTCCTTCTTTCGATCGGCGCGCGTCTCGACGTGGATCCGCATCCAGTCGTCCGCGTTCGCCACGGCCGGCCGCAGGTGAACGTTTACGAGCTGGATCGGGCCCGACGGCGTCTCGGCCACGAGGCGCTGCGCCGGAAACCACGCGACCGGGGAGGGGATGAGCAGGTCCTCGCGTATCCCGGCCTTCGAGCAGGCGCCGAGGCCTTCCGGCAAGTACCGCTTCGGCTGGTGAAACTTACAGGCGCGGTAACGATCGCCTACGGCGGCGATAATCGCCTTTTCCCACGCGGCGTTCGTCTCCTGAAGCAAGAGAACGTCCACATCGAGCGCCTCGATTCGTGCGAGCGTTTCGGGGTCCACGCCCTTGTCGGGGTCGTCGTCCGCGAGCGCGTACAGCACGTTGAAGCTCGCGATCGTGATCTCGCGAGGCTCGGTGTTTACGACGGCTGCGCCGTGCTCGACGTGGCTATCCGTCGCGACGTCCCCTTCTTCCCGAGCCGAGTCACCTGCACACGCACAAACCAAGGCCGCGAAAAGGGGAGTTGTCCGTAGAAGCACGCGTACTCATCGATCAAAGCGCCCAGATCGTGACAGGTCGCTCGTCGGACTTTTGAAAGGGAGCCGGGCGTTCGCGAAGGCGCTCACTGCGGGGCCTCAAAGCTCGCGGCAGGGTTCTTCCTCTGTTACGTTCACGGGGTTTCGATGATGCATACGCCGCATGCAGCGCCCGTCGCGCCGGGCACCGTCCTCGCTGGTAAGTACCGGGTCATCCGCGTCATCGGTAAGGGCGGGATGGGTGTCGTGGTCGAGGCGATCCACGAGCAGCTCCAAGAGCGCGTCGCGCTCAAGTTCCTCCTGCCCGAGTTTGCCTGTCGACCCGACTTCGCGCAGCGCTTCATCCGCGAGGCGCAAGCCGCCGTCCGCATCAAAGGTGAGCACGTCACCCGCGTGAGCGACGTCGGCACGTTCGACAACGGCGCGCCCTACATGGTGATGGAGTTTCTGGAGGGCACCGACCTTTCAGACCACCTGCAGGTGCGCGGGCGCCTCGCCTTGGAAGAGGCGGTCGGCTACGTGCTGCAGGCCTGCGAAGCCATCGCCGAGGCGCATCACGCCAAGATCGTCCACCGCGACATCAAGCCGGCGAACCTGTTCCTCGCCCGACGGAGCGACGGCTCCGCAATCGTGAAGGTGCTCGACTTCGGCATCTCGAAGATCGTCGGCGCGACCGATGGTCTGACGAAGACCACCGCGACGATGGGATCCGCGCTCTACATGGCGCCGGAGCAGATGCGCGACGCGAAGTCGGTCGATCACCGCGCCGACATCTACGCGCTCGGTGTGACGCTCTACGAGCTCCTCGCCGGCACGCAGCCTTATTGCGCCGACACGCTGCCCGAGCTCTGCGCCCTGATCCTCACGGGTGTGCCGACGCCGCTTCGCGAGGTTCGGCCCGACCTGCCGCCGCATTTCGCAGCGGTCCTCGAACGCGCCTACGAGCGCGAGCGCGAGCGTCGTTATCAGAGCGTCGCGGAGCTCGCGTTTGCGCTCGCGCCTTTCGCTCCGAGTTGGTCGCGCTCGAGCATCGAGCGTGTCGCGCGCTTCGCCGGCGCCGCGATGCCTGCGAACTGGTCCAACCAAACCGTGAACGCAGGCCCGATGCCGCTGCCTGCGCAGCCGGGCGTTCCGCAAAACCCGACCGCGACGAGCATGGTGCGGACCGCGGATCCCTCCAAGATCACCGACGGCGCGATTCCGAAGAAGAGCAACGGTGGCCTCATCGCGCTCGCGGCCATCGGCTTGCTCGCCGTAGGCGGCGCCGCCGTCTACTTCGTTGGGTTCGCCGGCAAGGGCGCCACGAATGCGGCGAGCGAGGGCACCGCCAAGCCGACGGCGACCGCTACGTCGGAGGCGACGACCAAAGAAACCGCTGCGACCGAGACGACCTCGACGGCTGCGACCACGACGCCCACCGATACGGCGTCCGCGACGAGCGCACCGCCGTCCGCGTCGACTGCAGTCGCGTCGGCTCCGCCCGAGCCTTCCACCAAGCCCACGGCCAAGGCGACCGCGACCGCCATCAAGACCTCGGTCAAACCGCCGCCGCCACCGCCACCGCCGCCTCCCCCTCCGGCCAAGACTGGCTCTATCTTCGACCACCGGTAACCATGACGAACCGCACGATCGCCGCGCTCATCGCGGCATCCTTTGCTTTTGCTCCGCTCGCCGCTTCCGCCCAAGACAGCAAGGTCGCCGCGGAGTCGTTGTTTCAAACCGGTAAAGAACAGCTCGAGAGCGGCAAATACGCAGAAGCATGCAAGAGCTTCGCGGAGAGCCAGCGCCTCGAGCCGAGCGTCGGCACGCTCCTCAACCTGGGCCGCTGCAACGAACAGCAGGGCAAGCTCGCGACCGCGTGGGGAAGCTACAAAGAAGCGGCAAACCTCGCCCGCTCGCGCGGCGACGCCGAGCGCGCTCAGGGCGCCGAAGATCTCGCGAGCGCGCTCCAGCCCAAGCTCAGCATGCTCTCGATCTCCGCGAAGGATCCCGCGCCCGGTCTCGTCGTGAAGCGTGACGGCGTGGAGGTCACCGCGCTCGGCGTGCCCGTCGCCATCGATCCAGGCACGCACCACATCGAAGCGGAAGCACCCGGCTACGGCCCCTACAAAACCGAGGTCGAAATCGGCGGCGAGGGCGACAAGAAGAGCATCGAAATCCCCGCGCTCGAAAAGGGCGGCGCGCCCATCGTCGATACGGGCTCCGGCGGCGGTGGGGGTGTCTCGCCGCTCGCCATCGGTGGCTTCGTCGCCGCGGGCGTCGGCGTCGTCGGCCTCGGCCTCGGCACTGCGTTCGGCGTCATCGCGAGTGGCACGGCCAGCGATGCCGAAGACGATCCGGCCCTTTGCCCGAACAAGATCTGCACCCCCGCCGGTCGTGAAGAGATCGACTCGGCCGAGACGCAGGCGACGGTATCGACGGTCGGCTTTGCAGTAGGCGGCGTAGCGCTCGCCGGTGGCGTCGCGCTCATCGTCGCGGGCTTCACCATGGGTGGCTCTGCCTCCGACGAGAAGACGGGCAACGTTCGTCCCTTCGTGATGCCCACGGGCGGTCGGGAGATGTTCGCCAGTGGGGCTGTGTTCGGGGTGGAAGGCGCGTTCTAGAGAGCGCGGATTGACGGGTAGGGAATGACGAAAGGCGACCGCGGTTTGCGGTCGCCTTTGGCGTTTGTTGGGAGTTGTATCGCGCCCCACAGCCGGCGACCCTCGCGGCTGCGGGCGGCCGATCCGAAGTAGCCCAGTTCGGACTGAACCCCGGCAGATCGGATCGCGATCGCCGCAGAAAACCCAGCTCGCGCCAGCTCCCGCGCGGTAGATAGTCCCGAAAGCGCGGATTGAGCGATCCGAAGTCGGTGGGTCCAGTCTCGACGACGTGACTTCGGATCGCGTGGTTTGGTGTTCGCGACCGATTATTGAAGGCTAGGGGAGGATGCCGAGAACCATCCCGTCGTTTCCACCAAACGGGGTGAGCTCGGCAGCGCCGAAATCGACAGCGCCGGTATAGGACCCGCCGGCAATGAGGTATTCGCTTCCCATGATGAGGCTGGTGATCGAATCGGCTCCGGAGCCACCGTACTGGAAGGCCCCGACAGGCTGTCCCATGTTGTTCGCGGTCAGAATGAAGCCATCGCTCATCCCGGCCGCGGTCAGGTTGTCCGAGCCGAATGCCAACGTCCCTCCGAACGCGCCGCCGACCATGAGGTTGGAGCCCGGGTTGACGAGGATGGTATTGACGACGGCGACATCGCTGCCGATTTGCTGGTGGTCGAGATAATTGCCAGTCTGATCGAGCACCACGACGTAGCCGTCCCGCGTTCCATTCGGCGTGACCTGCTCGGTTCCGAATTGAGTCTGACCATCGAACGAACCGCCGACGATGATGGCGTCGTTGACGATCGTACGCACAGTGTTCACGTCGGGGTTGGACGGCGCGAGCTGCTTCGCCCAGATCTGACCCCCGGCCGCAGAAAGCTTCGTAATGAACGCGCCACCGATATTGGGGATCGCAGGGTCATTGGTGAAGTCCACGCCGTTCGTGTTTCCCGTGACGATAATGCTGTTGGTACTGTCGACGGCGATGCGCGCCGTCCTGTCGTAGCCGGTGCTGCCGCTCTTTGCCCACATTTGGGAGCCTTGCGGATTGAGTTTGGTGATGACGATACCGCTCAGGCCCGCGCCGCCCGCACAGGTCATCGGCCCATTCGTGAGCGACGAGACGATGACATTCCCGTCGTGATCGAGGGCGAGATCGCCGCCAATGCGCGCCTTGAAGTTCTCTCCTCCACCGCACTCTCTGGTCCAACCGCTCGAGCCGTCACTTGCGATCTTCGCCACGACGACACCCGAGCGTGGAAAGCCGTTGACGGTGATTTGGGGTTTCCCGAAGAGCGCTAGCACGACCCCATCGGCCGTCGCTTCGACCCCGTACGGAAACAGCACAGGACCCCCTGTGCCGGTCACCGGAAACCCAAGTGACCACTGCAACTGACCGGTCGCGCTCAGCTTCACGAGCCACGCAGACGGGCCATTGATGACGGTGTTGCCGATCGAGAACGAGATGCTGTCGGGCGTCGTTCCGAAGACGTAAACCTCGCCATTCGGGGCAACCGCAACGTCCTGGACGGCGTCGCTCAGCGTGCTGCCGACGCCGTAGGCCCACGCGACGTCTCCGGTCGTCGGCTCCATGCCGCCCGTGCCGCCGGTGCCACCACCGCCATCATCGCCGCCGCCCCCCTGGGTGGGGTTGCCGCCGCTGCCGCCGGTCGATGGATCTCCACCGTTGCCATTGCCTCCGCCGCCGTTTCCTCCGGACGAGGTTTCTCCGTCCTTGAAGTCATCGAGGCCGAGAACCTGGGCGCAACCCAGCGCGAACGTGCAAGCAAGGATCAGAAAGCGACGCATACGGGGCCGAGTCTAGCACTTGTCCGATCGCCGCGGGCGACTCATGGCGCTGGGAGCCGCGGGGCGACGGTCTTACAATGCTCAAGGCGTGTTCCCACGAGCGAAGCCCGACGTCACTGGAGGTACCGAACGACCGCGATGTCCGCGTCGCCCGTGCTTGTCACGTTGCCACCGCCGAAATTAATCGGGTCGTGGAAGCGAGCGCTTCCGAACACGTCACCGCACGCGCCGACGTGCACTCCTTCGAAGCTCTCCACGTACGTCGTTGCCGGCTTCCTCGACCAGTACAGCGTTCCAGTCGGGCCGATTTTGAAGATGAATGCATCGATGGCACCGAGTGACGGCGATGCAGCGCCGCTGAAATACAGGGTCCCATTGTAATCACCAGCGACGGCGATGCTGTCATCGTAACCCACGCTCATTGCGTTGATCGATGTCGAGCCGGTGTTGTTGAATTCTTGGTGATCCGCGAGGCCGCCGACAGCGTCGTACTTGACGAGCAGGATGTCTTTGCCAGTCGATGTCGGGCTGATGTCCGGTCCCGCCTGGCCGTCGGCATTTACCGCGGCTTGGAACCATCCTCCGACCCACGCGGTACCGTCCGAGAGCGCGACAACCTTTTGCGCCCGCTCGTCGGACGCTGACTGTATCCCGCGCGTCCAGACATGATTCCCATTCGCATCCAGCCGTGCGACATATCCGTCCGTTCCGCCCGCGCCGGTGAGTATTGGCCCCCCGAACGAGATGCTCGACGTGAAATCCCCAACGACGAGGACGTCGCTGTTGGGGGCCGCCGCAATGCTAGAGACCGTATCCGACAAGGTCGTCCCGAAGCGCTTGCTCCAGACGTGCGTGCCTGACGCATTATAGCGAACGACGAAGATGTCGTCGTCGCCAGCGGAATTCAGCGTTGCACCACCGACGTCGAGGGAGCCGGAGAAAGTACCGCAGGCTACAATGCCATTGTCCGGCATTCGGGCTGCCGCGACGACCGTGACCGGTCCCGAGCCGGCAAGATGTCGCTTCCACTGCACCGTGTGGTTCGAGTCAAATTTGGCGATCACGCCATCCTTGTAGTTGGCACCTGTGAGGGTGGGCCCTGATCCGAAGTTTTCGCTTGAGCCCGGGCCAAGGTGCATGGCGAGCGCGTATCCGTCGTCGAGGCTTGTAAGAAATCCGGCGTCGTCGAGGGCGTTGCCTCCCCATGCTCGCGCCGAAACAGCATTCCCCGCGAGATCGAACTCCGCGACAAGGACATCGCGGGAGCCGTCGCTGGTCACCGTCGTTCCGCCGACGGTGATGGTTGCATCGAATGGCAACTGGACCATGACGTTTCCCGTGGGGAGTTGAGCGAGGCTGCTGAAGAACTCGAACTGAGGGGTTCCTACGACTCTGGTCCACGCGTGACCACCCGTGCACGGCGCGTTCGAGCCCGAGCAATCCTGGTCGCCCGCTTGAACGCAAGAATCACAAACCTGCGGCTGGACCTCCCCAATGCAGTCGCCAAAGACGTTCCCCTCGGCCGTTGCTTCACACGTCGAGGTACCGCCCTGGCAGATGCCTACGTTTTCCGTGTTTGGCGGTCCGAAATAGCAAGCAACGGAGTCTCCGAGCGCGCACCCGCACTCGTCGTTTTCCCCGTCGCAGTCCTCGTCGATGCCGTTGTGGCCCAACCCACATTCTTCCTGCGCCGGAACGACCTGGCCCTCGCAAACCTTGTTGTTGCTCGCGTCGCACGTCCAAGTTCCGGGAACGCAGAGGCCGACGTTTTCCGTGGCTTGATCGGCTGTGTAGCAACTCTCGCCTAGGTCCTCCCAAGCGACGACGGCGCCATTCAAACATCCACCGCACCCGGAGGTGGGCCTGTCGTCGTCGTCCGCCTTGGGCATTCCGCTGTCGCATTCGATGCTCAAGCAGTCGCCGTCGATGTCTTGGCGCGGTTTGTCGTCGTTGTTGGGAACGTCGACGACGGTGCCCTCATCACACGCGGGGCTCGAGCAATCGAATGCAATCGTGTCGGTCGGAGGGTCGTCACTGGGCACGGCGGCGACAGTTCCGTCGTTGCAAACCGGGCGCACGCAATCGCCGGGTGCGTCTTCCGAAGGCGCGTCGTCATCGTTGGCTACGAACGTGACCGATCCATCTTCGCCGCAGGAGGGGGTGCGGCAATCGCCCGCGGTGTCGTCGGCGGGCGCGTCGTCGAGAGCTAGCCCGATCACGATCTCGCCGTTTGCATCGCAAACGTGGTTCGCGCAGTCGTCTTCCTCCGCGGCGTCGACGACGGTGCCTTCCGGTTTCCAGCTGTATGCGCAGACGCCGTCGATGCACTGGCCATCGAGGCAAGGCTTGTCGGGGGTGTTGCAGGAGTCGTCCGAGCCGCACTCCACCGTCTCCGGGAGATCGAGCACCTGGCGGCAGCCGCTCGAAGCGGCGAACGTCGAGAGCAGTAATGCAGCGAGTAGCGCGGAGTGTCTTTTCATCGGGGAAGGTGCTCGTGTTCGTGGAAGGGCGCTGACACATTCTGAAAGGGCGGACGGGGCCCACCGTTGTCGAAAGCAAGTGGTAACGCGCGAGCATACCCAGTCGCCGGCGTGAGGTGCGCGGGGAATCGTCGTGATCGCGCGCTGGATTTTCGCTTTCGGTGCACTGCTGACTAGAGCCGCTGAGAAGGTAGCCGTGGCCCATGCGAAGCGGACAGCGTTCGCGATCATTTTCATCGCGCCGACTTGCCCGAGGGCAATCATGCGCCGGGCCCTCGGGATCGTGGGCGTGCCCTCGCAGGCGTACTTGCCGCGGAGCGGCCGTCATGCATCGAGGCGTCGTCGCGCGGGGGCGCGGAAGCTGCGGGCAACCTCTCTATCGTCGAGCGCCGAAGTGGTGAGTCGGACAAGCGTGTCGGAGGTCGGTATCGCCGGTTACGGTCAGATTGCCTTCCACGAAGACATTGCCCACGAGGCGAATTGTTCCGGCCTCGATCGTGAGCTTGGGGACTTTTGCCGCCGTCGAGGTTCGGGCGGCAGAACGAACTCCACGCCTCCGAACGGCAGCTGGCGTAGCGGGGCGGACAATCTTCGGACGAATCGCAGTAGAGCGTGGCCATCCCGAGGGCGCCGCAGGTCTCGACGTCGCGTGACGATGCCCCCCGCTCGCGCGGCGCGGGTGGAGCGGCGCGTGGCCGCCACGACCCGTGGTAGTGAGGCATCGTTGCCGACGGCTCCACAGCAGCGCTCCGGTCGCGGCGGAGCTGAGCGCGTCGCCACGCGCGACAGACCCTGGTGTTGGGGGCGACGCGCTCGACGCGGGAGCGCTGGACGGGAAGTACCGGGCCGCGCCGATTGCGCCGCGTCGGGGCCGCCGGCGGTGAGCAGGTGCACGTGGCCAGCGTCAGGACGATCGAAGCGCATCACAAAGCGCGGGGCTTGCATTCCGCCTCGCGGCCTCGTGCGCCTCGCCGTACGCCACATTGCGCTTCGACAAGCCAACCCGGCTATCCTCCGACACCCCATGCCCACGACCCCCACCGGCCGCCGCGTCGTCGTCTCCGAGCTTGCCGAAACCCCCGTGGAAGCAATGGAGAAATTCATCCGTGTCGAGCCGATGGATCCACCGGACGTAAACGCGCTCGGGCCTCGCGACGTGCTCGTCCGAATCGAGAGCGCCTCCGTCGGTTGGGTGGACCTGATCATGACGAGCGGCCAGTACCAGCATGTGCCGAGCCCGCCCTACACGCCGGGCCTCGAATATGCGGGCGTCGTCGTGTGGAGGGGTGAGGAAGCCGCGAACAAGATCTCGATCGGCAATCGGGTGATGGTGGATGGGCTTCTCGCGGGGCCTCGTTCGCTCGGCGAATATCGACGCTGGGGCGGATGGGCGAGCTACGCGGTTGCGCCCGCCGAGGCGATTCTCCCGGTGCCTACGGGTATGTCGTTCGACGAGGCTTGCAATCTACTCGGTAATTACGAGACGGCTTACCATTGCCTCCTAGCGCGCGGCAGATTGCGCGCCGGAGAGACGGTTCTCGTGCTCGGGGCGTCGGGCTCGGTCGGGCTCGCCGCCGTTCATGTGGCGAAGCTCGTCGGCGCGAAGGTGATTGCGATGGGCCGTTCGGAAGCAAAGCTCGCCGAGGTCGCCGCCGAAGGAGCGGACCATGTCGTCGTCACGCGCAAAGAGGAAGGCGTCCTGGTGCCGTTTCGCGATCAGATAAAGGCCCTTACCGGCGGGCGCGGTGTGGACCTCGTTTATGACGGTGTCGGCGGCGACTTGTCACTCGAGAGCCTGCGGTGTACCGCATTCGGTGCGCGGGTGCTGATCGTCGGGTGGGCGGCGACGCCCTATGTGGCAAAAGGCAAGGGCGGCCGCGGGGCGCCCAACGCCAATGTTTTGCCGACGAATCTCATCATGATGAAGGGCCTCGACGTGCTCGGTTGCCCGACGGTCCTGTCGACGGTCCAGGACCCTTCGATTCGCGCACCTCGGCTAGCGCAAGTTTTGGAGTGGGCGAATGCGGGCAAGCTGCGACCGCGCGTGTCTCACCGCTTCGCGCTCTCGGAAATTGTCGAAGCGATGAAGACGAAGTGGAATGGTGATGTCGTCGGCGGGTGCGTCGTGACGCCGAACAGCGAGCCCGCGTAACGACTCATCGCTAGCAAAGCTTCGCGAACGCAGGATCCGAGCGGTAGGGGTCGAAATCGTCGTCGCTCGCAAAATACTCGCGGTACGCCTCGTCGGCGTCGAGTGCGAGCTTGGCGTGCTCGACGACTTTCGCGCCGTCTCCGAGCTTCGCGTGGACCGCGGCGAGCATGTAGTCGTTGTAGGGATCGCCCGCCATCTCCTTGGCGCGCTCGAAGTCGGCGCGGGCCTCGGCGAAATGGGCGAGGTTGAAATGGGCGAAGCCGCGCTGGGTCAGAGCGTCCGCGTTCGGTCGCATCGAGAGCACCTTGTCGAGGTCGACAATCGCCTCTTCGAATCGCTCGAGCTCATTGACCAGCAGCTTCCCGCGCAAATGGTACGGGCCGGGGTGGTTCGGATACAGGGCGATCGAGCTCCCGAAATCCGCAATGGCACGCTCGACGTTCGCGCGGCGCGCCTCGTCCGTCTCGGTCGGAAGACTCTGCAGCGCAAGGCCACGATGAAAGTGGTATTGCGCGCGGTTTTCTTCCGGATGCTCGAGCTCGATCGCTTTGGTGTAATCGGCGACGGCCTCGTCGAGACGTCCGAGCTTCTGCAGGGCGAATGCCCGGTGCGCGTACATGGTGATGTACCGCTGGCGAAAATGGTCGTCGATTGCGATGCCCTCGGTGAAGGTTCGGACGGCAGCTTCGAGATCGCCGGCAGCGATTTGCGCCTCACCCTCTGCGTAGAGGGTCTGCAGCTTCTGAAAGGCGCCGGGGATGTTGTGCATGGGCCTGTCGCTCATGCGGCGGAGGATTCACCCAAGGAGCCTCGCGCGTAAAGGCGTGGAGCTGCTGGCGGAGCGCGAGGCGCCGAGCGGGGGAAGGCGCCCGCGTGAAACGGAAGATTCATCGAAGGGCGTGCCCGGGCGGGCGCGAAAGAACGCGGGACGGTTCCGCGAAGGGTAGGGAGTTCTTTCGCCGGGCGTCCGACGACCGACGTAGCCAGGCGAGCAAATCTGCTCCGGCAGCCTCGAAACCCGAAAGAACGTAGGACTCTAGCCGGAATGCCGGCCGCTTCTTTCGCCCTGGCGCCGGCCGGTCGCGCGGCGGGGGGCTCCGACACGCCCCCAACGCGAAAGAACGGGGCACTCTATTGGGAATGGTGGCCGGTTCTTTCGCTGGCGCACGTGGCTCCTATGAGCAAGCGATCAAGTAGTACTAGGAGGGGCCCTCGATTTGGGCGCAGAGGCGAAACGAAGCGCGACAATTTCTAAAGTGGACGGTTCTTTCGCATCGAAGGCGGGAACGTCGCCCAGCCGACGCAACTGCCGCGCCTGACCGCATCGGCGCCGTCGCCACCGAGACGCCGCTACGGTCGCTTGCTCCGCCCCGGTTCACGGCGCGCATTCGCCGTGGCGCCGATTCCCGACGTAAAGCCGAGCGGCAGGGTCACCGCGCGCCGCCGTTCGCCGAGCCACTGTTTCACGGCGAGCGTCAAGAACAGCGGATTACCGAGGAGATACCGTTTCGCGAGCCGGCGCGGCTCGCGTGCCATCCGGAACGCCCATTCCAGACCCAACTCGCGCACGACCATTGGCGCGCGCTGAACGTCGCCGGAGAAGAAGTCGAAGAGCCCGCCGACGCTGACGAGGGTCGCCTCGGGCAACTCGGACCGGACCTTCGCGATCCATTGCTCTTGAATGGGCGTTCCCATTCCGACGAGGACGATGATGCGGCCCGCTTCACGGAGCTTCGAGAGGAGCGCTCGGGTGCCGGCCTCGTCGAGGTAGCCGTCGGAGACGATCGGAATCGAGAGCCCCGGGTGACTGCCCGCCAGGTTTTGCGCGCACCGCGCAGCGACGCCGGGTTTTGCGCCGACGAGCGCTAGCGGGACACCGCGGCGCACGGCCTCGGCGGCGACGAGCGGCAAGAGATCCGTGCCATTGACGTTGGCGCGCAGTGGACGGCCGAGGAGCCGCGCTGCGATTCGAACCCCGATGCCGTCGGGCAAGATTGCGTCGGCGCCCTCGATGATCGACGCGAGCTCAGGATCGAACGTCGCCAGATTCAGTGCGTGGGGATGAACGAACGCGACGAATCGCGAGCTCGCCGTGGGTTTTTGAAAGACGAGATCCAGTGCGATCGGGACGTCGACGTTGTCGACCCGCGCCGCCACGATGAATGGTTTTGCTTCCGCCGAGACTGCGGTGTTTCCGCCGAGAAATCGCGCAATGAAGAGCTTCGCGAGCACGCCGGCTACGGCGCGCGGGCCGGTCTTGCGAAGGGCTTCGCGCTCGGCGGTCACGGGGTCGTCGTAAAGGATGCCCATTCGGAGGCGCGGCTCGATCGGGGAGACGAGGCCGGGAACGCCCATTGGATCGAACCGCGCGCCGACGACGTTTGCGCGCCGGTGCAGGACATCTCGCAACGAGGCACGAGGACGCATGTCGATGGAGGTGCTCACGCCGCCCTCGCTTGGTCTTTGCAACACGCAACCATGCACGCGTCGTGAAGGCCGCGCGCGGTCTCCGACCAGCCTCGCGTCGAAGCCCATTTCGGTCCTTCGTCAGCGGCGCGTCGCCGGACGTCCGCATTCGTGGATGCGGATTGGAGCGCGCGCGAAATCGAGGAAACGTCGTGCGGGTCACAATATGCAGCGAGCGGGCCGGCGACCTCCGGCAATGCGCCGGTGTTGCTCGCGACGACCGGGACGCCCATCGCGAGCGCTTCGAGCGCGGGCAACCCGAAACCTTCGCAGAGGCCGACCATCAGGACCGCCGCGCTCGCGCCGATGAGCGGAGCGACGTCGTCGTCGGGGACGAATCCGAGGCGCGCGACGGATGACCCGAGGTCGAGCTCGCGCACCTTGTCGCGAATGATTCCTTCTGCACCCCAATCGGCGCCCGCGAGCGCCAGTGTGTATCGATTCGATAGACCGCTTTGTGAGAATGCTTCGAGCAGGCGCAAATGGTTCTTTCCCGGGTGCTCGAGGCGCGCGAGATAAAGAAGAAACGGACGCTCGAGTCGGTGACGGGCGCGCACCTCCGAAAGGCATTCGGCGGCTTCGTCGACCGGCCGAAACCGAGCCAGATCGACGCCATTCGGAACAACCCGAACATGCGAGGACGGGATGCGCAGCGAGCGCGAGAGGTCGTTGCGCGTCGCGCCGCTGATTGCAACGAGCACGTCGGATTGAGGCAAAGCCCGGAGGACGACGTGACGGAGATACGCCATTCGAAGCGCGTCGTACTTTTTGGTGACGTGGAGCTGCGCGAGGTCGTGCACGACCGCTACGGTCGGAACCGCTGCGCGCAGGCAGGCGCGTCGGTTCGCGGCTGGCAGAAGCAGCACATCTGCGCCTGCCGCTTTGGCTGCGTCGGCGACGGAGCCGGACAGATACAACGCAGCGCTCGCAGCGGGGCTGTCCCAACGATCGGGCAGCACCACGGCCGCCGAGGAATGTGCTTCGACCGCCTCGATATCGCGACGCGTGCCCACCACGACGATGTCGTCACCGCGGTCCGCCGCCCGCGCGGCGAGGTGCGGCAGGATCGATCGGACGTAGACCCCGATCCCGGAGCGACCATGATCGGTCCCTCCCAATGCGACGGCGATTTTCATGAAAGCTCCTCGTGGGTCGCGGCCCGGACGGCGCGCGCCGGGGCGCCGACGGCGACCATGCGCGCCGGGATTTCGCCCCGAACGACGCTGTTGGCGCCGACGAGGGCCTGCTCGCCCACCCGCGAGCCGCCGAGGATCACGGCACCCGTGCCGATCACCGCGCCCCGCTCGATGTGCGTCCCTCGCCCTCGCTGGAGCGTCACGTTGTGCATCAAAGTACAGCCCTCTTCGATGCGAGCGCCTTCGCCGATCACGATTCCGAAGGGGTGTGGTAGGCGCAGACCTCCGCCGATATCGTCCGACCAAGCGTCGATATGGAAGACGATGCGCAATGCGTGGTTCAGCCCGAAGGAGCTGCCGGTGACGGCGCGCAGCGCGGTGGCGACACGCATGCCGCCGAGCGCCCAAACCGATGCGTCACCGAGGGCGCTCACCCGAGGCCGGCGCGCGCCTCCTCGCTCGGCGGCATCGACGACCCGGCCGTAGTCTTTCGCGAGCGACGACAGCGCTCGCGCGGCTTTATGCCAATTTCGCTTCATGACAGCGCTCCCACCCCTAAAACGACACGTTTCCCGCCGTGCTCAACACGGACGAACGAGAAACATCGGCGCATGATGTCGAGGCCACGGCCGGGGACGACCGACGTGCGCGACGTGTCGTAGCCGGTGCCGGGGTCCTCGACTGTAATGGTCGCGTTTCCCCCGGGGTGCGTCTCGATCGAGACGGTAATCGACCGCGTCGTTCCGTAGCGCTGTTCACCGTCGCCGATGCGCTGGATGTATTCGGCGATGGTCATTCCATCGCGCGACTCGATGCCCAGCGCGCCGTGGATGATCGCGTTCGACAGGGCCTCGCCGACGCCCACCTCCACCTTACGCAGGCGAAGCCGCGGGGGGAGCTGCTCCGCAACCTGCAGCGCGTACGCGTAGACGGCGCTCGGCCTTGCAGCGAGCGAAAAGACAGCTCTCATGGCACTACCGCGGCCTGCTCGCGCCGCATCGAGCGAGCGACGAGCGTCATATCGGTACGTGGGCTCTTCGCGATGCCGTACCAAGCGCGGGCGCGCAGGCGGTCCGCCTCCGTCGCGTCGAGTGGGGCGAGCGCGGCGTCGACGAGCAGCGCACCGGGCATTGCGGCGCTCGCGTCGAGCTCGAGGCCGCTGGCCGATTTACTGCCGTCGCGCACGGCGCCGGCGCGCACGCCGACGAGGGCACGCCGCGCGGCGACGACGTCGACGAGACGAAGCCAGAAGTCGAAAAGCTTTGCGCCGGTCGCAGCGACGAACACGGCTGTCGAGTGGTTGCGAACGCGGATCCGAGCCCGTTCGAAAGGCCGCGCGCTTCGACAGAAGAAGAGCCGGTCCGCGAATGCGGGCGCCGCGAGGGCGAACGCGAGCACGAGGGCCGTGAGGCGCGCGGTGATCGAGATGCGGTAGGTCGCGTTTCGTTGCGCGAGGAGCGCCGGATCGTCGACATCGAATTGCTCGTGGGTGTCGAGATCGACGAGCCCTCGGGCGTTCGCCGCGATGTGCTCGAGACAAATGCCTTCTCCGACGACGGTGTCGTCGAATACCACAGCGTCTCGCACGGTCGCGCCGCGCTCGATCACGGAGGCCTCTCCGATGTAGGCGCGTGGGCCGACCTCGGCCCCTGCGCGAATACGGGCGCCGGGACCGAGAAATACGGGAGCGTGCACGATCGCGCCTTCTTCGATTCGAGCCCCTCGCGCGAGGAAGACGCCGGGTTTCGTCTCGGCGGCGTGGACCTGAATCGGCCACAGGAGCTTATCGTTCCTTGGCAATCGATTTTCGAGGAGCGCCGTGCCGATCGCCATCGCGCCCGAGAGGTTGGTAATGGTTGCGGCCCAGCCATTGGCCGGATCGGACGATGCCTCGTTCCGGTTCGTCGACAACGAGAGGTCTGCGATGCGCTTCGCGATTCGCAAGCTCGCGCCTTCGAGCTCGGCAATTGGGGAGGGGAGTGCGAGCGAGACGGGGGCGCCCGTTTCGAGCAGGGCAATCCGCTCGCGCAGATCCACGTCGGCGAGCACGTCCTCCGGGAGCGCCACGACCGCCGTATCGAGGCTGATTCCGGCGTGCAACGCGAGGTTGTGGGCGCCAATCGGCTTCACGGTCGGGACGAGCACGACGCTCGCGGTGAGCGCCTCGTCGCGCATCCACGCGGTTACTTCGTCGAGCGTCGCATCGGCGCTGTACTCGACGACCATGCGGGTTGCGCCGAGCATTCGCAAATAGTGCAATTGGCGAATGAGGAGTGGCTGACCGGCAATCGGCGCGGAAGCCGTGGAGGTGTGACGAGAGCCTCGAACGATGAGTCCCAACATGGCTGTCCTCGCGCTCAGTAAGCGCCTTTTCCTTTGATGACCGCGGGCACCGTTCGAGCGACGATTTTGAGCTCGTCGAGCGGTTTGACGCGGTCGATGTATTCGATGTCCAAACTGACCTGTTCGTCGAAGGTCAAGTCGCTGCGGCCGCCGATCTGCCAAAGACAGGTCAGCCCCTGCGGGACCTCGAGACGGCGGAGCGCGCGCGGATCGTATAGCGACACCTCACGCCAGATTGCCGGGCGGGGACCGACGAGGGTCATGTCGCCCCGAACGACGTTCCAGAGCTGGGGCAGCTCGTCGATGCTCAGCTTTCGAAGGACCGCGCCGACGCGCGTGATACGCGGGTCGCGCTTCATCTTGAAGCGGAGCCCGCCGGTCGCTTGTGCGCCGTGGGCCTGTGCGAGGGTGGTCTTCAACGCCTCGGCGTCCGTGCGCATCGTGCGCAGCTTCAACATGTGGAAACGGCGTCCGTTCTTGCCGATTCGTTCCTGGCGAAACAGGACCGGACCGCGGCTCGTCGCTTTGATTGCAATGGCTGCGCCGAGCAGCACCGGGAAAATGAACAACATGCCGAAGCCGGCGCCGACCACGTCCACGACGCGGCGCACGGCGGGCCCCGCGTTCATCCACCGCACGATCAGACGCAGGGCGAAGCGTCGCAGCTCCGCCGCACGACGCGGTCGTGCGCCTCGCAGGGCAGGGGGCAACATGTTCATTCGCCGTTCGATGGCCGGAGGGATCACGGTTGTTCTCCAAGGTTCGTGAGGGGCCGCGGTGCGCGGTCGTCTTTCCAAAAGGTCGTTGCGTCGCCCACGTCGGCGAGGCCGCGGTCGAGCTCGGGTCGGACGTCGATGACGACGAGCGCGACGCGGGCGCCGTCCGAAGCGATGGTGCGCAGGCGAAGCAGATCGAGGATGGAATGGGCGCCGGCGCGCACGACGAGGAGGTTTCGGTCCGCGGCGCGGAGCTCGCGGCGTGCGGCTGGGTGCCCGTCGAGGAGGCCGTGCACCGCCGGCACGACGAGCCCGCGGCGCCGCGTTTTGCGCTCGAGCGCGATGTTTCGATCGAGCCGTCGGGCGAGCTTGGCGACGTGCGCGGCTTCCAGCGTCGAGACCGGCGCCATCCGCACGGGGCTCACTCCTGCCGGCCAGGTCGCGCGCAAGTCGGCGCAGAGCTCGGCGACGTGCTCGCGAGCGGAGGGCCACGAGGACGAGGCCGCGACCGGCAGGCCCGACCAGAATGCGATTTCGCTCGCGGTGTGCGCTCGCAGACCCCAGAGGGCACGAACCAGGATCCCGAGAAGAGCAACGAAGCCCGCGAGGATCGGTGAAGCGACGACGATGATCTTCTTGAGCGAGCGCGACGGTTGGCTCGGCCGATCAGCCGGTACCAAGACGCGCAGCCCGGGGCCGGCGGCGGTCACGCCGTCGACGAGCGTTGCGTGTGAGGTCTCGAGATCGTGGAGGCGCTTGTCCGAGACGCTGAGCTGCGTCGCGAGGCTCGCCGCGCGTCCGTCGAGCTCGCCGAGCCGGAGGACCTCGTCGGTCGTCGATTGCGCCATCCGGCGAAATGCGGTCTCCCGTGTACGCTGCGCACCTTCTTCGGCGGTCGATTTGACGAGGCCGTCCTGGACCGAGTCCCACAGCGGGTTTCGACCGAGGGTGCGTTCGGCGGTCGCGCCGGTGTTGGTCTCGTGTGCAACGCCGCCGAGCGACTTCTCGGCCGCGCGCAGGGCAGCGACCTTCGGGTGCTCGGAAGACAGCTCCGCTTCGAGGCTCGAGCGCTCGGCACGCGTCTCGGCGAGCTTCACGTTCTCCGGCAGCACGGCGCGCTCGGAGAGAATCGTGCGCTCTTGCTGGCGTTTCGCCGCCTCTCGAAGGATCTCCGAGCGGACGCGCTGCCCTTCAGCTTCGGCGAACGCGATGTCCGCCTCTTCTTTGAGCCGAGACGCTTGTTGGATGCCCGCTTGCGTCTGGCTCGATGCATCGAGCAAGCCACTCTCGCGACGAAACGTCGCGAGCTCACTGCGTGCGCGATCGGCGGCTTCTCGGGCGCGAGGCAAGTCGCCTTCGACGCGGGCGAGCGCTTCCTTCGCGCGCTTGGTGGCGAGCTCGGTGCGCTCTTCGAGGAGGCTGTCGAGGGCCGCTTGCGCGATGTTCTGCGCCTCGTCGGCGTCGGAGGAGACCGCCGCGATCACGAGCACGTTCGACTGTGGCGTGTTGACCACGTCGATGCGCCGGCTCACCTGATCGAGGGTGAGCGGCATGTCGAGCCGCTGGCGGACCCGCGCGAGAACCGAGGGGATTTTCACCGAGTCGACGAGCGTCTTCATCGCGCGCTGGCGATCGACCTGCTCGCCTTCGTCGGGCTCCCAGACGATGGTGGCTCGCGACTCGTATTCGACCGGCGACGCCGTCTTCGCGACGGCGTAGCCGAGGACGCCCGCCGCGAGCATCGACAGCGCGATGACCCGCGATCCGCGCTTCAGCGCGACGGCCAGCCGGTGGACGTCCACCGCCCTGCCGGGTCGAGCGGCGCTCGCCGTCGTCGTTCGCGGCTCAGCGGTGTCGTTGTCGAGTTGGAACATGGCTGCTCGTGGCGGGGACATCGCGTCCCGGCCAAACGAGCGGCACGTTCGGGCCAAAGCTCAAGAGGCGTTGCTCGCGAGGACGCGCTCTGCGCTCGCAAGATCCGGAAAGATGTCGAAGATCTCCGCGAGGTGTGTCACCCGCGCGATCGTCGCGACGAAACCCCGCATCCCGACGAGCACGAGCTTACGGTCGCGGCATTTGCGTTTGAGCGAAATCAGCACCGAAAGCCCGAGCGAATCGATGTATTCGACCTCGTCGAGGACCAGCGCGAGCGGACCGTGCCCGTCGGCGAGCATCGGCTCGACCTCCGCGATGAGCGCGCTCAGCGCCATGGCATCGAGCCGCTTCGCCCGCACGTTGATGATGTGTATCGGGTTCATTCCGTCGCCGTCCGTCGTGGT
This sequence comes from Polyangiaceae bacterium, assembly GCA_013361525.1. Taxonomy (GTDB): domain Bacteria; phylum Myxococcota_A; class Polyangia; order Polyangiales; family Polyangiaceae; genus Xiheicaenibacterium. The sequence goes on along the minus strand of JABFXY010000006.1, from coordinate 152,029 downwards.
CACGTAGCCCTCGTTCATGCTGCTTTCCTTGCTTGGATCACTGCGTTTTCGATGGTCTCGACGTACCGGTCGAGGCTCGCTCGCCGTTCGACCGTCCTCACGCCTCCATCGACGATGCGCTCGACGAGCGCCGTATCGCCGGCGAGCTCGCGAATCGCAGAAGCCATCGTCTCGTCGCCGTCGACGACGCGACAGTTGTCGCGATCGACGAGCAGCTCCTTCGCGCCACCTCGAGCGAGCGCAACGACGGGGACCCCGCACGCCATCGCTTCGAGGTAGGTGAGACCGGCGGGCTCCTCCCAAATCGAGGGAAAGAGAAAGACGTCGTGGGCGCGGTAGACGTCGCCGAGCTTCGTGCGCTCGACGAAGCCCGCGAACGTGACCAGCGCTTCCACTTGCTCGTCTCGTGCGACGCCGCGAAGTCGATCGAGCTCTTCGGCGCTGCCGGTGCCTGCCAAGGTGAGCGTCGCTGCAAACCCCGCTCGCGCGAGTCGCCCGAGCGCGCGGATCGCGATGTCGCATCCTTTCGTCGGGTGGATGCGCCCGGCGTAGAGAAGCTTGAGCGGCGAGGCGGTGGGCGTCGCGGGGCGTTTCCAGAAGAGCTTTCGATCGACACCCTGGAAACACACGACGCCGGGCGGTACGGGCGCGCCCGCGTTCACGAGGGCGTCGCGGATCGATCGGCTCACGTAGACCGCGTGATCGATCCGAATGTCGGACCAGGTTCTGCTCGCGAGCGGTCCGCGCTCGAGCATGCGCCACGCGAGGCGCACGGCCGGCGACGCTGCCTCGTAAGGTCGGAGCGAGAGCAGCCAGTCGTCGTTGAAACAGTAAACGGGGCGCAGACCCGCCTCCTGCAGCGGACGGACCGCGTGGAAGCCGAGCCTTCGCAGCGACATCACGACCGCGCCGTCGAACCCGAGCTTGGCGACGGAGCGGCTCGCGTCGCGATGCTGTCGCGCCATGCGCGCATGTCGAAGGCGGTCGAGCGACGCCGGCTGGTCGAACGGGCTCGCGAGCTCGAGGCTCCGATGTACGTAGCTCGGGTCGTCCGAACGCGCAGGACCGGAGGTGAGGACGTGCACGTCGTGGCCGCGTGCGCGAAGGTGGTCGGTGACGTCGCGCGCGAGCAGCTCGTAGCCGCCGAGCACGTCGGGGGGATAGAGGTTCGACAGCAGAAGGAGTCGCACGGCACGGTGTAAAGCACTCGCCGTGCCGCCGCCGCTCGAGGGCATGTCGGTTGCTAACCGCTCCTCGCATGCGCGCTCGTTCGTCTCGTCCTTGGTTCGGTTGGCTCCTCGCCGTCGTCGCGACGGTCTCGTGTCAGTCGCTCCCGGATACGCCGGTGGCTCCGTCGACGCCGTTCGTCGGCGAATCGGTGAAGCTCGCCGGAATCGAAAACGATCCGCCCGAGTCGTTCGTCCTTTTGCCTGGAGACGTCGTTCGAGTCCGCACGGTGTCGGTCGAGCCGCTGGATGCGCCGGATCTCGTCGTGGACGACGAAGGAAACGTGGACGTACCGCTCGCCGGTCCGGTCGCCGTCGGAGGGCTCTCCACGAGCGATGCGTCGGCAAAAATCGAGGCTGCGATCGCGCGGTTCGATCGCTTCGCGCGCGTGGTGGTGACGATTACGCAGGCGGCAGGCCACGTCGCGACGATCACCGGCGCCGTCGAAAAGCCGGGCGCGATTCAGGTTCGCCCGAACATGCGCCTCGCGGAGGTCTTGGCGCTCGCCGGCGGCCCGCGCACGGACGGCACGAGCGGCGAGCTCGCCGATCTCGCGGATCTCGACGGCGCGAGCATCGTTCGTACGGGCTCCGCGCTGCCCGTGAGCCTCGGGGAGGCGCTGCGCGGCAAGACCCATCACAACGTCCGCGTTCGCGCGGGTGACGTCATCTACGTGCCGCCGGCGCGCGGCCGCATGATCACGGTGCTCGGCGAGGTCGGCCAGCCGAAGGCGTTCGCGTGGCACAGCGGCATGCGCCTCACCACCGCCGTCGCGCTCGCAGGCGGGATTGCCCGCTCCGGAGACGGCGGCGACGTTCGGGTCATCCGCGGAAAGCTCTCGGCCCCCGACGTCTATCGCACGAACTTGAATGCGCTTTTCCGGGGCGAGGGCAACGACGTCGAGCTCGCGCCCGGCGACGTGGTCTACGTCGGGGCGGACTGGTTCTGGACGACCACCGAAGTCATCAGTCGGCTCGTTCCCGCGCTCGCGATGACCTCGCTCGCGACGGGCGTCGCCAAGTAGCCCTCCCGCGGTCCGACGCGCAAACGCTGCGCGAAGTCCTGCAATCGATGCGCAAGCCCTTGAGCTCTCGAGAATAAGGGCCGTTTCCCCTCTCGATGAAGTGGGTCGTCGTCGTCGTTGCCATCGCGCTCTCGGTCGCGGTCGGCGTCGGGGGGCGGAAGAGCGCTGCGTTGCGGCGTTTTCTTTCGACGCTCCTCGGGTACCTGCCGTTCACCTCGGTCGCCATCAACCCGATCTCGTTCGAGACGTACCGGGGTGATGCGCGTGGGCTCGAGGTCACGGCCGTCGACCTCGTGGCGCTGGCCCTCGCCGTCTCGACGACCGACCGGTGGAAGAGACCGTGGCCGCTCCTCACCGCCGCGTATCTCGGTGCTGCGATGCTCTCCGCGTTCTCGGCGCCGATGCCGATGTTTGCGATGTTCGGTGTCTGGAAGATCGTCCGCGTGCATCGCGTACTCGCCACCGTCGCGCAGGCAGGACAGCAGCGCGACAACCTCGCGCCGCACGTCTGCCGGGGGCTCGCGGTGGGCTTGATCTACTGCGCGGCGACCTCGCTGGTGCAGCGCTACGCGTACGGCATGATGCAGTGCCCGGGACCGTTCACGCATCAAAACAGCCTCGCGATGGCCTGCAACATGGCTTTCCCCTTTTGCTTCGCGCTCGTCCTCGCAGGGCAGGGGGGCTGGCTCGCGAAGGCTGCGGTCGCGGCCTCGGCGCTCTCGATCGTGCTGACGCTCTCGCGGGGCGGAATGATGTTGTTCGTCGTCGCAGCGATCGCGGTCTTCGGCGGTTCGATGGCGAAGCGGCTGACGGGGCGCAAGCTCGTCGTGCTGCTGCTCGGGTTGTTCGCCGCGAGCGCGGTGGTGATCAAGAGCTTCGACACCATCGTCGAGCGCTTCACCTCGGCACCCGATGCTTCGGCCGAGGCGCGTCACCTGTTCGAGAAAGCGGCCTCCGCGATGCTTCGCGACCACGGTGGCGGCATCGGCATCAATCAGTTCTCGCTCGTGCTCGACCGCTCGTACGCCGATGTGTTCGGTCTGCCGGACGTCGATCGCAACGGCATCGTGCACAACGTCTATTGGCTGACGGCCGCCGAGATGGGCTACCTCGGCCTCGTGTGTTTCGTCGCGCTCTTCACCGCGCCGATGATCCGCGCGCTGCGCACTGCGATCGGCGAAAAAGGTCTGCGCAGCGATCTCGCCCTCGGCTTCGGCGTCGGCATCGCCGTGACGCTGGCGCAGGGGAAGCTCGAGTGGTCGCTGCGCACGACGCAGCTGAGCTATCTGCTCTGGATCGTCGCGGGGCTCGCCTTCTCGCTAGGCACCGCGCGTCGCCCGAAGCTCGTCGACTGAACACTGGCGGCGGCGACGAGCACCGACTCGAGCTTCTTCAGCGCATCTTGGTGACGGAACCGCGCGAGCGCGTGCGCGCGCGCAGCGACACCTGCGCCTTCGTCGCGCAGGACGTCGCGGATCGCGGCCGCGAGCGCACGCGGATCACCGGGCTCGAAGGTTTTGCCGCCGCGGCCTTCGGGAAGCCACTCGACAATGCCGCCGTGTGCGGCCGCGACGACGGGGCGCGCGCGTCGCATCGCCTCGACACCGATGAGGCCGAAAGGCTCCGGCCAGCGCGAAGGAACGACGACGGCGCGGGCCTCGTCGTACACCTTGCGGACGTCGTCTGGACGAACGTAGCCCAACATGCGGACGCGACCGTTGGCGACGCGGTTGCCGAGCGCGACGAGCTCGTCGTGTGAGGGACCTTGTCCGGCGACGGTCAACGTGACGTCACTCGGAAGCCATTTCAGGGCTTCGATCGCGATGTCGACGCCTTTGCCTCGAATCAGCTGCGCGACGATCGCGATGTTCGACGAGGCCGGCAGGGGTGCGAGCGGCACGTCGTCCTCCGGAGGAATCGGATGGACGAAGGTCACGCGGTCGCGCGGTGCGCCGCCTTCGACGAGCCTCTCTGCGACGTACGAGCTGCAGGCGACGAAAGAGCCGCGTTCGGAGAGCCGCGCGAGGCGTTTCTGGAGCGCAAAAGGGCTTCGCAGCGCGACGGGGATCGTCGCGCCGCGGTCGCGCGTCACGCAGCAACCGCGGACGACGCAACCCGCGCCGGGGGCCGCATGGCACGGCGTGTTCACGAACGGCAAGTAGCGGTGACGGCGCACACACGTGTGGTCGTGGTCGTGCGCGGCGAAGACGATCGGCGTGCGGCCGAAGGGCTGCAGATCGTCCGGGTCCCAGGAGTTCTGAACGTAGACGACGTCGAAGTTGCGCTCGGGCGCGCGTCGAAATGGGACCACGTCCGAGAATCCGCCTGCGTAATCGTCGGCGTCGCGCCCCTTCTCCTCGCCGTAGACGAGCGTTACTTCGTGCCCGCAGGTGCGAAGCGATCGTGCGAGATCGAACGCATAGCGCTCGATCCCGCCGCGAAATCCGAAGGTCTTCGAGACGACGGCGATCTTCATGCGAGCTTTCTCCGAACCAAAGCGAGCGCTGCGAGGCCCGCCGCCATCGCGACCGTGCAAGAAACGATGCTACCGAGGGCGGAGTCGACCGGGAGTGCTCCGAGCGCGAGACCGACGGTGCAGGCGCATAGACCGGCGATGGCGACCGGTGTGAGCAAGCGACCCACGGCGGAAGGATCCCAGCCGAGCAGAGCGCGTCCGCGTTTCCAAACCAACGCACCGGTGACGATGTTGCCGATCAGCGTCCCGCCGGCGACCGCGAGGATGCCGAAGCGGCTGGCGCCGGCGAGCGAGATCGCGAGGTTGACCGCGTAGCCGAGCGAGAGCGGTACCGCGGCATCCCACGCCGAGCGTCCACCCAGCGTGACGGCGGACGCCATCACCTCGTGTCCCGCTGCGACGACGGCGGCACCACCGAGCAGCGCGACAGCGGCGGCCATCTGGGGGTGCATCGCGGCTTCTCCCGCCCACGCACGCAGAAGCGGATGCCCACGCGTGGCGAGCGCAGCCATGCCGCTCGCGACCAGTCCACCCACGACGATCGTGCCGAGCTTGATCGCCGCGGCGCGCTCCGCCGACTTCGCGAGGCGTGGCATCAGCGCGGTGCTGGCTTGTTTCGCGAGCGTGAACGACTGGTCGACGGCTCGGAACGCGACGCCGTACGCCGCCACGGCGGCGAGCGGCGCGACGCGGCTGAGGATGACGATGTCGAAGCGCATCGCGAGCACGGCTGCGAGGTTCACCACGACCGAGGGCGCACCCTCGTGAAACAGGGACTGGGCGCGAGCCCACGAGGGAATGCGCGGAACCAGCGGAACCCGAGGATCGACGCGTCGCGCGACGACGATGAGGCTCACGGTCTCGACCACGGACGCGACCGCGAGACCAATCGCAGGACCAAGGAGCGACGCCCGCCACCAGAGGAGCAGCGACGTGACCACGACTTGGACCAGCGCCGCGAGCGCTCGTGCCGCGGCGAGGGATCCGAGTGCACCCCGGACGACCGCGAGCGACCGAAACGGAAATCCGTAAGCCATCACGACGCCGCCCGAGAGGGCGACGACGCCGGCGACGGCCGCGTCTTCGCGCAGCGCAGTGGGGGCGTTGTCGAAGTCGAGCATCCAAGTGTACGACGCGAACGCAAGCACCGGCGCGATCAGCGCGACCGAAGAGGTCGCCGCGCGCACCGCTTCGTGCACCTCGGCGTCGCCCTTTTGGGTCGCTGCGCGCTGCACCGCGACGCTCAGCCCGAGATCCGACAACCCGAGCGCAAACGCCGCGGTGCCGATGAGCGCCCAGGCGGCGACGCCGTTGGCGCCGAGCGCGTACGCGACCAGCGGGATCGTCACGAATCCGGCGAGCCCCGACGCCACGTGGCGCGCGACGGCCGCGAGGATCGAGAGCCCTGTCGAACGGCGCTTGCTCATGACATCCCCAGCGCTGATTCGACGGCGTTGCGCACACCGGTGAGCTTCGTCAACGACGCGGGCAGCGCACGGTCGCTCGCGACGGCCGCTCGCGTGGACGCTCCACCGAGATCGTAGCCGTGCATGCCGCGCGCTCGTCCGCCGACCCAGCTCGGCGCGAAGATCGCGCCTTCTTCGAGAACGAAGATCGCGTTGCCATAGGGGGCACCCGACGTCGGGGCCTCGCGCGCATCGAGATCGGATCCATCGAGCCAGGTGCCCGGCCACCCTTCGCCGAGCACCTTCGCGCGCGCGACCTCGAGCTCGTTCGGCGAGCCCCAGACGCGAAGCAGCGTCGAGTCGACGAAGACCCTCGTGCCCCCGAGGGCCGCGACGAGCCCGCGCGGATCGACGAAGCGTGCGACATCGGCCATGCCGTGATCGCCGACGATGATCGTGGTGACGTCGGCCTCGCGCGACAGCGCATCGCGCAGCCGCTGAATGTGCGCTCCGATCGCACGCGCGGCTTCACGTCCGCGCGGGCCGCCGTTGCCCTCGGTGTGGAGCGCACCGTCGAGGCCGGCGCAATAGGCGAACGTGAGATCCGGCGGCGCGCGACGCACCGTCCGTTCGAGCGCCGCGAACCGCTCGGGCTCGGGATCCTGCCAGCGCGCGGTGGCGACGCGAAGCCGCTCGCGACGAGCCTTCTCGAGGAAAGTCTCGTGGCCTCCGATCGAAGCGGCTCCGAAGATGTCGTCGCGCTCGGGCAAATCGAGCCAGCGGAACGCCGCAGGTGGAACCTTGTGCAGCGCCACGTAGCCAGTGTTGTCGGTGCACGCGGCGAAGAGCTTCGCGACCGCGCGGCGAACACGTCCGCGCTCGTGGATCCACCGCGGCAACAGACCGAGCCACGCGAGCGGCGACATCGGCCCGGGATCGGCGGAGCTCGACGCGAAGAGGCACATCCGCCCATGTCCGCGCTCCGGCTCCCCGGTGAGGACCGTGGCGATCGCACCGGACGAGTAGCCGAACACACCTTCGACCGCACCTCGGTGGGGCGCGAACGCGAACGACGACGCGGCCGCTTCGAGCTGCATCGGTCCGAGCGCATCGATGAACGCGACGAGGACACGAGAGGGGCGCGTCACGCTCCCACCCCGCGCAGAGAGGAGAGTGCGTCGAGCACCAGACCGGCGGACGCATCACGAGGCAGCGCCATGAGCTCGCGAGCGACCGCGACGGCACGCGAAAGCGGCAAATACGCGAGCGCGATCGCGACGCGCGCGAGCTTCTCGCGCGGGTGTCCGAAATACGGCCGCAGCGATGCTTGGCGCCGCACGGCCGCACGGACCGCCGCGGGGGCGCCGATCGGGAGCGTGTCCGCGCTGCGCGGGTAGAGCGGTGAGCGCCGCTCGAGGTAACCGTCGAGATCGACCCGCTCGCTGAAGCGATACGACTCGAACTCGAGGTGCCACCGGGCGATTTCGTCCTTCGAGCGCTCGAGCCAACCTTCGATGTCGGCGGGCCCGGTCCATCGGTCGGGGCGCGCGCGGAACGCCGCCGCCTCGGCGTAGGCTTCGGCGAGCGAGCGAGGCGCCGCTCCGGCGTGTGCCAGCCGTGCGAGATCTGCCGCGCGATCGCCTACGCGGAGTCGATATCGGTCGGCCGCGAGCAGCCGCACGTCGCCGCAGGCGAGGACCGCCTTGTGCACGTGACGCGCCGTCTCGAGCGGGCTCGTGCGCGCGCCGCGAAGGCGCGAGATCGCGATGCCAGTGGCGCGGTTCGCCAGCAGGCGCGCACCTTCCTCGAGTGGAACGTCGCGCGTGCGCACGGCCCGCATCGTTCGCAATACGTCGGCGTCGCCGTCCAAGACGCGCGCGCCGCCGAGAGAGACGTCGAGCCAGAACAACGTTGCCGGCGGGAAGGCGACGAGCGCGCGCGGAACCGGGTGCACGTCGACATCGACGCCGATCTCCGACCCGAGCGCGACCGAAGCTCGCTCGATCGCGTGACGAAGGCGGCGGCTGACCGACGAGCAAACCGCGACGAGGTCGTAGTCGTTGTGCGCGGCTGCTTCGGGGCCGTCACCGAGCTCGCCGCCTTCGCCGCGGCCATAGCCGCCGACGAGGAGGATCGCTTCGAGCGCTTCGCCCGCTGCTTCGCGGATACCTCGCACGATGCGAGCGAGGTCGCGCTCGATGCGGCTCGAGACCGGTAGGGTGCCCGGCAGCGGCAAGTAATGGATCGTCGCGGTGGAGATCATCGCGCACCCGCTGCTTGCTCGGTCGTCGCGCGCCTTGCCGCGCGGGACGCTTCCAGTCGGCCCATGAAGTAGCCGGATGCTTGCGCCGTTCGCACGGCGAGGGAGCGCGGCGAAAAGATCCGCGCGAAGGCGTCTCGAAGCACGGCGCCGGCGAGTGGCCGCGCGAAGTCGCGCACGGGGCTCGGCGGTCCGAGCCGGTGGATCGCTTGGTCCGCGGCGCCTTCACCACGCCGGCGCTTCCATTGGCCCGCAAGGTCGTAGTCGTGCGAGTGCTCGAAGCGCGCTTCGGGCACGTATTCGATGCGCGAGCCGAGGGCGCGGGCGCGGTGAGTCCAATCGACGTCCTCGGAGTAGCGGAGCGCCTCGTCGAACGGCATCGATTCCCACACCGAACGGCGGATCACCGATGCAGCCATCGAGAAGAACGTGCCGCGTGCGAGCACCGGAGAGGTCGCGCCGAAGGCTCGCTCGTATTCGAGCGCGACCAGTGGATCGGCCCCGGGGCGCGCGACTTGGCGAGCAAACGCGGCGGCGACAGCCGGATCGTCGAGGAGCGGCGACGCGAGTCGCATCACGGCGTCGTCATCGAGCGGAATCGCGTCGGCATTGATGAATGCGACGAGCGGTGTCGACGTGAGGCGCATCCCGCGGTTCAGAACGCGGCCCGGGACGTACTTCGCGGGATCGACGTCCTCGACTCGATGACCCATGTCCGCCGCGAGCTCGCGCGAGCCGTCGGTCGACCCGCAGTCCATGAAGACGATGTGTGCGTCGACGCCTCGTTGTCGCTGCATGGCCGACAACATCGGACGTGTCCAAGGCATCTCGTTTCGACAGCGGACGACGACGTCCAGCTCGAGGTTCACGGGGCGGCTCCTTCGTGGCAGACCTCGACGTGTCGATCGGCGAAACGACCGGGGTCGGTCGTCTCCTCCGCGCGCTGCGAGGTGCTGCCGAGACCAGCGGCACGCAGGCGTCCGGGCTCTACCCCCGAGAAGCGTCCGCGGTCGGTGTCGGGACAGCCGTCCTCGTCCAGCACGCCGTCCGCATCTTCAGGTGTGTCGACACACTGGTCCTGCTTGTCCGGGATGTGATCGCCGTCACGGTCCGAAGCGATGTGGTCGGCAGGCGGCACAGCAGGCGTTGCGGGAGCGGGTGTCGGCGAAGCGGGTGGTGCCGCGCGCTGGCCGACGTACGGCGGAAGCGGAACCGTGACGGAGGTCAGCAGACGACCCGCAGGGGTCCCGTACCCGTCGACGAGGCCGAATCCGCCGCCCACGTCGAAGCCCCAGCTCTCCCAAGGCGAGACGCGCGCGCGCGCCAGCATCTCGATGCGCGACGACGCTTCCTGAAACACGCTCGCTTCGAGCAGACCCGTGTCGGCGAGCGCTTCCACACCGAGCTCGAGCCATTCGACCGGTGTCACACGCGCGGCGAGGCCCGCGGTCATCTCCGGTCCGACCGTCACGTTGTAGATCTCTTGTTCGGGACGGCTCCGCGCGCCGAGGTTCAACAGCAGGTCGACCATCCCGACGTGGAGGGCACCGGTCAGCCGGCCCTCGAACGTGAACGAGCCGCTGCCGTTCCAGTAGCTCCCTGTCGCAGTCGGAACGGTGATCGATGCAGATGCGCCGGCGTCCACGACGGCGGTATTCACGAACGCGACGCGCGCCCCGACGACGGCATCGCCGAGGCCTGCACGCGCAACGCGATCTCCTTCCTCGTGCGCAAAGGCGGACGCTGCGCCCTCGGGATCGCTCGCTGCGACCGTGAACGGAAAGCTCGCGAACAACCGCAGGAACTCCGCGGCGCGAAGGTCGGCGACCGCATGGATCACCGTCTGCGAAGGGACCACCTGGGCTGCTTCGCCGGCCGCGTTGCGCAGCACCAGCGGCGCGAACGCATGCTCGGCGACGGCGGAGACGACGGGCGGGCCGGGCTCCGGCGGACCTTCGACCTGAAAGAGGCCTTCGTTGCCCGGTGCCGGCGTGAATCGGTCGAGCCGGACCGTCTGCGCGCTCGCCGAGGTGTGAAGAGAGAGCGCCGCGAGCGAAACGCTCGCCGACAATGCGATACGGATCGCGCGGCTCATTGGCGCCGCCTGCCGAGCGCGATGAGCGCAAGAGCGACCAACCCGAGCCCGAGGTTCGCGTCGGACGTCGCGGAGGCCGTGCACGAGCCCACCGACGAGCCCCACAGCGACGGGTCGCCGCCGTCGGCGTCGGCCGAGCCACCAGAGCCGCCTTCGGGCGTGACCACCGGCGAGCCGCCGGAGCCGTTTTGCCAGCCGCCTCCGGCCGCGAGCTCGCCACCCGCACCGGCTCCTCCTTGGTCGAAGCCCCCGACGCTCGTCGCGCCGCCCTCGCTGCTCGCTCCGCCGCTGCCGCCGACATCTCCACCACCGGCGTCGCCACCGCCCATTCCGATCGACGGATCGTCCACACACTCACCATCGATGCAGAACGGTGCTTCCGGTTCGCACGGCAAACAGCTCGGCCCACAGGTCGCCGGGTCGCTCATCGGAGGGAGCAACATCGCCGTCGGAAGCAGCACGAAGCCTGAAGGCAACGTCTCCGATTCGTAGACCTCCGGTCGCAGACCGGGTGCCGCCGACCACTCGATGACCGCGTCGGTCAGGTTCTCGAAGTAGACGAGCTCGAACGGGTATCGTCCCGGCGCGTCGAACGTGATCTGTCGCGATGCGACCTTCGATGTTTGAACGCCGACGTGCTCGAGCACCACCTCGCCGCCGATCTTGAGTCGGAAGCCGTCGTCCGAGCGGATCGCCAAGGTCGACGTCCCGGGATTGGTGATTCGCAGCAGCCCCTTCCACCGCATCGCGATGCGCTGTCCGTCCCCGAAGGGCGTTCCCGACGGGCTGAACGGCATCGGCACGTTCTTGATGAAGTCGCCGAGCGAGTCGATCGTGCCGTTCGTGTAGTCCGGCGTCGTGACGGTGAAGACCCGCTCGCCGGCCGTCTGGTCGAGCGGCTTTCCGAGCAAGAGCAGCGCGTCGTTCAGCTCGGAGATCCAGTTGCCGTCGGAGGCCTTGCGCGCGAGGGCGCACGCGCCCGTTCCGGCGGCGCCGGGTCCTCCTTCGGATGCTTCGGAGGGGATGACGAGAGGCGCAGCCTCCGCTGCGCAACACCAGGAGAGAACGCCGATCGTCGAAAGTACGGAGATTGCTCGTCGAGTGCTCATGTGCCCGCCACGACTCGAGGAGCGGCACGCAGCACGTCGCGGTAAAGAGCCGCGAGTGAGCGCGTCACGTTTCCCCAGTCGTAGCGGGCCTTTGCGATGCGCTGCCCTTCGGCCGCGTACGCCGACCGTTGTCGCTCGTCACGGAGCGTGCGTCCGAGCGCATTCCCCCAAGCCGACGCATCGTCGGCGGGTAGCGCCGGGGATCGATCACCGAGATTGTCCGCGATGTCGACCATGCCCGCGATGCGTGAGAACAAGACCGCGCGACCGGCCGCCCAGCCTTCGATCACCGCGAGCCCGAACGCCTCGTGCTCCGAGGGCACGATGACGACGCTTGCGAGCGCGAGCAGATCCGGCACGTGCGCCGGGTCTACGTTGCCGAGAAAATGGACGCGGTCCGAAACGCCTGCTGCCGCAGCGGCGTCGGCAACCTCTTTGGCGTAGCCCGGGTCCGTCTCCGCACCGGCGAGCACGAGCACCGCGTCGTCGACGCCGGCGCGTGCCAGCGCCTCGACGGCGAGACGTTGGTTCTTTTGACGGCAGACCCGCGCGACCTGCAAGACGACGCGCTTGCCCGCGAGCGCAGGCCAGCGATCGAGGGCGCACCGCGCATCGCCGGATGTGAACCTCGCGATGTCGACGCCGTGATCCATGCGTACGACGCGCGAGCCGAGCCGGGGCTCGAGCGCGCGCCGCTCCGCTTCGTTGAAGACGATCACCCGCGCCGCGTCGTCCAGGACGCGCCGCGCACCGAGCGCGAGCCCTGCGACTTTGCCCAGGTCGAGGGTGCCGCGCAGGCGCGCCCGTGTCTCCTTTTCCAGGAACGCCGCGTCCGCCGCGAGCGGTCCGTGGACGCTGACGACGTAGCGGCGTCCGGTGATCCGCATCGCGGTCCGCACGCCGCCGCCGATGCGACCGGCGGTGTGCAGATGCACCAGATCCAGCGTTTTATCCCGCGCGAGCATCAGCGGATGTTCGATCGAGACGATGCTGCCGCCCGTCTGCCAGAGCCGCTCGCGCGCTTCGTGCGAACCAACGAACGGGTTGTACGCCTTGAATCGTCGGACCGAGACGTACGCGTCGAAAGGCCCATCTTCGCCCGAGCCTCCGAGCGGTGCGTGCACGTCGCTGTCGACCCCACACGCCCGAAGGTGTCGCGTGATCGCTCCGACGTGCGTCTCGGTGCCGCCCCACGCCCGCGCGTCGAGCTTCCGAAGGACGTGTGCGATGTGCAAGCGCTCGCCGTTCATTGCGCGCTCGTCGAGGTGATGGTCCACGGCCGCGAGCGCAACGTCTCGCTGAGCGGCGCGATCACCCGAGCGGGCGTCGCCGAGCTCGGCGAGCCGTACCAGGTCTTTGCCTGCACGCCCTGGCTCGAACGCCACGTCGTGAACGAGGGGTACGCGGTGTCGATGCGGACGCGCTCCAGCGGATACCGGAACGCCGTCGGCAGGAGCATCGCGAACGGATAACCGTCGGCATCGGTGAAGCTCCTCGCGCCGCTCTCCTCCGGAAGAGAATCAGGCCGTCCGGGTAGGCCGCTCTTGCCGGGCAGGTGGATGTCCCACGACTCCTCCTCGTGCTGAACCGCGAGGTAAGGATCGAACGGCGCCGTGCCGAGGGGAGCACGCGGAATCGCTTCGTCGAAGGTGACCTTGAAGCGAGAAGACGCGGGAGGGCTGAATCCTCCGAGGGTCTGGGTGTTGGTGTAGACGTGCGCATCGTCCGTGAAGGCGGCCTTCGTGCTCGTGAACACGTCGTCGATGAGGAGCGCGTGCGCCGCGCCTGCGCCCTCGAAACGGTTTGCGATCGACGCACCGGCATCGAACGAACGCGTCCCGTCCGGCGCGAACCGCTCGTAGTCGATCGTTCCGCCGGCGTTCGACGGCATGCCCGGGATGTTCACACCGAGCGCGTGATCGAGGTTTGCGCCGCGCGCGACGAGGTGGAACGTGCCCGACAGATCTTTGAGCGCGCCGTCCGCCCGAAGGACCTCCTCGAAGGCGAGATCGACGACGCAGTCGTTGTAGTCGCCGTCGCCGAGGTGCGGATACGTGTCCTCGAAGGCGAGCGTCTGCCAGCCGGTCGTGGGTGTTCGGACGATGAAGGCGCGCTCCGGGTCGTTCGGGAAGAAGTCCGCGAGCCCTTGGACGCCGTCCCCATCCGGATCGGGATTCTCCGCTTCGTACAGCGGCACGTTGGAGATCACGGCGTCGGCCGGATCGCTCTGGATGATCAAGACGAGGTCGTTGAAGTCGTTGTCCGAGCCGGTATCACGGCGCTGATCCTCGAAGCCCATCAACAAGAAGTCGTTGCCGTCGAGGAAGCCCGGCGTGCCGTCGATGCGCATCATCGCGATGTGGCGGGACAGGTCCGACCGCCCCGCGGAGGCCTCGGGGTTCATCGGATCGATCGAGGTGAAGACGCGGCCCGCGGCGTTGGTCGCGGCCGACGTCGACGGAATCGCCGGCGCCGCCTCGTTCCAACCACGAACGCCGGTGCCGTTCCAACCGTCCGCGACGAGGAAAAATCCGATGCGTTCGTTGGGCTGGAAGATGCGCGGTGCACCCGTTGCGTCACGCAGCGTCACCGTGTCGCCCGACGCGAGCTTGCCGCCACCGCCGAGACCCTTCGTCGGATCCGCGAACGACGCGTTCGGGAACACGAGCTGCCTGGAGGTGATCGAGATCCCCTGCGCGTTCGTCGTGTACGTGAAGTACCCGAGCGAGTTCTTGTAGCCCGCTCCCTCGTGCACGAAGGTGATGAACACGTGCGCGGGAGCCGTCACGACGAGGTTCGGATCGTACGTCCCCGACAGAAACGACGCACCGACGTTGCTCGACTCCGGCAGCACGGCGCCGCAGGTCGCGAGCACGCTCTGCGGGATCGCGAGCCCACTGTCCACGAACATGCGCTCGGTCACTTGACCGAACGCGACCGAAGCACCCGCGCCCGCCGCCAAGGCGACCAGCGGAGCTGCGCGCAAAAATCTTCGACACTTCATTGGGCTTTCTCCAGATCCAGCTGCACGTCCGCGAGGTCTTCGACGGCGACACGAAAGCGCGCGGCCGGCGCGAACGCGCCGAGCTGCCGGCGCGTCTCTTCGTTCATCGGCCCGAGGTAGCCCGGCTTGATGACCACGAGCTCGATCTCGTCGAGCTCGCTCTCGATGCTCAGCAGCGCGCCGAGGTGACCGCTTTCGTCGGTGCGCGCCGTTGCGATGAGCGTGCCGGAAGCACCATCAGTGCCGACTCGGCGGATGTGCACGAGGACATCCGCGAGGGGACGTCCCTCAGACTGCACCGTCATGGCAAGGTCCGCGCCGGTGACCGTCGCGTATTGGAAGACAGGCTCTTCGGTCTCTTCCGGTGTCGCTTCCGCGGTCTCCGCGGGCGTGCACGAGGCCGCGGTTGCGACGAAGAGCGTCGCGATCGCGGTCCAGGTCATTCGTCGAACGCGCCCCGCCGTCCGGGCGTGGTCGTCAAGTATCGTCGTCATCGATTCAAGTCCCTTCGCAAGGCCAGAGAGCTGCAGAGTCCCCGATTCGGGACGGCCTGGATCCCAACTCGAGGCGGATGGCCATGCCGTCGGGTGACCAGACGACGCGGTGAAAAGAATCAGCGAGGATCGCGAGGCCCCGCCCGTGGCTCGCGCACGGATCGTCGGGCAGTGTCGGTGCTCGCCGCGCAGCTGGGCAGGAGCGTCCGAACCAGCGCACCTCGATCGCGAGCCTCTCCTCGTCGCAGCGGATCGCGAGCTCGAAGCGATGCGTGATGTCGGACAGGCTCGTGTCGGTTCCGTGGACGATCGCGTTCGTCACCGCCTCGACGAGGCCGAGCTCGATGACGTCCTCCGGCACCCACGCCTCGACGCGCGCGCGCGCCCAGTCGAGAGCGGGGCCGATCGAAGACAGCCGCGAGGGGAACGCCACGGTCGCGCTCACGACGCGGCTCCAATCAGCAACGCGGTCGCGTCGTCGGGTTGCTCTGCGCCATCGAAGAGAGCGCGAATCCTCGAGGCGACGTCGCCGCTGTGCGGGGCGCCGTCGCCGATGGCACCGAGGATCTTCGGCACGACACCGTCGACCTCGTCGATGAAGCCGAACGGCTCGGTGACGCCGTCGCTGACGACCGCGATGATCTCGCCCGGCTCGAGGACGCCTTGCGTGACCTCGTATTTCCGCGCCTTGAACAACCCCGGCGGTGGGCTGGCGGACGGCACCAGCATGCGCGGCTTCTCGCGCCCGCCGACCCAGATCGCGGGCAAGCCCGCGTTCAACATCGTGAACGAGCGGCCCCGCATCTTGATGGCGCCGATGCACACGTGACGTGCTGCCGATTCGGCGAGCAGCCATCGATCGAGCATCGCGATCGCCTCGGGTAGGTCATGCGCCGCGAGCAGACCGCGCAACTGGGCCCGGATCGCGCTCGCGATGAGCGCCGCGCCGGTCCCGTGCCCGGCGACGTCCATGAGCGTCGCGACGAACGAGCCGTCGCTCAGCTCCGTCACGTCGATGAGATCCCCGCCGACGTGCCCACACGGCTCGACCGCGCCGCTCACCCACGCGCCGTCGAATCGGCGGGGGAGCGCCGGCAGCTGCGCGCGCTGAACGTCGCGCGCCTCGCGCAGGTCGGCGAGCAGCTGATTGCGGAGCACCTCCTGCGAGCGCTCGCGCTCGGCAGCGACGCGGATCCGCCGCGCATATTCTCGCGAGCTCAACGTCGATCGGATCCGGGCGTGAAGGATCCGCGTGTCGACGGGCTTCAGCAGGTAGTCGTCCGCGCCTGCATCGAAGGCCTCGGCGATGCGCTCGCTCTCGCTCTCGGCGGTGAGCAGAATGACGGGCAGATCGGCGTGCAGCGCATCCGCCCGAAGCTTTCGAAGGACGGCCGGCCCATCCATGCGCGGCATGCGGAAATCGAGCAGGATCGCGTCGGGTGCGTTCCGGCGCACGGCTTCGAGCGCGCTCTCGCCGTCGCTCGCGACGCAGACGTTGTAGCCCGCGCGAAGCACCAGGCGGCGATAGAGCTCGCGGTTCAGCTCCTCGTCGTCCACGACGAGGATGGTCGGCGGCTCGAGGCCGACCTCTGCACGCAGCTGCGGTGACGTCGAGCTCACGACGCGACCGCTCCCGGCGCAGAGGCAGCTTCGACGGAGGGGAACGTCACCAGCACCTCTTCGAGGCGCGTCACCTTCAACACGCGACGAACACCTTCGCTCGGACGAGCGAGGGCGAGCTCGCCGCCGGCATCGAGCTGCTCGCGGTAGAACTTCACGATGGCGCCGAGGGCAGTCGAATCGACGCCGACCGTCGCTCCCAGGTCGAGGACGACGCGCCGGGCGCCGAGCTGCCCCATCGCCGCGACGACCTCGTCGATGTTCGATGCGTTCACCCGCGGCGGCAGCGCGAGGACGGAGATGTCTCGGAGGTACGACGGCTTGTTCATGTCAAAAGTCCTCTTTTCGAATCAATCGTGGAAACAGCTTCGAGAGCTCGGCGCGCACCCGCGCGAGCTCGTCGTCGAGATGGGCGATCGCCTGGGATCGGCCGCCGTTGGGTACAGCCCCGGTTCGCTCGAGCTCGGCGGCCAAGCGCGCGAGGCGACCGGCGCCGATCTGGCGCGCGGCGCCGTGCAGCGCGTGCGCTGCGAAGCTCGCCGCCTCTGCGTCGTTGGCCGCGAGCGCATGATCGAGCTGCGCAATCCGCCTCGGCGCGCTTTCGAGAAACAGCCCCGCGAGCATCTCCGCGAGATCGACCGACTCGGTCTCGTCGCCTCCGCACACCTCACGCAGCGCGAGCCAGTCGATCGCCGACGCGGCGTTCACGCTGGGAGGGCTCGACCGGAGCGCGCTGTCGATCGGGATGTCGTGCGGGGCGCGGGGCATGGCGGCACCCCCTCGATCGGCGCGCGCCCCGCGGACCTTAACCCCGGAAAGTCGCGCAATTCAGCGACGCAGCTCTTGCCGTCTGGGGCGCAGCTTTTGCGCCCTTCAGTTACGACCCAAACGCGCCGCTCCCGCGTTCGACATGGTCTGCGTCCGAGAGATTCTAGAAAGCGGCTCGCTCCGGTTCGGCACGAGCGGTGTGCGGGGCCTGGCCTGCGATTTCGACGAAACCGCGTGTCACGCCTTGTTGCATGGGTTCCTCCACCGGTTGGCTTCGACCGAGCCGAGCGGTCAGCGCCGGGTGATCGCGCTCGGCGGCGACCGGCGCGCGAGCACGCCGGCGATCGTCGCGAGCCTCGCGGCGGCGGCGGAGAAGCTCGGCTTTCGTTCGATCAATCTCGGCGTCGTCCCGACACCGGCGATCGCAAGCTGGGCGATGAAGCGTCGAATCCCCGCGGCGATGGTGACCGGAAGCCACATCCCGGCGGACCGAAACGGCATCAAACTGTTCGGAAGGGCGGGGGAGATCGGAAAAGACGACGAGCTCGCGATCCTCGACGCGCACGTCGATGGTGGGGCGCGCACGTCGCCGACGCTGCCCGCGATCGAGCGCGCCGACGCCGGCGCTGCGTACGTCGAGCGCTATGTTCGTGCGTTCCCTGAAGCCGCGCTCGTCGGGCTTCGAATCGGTGTCTACGGCCACAGCGCGGCAGGGCGCGAGCATCTGTGTCGCGTGCTCGAGGGCCTCGGCGCGCGGGTCGAGCTCCTCGGCTGCTCGGATACGTTCGTGGCGGTCGACACCGAGGCGCTCGATGCCCGCGATATCCATCTAGCGGCGTCGTTTGCGCGGCAGGGCCGATTCGACGCCATCGTGTCGACGGACGGCGACGGCGACCGCCCGCTCGTGTCGGACGAGCGCGGCGTTTGGCTGCGCGGTGACGTGCTCGGCTTGCTCTGCGCTCGTTACGTCGGTGCTTCCACCGTCGTGACGCCCATCACGTCGAGCACCGCGCTGGAGCACGCTCGCCTGTGCGACGAGATCGTGAGGACGCGCGTCGGCTCTCCCTACGTCGTCGCCGCAATGGCCGAGGCCGTCCGCGCGGGGCGGCGCAGGGTCGTCGGCTACGAGGCAAACGGCGGCTTTCTCACCGCGAGCGACCTTCAGCTCGAAGATGCCGATGCCTGCCTGCCGGCGCTTCCGACCCGCGACGCAACCATCGTCATCTGCGCGGTCCTTCGCGAGGCCCGGCGCCATGGCCTTCGCGTCTCCGAGCTCGCGCGCTCGATTCCCCCGCGGTTCAGCAAGAGCGGTCGCCTCTCCGGTTTTCCCACCGAGCTCTCGGCGCGGCGCCTAGCCCGTATTCGCGCGGAGGGCATCGAAGGTGCGCGCCGCGCCTTCGTCGGTGACACGGAAGCTGCGCGCTCCTTCGATACCACCGACGGCCTTCGCCTCGTCCTCGCATCGGGGGACGTCGTTCACGTCCGCCCTTCGGGCAACGCTCCCGAGCTCCGCTGTTACACGGAAGCGGCGTCCGACGCCCGCGCAGCCCAGCTACTCGACGAAACGCTGGGCCGCCTCGCTCGATGGCGAATGGGAGAATTGCCCGCGACGGCCGATGTTTCGATGCCCGGGCATTGAGTGCTACCCGAGGAAAGCCCCGAGCGAAAAGCGGAACGTCGCGCCTGTGCCCTCCGCGCCGTCGACTCGAATCATACCTCCGTGGCGCGCCACGATTCGATGCGCAATCGCCAATCCGATGCCCACGCCGCCATATTCCGACCCATGTAGTGTTTTGAAGGGTGCAAATAGCTTGTTTGCGTCCTTCGTGTCGAAGCCTACTCCGTTGTCTTTTATGTAATAAAAGACGTCGTCTTGTCCGTCTTCGATGCCGAGCTCGATATGCGCATCGTCGCGACCGGCCGTGAACTTCCAGGCATTGCCGATCAGCTGCTCGATCAACATCGTGACGAGCCGGCGGTCTCCTTGAGCCCAGAGGCCGTCGGGGACGACGAGAGCGACGCTTCGAGAGGCATCGCTTCTGGCCAGCTGCTCGTGCACGGTCCGTGCGATGACGGTCAGGTCGACGCGCTCGAGGCTCAGCGGCGCGTGCGCCACGCGGGAGAGCTGGACCAGCGCGTCGATGAGCGCCGTTACGCGTCCCGCCGCGATGCGCACCCTGTCGAAACAACGTCGCGCCTCTTCGTCGAGCGCTTCCCCACGCTCGTCTTCTACGCTGTCCGCAAAATCGTCAATCGCTCGAAGCGGTGTACGAAAATCATTCGCGACCGAGGACGTGAAGGCGTCGAGCTGCTCGTGCGCCTCGTGGAGCTGCTTTGCGATGGCCTCGGGAGACGCGCGCCGCGTATCGAGCTCCGCCTCGAGGGAGAGGCAAGTCTCGAAGATCTGCTTCGTCCGTAGCAGGTTGTCGATCCGTATTTGCAAGTCTTCGGTCGTATAAGGCTCGACGACGTAATCGTTCGCTCCTCGGCGCAGAAGCGCCGAGCGCAGCTCCACGTCCGCTTCGTTGCCGAGGAGGACGATGGGGGTCGCGTCGAGCTCCGTCTGCTCTCGGATCGATCGCACGATCTCGAGCGCGCGGGTCGCCGGCCCGTCGATATCGCAGACGACGAGATCGACAGGTAAAACACACGCCTTGGTCACGGCCTCGCTCGTTCGAGAGGCGGTCTCGACACGATAATGGGCTTCGAGCGCGTCGCTTGTGAGACGGAGCGTCGATGGATCGGTACCGACCAACAGCACCAGGGGGCGCGCCAGGTCGGCGGCGTGAAATGTTTCTCCAATGACCACGGAAGCCTCCTCTCGGTTTCCGAAAGGGCTGCTCGATCGCTCTCGTCACGATCAGGCGAAAATTATGATCGCGCTCGAATACGATCTCGTTCTCGTTGGTCGCGGCCGATCGCGTTACCCCATTCCGGCAACGGCCCGGTTCGCGGCGCGCACCCTACACCGCAAACCACGTGCCCCGCCTGATGGTCCGTAGTCCGTTTTCGCATCGCGGCGTACACGCCTCCGACCGTGGCGTGATGAATCCGGCGTGGCATCGATGAGCGCCACACGAACGACGAACTGATGAGAGTGTCAGTTGACCGCCGCGATCGCCTCAATCGCCCGAGGTGCACGTGCTGGCTCGCGACAATGCTCGGCCGACGTCCAGTGCTGCATCGTTGCAGCGGTACGGTCGTGAGGGGCAGGGGCGTGCTGGACCCACGTCCAGCGCGGCGTTCCGCTCGATCCGGCCCCCTTGCTCGCCCGAAACGGCGTTGGGGGGTTAAGCCCCTCGGGCAACGTGTCGTCCCGACGGGGCACAGTGAAAGCCAAAGTGCTCGTCGTGGAGGATTCGACCCAGCAACGGGCCCATCTGGTCGGTTTGCTGGGGAGCCGTGGGTATTCCGTCATCGAAGCCACCGGTGGGTTCGACGCGCTCCGAGTCATCAAGGCCGAACGCCCCGACGTCGTCATTCTCGACGTCGTCCTCGACGATCTCGACGGCTACAGCGTGTGTCGGTGGCTGCGGCTGACCGATACCACCCGCGACATGGCGATCATCATGCTGACCGTCAAAGGCCAGGTGAGAGAGCGTGTCGAGGGGTTGCACGTCGGCGCAGACGACTACCTGCCGAAGCCGTACGACGACGACGAGCTCGAGGCTCGTATCTATGCAGCGATGCGCAATCGCGCGGATCGACAAGACTTGCGCAAGCGCAACGCCGAGCTGGAAGGGATGTTGACGAAGACCGAGCACCTCGCGATGACGGACGTCGTCACCAACCTCGTGAATCGGCGCCGCTTCTCCGACGTGCTCCGGCGTGAGTGGGCGGCCGCCAAAAGGTACGGCTACCCGGTCTCCTGCGCCCTCATCGACGTCGACTACTTCAAACAGGTCAATGACCGGTATGGCCACGGGGCAGGCGACGAGACACTCCGGCGCGTCGCCGATCTGGTGCGAGGAAACATCCGCGAGGTGGATCTCGCTGCGAGGCTCGGCGGAGACGAGTTCGCCCTGCTCCTGCCCCACACCCCGCTCGACAAAAGCAAAGTCGTCCTCGAACGCATTCGGGAGCGGCTCCACGCCGAGCGAAAGGCATGGGGCCCTCCGGGCGAGATCTCGCTGTCGGTCGGCACCGCGTCGACCGAAGACGACGCCATCCGCACACCGGACGACCTCATCGAGGCGGCCGACCGAGCGCTCTACGATGCAAAGCGCGCCGGAAAGGATCGCGTCGCGACGGCGCGTCCCTTCGAGGCCGCAGCGTCGTAGAGAGGCTTAAGCCGGTCACGAACCGATCCGTCCACGTCCGCGGAGGATCGCAGAAGACTTCATGAAGATCGCGGACGCAGGCTGGGTTTCGTTTGGATCGACCGTTCGGGGCGCGGGCTCTTTCGCCGTCGTGATCGGCGTGCTCGCGGGTGCATCCGGCTGTGGCGCCTCGATGTTCGACCGGAGCAACGGCTACGACGCGCAAGCCTGCGTCGAAAACTCCCTGCGACGAAACCCCAACCCCGAGGCCGCCGAGCAGGTGGTCGCCGAGCTCGAGCTGGGTTGCCGGGCCCACGATGCCGGCGCCTGCAGTGCGCTCGGTGTCGTCAAGGAAATGGGCGTCGCAGGGCCGAAGAGCTTCACGGCCGCGCGGAACCTCTACAGCCGCGCGTGCAAGGATGGCAATCAACGAGGCTGTGTGAACCTCGGCCGCCTCGCGCTCGATCCGTCGAACGGTGCCGATATGGCATCTGCGCGCTCGCTCTTCACGGCGGCGTGCGACGCCGGTGAGCCGAGCGGGTGCGGCGAGCTCGCCCGCATGATGGCAAAGGACCCGTCCGCATCGCCCGAGCTCGTTTCGTCGACGCTCTCGAAGGGCTGCTCCGGCGGCGACGCATTGTCGTGCTTCGAGCTGGCCGAGCGAGATCGGTCGGGCCAGTCGGTCGCGCTCTACGTACAGGCGTGTGTCGAAGGCCACGAGCCGAGCTGCATGCGAATCGGCGGCAACAAGCCGCGCGTCGCGCGACGCTGAGCCGCTGAGCCGCTGAGCCGCTGAGACGCTGAGGGGCGCCGTCTCCCGACGGCACCTTCATGGTCGCCTTTCGGGCCCGGGCGCCGAGCGGGCCCGATCGTTGCGAAGCGGGTCGCGAGCTCGCGTCTCCATGGGCCGCGATCGCAGCAATCGCAACGCCACCCGCCGCCATGCGGCTCCCCGGGCCCGGGTGCTCGGACGTGCGCAGTTCGTGCGCCGGCCCCGCGGACGTTGCGCCGCCGGTCCCGCGCACGACCCGGATCGAGAGATAGCAACTAAAGGTCGGAGCGGTGCGATCCGCATTCTCAGGACGAGGCTGGACGATTCTCGTGACGAACGCGGTCCCTACCGTTTTGCGCCGCGAGCCGATTGTAGACGCATGCAGCGAGGCAGTTTCGACAACCAAGAACGGGAGGGAGTCGTGAGCGAGACCATGAGGACGATTGGACAGGTTGGCGAGCGTTATGACCTATTGCGCGAGATCGCGAGGGGAGGGATGGGGGTCGTCTACGAGGGACGCCACCGGGCGACGGGCCGCGTGGTCGCGGTCAAGTGCGTGCCGAGCGACTCGCAGAACGTCCAGCTCGCGCGCAAGCGCCTGATCCAGGAGACGAAGGCGGTCGGTTTCCTTCGCCATCGCAACATCGTCGAGATTCACGACGCCGGCATCGACCCGCTCTACGGCCCGTTTCTCGTCATGGAGATGCTCGACGGTAGGACCCTCGACGGCATCCTCGCCTCGCGTCGCACATTGCGCCTCGAGGAGGCGCTGCAGGTCGCGCGCAGAGTCGGCGAGGCGCTCATCGCCTCACACGCCGAGGGCGTCGTCCACCGAGATATCAAGCCGAGCAACATCTTCGTCGCGCGCGGCCGCTCCGGTGTCGAGGAAATCAAAGTCATCGATTACGGCATTGCAGGAAAAGCCGGCAGCACCTTCGGCGGCGACGCCGCCGCCCGACTCACCAAAGCGGGGGACCTGTTGGGAACGCTCGACTACGTCGCCCCCGAGCAGTTGACTCAGGTGGAGACGGTCGATCCGCGGAGTGACCAATACGCGCTCGCTACGGTCCTCTACGAATGCCTCACCGGCAATGCGCCGTCCCTGTCGTCGCGCCTCGCCGGGCCGTCGACCATGTTGGACTTGCGCAAGGTGGTTCCGGGGATCGACCCCCTCGTGGCAGACGCGATCGCGATTGCCATGATGCCCGCGGTCGAAGACCGATTTGCCACGATGGGCGAATTTCTGAAGGCGCTCCTCGGTGACGCTCGTTCCGCGCTCACCAGCCAGGATCCGGGGGCGTCGATGCAGCTCATGACGAGCGCCCCGGTCGTCTCCCGCCGGCGCCACCAGCGCGCCCCGTTCATCACGCCGGTCCGCCTCGTTCGCGCCGACGGCACGCACATCGACGCCCGCAGTGAGGACATCAGCGAGGGAGGCCTCTTGCTGGTGGTCCCGCGAGCCGGCGACGCCGCGGTCCCGAACGAGGGCGCCTCCGAGACGGTGATGGTGCGCTTCGCGCTACCGACGACCGGCCGAGTCGTCACGGCGTCGGGCGTCGTTCGGTGGATCAAGGGCGGGCGCCGCTGCGCGCTCGGCATCGAGTTCTCCGAGCTCGCGCAGGATATCCGTGAGTCGATCGCGACCTACGTGAAGCACTTCGGTGTGTCGCGTACCGAAGATCGCCCGGGGCAGGGCGATCCCCAACAGGACAAGGCCTCAGAGGTTCGGCGTCGGGAAGGCTGGGCCCGGCTTGGCGAAGAAGTAGCCCTGCATAAGGTCGCATCCCGCTCGAATTAGCTCGTCCCTTTCCGCGGCCGTTTCGACGCCCTCCGCGACGACCCAAATGCCCAGCTCCTTGCACATGGCGATCATCGTCCGAACGAGAGTCTGCTTTTGCGGCTCGCGATCGACGTTGCGGACGAGCGCCATGTCGAGCTTCACGACTTGGGGCTCGAGGAGGGCGAAGCTCGCGAGCCCCGCATATCCGGCCCCCAGGTCGTCGATGGCGACGCGATACCCGAGCTCACGGAGCGAGGCGACGCGAGATTGCAAATCATGCAAACCCTGTAGCGAAGAACGCTCCGTCACCTCGAGGACGATTCGCTTTGCGACATTGGTGACAGAGCTCGCGGCGTTCAACAGCTCGCCGTCCAGCAAATCATGTGGGTGTAGATTGAGGAACAAGAGGACGTCGTCGGGCACCTGTGAGAGCGGCTCGACGGCGAGCGTCCGGACCTTCCGACCGAGCTCGTGCAATCGGTCGAGGCGCTCCGCGGCATCGAGCACCGCTCCCGGGTGGGGCAGGCTCGGCTCGCGCGAGCGCATCAGCGCCTCGTATGCGAAGACGCTCTTGTTCGACCAAGAGACGATCGGCTGAAACGCGATATGGAGGGAGTCGAGCGCGCGGCCGAAGCTCGCAACGAGCCCCGCGTGATCGCCCACCAGCCGTTCCACGCCGCCCGCGAGATCGAGAGCTCGCCGCTTCGCCTTCGCGATTTGGTGAAGACGAACGGCATCGTTCGCGACCTTGACGAGCGCCTGCAGCTCGACCGGCTTCGTCATGTATCGGAGCGCTCCGTGCTCCATCGCTTTCATCGCGGTCTCGACCGACGGCAAACCGGTGATGAGCACGACCGGCACGTCGAGGTCATACGACCGCACGCGCTCGAGCAGGGTGATCCCATTCATCCCCGGCATGTCGATGTCGCTCAGGATGACGTCGAAGGGCGAGCGCTTCAGCGCTTGCTCCGCCGCGTCGCCGTTCGGCGCCGTCTCGACCTGATACCCTTCCCGCGAGAGAGCGCGCGCGTGGATGCGGAGGAGCGCGTCGTCGTCGTCCACGACGAGTGCACGCGGAGCGTTGCTCGGCTCAGTGTTCATTTCGTTCCTTCTTTCGGAGAGGTCGTGCCGGGTTGATCCAAGACTTCACGGATCTTCTTGGTGAGCAGGGATGGGGTAATGGGTTTTTGAATGAAGGCCATGCCGGACTCGAGGACACCGTGTCGAACGATGCTGTCGTCGGTATATCCGGACATACAAACGACCTTCATCCCCGGGCGGGTCACGACCAGGCGGCGCGCGAGGTCCGGACCGCTCATTTCGGGCATGACGACGTCGGTCAGCAACAGATCGATCGGGTCCGCGTGGGTCTCGCAGATGAGAAGTGCCTCCCCCGCATTCCGAGCGGCGATCACGTGGTATCCGTGCCTTCGAAGTGCATTCAGGACGATGGCTCGGACTTGCTCTTCGTCCTCAACGACGAGGAGGGTCTCCGTCCCGCGCGACGTCGCCGGCGGCGCGACCGGCTGTGGTATGTCGACATCCGCCTCCACCCGCGGCAGGTAGATCTTGAAGGTGGTTCCTTTGCCCGGCTCGCTGTAGACCCAAATGTTGCCGCCGCTCTGCTGAATGATGCCGAAGACGGTCGACAGACCGAGGCCCGTCCCTTTGCCGACGCCTTTCGTCGTAAAAAAGGGCTCGAAGATTCGCATTTGCGTCGTCTTATCCATCCCGACGCCTGTATCGCTGACGGCCATCATGACGTGTGGGCCCGGCTTTACGGGGAAGTGGTGCTGGGCATAGTGCTCGTCGAGATCGACGTTCGACGTCTCGATCGTCAGCTTGCCACCCCTCGGCATCGCATCCCTCGCGTTCACCACGAGGTTCATCACCACCTGCTCGATGTGCGTCGGGTCCGCGCTGACGCGTCCGACCGACTTCGCCGGTACCAGGACGAGCTCGATGTCCTCACCCAGAATCCGTTGGAGCATTCGGTCCATCTGGGAAAGCACCTCGTTCAGATCGAGGACGCGTGCCTCTGCGACCTTCTGGCGGCTGAAGAGGAGCAATTGATGTGTCAGCGAAGCGCCGCGGGCCGCGGCTTTGCGGATCTCTTCGACGTCGCCGCGCATGGGGTCGCCGGAGCGGAGATCCGTCAGCATCATTTCGCCGTAGCTGAGAATGACCGATAGGAGGTTATTGAAGTCGTGCGCGACCCCCCCCGCGAGCCGGCCGACCGCGTCCATCTTCTGGACGTGGCGCAGCTGCTCTTCGCTGGTTCGCAATGCGCGCTCCGCCGTCATGCGGCTGCTCTTTTCGAGCGTTGCTTCATACCGGAGGAGAACCTTCTCCTCTTGGTCTCGCCGTCGCTCGCTCTGGTCCACGACGAAGCAGATCGAGGTCGGATTCGACACCAGCGCCATGCCGATGAGGACCGGTACCCGTGAGCCGTCCTTGCGAACGAATTCTTTCTCCCAGGGATTGGCCACGCCAGAGGCTCGTAGTTGCTCGAAGGCCTCGCCGTCGCGGGCCCGCCATTCGGGCGGCGTGATGTCGGACCAGCGAACGGCCCCACCGAGGAGCTCCTCGCGCGAGTAGCCGAGCATCGACAAGAAGGCGTCGTTCGCGACGTGGGTCTTGCCGCTGTAATCGACGACGGTGATGCCGATGATGCCGGCGTCGCACAAACGCGTGAATCGCTCCTCGCTCTCGCGCAAAGCCAGCTCCGCGCGCTTTCGATCCGAGATGTCCCGAATGAAGCCCATGAACTCGGGCGGGGTCTCGGTGCCGACCCGCGTCACCGACAGCTCCGCCGGGAACTCGGTGCCGTCGCGGCGCAGCGCCGTCACCTCGATGCGCTTTCCGATGACCGTACCGCCGCCGCCACCCATGAAGCGGGCAATCCCGGCGCGATGTTTTTCGCGCTGCCCGAGCGGAATCAGGACGTCCGCGAGCTCGCGCCCCACGACCTCCTCGCGGCCGTAGCCGAACGTCTTTTCCGCGGCAGGGTTGAACTCGGTGATTCGCCCTGCGTGGTCCATGCCGACGATGGCATCGAGGGCGCTCTCGAACATCGCGATACGCCGTGCCTCGTTGTGGCGATGGCGCTCTCGCTCCGCGAACTCGCGAAGCTCTCGCTCGACTGCCGGTATCAGCCTGCCGAGCTTGTCTTTGAGCACGTAGTCGTGCGCACCGGCGCGCATCGCTGCGACAGCCGTGTCCTCACCGATCGTGCCGGAGACGATGATGAAGGGGAGGTCGAGCCTTCGCTCGGACATGACATCGAGCGCGCTCTCCGCGGAGAACTGAGGCATCGACCAATCCGAAATGACGAGGTCCCAATGACCGCGATCCAACGCGCGGTTCATCGCCTCCGCCGTCTCCACGCGCTCCGACTCGATCGGGCGGCCCGTGCGTCGGAGCTCCTGAAGGACGAGCTTCGCATCGGTGACGGAGTCCTCGACGAGAAGGATTCGCAGGGCTGACGTCATCTCGTGCCTCGTGGGGGAGGCGGTTCGTTCAGCATCAGCCAAAACACGCCCAAGGTCCGCGCAGCCTCGGCGAACTCGCCGAAATCGACGGGTTTGCGTACGTACGCATTCGCGCCGAGCGAGTAGCTCTGCACGATGTCCTCTTCCTCTTTGGACGCAGTGAGGACCACGACGGGCAGAAACTTGGTGCGCTCGTCGGCTCGAATGCGGCGGAGCACCTCCAGGCCGTCGATCTTGGGCAACTTGAGGTCGAGGAGGACCAACAGGGGGAGCGCACGGACGTCTCGGTCGGCGTGTTTTCCGGTCGCGTGGAGGTAATCGAGCGCCGAGGCACCGTCACGGACGACGACGACATCGTTCAAAACGCCGCAGCGCTTGAAGCCCAAGACGGTGAGTTTCTCGTCGCTCGCGTTGTCCTCGACGAGAAGGATGGCCTTGTTCATGCGCGTGCTCCGGCGACCGTGCTCGGAAAAGCAAAGTAGAAAGTTGCGCCTTCGTTGACGGCGCCTTCCGCCCAAATCGTGCCCCCGTGCCGCAGGACGATCCGTTGGACCGTCGCGAGACCGATTCCCGTTCCGGGAAACTCTTCTGCGGTATGCAATCGTTGGAACGGGGAGAAGAGCTTCGCCGCAAAGCTCATATCGAACCCCGCGCCGTTGTCGCGCACGAAGAATGTTCGGGGTCCAGTACCCCTCGGCAGGGCCCCGAACTCGATGCGCGCTTCGTCGACCTTGGACGTGAACTTCCACGCATTGCCGAGGAGGTTGTCGATGAGGGCGCGGACGAGGACGGGATCCGCCTCGCAATGCAGACCTTCCTGGATGACCCAGTGAGCCTTGCGCTGCGGGTCGGTGCTCTTCAGCTGGGTTGCGACCTCACGAACGAGCGCCGAAAGATCGACCATTTCGCGCCGTGGATCCCGCTTCGTCAAACGGGCCAGCGAGAGCAGCGCGTCGATCAGCGCGCCCATCTTGCGTGCATTGAGCAGGATCTCTTGGAGCCAATCCTGTCCCTCGGCGTCGAGCTTGTCCTTGTATTCGTCGAGGAGCAGCCGCGCGAACCCGTTCATCCCTCGAAGCGGGGCACGCAGATCGTGCGCGACCGAGTAGCTGAAGGCTTCGAGCTCGCGGTTCGCGGCGTCCGCGGCTTCCTTTGCGCGGGCGAGCGCGTCCTCAGCGCGCTTCTTGTCGGTAATGTCGCGCGTGACGGTCGACGCGCCGGCGACGGCACCGGCGGCGTCCAAGACCGGGGAAGTCGTCACCGAAACATGGATGATGCTGCCGTCTTTTCGCCGGCGCAGCGTGTCGATGACCTCGACGCGCTCGCCCCGCGCGATGCGCGCCAGCATCCCGCGCTCTTCGTCCTCGCGGTCCAATGGCAGCAGCATCGTGCTGGGCTGACCGACCGCCTCGTCCGCCGAATAGCCGAAGATCCGGTGTGCGCCCTGATTCCAGCTGTTGATGGTGCCGCCCAGCGATTTGCCGACGATGGCGTCGTCGGACGAGTCGACGATGGCGGCGAGTCGGAACCGCACCTCTTCCGCGCGGCGGCGCTCGGAGATGTCGCGTATCGCTCCGGAGACGAGCATGCCCTCTTCGGTCTCGAGCGGGCTCAGGCTGATTTCGACCGGAAACTCTCGACCGTCTTTCCTCAATCCGAAGAGCTGGACCCCGCCGCCCATCGCCCGCGCCTTCGGCCCTTGGAAAAATGCCGAGCGATGGTTCGGGTGCCGATTGCGAAACCGGGTGGGAATGAGCTTTTCGACGGGTTGGCCCAACAGCTCCTCTCGCCCGTAGCCGAAAAGCTTCTCGGTCTGGGCATTGACGAGGACCATCGTGCCGGATTGGTCGACGATGACGACGGCGTCGGGCGCCGTCTCGAGGAACGCTCTGAAAAACGCCTCCGCCTCGCGCGCTTCTCGCAAATATTGAATCGCGCGCTCGCCGCGGTCTCGCTCCGTCTTGTCGAGCATGAACCACAAGCGTTCGCCGTCGGCGGGCCCGAGAAGGGCGCAGCCGACCGATAGAGAGACCCAATTGCCGTCCGGACGCCGGTACTCGTGCGCGCGGACCGGCGCGACGCCTTGCGCCTCGAGCATCGCCAACATCGCAATGTCGGAGTCGTCGCCGCCGGACCAGATCGACCAGAGAAAGTCCGGGGCGAGGACCTCGGTCCGCGAGTGACCGACGAGTCGGAGCGCTTCGTCGTTCGCTTCGAGTACCCGACCGTCGACGTCCGTGACGAGCAACCCGACCAGGTTCGAGGCGAAGACCGCGGAGAACCGAATTTCGCTAGTGCGAAGAGCGTCGTGTGCCCTGTCGGCGGACAATCGCGCGAAAACGTGGCTACGTGCATTGACGATCGCCCGGGTGGCGTGGTCCGCGAACTGCGTGATAAGGGCCAGGTCGCGCGCATCGAGTTCGGGGCCGTGCCGGCGGAGGCGCGTCACGATCAGCTCTCCGATCGCTCGATCGTTGGATAGCAGTGGCGCAATCACCAAGCTGCTGGGCCCGCGCTCGTCGAAGCACGACAGGCCTCGTGGAGACAGGCGCCGGTATGACTCGTCGCGGTCGAGGGGCGCGAGCAGGAGCGGCGTCAGCTGCTCGTACCTCGCCGCAGGAGGAAGGGCGTGCTCGTACGGCTCGGCGAGCGCTTCACGCACGGACCGCAGCACGTCCGGGTCGGGGTCGAAGACGGCGCGCGGGACGAAGCTCTTGCCGTCGTCGGTGCGGAGCAACAAGGCGCAGCTGCCGTCGAGCGCATCCCCGACCCGGCGGGCGATGATGTCGAATAGGCGCTCCGGATCGGAGATTGCGGCGCTGAAGGCGAGCGTTGCCTCCGAGAAACGACGCAGTCGCTGTTCCAGATCCGTGGTCTGCCGCGAGGCATTGTCGATGATTTGTGCGGCCTCCGTCGTCATGCCTGTCTCGAAGTCCCGTTCCGGTAATTCTCAGTCGTTATCGACACGGCGAAATGAAGCCGCCTCTCGCGCGTAGCCCCTCTTGGCGCGAGTTTTCATCCTAGCCTTCGGTAGCCGCGGCAATCAATGCGCTCGTCGCACCGAATACGCCGTACAAATTTGCCTCGGTGCGATCTCGACTGGCTCGTCGCGATGCCTCGTGTCCTCACCCGTCGTTACGATGCGAGTAATGATGTGGCCCAATATTACTAGCTGGCGCCGCTCCCCTTGCTGACGTTCCCATTTTGCTCGTTCCATCACTGCAACCGCACAATTCGCGATTGATGAGGATGATTGGGCCTCAGTGGATCTCGCGACTGTGGCGGATCGGCGGCTATTAAAGTCCGGAGCCCCGTGCGAGCATCGCCGGCTATGGTCGCCGCTGCGGACAACATGTTGACGACCCCCGTCGTGCTCGAGCCCCGGTACTTCGCCCGCGTCGATCTCGAGGTCGACGTCGTCGTCGAATACGACGAAGCGCGACACCGAGGTCGATCGGTAAACATTTCGGAAGGCGGCATCGCCGTGCGCGCCGCGTCGGGCCCAGCGAAGGAAAGCTCGGTCGGCGTGACCTTCCGGGTGCCCGGTGAAGACGCGCCGATTCATGCCGTCGGCCGGGTCGTGCGCTCGGTGACGCTGAGCGACGGAATGGCGGAGTTCGCCATCTCGTTCGAGCTCGGGGACGTGGACGCGGCGGTCGTTCGCCGCGTCGTCGCCGAGCACGGCGACGTCGCGTGGGAGCCGAGCGACGCGGCGATCCCCCGTGAGGTCGCGCTCCGCTTCATCCCGCTCATTCGTCGAATCGCTCGCGGGTTCGCACGCAGGCTACCGCCGGACGTCGCCGTCGACGATCTCGTCGGATCGGCGTTCGTCGCGTTGGTGGAGACGTACCGGCAACACGCGGGCACCTCGACCGAAGAGCTCGAGCGAATCGCGCTTCCGCGGGTCCGGTACGCCATGCTCGACGAGCTGCGCGAGGGTGATCCGCTCTCCAGGCGCATGCGGCGCAAGGCGACGGCGATCGGCAAGGCCCGCTCGAGGCTCGAAGGCTCGCTCTCTCGTACGCCGACGCGCGCAGAGCTCGCGAGCGAGACGGGCATGACGGAGGCGGCTGTGGCAGAGGCGGAGCGCGTCGCGTCGAGCGGCGCGTCGTCTGCGCACGCGTCGGTGCACGAGCTGGAGCTCGCGGACCACGAGGAAGAAGGGCCGGACGAAGCCGCCAGCCGCGCGCAGTCCCTGGAGCGGCTGCGCACCGCGCTCGACGCGCTTCCGCCGCGCCACAAGAAGATCCTCGAGCTCTATTACGGCGAGGACCTGACGCTGCGCCAGATCGGCAACCTTCTCGGCGTGACGGAGGCGCGCATCTCGCAGCTCGTTTCCGACGCAGTGAAGAAGCTGCGGCACACGATGCCGCTGACTTAAGCACTATTTCGAGGGCAATTTCGAGGTTAAGGTTCCGGCGCACCGTCCCGATCTCACCGGGCATGAAGAACTGGACGCGTTGGGGCAAAGATCTCTCGGGGGTTACGTTGTTGGTGTTCGCCGGGCTCATGGCCTCGGGTTGCGCAGCCGGAACGCCAGCGGAGGATGAGGAAAGCATCGAGAATGACGACGAGGACGAGACGGTCGACGACTCGGATGGAACGTTCGGGACGTTCGTCTCTCCTGATGGCTCGATCGAGCTGGGCAACGCGGCCTTCGAGCTCGATCCTCCGTCGGCACCCGCGAACGACACGTGTGACGCGCCCGCTTCCATCGCGTCGATCGTCGGCGAGAGCGTGACGGTGACCGGCACGCTGCTGCTCGCCACCGACGACTACGACACGTTCTGCCTCGATCCTTCCACCTTCGAGACTGGTTATCGCGACGTCGTTTACCAACTCGACATCGAGTCGGAGTGCTCCGGCATCCTCACGCTGACCGGCGACACGGCGTTTACTGGTTCGCTGTCGCTTCGCTCCGAGGCGTGCACGACCGACGAGATTTGCACGAATGCATTCGAGACGACGGAGCTCTACGCGCCGCTGCATGCCGGCACCTACTGGGCGGTCGTTTCGGCGACCGACACCTCCTCCGACGAGTTCTCGCTCTCCCTCGATTGCATGGCACCCACGTGTGGCGATGGCTTCTTGAACAGCACCGAAGACTGCGACGACGGGAACACCGTGAGCGGCGACGGCTGCAGCTCTTCTTGCATCTTCGAGGCAGCCGATGCTGCGCTCGACACGTGCGGCGGTGCAGCAGGCGGTACGCCGATCGAAATCGGCTCGGGACAAATCCTTCACTTGCCCGGCAACGCCGCGATGGCCTCGACCGTCGGCGCGACCGACAGCGGCACGGGCACCTGCATGCTCCAGCCGGACGACATCATCGTCGCCGCTCCGGATCACGTTCGCCGAGTTCGCCCGACCGCGAACGGCACGATGACGATCACGATCGGCCTCGATTACGACGATGTTCCGCTCTGCGGCGAAGATCCCAATGTGGAGCCGTCGTTCCCGTACGCGAGCGGTTGTTACGACCGCGCGTTGCACGTGCGTACCGGCTGCGAGGACGTCCTCACCGAGGTCGGTTGCTCGGACAGCTGGGAGCGCTGGTGGGCGCCCGAGCAGGTCACCTTCGCCGTGACGGCCGACACCGACTACTACGTGTTCGTCGACGGCTATCACGACGACGAGTACGGGGCGGGCCCGTACGTGATGCGTATCGAGATGTCGAACTGAGCCGCCCGCTCGGCTAGAGCTTCTGCGGCTTGCCGAAGAGGTAGCCCTGCAGAAGGTGACAGCCGAGCCCCATCAGCGTCTCGCGCTCCGCTTCCGTCTCGACGCCTTCGCCGACGACGAGCGTGCCGATGTCGCGGCTCACCTCCGTCACCGATTTGACGAGCTTTCGTTTCACCGGGTCTTTGTCGATGTCGCGCACGAGCGCCATATCGAGCTTCACGACCTCGGGACGCAAATGAGCGAAGCTCGTCAGCCCCGCATAGCCAGCGCCGAGGTCGTCGAGCGCGATGCGAAATCCCATGCTGCGGAGCTCGGCCATTTTGATCTTCGCCTCTTCGATGTCGTGCAGCGCGGCTCGCTCGGTGATCTCGAGCACGACCGCAGGCGCCACCTGTGCGAGCGGGGCGTCGCGCGACGTGAGGGTGTCGTCGAGCAGATCGTCCGCATGGAGATTCACGAAGATGTAGTGGCGGCCCGCATTCTCGGCGGCGAACTTCCCGACGCGGGAGCGAATCGTCCGACCGAGCGCGGTCAAGCCGTCGAGCGCCTCGGCCATGTCGAGCAGGTCACCTGCGCCGCGCATCGTCGGCTCTTCGCTCCGCACCAGGGCCTCGTACGCGTAGAGCTTGCCGCTCGGCAGAACGATCGGTTGGTAGGCCATCCATAGCGTGCGAAGCGCGTTGTCCCAGCGACCGCGGTCGACCCGCGCGCTCGTCTCGACGGTCTCGAGCTCCTGCAGGGCCTGCAACGCTTCGCTCTTCGCTCGAGCCGCGCGGCACGAGCGAACCGCCTTTTCGACCGCATCGACGAGCCGGGTGTTCGGAAAAGGCTTCAGCAGATACTGGAAGGCGCCGTGCTCGACTGCGGCCGCCGCCGTCTCGACGTCCGGCGCACCCGTCATCAACAACACCGGCATGTCGGCGTCGTGCTCGCGCGCGTAGCGGAGCAGCTCGATGCCGCCTAGCCCGCCGACGACGACGTCGGTCACCATCGCATCGAAGGTCATCGACGCGAGCCACTGGCTCCCCTCGACGCCGTCATACGTCGCGTGGACCGTGAAGCCCGCCTGCTCGAGGACCTTCGTGGAAGGACGTTCGCGCGCGGCCTCGACGACGAGGATCACCCCGCGCGACGCTTCGCCGAGCTCGCGACCTGCGAACGATCGAAGATCGGGATCGTCGATCAGGCTGACGCCGGCGATGGTGTTGCTCGACGTCGGGGGATCTTCCGGATGCGACACGCCGTGCGATCTTCGCCGGGGTTCGGAGACGTCGCAACAAAACTCATCCGGATCGTACCATCGGTCGCATGCTCCACCTACCGTGGAACCCCCTCCAAGAGCGTGGTGACCTCCCCCTGTATGAGGTGATTGATCGCGCATGGAGGAGCGCCGGTCGTGCGTATCACGACGTCGAGCACCTCGGTGAGATGCTCACGCGATGCTCGGAGGTCGCACGTGACGTCGGTTGGAAGCAGCCCACCGAGGTCTTCCTCGCGACGCTGTTTCACGACGCGATCTACGAGCCGCTCGCGAAGGACAACGAGGCAAAGAGCGCCGCGCTCGCTCGGAAACACATCGCCGAGGATCCGAGGCTTGCACCGGTCGACGTCGATTTCGTCGCCCGCCTCGTCGAGGCGACCGCCGGCCACGGCGCGCACCCGCCGAGCACCGTGGACGAGGACGAGGGGCTCTTCCTGGACGCCGACATGGCCATCCTCGGCGCGACGCCGGAGCGTTATCGGAGATACGTGACCGACGTCCGTCGCGAATACGGTGTCGTTCCGGAAGAAGCATTCGTGGCGGGGCGGGCCGCGTTCGTACACAAGGTCCTCGCTTCGGCGAGCATCTACATCTCGCCGTATTTTCGGGCGCGGCTGGAGCAGGTCGCGCGCGCGAACGTCGCGTCGGAGCTCACGTGGCTGGAAGGGGGCGCGACGCCGCCGTGGGCCATGACGGCCTCCTGACGAATTGCGATCGGGATCGGCCGTCGTCAGAGCCGGCCTGGTCGCGCGTCGCTGGCGAGCGTGGTTCACCGGCCTTTCGACCGCGACGATAGAGGCGCGATCAGCTGCGTGCCTCGACCCGTCCCCGTGCTATCGAGTGCGCCCGTGCGCCCTGCGCCCCCACGAAACCGCGCCGAGCCGAGCCCCGGCTCGAGCGAGCCATCCGTGAAATCGAGCGCTTCATCGAGCGGCAACAATGCCATCTCGTTCCCCGAAGAGCTGCCGATCTCCGCGCACGTGCGCGATATTGCGCGCGCCATTTTCGACCACCAGGTCGTCATCGTGGCTGGCGAGACCGGCTCGGGGAAGACGACGCAGCTTCCGAAGATATGCCTCGCGATGGGGCGGGGGCTCGTCGGGCGCATCGGTGTCACCCAGCCGCGGAGGATCGCGGCGACGAGCGTCGCCGCGCGTGTCGCGACGGAGCTGGGCGTCGAGCTCGGAAACGAGGTCGGCTATCAAATCCGGTTCGCGAGCAAGATCAGCCGCAGCACGTACGTGAAGTTCATGACCGACGGGATCCTCCTCGCGGAGACGCAGGGCGATCCCAAGCTCGCGACGTACGACACGCTGATCATCGACGAGGCGCACGAGCGGTCCCTCAATATCGATTTTCTGCTCGGCTACCTGAAGAAGCTGTTGCCCGCGCGACCGGATCTACGCGTCATCGTGAGCTCCGCGACGCTCGAGCTCGATCGCTTCGCGGCGTTCTTCGACGGGGCGCCGGTCATCTCGGTCTCGGGGCGAACCTTCCCCGTCGAGACGATCTACAGGCCGCGCCAAAAGGACGAAGTCGACGTCGCCGAGGCCGTCGCGAACACCGTCGAGGAGATCACCGAGATCGACAAGCGGGAAGACATCCTCGTGTTTCTCCCCGGTGAGCGCGAGATTCGCGAGACGGCCGCCGCGCTCCACGAGCACGCTCTCCCGCATACCGTCGTGCTCCCGCTGTATGGGCGACTATCGCAGGCGGAGCAGTCTCGGGTCTTCACGCGCCTTTCCCAGCGGCGAATCGTGCTCTCGACGAACGTCGCGGAGACGTCGCTCACGATCCCCGGGATCGTTTACGTCGTCGACGCCGGCGTCGCGCGCATCAATCGCTATCAGCCGCGCTCCGGTGTCACCCAGCTCCTCGTCGAGCCCATTTCCCGAGCGAGCGCCGATCAGCGGAAAGGCCGCGCGGGCCGCACACGCAGCGGCGTCTGTTTTCGTCTGTACGAAGAGCGAGACTTCGACGCGCGCCCGCCGTTCACGGATCCGGAGGTGCTTCGCGTGGGTTTGGCCGGCGCGATCCTGCAGATGAAGTCGCTCGGGCTCGGCGACATCCGTGCATTTCCGTTCCTCGATCCGCCGCCGAAGCGCGCCGTCGACGAGGGATACCGCGTGCTCGAGGAGCTCGGAGCCATCGACGCCGAAGGCGCGCTCACGAGCATCGGCGACAAGCTCGCGCGTCTTCCCGTCGATCCACGCATCGGCCGAATGATCCTCGGTGGGCAGGAGGAGGGCGCGCTCGCCGAGGTCCTGGTCATCGCCGCGGCCCTCGGCATCCAGGATCCGCGTGAGAGGCCGCTCGCGGCACAGAAGCAGGCGGACCAGGCCCATCGGCGCTTCTTGGACGATCGGTCGGACTTCGTCGGTCTGCTCAAGCTGTGGAGCTTTTTCCGCGACGAGACGAAGAACAAGTCGCAGGGCCAGATCCGAAAGCTCTGTCGCGACCATTATCTCTCGTTTCTGCGAATGACCGAGTGGAGCGACGTTCACCAGCAGCTCGGCGCCATTGCACGCGAGCTCGGTCTACGCGTGAACGACAAGCCCGCCGGCGTCGAGGCCATCCACCGGGCGATCCTTCCGGGGCTCTTGAGTCGCATCGGCATGTGGCACCCCGAGAGCCGCACCTATATCGGCGCTCGGCAAACCCGGTTCGTCATTCATCCGTCCTCGGGCCTTTCGAAGAAGCCTCCGCAATGGATCGTCGTCGCGGAGCTCGTCGAGACCTCCCAGCTCTTCGGACGCATGGCCGCGGCGATCGATCCTGCGTGGCTCGAGTCGATCGCCGGCTCGCTCGTGCGCCGCTCGCACGGCGATCCCACGTTTACGGAGCGCAGCGCGCAGGTCATGGCGAAGGAGCACGTGACGCTCTACGGCCTGCCGATCGTCCGCGACAAGAAGGTCCACTACGGCCCAATCGATCCGACCGCGTCGCGTCGGGTCTTCCTCGTTCACGCGCTCGTCCGCGGTGAATATGCGCCGGAGCCCGCGCCGCCATTCCTACGGCACAACCGCGCGATGTTCGCCGAGGTGAAGCGCCTGCGTGATCGCGCGCGGCGCAGCGACATGATCGCCGACGACGACGCGGTTTCGGTGTTCTTCGAGCAGCGCGTGCCGGAGGGGGTTTACAGCGGCAAGACCTTCGAGGCGTGGCGCGCCGAGGCCGAAGCGAAAGATCCGCGCGTCCTCTTCCTTTCGCTCTCGGACTTGCTCGTCGGAGACGACGCGGATCTCACGCCGGCGCGGTACCCGGATTCGCTCGAGCTGGCGGGAGCGAAACTCACACTCAGCTATCGATTCGACCCGGGGGAGGAGGACGACGGCATCACGGTATCGATCCCCGTCGCACTTTTGCCGCAGCTCGATCCCAATGTCCTCGAATGGACGATTCCGGCGTACGTGACGGAGAAGATCTCTCTCCTCCTCTTCGGACTCCCGAAATCGGTCCAACGAAACATCGGCAACGTCAAAGAGGTCGCCGACCTGCTCGCGAGCCAGCTCCGACCCTTCGCGTGCCCTCTTCTTTCGAGCGTGACGGAGGGAGTGTTTCAGCTCACCGGCGCTCGAATCGGCCTCGACGCATTTCGGCTCGACGAGCTCCCGCCCCACCTTCGCCTGCATTTCCGCGTCGTCGACGGTGGAAAGACGCTCGGGGAGGGGCGTGACCTGGCTCAACTGCAGACGCGCTTTCTCGCGCGTGGGCGCGAGGCGTTCGCTGCGTTGCCGAAGCGCGGGCTCGAGAAGGAGAGCCTCGCCGGATTTCCCGCTGCTGGTTTGCCGGAGCACACGACACTCGAGGCTGCTGGTACGGCCGTGTTCGGGTATCCCGCGTTGGTCGAGACGGACCGCGGCGTGGATCTGCGCGTCGTCGAGTCGCGCCTGGCTGCAGACGATCTGACGCGCGCAGGCTTGCGCAGGCTGTTTCTCGCGGGTGCCGGCACGACGCTCGATGCGCTCGAGAAGCAGGTGCCACCTCGGATCGCCGCGAGCGGCCTCTCCGACAGCGGGCAGCCACGAAAGCAGATCGCATGGCGCGCCGTCGACGAAGCGTTCGAGCTCGACGACGCTGGACGTTTCCCGCGGACGGCGAAGGCCTTCGACGACCGCCTCGCGCAGGGCAGGGGACGGCTCAAGTCCAACATCGCGGATCTGAGCCGGCTCGGGACCGATATCGCGGTCGAGCTCGATCAAGCGCGCGCCATGTTGAAGTCGCTCGCGGGCAAGCCCGGCGCGCCGCGGGCGGCGCTCGACGACGTCCGCACGCAGCTCGAATACCTCGTTCCGCCGGGGATGCTCGCGCGTGCGCCGAAACAGCGTCTGCTTCGATTGCCGTCGTATCTGCGCGCGATTCGCGTTCGGCTGGAGCGGCTCCCCAATGGTCCGCAAAAGGACCAATCGAAGGCGCAATCGGTCCTGCCGCTATGGCAAAAGTGGCTCGAAAACCATGCGTCGCTCGTCGCGCGCGGCGTCGCCGCGCACGAGGTGGACGCATTTCGATGGTTGGTCGAGGAGCTCCGCGTCGCGGTGTTCGCGCCCGAGGTGGGCGCGAGCGTCTCCGTCTCGAAAGAGCGACTCTCCGAGATGTGGCAACACCTCGCCGACGGCTGACGCGCCGACCTGCGTCAGCTCTCGACCTCGGAGACGGCATCCCTCGCCGACAGCTCTCCGCGCATCACGCCGAGGATGGCCTCGTCGTAGACCTCGCTCACGTCGCGCACGCCGGTGACGACGTTGACGACGAGCTGCTCGACGAGCCGGATCCCCTTGAAATCGAGCGCGGCCTTGAGCCGCACGAAGCCTTCGTCCGCATCGACCTCGTATGCGCCGACCAAAAGGCCGTGGTTCACACGGGCTAGTGCCTCGAGAAGCGTCGGCATTCGTTCCGGTGCGACGTGCTCGCGGAAGACGAGATAAAAGACGAATTGCTCGGCGCCGATGAGCTGCGCCACCAGCTCGAAATGCTCTTCGGGCGGGACGGCGAGATCCCATTCGACGACGTCGCCGCGGTCGATGCGGGTCATCGGAAGACCGAGCGCCGCGAGGATCCCCTCGACGACGAGCAACGCCGGCGTCTCCTGTTGCGGGCTCCCGGCTTTTGCAGGTTTCTTCGCAGCCGCTTTCGTAGGCGCCTTTTTCGCGGCCGGCTTCTTTTGAGCGGGCTTCTTCTGCGTCGGCTTTGCCGCAGGCTTCTTCGCTGCAGGCTTCTTCGCCGCGGGCTTCTTGGTCGCAGCCTTCTTGCTCACCGATTGCTTCGCCTTGCCCACGCTCTTTGCTTTGGCCATCCCGCGTCTCCTCACGCGCCGACGAGGACGAGGATCTTCACCGCCGGCCGTCCGCGCTCGTCCTTCGCGGGGGCTGCTCCGATGCCGATCGAGAGCGGCGTCTTGTCCGTCATGAGCGCCGAAGGCTCGTATTCGCTCGCGGCGATCGCTCGCTGCCCGGAAACGACGACGCTCAGGCCCGCCCCGCGATCTTTCACGTCGGCGAGCACGCGGACGCCCAGCTTGTCGAGCGCGCCCGGATCCATCGAGTCGTCCACCTCTTCGACGTATTTTTGAGCGAGCTCGTCGAGGACGGGATGAATGGTGGGCGCCGGCTTTCCGTTCGCGGCGCGCGCCTTCGTGATCTTCGCGAGCACGACGGCTTTGGCTTCCGCCGGGGTCTCCTGGTTGACCGTCCGCGCGAAAACCTGGACGAAGAGCAGCATGTTCGGGTGCTCGACGCCGCCGGTCACGATCCCCACACCGACGTGCGTGACGTCGTCGGCCATGAGGTTCTCGAAGTGGCCGGGGCTCTTCATCAAGCTCCGCTCGGCCTCGTCCACGTCGATGGCTTCCGCGAGGTTCTCGCGCGCGACGGCGACGGAGATCTTCGCGCGGGCGATCCGATCGTCGAGGCTGCCCCACTTGGGTGACTCGTGGGAAAAGAATCGATTGTCTCGCATGTCGGCCGCATGCGCGCGCGCCGTGTCGGCGAGTCGATCGTCGTAAGCGAGCGGGGCCTTCCCGTGCGCGGCTCGGTCGCGGTTGACGAGCTCGTGCATCTTGCGCTCGATGACCGCAATCTCGGGCGTCGCAGCCACCCGGGGCGCGGGCGCTTCGATGCTCTCCGAACAGCCTGCGCCGATGGAGACGACGCTAATTCCGATCAGGAACTCACGTCGCGCGAGGGGGTCTGTCCCGGGCACGGGCGCATCGTAGTACTGACGGCCGTAAGTTCGTGCCTGGATCTGCTCCGGCCCCCGCGCAAGCGCGGCAGGGTGCGGGCCGGAGCAGATCCAGGCCCGAAGCGACGGATCTGGCCGTCCGACTCTTTTGCTCCTGGGTACAGCCGGCTCCCGAAGTGAACTTCCGGCCGGCTGTAGGAATCCCGCTTGCCGCGGCTGTCAGCGCTTCGGCCGCGGGACGGCGGTCGGCGCGGGCAGCTGCGTTCCGCGGAGGCTCGCCACCTCGATGTCGATGTCGACGTCGATCTCGACCTCCCACGGCTCGGAGACAGGGGCCGATGGCGCCCGGCTGGGCACCGGGATCTCCGCGATCGCTCGCAGCGACGACCACATTTTACCGACGGTCGCGAACCGATCGGCCGGGTCGGCGGCCAGCGCTTTTCGGGTCCACTCGTCGATCGACGCGGGTAGATCGGGCCGGCGCGCCGTCAGCTGCGGTCGCTCGCCGCGCGTCACGCCGAGGAGGAACCGGTCCATGGGCTGCTTCGGATCGAACGGCGGAACGCCGGTGAGCGCGCGGTAGACCACCGCCGAAAACGAATACACGTCGATGCGGCGATCGGCGTCTTTTGCCCGACCGCGCCATATCTCGGGCGCGATGTAGCCCGGCGAGCCCGCGATCATCCCGTCTTGCGTGAGCGACACCGCGTTGAGGTCCTTCGCGAGACCGAAATCGAGCAAGCGAACGCCGCCGCGGGTCATCGAGTCGAGCACGAAGATGTTTCCCGGCTTGATGTCGCGATGAATGATGCCGAGCTCGTGCGCGCTGTCGAGCGTCTCGGCGATCGGCGTCAGGAGGTTCACCAGGCGCCGGATGTCGAGCGTCGCGCCGAACTTCTCGAGCTCGCGCAGGTAGTCGTCGAGATCGCGGCCGGCCAAGAGCTCCATCACGATGTAGAGCTCGCCGCGTTTGGCGCGGTTGAACGCAAAGATTTGCGCCGCGCTCGTCCCCGACAGCGCGCCCATCGCGCGCGCCTCGCGGTGCATCCGCAGCTTGAACGCCGGGTCTTCGGCGAGGTCCGCGTTCAGGCATTTCACCGCCACTTTTGCGCCGAGCATCTCGTCGACGGCGGCGTAGACGACGCCGTGACCACCGTGACCGACCATCGCGGTCACGAGGTATCGATCATCGATGGTCTCTCCGACTGCGTAGCCACCCATGCGCCCGGCCATGATGCCAATCGTAGCGAGGTCTGCGAATGATCGCCGGATTTCTACCAATCAAAGATCCGACGTGAGCTTCAAAAGCCGCAGGTCGTTCGTCAACCCCAGCGATAGTTGGTCACGACCTCGACGGCTTCGCTCAGCGACAAGCGGACCGGACACGTCTCTCCGATTTGCTCGAGTTTCGCACGCGCCGCCGCGTCCAGCTTCGCCGCCTTGTCGGCCGCGACCGACACGTCCACGACGAGCTTCGCGACCTTTCGGGGCGGCGCCGCGGTCATGTGCTTTTCGATCGCAGCCTCCATCCCGTCGATGTCGTACCCGGCCTTGCGCGCCTCGATACCCATCACGGTGAGCATGCAGGTCGCGAGCGCCGTCGCCAGCGTATCGGTAGGCGAGAACGCTTCACCCTTGCCGTGGTTGTCGCGAGGCGCATCCGTCGTCAGCTCGGCCGACGAAGGCCCGTGCGTGGCACGACAACGAAGCTCCCCCGTGTACACGACGCTCATCTTCACCATGCGCGGGAGCGTCCCAAGAAAGGGGCGTTGGCGCAAAAGAAGAAGAACAGAGGGGTCGCCAAGGGCGCCAAGGGCAGAAAGAGGGAGAGAAGTTTTGCGTCGTGGCTCGTCGGAGCGATGGACCGAACTCGGGTGGTTCGCGGTCACCCACCCTCGAGATGGCGCACCGGCGCCGCGCGAACACTCACGCACACGGCCGCGCCCACGCTCGCGAGAGCCAAAAACAACCCCCTTCTCTCTCCTCTCTTCTTTCTCTCTCTTCCCTTGGCGCCCTTGGCGACCCCTCTCTCTCGATCTCGAGCATCGCCGTGTCAGCACGCTCAACGCGCCCAGTCGCCCCATTCGCTCGTGTAGAGCGGCACCAGCTTTTGGTCGTTCAGGCGGTTGATGGGGCCGTCGATGCGGGCGATGTCTTTCGGAAAGCGGAAGGACTCTGCGAGGACTTCGTGGTCGAGGAACTTCAGCGTCGCCTCGTCGACGAGGACGTTCTCCGGCCGCGTGAGGCCGGGGCCGCCGGCGAGGACGAAACCCCACTCGCCGAAGCTCGGCACGTACACGTGGTACGGCTGAGTGACGAAGCCTCCGGCTTCGATCGTCGACACGATGCTCCAGTAGGACTTTCGCGCGAAGCCGGGTGAGGTGGCTTGGACCACCGCGACGCCGCGGACGCCGAGCCTGCCGCGCAGAAGCTCGTAGAACGCATCGGTGTAGAGCTTGCCGACGGCGTAGTTTCCCGGATCGGGGAAATCGACGATCGCGACGTCGTAGGCGAGCTCGTCGGACTCGTCGAGGAATCGGAACGCGTCCTCGTTGTGGATGCGCACGCGCCCGTCCGAGAGCGACCCGCCGTTGAGCTCCTTGCCGAGCTCGTGGTTCTTGAAGAGGTCGGTCATCGCCGCGTCGAGGTCGACGAGGTCGATGCGCTCGATCGACGGGTATTTCAAGAGCTCCCGCACGGCGAGCCCGTCGCCGCCACCGAGCACCAGGACACGCTTCGGCTCGCGCCCGTACGCCGCGACGACAGGATGCACGAGCGCCTCGTGGTAGCGATATTCGTCGTCGGAGCTGAACTGCAGGTTGCCATTGAGGAAGAGGCGCGTCTGCCGCGTGTTCTTCGTCATGACGATGCGCTGATAAGGAGACTGCGCGACGAACACGATCGGCGAGCCGAAGTAGATCGTCTCCGAGCTCTTCACGATGTTGCCGAGCCAAAATCCGACGAAAGCGAGCGCGCCCACGACGACGCCGGACGTCACGCGAAGGCGCAGCTTGGTCGCATCGGGCAGCGGAAAAAGAAACGTGCCGATGAACGCGACGACCGCGTTGAGCCCGCCGAAAAAGAGGCTCGTCTGGTGGATGCCGAGCTTCGGTAGGAACAACGACGGGAAGAGCACGCTCGCGACGAGCGCCCCGATGTAGTCCACCGTCAACACGCGCGCGACGAGGTCCTTCAGGTCCAGGTTGAACTTGAGCAGGCGCAGAAGGAGCGGGATTTCGAGCCCGACCAGCGTGCCGATCAACGTGACGAGCAGGTAGAGCGCCACACGAAAAGCGCCGTAGACCGCGTAGATCCGGAACAGGATCGGCGCGGACAATCCGCCGGCGAGCGCGAGGCCGAGCTCGATCTCGACGAAGCGCACGAGCAGATCGCGCTCGAGGAGCTTCGACAGGTACGAGCCGATTCCCATCGCGAACAGGTACAGCCCGATGACGAAGCTGAACTGCGCGACGCTGTCGCCCAGCACGTAGCTCGCGAGGGTCGCGCTGACCAGCTGATACACGAGGCCGCTGGTCGCGATGATGAACACCGACGCCAGAAGCGCGGGCGACGCGAGGTTGCGCGCGGCAGGCGCGCCCGTTGAAGCTTGAGGGACGGTCATCCCGCGTCTTGTCTACCAAAACATCGCGCACCGATGGTGTCGTGCGTGCGTCGTCCGGTGTAGAGTTCGACGCCGTGACCGCAGGCTCTGTGCTCGATCGGCAGGCGCCGTGCCCCAATTGCGGGGCGACGCTGACGTTCAAGTTCGCCGGGGCCCGCGCGCAGGTCTGCAAGTACTGCAAGTTCCTCGTCGC
This sequence comes from Polyangiaceae bacterium, assembly GCA_013361525.1. GTDB lineage: Bacteria > Myxococcota_A > Polyangia > Polyangiales > Polyangiaceae > Xiheicaenibacterium. The sequence goes on along the minus strand of JABFXY010000006.1, from coordinate 107,309 downwards.
GCGTACCGACCGTGGTCTCGTGCGCGTCGGACAGGTCGCGGACCTCGTCGAGATCCCTTCGCCGCTCGCCGTCGGTCGCGGCGGCTACTGGGAGCGCAAGCGCTTCGAGGTCGAGGGGCGCATCCAGCTCGATCGCGTCGGCGCGGCATCGGCCCCCTGGCAAGAGTTCTTCATCCAGCTGCCGGACTCCGGCGACGGCTATTGGATCGCATTTGCGCAGGGGCGCTGGTACTGGACGAAAGAAATCACGCCGGCGCCGCAGCTTCCGCCGATGCAGATGTTGCGTCCCGGCGCGCAGATCCAACTCCCCGCCGCGGGGTTGGTCACCATCTCCGAGGTCGGCCGCCGTCGCATCGTCTCCGAAGAGGGGGAGCTGCCCAACGTCCCCGCGCCCGGCGCGATCACGCCGTACGCCGACTTCGCAGGCCCGAACGGCGTGTTCGGCACGCTCGATTACGGCGATGGTCAATCGATCGCGCCTTCCCTCTACGTCGGCCGGCAATTCGATCCCGGCGTCTTCAAGCTCGACTCGGGCGCCCCGCTCGAGGTGCCCAAAGCCGAGGTCAAAGAGGCCTCGTGTCCGACGTGCGGCGGCAGCCTGCCTCTCGTCGCCCCCGGCACCACGGAGCGCATCGTTTGTCGCTATTGCGGCACCATCAGCGATCTCCGCCAGGGTGGGCTCGCCGCGCTCGGCCAAGCACCGAAGCCGCCGATTCAACCGTTCATCCCGCTCGGCGCCGAAGGGACGCTCCGCGGCCGCAAGGTCATCATGATCGGGTTCGTGATGCGCGGCACCTTCGTCGAGGGCGAGCATTACGGGTGGCGCGAATACCTCCTCTATGCCGGGCCGAGCGACGGCTACATCTGGCTGATGGAGGAGGACGATCGCTGGCAATTGGTCGTCCCCGTACCGACCGGCGAAATCCAAATGGCGGGCAGCTTCGCCACGCTCGCCGGCAAGACGTACAACTTCAAGCAGAGCGTCCAGGCGCAGGTCGAATACGTCGTCGGCGAGCTCTATTGGAAAGTCGAAATCGGCGAGACGGTCCAGGCGACAGAGTTCCAAGGGCCCGACGGCATCCTCAGCGTCGAGCGCGACGCGAACGAGGTGAACACTTCGTTCTGTCATCCCCTCACGGCGCAGGAGATCGGCCAAGCATTCAACATCGCGCCGCCACCCTCTCCGGGCTTGTTCGCCGCGGAGCCGGGCTCCTCCTCATCGGAGCGCAGAGGCTGCAGCCCCGTCCTCGTCATCGTGCTGATCGTCGTCGCGATCATCCTGCTCATCCTGATTGCCGACTGCGACGGCGGCGGATCGAGCGGCGGCGGCTCCGGCATCTACATCGGCCCCGGCATCGGCGGGAAGTAACCACCAACCCGAAGAAGAGGGGACGCCAAGAGCGCCAAGGGCAGAAGGAGAAAGAGGAGACAGAGAGCTATTTAACAAATCTCTCTTCTTCCTCCTTCTGCCCTTGGCGCCCTTGGCGACCCTCTCCGTCTTCTCAGGGTTTCGATGCCGCTTTTGATTTGTGGCGGACCCAGGCGTCGATGACGTCGCGGGCGACTTCGTTGCCTTTTCGCCACCACTTTTCGTCATTCGCGAGGAGGACGGCGACGGCGATCTCGGGGTCGCGTGAGGGGGCGAAGCCTGCAAACCACGAGACGAGGCGTTTCGGGTTTTGATAGAGGAGCGTGCCAGTTTTGCCTGCGACGGATATGTGCGGGCGGTCTTCTTTGGCGGCGAATGCTTTCGCGCTCGTGCCGGAGCGCGTTGTCGCTTCGAGCATGCGAACCAGGTCCCGCGCGGTCTCCTTTTCGAGGACACGCCCGAGCGAGACGCGCGGCACGCCGTCGGGGCGGCCGGTGACGTGCAATCGAATGCGCTCTCCGCCGTTGGCGATGGTCGTCATCATGTCCAATGCGGCGAGCGGAGACATCTTCGCGTCTCCAAAGCCGGCGGCGGCTCGCGCGAGGCCGAGGCCTTCCTCGGGGATTCGGATGCTCGTCTTGTCGGCGGGGAGATCGAGCGGCGGCGGCGCCCCGATGCCGAACGAAGATGCCATCTTCGAGAGCGTATCGTCGTCGAGGTGTTGGACCGCGAGGCGGCCGAAGACGACATTGAGACTCTTGCCGAGGGCGAGCTCGAACTTCACGCGCGCGTCTTGCGAGCGGCAGCCTGGCTTGATGTCCTCTTCGAGGAGCTTGCTCTCGCCGCCGTGGAAGCAGACGGTGTCGCCGAGGTGGACCTTTTCGCTCTCGAGGAGCGCCGCGGCCGTCACCACCTTGAAGAGGCTCGCGCCGGGATACTTCGCTTTGCGAACCAGGTCCCCTTCGTTGCCGCGCGACGCCCAGGCGAGGATCCGCCCGGTCTTCACGTCGCTGACGACGATGGCGCCGCTCGGGGTCTTCGACGAATCGAGGATCTGGTCGACGGTGCGCTGAAAGGCCGGGTCCACCGTCACGCCGATTTCGGTCGAGTCGGTTCGCTCGGCTCGCGCGCGGCCGTTCGAGACGCGGATGCTCTCGAGCTTCACGTCGGGCTTCGCCGTCTCGCGCTTCGCGAACGCGACCGGCGCTGCGAGCGCGACGGTGGCGACGAAAGCGAGAAGGACGGACGCTCGACGCATCCCTCTCACGCTAGGACGGCAAATCGCGACGGGCCAAATTCGCGCGGATGAATTCCGTACGGTTCAGCCCGGGTAAGGCGGCAAAAGGTCGCGTTGGTCGAGCGCGCTCGCCGGCTCCGCGTGCTGCTCCACGCGGTATTCCCCGACGGCGCGGTAGAGCAGGTAATCGCCTTCTCGCAGCTTCGCTTTGACGAGCGCGCCCGACGACGAGTCGACGAGACCGAGTGGACCGCGCTCGGTGCGCGCGAGCTCGTATTCGACGATGCGACGTTCTCCGGAATCGAGCTCCGTCTCGCCATAGACATAAAGCTCGTCGTCGACGATGTGCACGCGTGGCGCGCGGTCCACTCGACCATACGAGTTGTCGGCCATGACCAGCTGAAAGCCCCGCTCGTCGCGCAAAAGGGCAGGGCAATCGCCGACAGGCGTGTGCCCGACCACCACGCGGTCGATGCCATCCGCCAGCAATCGATCCACCACCGAACGCGCCGGCAACACGGGATGTCCCGCGTCGTTCGTCGTCCGCGCGTAGACGACGCTGCCTTGGTTGTTCCGCGTGCCGCGCACCGGGGCCTGATAGTCGACGAGCTCGGACCATCCGGGCGTGCCGTCGGCGCACATTCGACGCTCGACGAACGCCGCCATCGAATCGCGATAAAACGTATTGAGCCGATCGACCCACGTATCGACGTCGGCGGCTCGTTCGCCGTGCCATGGATCGGCGCCGACGTTCTCCGCCGTCACGCCGCCGTGGACGAACAGCGTAGGCCCTTCGCGATAGGAGAGCTGGCAAACGGATAGGTATCTCGTCAAAAGGCCGTCGGGCTCGAGATCGTCGAGGAAGCTCTGCGCCACATCGTCGTCCGACAAGGGCCGCCCTTCGAGCTCGAGCTCGGTCCTTCGGTGCGCGAGCGCGTCCTTCGCCCCCATCGTGTGCGAGAAGATGAAGGCGAGGAGCGCGCCCTGGCCCGCGGTTTGGAGCTCGCGCGGCGCGCGATGTGGCGGGAAGCCGCGGAGCTCACGCACGAGGCGCAGCTTGTTGATGTCGCGGTTTCCGGCGAGCAAAACGACCTGATCGGGCTGGGTGCGTTTTGCATCGAGGAGCGTGGCGACAATCTTCCTGCCGAACGGCCCACGGTCGATCGCGTCGCCGCCGAACACCAGCCGAGCGCCGGCCGCGACGGTTAGCACACCCGCATCCGAGAGGCCGACGAGCGGCGACCCCTCACAGAAGCTCGCGAGCTTGCCCCAACTTCCTTCGAGGTCGGTGACGTACGCGATCGAGCCCACGAACCAATCTTAGTCAGCGAGGGCGGCGCGCGTTACGGATGAACGAAGAGGACGGTGCCCGTGAGCGATTTGGCGGCGCCGTGCCAGCCCGCCGGCACGTGCGGCTCCGTCCAATGAAAGAGACGCCGCGCGTCCTCCGGGGCGAGGTTGATGCAGCCGTGGCTCTTCGGCGTTCCGAAGGAGTCGTGCCAATACGCTCCGTGGAGCGCGAAACCTTCCTCGAAGTATTGGACGTACGGAACGTCGCGCAGCTCGAACTCTTCGCCGACTGCGTCGGAGTCCATCGTCTGCGTCACGTATTTCGTGTGAATGCGGAAGATGCCCTTTCGAGTCGTGCGCGCCCCCTCGAGCAAGCCGTCTTCGCCGGTGGAGACGAGCGTCGCGAACACGGCCTTTTCGCCCTCGAACGCGACGAGGGTCTGCTTCGTGATGTTCACGTCGAGCCACTTCTCGCCGTTCTTTCCCCATTTCGGCATTCGCTTCGCGGGGTCGAGCCGGCTCGCGTGGCGGTCGTCGACCCAATAGCCGTCCTTCGTCTCGTAATGGAGGATGTCTTTGTAGATCTTCTGTTTGCCGGTGAGCTGGAGCGCGGACCGATAAGGGATGTCCTCGCCCTCGGTCATCTTCTTCTTCGAGGCGCCCCATATCCACTGTTTCGCGCCCTTCTTCCGAATGAGCGCAAAGGGGAACTCGACGTCCACGCCGATGCGGACACCGTGCATGTCCGAACCCTTGATGGGCCTATATCGGTCTGCGGGGACGACGCGCAGATCCGTCGTGACGTTGTAGCGCCGCCCCTCCCACAAGAAGCTATCGATGAATGCCGCGCCTTGCCGGCGATCGACCTGGTCGATCTTCACGACGTCGCCCTTCACGAGCCCCGAGAGGTTCGGCACGCGATGGCCGTCTTTCAGGTACCAGGGGATCGTGGTGTCGGTGACCTTTTGCTCCCACGCGTCCCAGGCGGACTGCGACGAGGGCGTCGACCATTTGTACCAGAGCTCTTGGCCGTAGCTGGCGCCGCTGACCTCGTCGTCTTTCCACTTACGGATGTGCTTATCGAGGCCGGGCTCGAACTCGTCGAGATCCTCTTTGGTCGGAATACGCGCGTACGCGGGGCCGCCGCGCGTCACCGTCCCATACATATACGGGAGCTTCTGTGACAGATCGGGCGGACGCACCGCTCGGACGATGTCGTCCGAGGCCTCGAGCGTGGCTTTGTCCCCGATGCAAACGAAGCCCGCGGGCGCGACGGGGCGCCACCCACCGGAGCAGCCTGATTTGCCGGCCTCTTCTCCGGTGATCGCGACGACCGCTCCTGCGCGAAGAAAACCGATCTTCTTCGCGTCCTGATTCGGCTTGTCGTGAATAGGCACCAACATGGCGCGCGCATAGACCTTCGGCGAGTCGGCCGGCGGCGGCGGCGGCGCGTGGTATTCGCCCGCGAGGTCGACGATTGCGTCTCCCGGTGCCGCAAGCGGCGCGTCCGCTCGTTCGGTTGCCGTCGCCGATGCTTCGCTGCTGCTCGACGCGCTCGTGCCGGTCGCTTCGGTCGTGCTCGCCAGCGCAGGCGCGGCTTGGTCTTCCGCGGCGTCGCTCTTCGCCGAGCAAGCCGCCGAGAGCGCGGCCAAGACCCAGATTCCAAGGGCTGTCCGCATGGCAAGCGCTTAGGTCAACGTCGGGGATGTTTCAAGTTTTCGCGCCGGGCGCGGCCCATCAGATGTCTTTGCAGCACCGAAAGCCGAGGTGGTAGCTCCGATGGTTGTCACCCTCGTTCTCGTGCCAACTGGGCGCACGCCAACGGCAATCGTCGATGTGCGCTTCGTGCTGGGTCCAGATGAACCAGCTGCCCTTCATCTCGGGGACGCCCTTTCCGCCACGCGAGCTCAGCTCTCGCTCCTCGCGCGGGAGCCACATGTGCTCCGCGACGTTTCCGTGCAGGTCGTAGACGCCGAAGGGGCTCTTGCATTCGGGGAACGCGCCGGATGGATACGTGTTCGACCCACAGCCCTTCCAGCTCGGCGCCGTACATTTCGGCGACTTTTTGCTGCCCGTCGCGCATATCGAATGATCCTTCGTCGCGCCGTACGCCCAGCGAATCGCGCGGTTCTGGTTGTGTAGTCCCTGCATCGTCTGGCGCGGCCGACCGACCGCGTATTCCTTATCCGCGGGGAGCACGGCGCCGGCGCAGGCGCCCTCCCATTCGTGCGCGTCGCAGAGGCGCTTGCCCATCGCGCGGCACAAGCCTTGAGCCTGCTTCGCGGTCACCCACGTGAGCGGATAATCGCAGGGCATCCCGGGGAACTCGTAGCGATCGACGCAGACCTTCGCCGTCTCCTCCGTCTCGGTTGCAGGGTCGAACGCAGGGACCATGAACGGCGCGCCGCAACGCGCGGAGCGTACGTCCTTCACATCCGCGGCGCGGCGTCGCTCGATGCATTCCTTGCGGGTCATCGGGTGGTCGACGACGTCGGGGTTGCCCTGGCCCATCCATTTCGTGGACTTCAGGATCTCCTCGATCGAGGCAACCTGGGCGTCGTCGAGGCCGTGCATGGCGCGCATTCTGCGAACCATCGACGCCCGCTGCTCGTCGAGTGTCTTCTCCACGAGATCCGGCTCGGGCAAATCGGTGAGCTCGTAAACGACGGCCGCGGACGGCGCGGCGCTCGCGGATGCGACCACCGCGCTGCTGGAAGCTGCGGGTGGGGTCGACGTCGCTGCGGCCGAGGATGCGCTCGTCGCGGTGGATGCGGTTGCGGCGGTCGCCTTGGACGGACCTTCGTCGTCGGTGCACGCTGCGCCAAGCACGAGCGCGCAGAAGGCGAAACCCCGCGCGTCGAAGCGCCGGACAAAGATGGACCGCACGGACATGGCCGCTCTATAACCCGCAAGTCGTCCGGGCTCGACGAGAACGCGCACCGAACCGCTTCCGAGACGGACAAGACATTCGCTCGGCTTGCCGAGCGAATCATAGGCAAAATTCACCTGGTTTGCGCTCTTCTGTGTGAGCTCGCCGCGGAAGGGAGCCGGCCAGCAGCGCAGAGAAAGGCAAGCCGAGCGAATGTTGTTGTTGATTCACCTGGCAAGCCAGGTGAATTCGACGGACGAATGCTTCGCGAAGGCTTCGAGATCTACAAGAAGACACGGAAGAAGAACGACCAGCTCTTCAACCACTATTTCATGCGCGTGCTCGCAGGGTGGGTCGTGGCGGTCCTCTCGCGCACCCCTGTCACGCCGAACCAGATCACGATCATCAACCTGGTCCTGTTCGTGGTCGCGGCGGTGATGCTCGTCGTGATGCCCTCGTACGAGGGCGGCCTGCTCGCGATCCTGGTCCTCGAGATCTCGTATCTGCTCGATTGCTCCGACGGCATGCTCGCGCGGCACAAGGGCCTCGCGTCGAAGGCGGGGCACCATTTCGATTTCTTCACCGACGAAACGAAGGCGGCCGCGCTCGTCGTCGGCATCGGGCTGCGGCTCTTCCGCACCGGTGGGTACGGGCCTTCGTGGGACGCCGGGCCGGTGCTGGTCTCCTATCCGCCACAGTGGTTTCTCTTTGCGACCATCGCCGCGTTGTTCGTCGTCACCGCGGCCATCTCGATGACCAAGTTCCTTCGCCACCCCGACATCGCGGGTCGTGAGGAGACGGTCGAGGCCTACTACGAGACGGTATCCACGGAAAAGAGCAGCTCGCTCGTGAAACGAGCGGCGGGTCTCGTGTTCACGTTTCTCCGATTTTTGAACCACTATCCGAGTCACATCTATGTTTTTGCGCTGCTCGGACGGTTCGATGCGTTCTTTTTCATCTATGCGGCAATCAATGCGCTGTACCTCGCGAAGGGGTGGCTCGGCCTGTTGATTCGATTCAGCCGAAGCTGACAATCCGCTGCAAAGAACCGCGCCGCTCGAACGGCTCGCGTTGCTATCCTCGCGGCCATGTGGACGCTCCGATCGTCGCTGGTATTGGTCGTCGCGCTGCTCGGTTGTGGTGACGATGCGACGAGCGGGGGAGGCGGCGAAGGCGCCGGCGGAACGAATGCCGGCGGATCCGACTCGAATGGCGGCGCGCCCGCTCAAGGTGGCGGTGCCATCGGCGGCGAAGGCGCCGGCGCAGGAGGCTCGGGGGGTGCGCCACCGTGTACGGCCGAGACGCTCGCGGAAGCGGTTCGCACGACGAGCACCGCAATCAGCGGCGCAGCCTCGGCGAAGGCCATTACCGCGGAGTCGGGTGACGGGTCGGTCGTCGCGTGGGCGGGCTCCGACGGCAACGTCCACGTCACGCGCCTCGATGCGGAAGACCAGCGCGCCGGCGACGACCTGCTGACGGCGGGCTCCGAGGTGTTCGGTGTCGCAGCGTCCGACGACGGCGTCGCGCTCCTCGTGTCGCGGCCGCCCGATTACATGGCCTTCGTTCTGCTCGACGACACCGGCGCCGAAGTCGTCACGACGAACCTCGTCGGCGGCGGGGATCACGACGTCGAAGGAACCGAATGGTTCGGCGAATTCGCGCGCACCGGGCGGCTCGTTCGTCGAGCCGACGGGAGCTATGCCGCTTATCACGCCCTGCATCGCCATTGGCCCGATGGTGTTGGACATCAAGGCGACACGTTGCGCCTGCTCACCGCGGCGGGCGCGCCCGCGGGGGGGGGGCTGGGGTTGGGGATGCAGCCACAGCATGGATCAACGCCTCGCCGACGGGCCGAACGGCCTCGTCCCGATATGCATCGCGGACTGCTATCCGGACAAGGGCATCTACTTCAATCACGATGCGGCCGCGATAACACCGGATCCCGCCGCCGATTGCGCGGGCGGCTACTCGACCCGGCTGGGCGGGCTCGTCGCGAGCGCGTCGGGTTTTTTCCTCGTGTACCAGGACGCCAATGGCGGCGCACACCTCGGATCGTTCGAGCCGAATGGTGAGGCGACCGCCGACCGCGCCATTGCGTCAGGCGACGCGCGGCTCGCACGCTATGGCGGCGGAATGCTCATTGGTTACGACGACGGCGGCACCGCCATTCAGCGCCTCGATGAAGCGGGGGCGGACGTCGGTGATCCGGCGGCGGTCAGCGCTGCGCTACCCGTCGCCGACTTCGAAAGCCGCGGCGACGGGGAAGTCGCGTGGGCGATCGCGAACGGCACCGAGCTCAGCGTCGTGCGGGTGCGGGTCTGCGAGTGAGCTTCGCACACTGAAACAAAAAAACGCGAAGGAGGGCTCTACGCTTCCGTAGATGCTGCCTCCTTCGCGCCTTTGCGTTTCTCGGTCCGTCTCAGGCGACGATCGAGTCGACGAGACCCTTATCCAGGCTTTCGTCGCCGAAGTCGTCGAGGGGGCCACCATTGGCATTCTTGCAGCCGACGGCGGCGCCGATGGTGTTCAGGATCTTGTTGTTACTCACGCCGCCGGCGTCGACGTACAGGCCGGTCTTGAGGAACCCGCCGGCGCTGCCCGCCAGGATGTACGGGACACCGTCGTAGCTGTGCCACTTGTTCGACAGGTCGTTGGTGAAGCAAGCAACGCCGTAGTCGAGCAGGTTGCCGTTCGGCAGCTCGTACGCCGCGAGTTTGTCGAGCAGGTGCCCGAACAAGCCGAGGAGCTTTCGATCGATGAGGTGGTGAAGGACGTCGGCGTTTTCGATCGGCGGGCCTTCGGACCCGTCGGAGTCGATGCGGTGCGAGATCTTGTGGAACGGCTTCTGGACCGCGCCGTCGACGAAGTATTGCGTCTGGTCGTTTCCGCAGCCGATCTGCAGCGTCGCGGCTCGACGGACACCGCACGCCATCGTCAGCGCAATGATGTCGAAATGCGTGCGAATGACGTCTTCGATGGTTCCGTCGTCGTCGAGCGCGTCGGACACCGAGGCAATGCCGGCGACCTCCTCGTCGGAGAGCCCGCAGACGATGCCATTTTCGAGATCGCGGATCGAGGTGAAGTGGAGGTCGAGGCGTTGGCGGTCGGCCGTCGAAAGATCCGGTCGCGCGAGCAAGTCTTGCATCTGATCGCGGACGAGATCGTTGACGCTCTTGCGGCGCTTGCGAATGGCCTCGAGAACGTCGGGATCGACCTGCGACAGCCCGAACAGGTCTTCGTAGACCGTCATCGGATTGCGCTCGGCCGCGCGGAGCTGGAGCGGGCCGCGGTACGAGAGCACCTCGTCGAGGTAGCCGAACTTGCGCCCTGCGTAGAGCGTGAGCGGCTCCTCCCCGGCGGCGCCGAGCTCGGTCGTTATGCGGTTGTCGATCGACTCGCCCATCGACTTCGACTCGTTGCCGCTCGGGTCCACGGACACTTGCGCGGCCGTGAGGACTTGGTTGCCACCGCCGGAGTGGCCGCAGCCGTTGCCCGGGAACGCGAAGTTGATCCCGCGCACGATCGTCAGCCGATCCGCGTGGGCTCCGAGCTCGGAGAGTGCACGATCCGTGTCGCCGGAGAGACCCGCGACCGTGAGCGCACCGGGCCCGAACGACGGCCAGAAGCGCTCCGGCTCGTCGTCCGTCTCTTGCGCGACGCCATTGCCTTGCCGAACGAAGATGGCAAAGGCCGGGACGTCTCCCTCGGCCGCGTTCGCCTTCTTGCGTGGAGCGAACGTCTCGAGGAAGGGTAGGGCGACGGTGATTCCACCGAGACCGCGAAGTAGATGACGGCGCTTCATCACTGACCCTCCGAGCTTGCCGCCAGGCGATACCGGAACACGGGACTTTCGAGGAGCTCGGTGAGGACGTCGCGCACCGAGGCTCCGGCGCGTGATTCCTGTTCGAGCTGTTCGATGAGCGGATCGTCGTCGGCGACGATGTCGCGCCCGAGCGTGTATTCGACCCAGAACCGCGCGAAACACGCGTGGCTCTGCGGGCTGTCAGCGAGGATGTTCGAGAGCTCGACGGCGTTGCCGTACGACTTCTCGCCGTCCTCGAACGGGAAGGTCGCGCTCGCGTCGATCGCGTGACCGTTCTCGTCGTCGCGCCACTCGCCGAGGGCGCCGTAGTTCTCGAAGGCGAAACCGATCGGGTTGATGTACGCGCCGTGGCAGGTCGCACCGCACGTCCCCGGGCCCGTGAGCGCGTCGACCCGCTCGCGGTTCGTCTCCTCGCCGCCGAGCACCGCACCCATGGCTTCGTCGGGCGGGTCACCGAGGGTTTGGCAGATGAAGCGTCGATTGATGAACACGCCGCGGAGGATCGTATCGGGCTCCGTCTCCGTCCCCTTCCAGGCGAGGAAGCCGGAGCGCGTGAGGATGCCGCTTCGCTGCGTCTCGTCGAGATCGACCTTCGCATAGCCGTCCGCATCGAAGGACAGCGTGCTCGGGTCGATGCCGTAGATTTCCGCGAGCTCGGCGGTGACGAACGTCGTGCGGTTCGTGAGCAGCTCTTTCCAGCCGCCGTTTTCGTCCATCACGATGTGCTCGGTGAAGCGCTGGAGCTCCTCGCGCATCTGCTCGCCGACGGCCGGATCGAAGTCCGGATAGAGCGTCTCGCTCTTCGACAAGCTGAGGTATTGCTCCGCGTCGCTGAGCTGGTCGATGAAGTTGCGCACGGTCGCACGCGTCCGATCGCTCGTCAGAAGGCGATCGATCTGCGCGCGAATGCCGACGTCCGTCGTGAGCTCGCCGTCCTTCGCGGCTCGGAAGAGCTCGTCGTCGGGCATCGTGTCCCACAACGTGTAGGAGAGGCGCGAAGCGATCTCCCAGTCGGTGAGCGCAATGAGGCTATTTTCGTTGGCCTCGGTGCCGAGCTCCGCCCGGTAGACGAAGTACGGCGATTGAAGGAACGCCTCGATCGACAACCGCACGCCGGCGGTGAAGGCGTCGAGCTCGGGATAATAGGTCGTCCCTTGCTGGAACAGCGCGAATAGCTCCTCTTGCTCGGTCGTCGTGAGCGGACGCCGCCAGGCTCGCTGCCCGAACGCGGCAATCCACGCTTCGGCGCGGGCGGGCATGTCCGCCGGCAGATCCGTCGGAACGATGCGCGCGAGGATGGCCGGGTCTTCGGTCACCAGGAGCGCGACGTCCTCGGCCGCTTGTTGGTAGTCCGCCCAAAGGTTGGGGGTCACCTCGAGCGATGCGCTGTTGTTGTCGAAGGCTTTGCCGCCGAGCGGATCGGGGGCGAACGAACCCGACAGCTGTGTCGGTCCGTCCAAGTCGAACAGGTCGACGACCGTGTTCTCCCATTGGCGGTGCGATAACCGGGCGAAGCGCGTGCTGTCGGCAACCTTGACGCCCTCGGGGGTGCATCCGACGCATCCATCGCCGTCGGAGCCCGGACCGTCTTCACGATCGCCGATCTCACCGGTGCACGCGACGAGCGCGACAGCGGCGAAGCCGACGAACAAACCGAATGTCGCGCCGATTCGAGCGCGACGTGATGCCGACTGGGAGCGCGCATTCAAGCGCCGATTTGCAACGTCCACGGTTCCTCCCGCGTGGTGATGCGCCACCATCGAGATTCGGTGATTTCGTTCCGAACCTAAAGGGGCATCGCCAAAAAAGGCCGAACTTTCCAAACGCGCGCAGGTTTGCCGTGACACTGTCCGTCCGAGCAACCTCCGTCGCGGCGCTTCGCCACGGGCGATTGCGCCACGGTAGCAAAATGGGCCGGGTCTCCGCGGGAAAGCTGGGGCTCAAATGAGGCATGGCGTTTGCGAGCACGACAAAAGAGGACAGCCGATGTTCAATCCCGTGCACACACATTCCGCACACCCCGGGTCGGGACCGCCGGCTCACGAAGAGGCCATTCCCTCCGACGTGAAGAGCGCTCCTGCGCTCGTGATGAACGCATACGGGATGTCGGACACCGGGCTCGTTCGAGCGCGAAACGAAGATCAATTCGTCATCGCGACGCTGACCGGCACGCTCTGGGTCCATCAATCGACGATCCCTCAGGCGCGCGTGCAATGCGGACAAACCGTGGGGCACTTGCTGATCGTCGCGGACGGTATGGGCGGTCACGCCGGCGGCGAGCAGGCGAGCGCGCTCGCGGTCGGCGCCGTCGAGGAGTTCGCGCTTTCCGCGCTGGGTTGGCTCTTTCGCTTGCCCGAAGCGCCGAACACCGTATCCGAAGACAGCGGCGCGTACGCACTCCCGAGCGACGACGGGGGCCTCCTCGAGGAGCTGAAGAATGCGCTCCGCCGCGCCGACGCGACCGTCACCGCGCAGGCTGCGGCGAACCCCGAAGTCCACGGAATGGGAACGACGCTGACGCTCGCCTACTCGGTAGGGACGCAGCTCTACGTCGCGCATGCGGGCGACACACGCTGTTATCTCTTCCGCGACGAGACGCTCCACCAGCTGACGCGCGACCACACGCTCGTTCGCGAGCTCGTCGATGCCGGCGTCATCCAGCCCGAGGAAATGGGCCGAAACCAATACCGGCACGTCGTGACCAACGTCGTCGGCGGTGGCAAAGAGGGGTTGCAGGCGGAGGTCCATCGCCTCGACCTCGCGCCCGGCGACGTGCTCGTCCTCACGTCCGACGGGCTACACGACATGATCGAGGACGCGGAGATCTCTCGCATCCTCGCCCACGAGCCGCACCCGAAGCTCGCGTGCGAAACCTTGATCCGTGCGGCGCTCGACGCAGGCGGGCGCGACAACGTCACCGCCGTGGTCGCGCGGTACGACCCGCCGGGACCACGGCCGGCCTGAACGAGCGAGCGCGCCGTCGCGGCAGGACGCTTCCTGCCGCGAGAGGGGGCCGATACATAGAGGGGATGCTCATCCTCGTTCTCAACTGCGGGAGCTCCTCGCTGCGTGCCGCGGTCGTCGATCATGCGTCGGGAAAGCGCGTCGCGCGTGCGCGTGTCGAGCGCATCGGTGAAGCCGGTTCGGAGGTCGCGTACGACGACGACCCGGCTGCGAAGCTCGTCGCGAAGAACCACGAGGAAGCGCTCGCCGAGGTGTTGCCGGCCTTGATTGGTCGCGCGGGCGACGCGCAGCTCGCGGGCATCGGGCACCGGGTCGTTCACGGAGGTGAACGGTTCACGCAGCCGGTTCGTATCGACGAAGACGTCGAGCGCGCAATCGCGGAGCTCGTTCCGCTCGCGCCGCTGCACAATCCTGCGAACCTCGCCGGTATCGTCGCGGCGCGGCGGCTCTTGCCGGCTCTGCCCCACGTCGCGGTGTTCGACACTGCGTTCCACGGGACGTTGCCTCCACGTGCGCGCCACTACGCGGTCGACGCCGAGCTCGCGAAGAAACACGGCGTACGTCGCTATGGTTTTCACGGGACGAGCCACGCCTTCGTCGCGGCGCGTGCCGCTGTCCATCTCGACGCGCCCCTGTCGAATCTGCGCCTCATCACCTGCCATCTCGGCAACGGCGCGAGCGTCTGCGCGATCGAATACGGGCGCTCGGTCGAAACGAGCATGGGAATGACGCCACTCGAGGGGCTCGTGATGGGTACACGCTCGGGTGATCTCGACGTCGGGGCAGCGCTCCACATCGGACGCGCAGAAGGCCTGGATTACGACGGGCTCGATACACTCCTCAACAAGAAGAGCGGGCTCGCCGGTCTGTCGGGCGCAGGCAACGATCTGCGCGACATCGAAGATCGAGCCGCCAAAGGCGACGAGCGGGCGCGTCTCGCGATCCACGTCTTTTGTCACCGCCTTCGCAAATACATCGGCGCGTATGCGGCCGTCCTCGGCGGGCTCGACGCCATCGTGTTCACGGGTGGCATCGGCCAAAACAGCGCGCTCGTGCGCCACCGGGTCGCGCGCAATCTGCAGATCTTCGGCGCCCACCTCGACGAGGACGCGAACCGCGAGGCTCGCGCCACCGCAGAAAAACCGGTCATTCGGATCTCGACCGACACCAGCCGCGCACACGTGCTCGTCGTGGCTACCGACGAAGAGCACGCGATCGCGGCCGACACCGCGAAGCTCGTCGGCGGGCAAGACAAGGTCGTCTCGAAGCGAATTCCGATCGCGATCAGCGCGCGCCACATCCACCTGCGCCAGGAGACGGTCGAGACCCTCTTCGGCCCCGGTCACAAGCTGACACCGCTGAAAGATTTGTCGCAGCCGGGGCAATACGCTTGCGCGGAAATGCTCGAGGTCGTGGGACCGAAGCGGAGCATCTCCGGCGTACGTGTCCTCGGGCCGGTGCGACCCGTCGACCAAGTGGAGATCTCGCGTACCGACGAGTTCTTTCTCGGCGTCGATGCGCCCGTTCGCGACTCCGGCGACGTCCGCGGCTCGCCCGGGATCAAGCTGGTCGGTCCACACGGCTCGGTGACGCTCGAGCAAGGCGTCATCTGTGCGCGTCGTCACATCCACATGGCGCCCGAGGACGCCGACCATTTCGGCGTTTCCGACGGCGATGTCGTCGAGGTGGCGATCGACTCGGAGGGCCGCGACCTCGTCTTCGGCGACGTTTTGATCCGCGTTTCGCCGAAATTTTGCCTCGAAATGCACGTCGACACCGACGAGGCGAATGCGGCCGAGCTCAAGCCGAAGGACGAAGGCGCGTTGGTCGCGACAGGCGCGCTCGCGACGCCGCTCCGGCGAGTCCTGCGATAGAGATTTTTCTCGCGCGCCTACAAAGTCCCCTGAGACACGTCGACAACACGATCTGCAACCCGAGCGGTTCGTGCGACCATTCGAGTCGCCATGGCGAACGAACATCGATGGCTCGGATGGGCAGCGTGTGTCGTCTGCATCGCCTTCGGCTGCTCGGACAGCGGCTCCGGTGACACGACCGGCGGCGGTGGGAGCGGCGCGGGCGGCGCAGGCAGCGACGACGACAGCACGGGTACCGGCTTTACGGTGGGCGGCGGTGGAAACGGATTAGGTCAGGGCGGCAATTGCGCGCCGAACCTCGTCGGCACGGTGCGCGATTTTCGCGCGTACAACGACGGGCAAGGTCACCCCGACTTCGAGACGTTCACCGGTGACGGCCTCGACGGCATCGTGGAGGACGAGCTCGGGGCCGATCACAAACCCGTCTACGCGCATGACGGCCCGACGCAATACACCACGGGCCCCGAAGAATTCGACCAGTGGTACCGCGACGTGCCCGACGTGAACATCGCCATTCCGTTCACCATTACGCCGACGATCGACGACGACGGGACGCTCACGTACGACAACACGGCATTCTTCCCGATCGACGGGCAAGGCTTCGGCAACGAAGACAACCCCCACAACTTCCACTTCACGTTCGAGCTCCATATGGAGTTCGCGTACAAGGGCGGCGAAGTCTTCACGTTCACCGGGGACGACGATCTCTGGGTGTTCATCAACGACAAGCTCGCGATCGATCTCGGCGGGCTACACTCATCGCTGAGCGAGACGATCGATCTCGACGCCCGCGCGGCCGAGCTCGGCATCACGCCGGGGAATACTTACGCGCTCGACCTCTTCCACGCGGAGCGACACACCGACGCATCCAACTTCCGCATCCAGTCGAGCCTGGAATTCACGAACTGCGCACCGATCGTCTACTGACCTCTAAAACGGTGACGCGCATGGGAGCCCGTCGGTGGGGCTTTCCTTATGCGCGCGCTCTCATCAGCACTATAGTGCGGTGATCGCTTCGGGTGAGGCATTATGTTGCGGATACGAGATCCGCGAATAGGGAACCATCGCCTGGCGATGAAGACGAAAACGTCGCAGCGATTTCGTCATCGCAAGGTCGTGCGCGCAATGTGCTCGAGGCTGCCGAGCTCGGCCGCGAGGCTCCTCGCGAGGGCGAGCTGGCCGCGTGCGCGTGCGAGGTTGTGCTCGCCCCGCGTCGCGAAGCGCGCCGGATCGAAGGAGAAGTAGCGCTCCTCGAGCGCATCCGTGAGAAACCGCATCGCGAGCTCACACGCGATGGTGAGCGTGCCTCGCGGGAGCAGCTCGATCTCGAGGGGATCGAGGTTCAGACCGTTGCAACCCGCGTGGTATCCGCGCAGCGCAGCCTCGAACAGCGTGGTGTCGACGCGCGCCCCCGGCTCGTCCTCCCGCTTCGGATTGCACCAGCTGCGGATTGCGTCGCCCATCTCGAACGGCCAAGCCATCAGCGCGAGCGTGTCGAGATCGACGAGGCAAAGGCCGCTGCCGTCACCGTCGAAGAGCACGTTCGACGTCTTGAGATCGCCGTGTGCGTGGCGGCTCGGGGTGACGTCGACGGGTAGGAGGTGGTCGGTGAAGGCGCCGAGCGCATCGACGCCGCGCGCGACCTCGTCGTAAAGCGGATGTGCGCCGTGCACTTCGACGGCCCGCTCGATGCCGGCTCGCCGGAAGGCGATATCGTGGATGCCGGGGCGCGTGTGCTCGTAGCCGTGGTCGAGATCGGCGAGCGCCGCGTGGAAGCGCCCCACCGTCCTGCCTGCTTCGGTCGCGCGGCTCGGACCGTCGATTCGATCGTGACTGTGGCTGCCATCGATGAAGGTGAGGACGCGCCACGAGCGGCCCTCACCGTCGATCGTCGAGAGCGCACCCGCATCGGTCCGAACGAGCCGCGGCGTGAGCACGCCGCTCCGATCGAGGTGCGAGGTGACGGCCTCGATGTCTTGGTGCACCGAGTCCGCGAATGCCGGGTGCACCCGCTGGACGATGACGCGTCTTTGGTCGATGAAGCCCGAGAGGGTGAGATTGATGAGCCCCGTTCCGTACGGCGCCCGATCGACCGACAACCTCGCCCAGCGCGTCGCGATGCTCTCTAAATTCCCGTCCACGTGGGGCGCGAGTTTACGGGCTCGGGCGGCCCAGACAATACGCTCGCGCTTCGTCCTCGTCGGAGAACATCCGGAGCGGCAGGCCGTCTTCACGGGCGTGGCGCTGAACCTGGAGGCGACCGATCGGCGTGGACACGAGGATCGCGACCTTGCGGAAGCCCTGCAGCATCTTCGTGCGAAGAGGCCCGAATGCGACCTCGAACTCGGGATCGTTGCGCGGAGGAGCGTCGCGGGTATCGACGATCAGGTTTGCAGTGGCTCGTCCGTAATCGTCGAGGATTCGGCAGATCTCGGTGAAGGTCGCCTGCATCTCGGGAATCGTGACGAACGGTGCGGCCGTCCGCTTCACGCAGACCGTGCGGCTCGCGCTTTGGTCCGTGATGACGACGTGCCGATTCCGCAACAACTCCACGGACCGCTTCATGCAATGGTCGCGCGGCTGTGTCGAGGGGGTCTGCGCTGGGTGAACGTCAAGCCGTGCCCGTCGCGCTCCGCGGACGAGCGGCCCCTGCGCGCGTCTCCGCGTGCAGCTCGAGCCACCGTCCGACGTCTGCGTCGTGCAGCACGCCGACGAGCTGTTCGCCCTCGATCACCGGCACTTCGTTGCCCTCCGCTTGCCGCATCGCGCGCAACGCTTCGTAGAGCGGCGTGTCCGGCGCGACCGCCGAAACACGCTCGCGCGCCGTCATGATCTGTCCGACGAGCATCGTGTCTCGCTCGGCGACGGGCACGTCTCGGACGTCTTCGATGCTCACGACACCGACGAATCGGTCGCCTTCGAACACCGGATACGAACGCTCCTCACGGCGGAGAAATGCGTCGTTCACGAGCGACACGACCGGCAGATCGGCGCGGACCCACGGCCCATTGCGTCGCATGAGGTCACGCGCATGAACGCCTTCGAGCAGATCCTGAAGGACAGCGCTGCTGAAGCTTTGCACTGCTGCTCCACGAAGGAACCACCCGATGAGCGCCGTCCACAAGCCGGGGCCGAACCCTCTACCGAGCAGCGGCACCTGCGTACCGAACACCATGAGGATGCCGGCGAACACGAGCACCCATCCAATGAGCTGCCCAGAGAGCGCCGCCCATCGCGTCGCGCGTCGGACGTTTCCAGTGATGGCCCAGAGTCCCGCGCGAAGCACACGTCCGCCGTCGAGCGGCAGACCCGGCAGCAGATTGAACAAGCCGACGATGAGGTTCGCGGTGCCGAGCCACAACAAGAGGGTCGTGAACGGACCGAATTGCCGATAGACCTCGAGGTGCTTGAGCGTCGCGTCGCCGTCCGCGCTCACCATGAACAGCGAGGTGCCCGCGACCGACGCGATGAACGCAATCGCGAAGCTGACGGCTGGACCTGCAATCGCCATCCAGAACTCCGCCTTCGCCGACGGCGGGTCACGCTCGATGCTCGCGAGCCCGCCGAAGAGGTGCAGCGTGATATCGCGAACGGGGATGCCGTAGGCGAGGGCCACGAGGCAATGCGCCACTTCGTGCAGGAGCACCGAGGCGAAGAACGACAGCGCCGCAATTCCGCCGAGCGCCAGACTGAGCGACATGCCCCATTGGGGATGCCAGCTGCCGAACATCGCGCCGAGGCTCCACGTGAGGAGCAGGAAAATCAGGATCCAGCTCGGGTCGACGCGCAGCTCGATCCCGCCGATGCGGCCGAGTCGAAAGGCGTGCATGTAGGGATCGCAAGCAAGGTGTGGACCTACATTGGCCCCGGGGCAGGTCCGCGATCTATCCTGGCGGGCCCATGATCGAAGAAGCAGAAGTCGACCGTGAATCCGTCCGCGCCGATTCGTAACACCAAGGCCAGGGCTCGGCGCTGATATGCGGCGGAGATCTCTGTTGCAGCTGGCGGCGTTGGCCGCCGCGCCTGTCGCGTGCACGACCGAGCGGCGCCGCCTGGAGCCGCTGCATGCCGCGCCAGCGCGCCCGTCCGTCGAGAAGCGCTCGATGCCGCTCGAGCCTCATTGCGCGCGCGTCGCGCTGCCACCCGAGCCGCCGGGCCTTCCGATCCAGGACGGGCCTACCGATCCGCCTCGCGTCCCGATCGTTCGGCCCGAGCTCCTCGGCGGGTTCTACGACGGCCTCGCGCGACTGTGCGCCGGCCACGCGAGCGATCACCTTCGAATCGCCGTCTTCGGAGACTCCAATCTCACGATGGATCTTCCGACGGGCCGCCTGCGCCGGCGAATGCAGCGACGCTTCGGCGACGGCGGACACGGCTTCGTCGCGCTCGGCAAGCCGTGGAGCCATTACATCCATATGGATGTTCGGCACCACGTCGGCGCTGGTTGGACGTCTTATGCCATTACGACGAAGCCGACGAGCGACGGCTATTACGGCCTCGGCGGTATCGTCGCAGAGAGTCGATACCCCGGCGCCATTACGTACGTGGAGACGGCACCAAAAGGTTCGATCGTCGGATCGACCGCGAGCCGCTTCGATTTCTATTACATCGAACGGCCGAGTGGAGGCGCCGTGGACCTGGTGCTCGACGGCGCCCCGCAAGGCCGCGTCGAGACGAAATCGGCGCAGGCGCGCGGTGCGCTCGGTTTTCATCGCGTCGAGGCGACCGATGGTCCACATCGCTTGGACGTCGTTGCGACGAGCACCGGCATCGCGCGCGTGAGCGGTATCGCCCTCGAGCGGGACACGCCCGGGGTCGTCATCGACTCGTTCGGCGTCGGCTCGATGAACACGAAGACGCTCGGGCGGCACGACCCCACGGTGTTCGGCGCGATGCTCGGGCGCCGCCGTTACGACTTGGTCGTGTTCCTCACCGGCGCGAACGACATCTTCACGATGGACGCCGTCCCCGAAACGATGCACCGTCTGGTCGCGCTCTGCAGAGGGGCGCTTCCCGACGTTTCGCTTCTCGTCGTCACGCCGCCCGATCGCGGGCTTCGACGTTCGATGAAGCAGACGCAGCAGGTCGTCGCGCAGCGGCACGAGGTCGCGAAGAACGAAGGCTGCGCGCTCTGGGACCAATTCGAAGCAATGGGCGGAGCGGGCTCGATGGGCCGTTTCGTCCACGAGAAATTCGCGGTCTCCGATGCCGTCCATTTCAACGAACGAGGCGCATCGTTCGTTGCCGACCGTCTCCTCGTCGCGCTGATGGACGGATTCGAAAAACACCTGGTCCGCGGCGGAGTTGATGGCTGTGGCGGTTCGTCCGATTCCGGTTGAGGCCGCGAGCCATCGGTCGATCTTCCGACGGCGAGCTCGTGTGGCATCACCTAAACACAGTGAGTCACATTTCGCCTCAGTGCGAATGGGTGTGACGCGGCTCCCGGAGTGCCACAAAAGGCGATAATTCATCGCGTGCTGGAAGTGTGCGTCCTTCCGTCCGATTTTCGGCTGAGGTGTGTTGACGAATGGACGACCAATTGCGACGAATGGAATTCATGGCGAGACCCGTCAATGCAGACGCACAGGCTACCCAGGCGAAGATTCTAGCTACCGCGTACGACTTGTTTGCCGCGCGCGGCATCGACGGAGCTTCCGTCCGGGATATTGCGAAAGGGGCCTCGGTGAGCCTCGCGATGGTTCACCATTACTTCGGCAGCAAGCAGGGGCTCTACGAGGCCTGCATCGACGCGATGCTGAAGGAGCTCGGAGGCTTGCGCTCCGAGCTCGAGGCCAAGCTCGCGCTCAACGAGCGGCCGCCGATAGAGCTCCTCTCCGAGGCGGTTCGCATCGGCTACCGCTTCGCGCGGGAGCACCGGAAGGCGGTGAGGCTGCTCCAGCGGTCCCTCGTCGACACCGGCGAGCTCGACGCTCGTGTTCGAGAGAAGAACGTCGTTCCGTTCCTCGACAACGTGTCGCAGGTGCTCGGCGGCATCACGAGCAGACCGTCATCGGTGCTGCGTTTACCAATCCAGAGCGTCGTCTTCCTCGTGGTTCGCTACGCGATCACGTCCGATCGCGAGCTGGCCGCGCTGGTTGGTGATGCAGCCATCGAGCACACACCCCGGTCGGATGCTTCCGCTGCGGCGGTCGCGGTGGAGGAGCATCTGGTGGAGGCTTCGTTGAACCTCCTCGGGATGCACATCGCGTCCGCATGATCCGGTCGATCGTGGGACAGCGCGCCTCATAAAAAGCGAGGATCGCTCCCCACGATCGACGCGCCACACCGGGGGTCGACTTGAACGACCCCCGGTGTTGGTGCAACGATGAAGGCGCGCGCTCGTGAGACTCCACATCGTCGCCAGCTCGCTGGGAATCATCCTGGCATCCCCGCTCGTCGGGACCCTCGCTGCATCTTCGCAAGAGGGGTCTTCGCAAGCGGGTCGACCTGACAGCGGCGCAGGCTTCGATGTTTCGGTCGCGGCAGCGCCGACGCCTTCGGCCGTCGTCTCGTCGACGTCACCAGCCGTGCGTTCGACGGCGTCTGCAGTCGTCAGCGCGCCTGTCGAGCGGCCGACGCCGTCGACCGCGCCGGTCGAGGTCTCGGTGACGTGTGGTCAAGAAGGCTGCGTCGTCCTCGAGGGGCTCGAGGTGACGGTCGTCGAAGCGAAGCACTCCGGGCGTCGGTAACGTTGTGGTAGACGCGACTCGATGAGTCCGGCCGCTGCGGAGCGCGACGTGTTGGTGGTGACGCAGGTTCGAGCGATCGACCCGGCTGTGTCGCTGGATGCCGAGGTCGACGTCGTCGTCGAGCGCGGAAAAATCACGCGGATCGGCCGCGGTGCCGCTTCGCCGGAGCTGCTCGCTTCCGAACGCGTCGAGCGGATCGACGGCAAAGGCTCGTGGATGCTCCCCGCGTTCGTCGATCTCCACGCGCACCTGCGCGAGCCCGGCGAAGAGTACAAAGAGGACATCCGCACCGGCCTCACGGCCGCGGCTCGCGGCGGTTTCGCGCACGTGTGCGTGATGCCCAACACCAAGCCCGTCAACGACAAGCGCAGCATCACCGAGGCGATGGTCGCCCGGGCGCGAGAGGTGGGCGGCCCGGCGCTTCACCCGATCGGCGCGATCACGATGGGCCAGAACGGCGCCGAGCTCACCGAGATGGCCGATCTCAAGGATGCCGGCGCGGTCGGGGTCAGCGACGACGGAAAGTGCGTCATGAGCGCGGCCGTCATGCGCCGCGCGCTGGAGTACGCGAGGACGTTCGATCTGCCGGTGATCCAGCACGCGGAAGATCACACGCTCACGGAAGGCGCCCAGATGCACGATGGCCCGATCGCCACGCGGCTCGGGCTCCGTGGTTGGCCGCGCGTCGCCGAAGACATCATCGTGGCGCGCGACGTGCTGCTCGCGGAGTCGACCGGCGGTCGCTACCACGTGGCGCACGTCTCGACGCTCGGTGCGGTCCGCATCCTGCGTGAGGCGAAGGCGAGGGGCATCGCGGTCACCGCAGAAGTCACGCCGCATCACCTCGTGCTCTCGCACGAAGCCGTTCTCGGCTACGACACGGCCTGCAAGGTCAACCCGCCGCTTCGCGAAAAGGAAGACATCGATGCCCTTCGTGCCGCGCTCGCCGACGGCACCATCGATTGCATCGCGACGGACCACGCACCGCACTCGTCGCTCGAGAAGGACTGCGAGTTCGCGGAAGCCCGCCCTGGCATGATCGGTCTCGAGCTCGTCGTCCCCGTGCTGCTCGGCCTCGTGAGGGACGGCATCATCCCGCTCGCACGCTTCGTCGACGCTCTCTGCCGCGCGCCGGCGCGCATCGTCTCGCTCGAAGCTCCGAGCTTGCGCGAAGGCAGCTTGGCAGAGCTGACCCTGGTCGCGCCGGATCGTCCCGTCGTGCTCGATCGTTTCGCCTCGAAGAGCAAGAACACGCCGTTCCTCGGCAAGACGATGTCGGGCGCCGTCGTGATGACGCTCGCGGGCGGTCGCGTCGTTCACCGTCTCGATACCTGATCGGCGGTTCGCTCTCTCGGTCTCTTGACGATCCGCGCGCGGGAATCGACCATCCCGTACCATGAGCGAACAAAGACTCGGGCGAGACGTATTCATCGCGCTGTCGGCGATCGGTTGGGCTGACGGAAAGCTCGACGAGGAGGAGGCCGACGCGATCGTTCGGACCGCCGTCGAGGAGGGCCTCGAGCTGGAGGAGATCGAGGCGATCGAAGCCGCGACGAAATCCCCGACCGACATCGGCGCGATCGATCGCGCGAGCATGTCGAAGGCGGACCGCTTGTTCGTGTACGCGGTCGCGGCGTGGATGACGCGGCTCGACGGGGTGCGCGACGACAGAGAGACGGACGCGCTCGACAAGCTCGGAGATGCCCTTCGGATTCCGGAGCGACCTCGCAAACACGCCGACGAGATCGCGCGAGAGGTCGCGGAGCTTGCCGAAGGCGATCGGCCGAGCCGCTACGATTTGCCTCGGCTGCGCAAGACGATCGCCGACCGCCTCGAGACCGCACGGCAAAAGCGCCTCGCGGCAGGCGAGTCGGAGTAGTCCCCCAAAAGGACTGGTCGCCCGCCGTTACACGGCGGGCGCTTCAACCCTGTTTGCGACCGATGAACGCGGTGATTCGATCGATCGAGTCGAGGTTGTCGGGGATCAGCTCCTGGTCCTCGACCTTGATGTCGAAGTCGCTCTCGAGGAACGCCACGATCTCGAGGATGCCCGTCGAATCGACGAGCCCTTTATCGAGGAGCGAGACGTCGTCCGAGAGGAGCGACTTGTCCGCGATGTAGAAGTTCGACTCGATGAACGCTCGGACGCGCTGTTTCGTGCTCGGATCGCCCACGGTTTGATAGGGGCTTACCCGAGCGCCCGAGGCGCTGCAAATGCCAAGTGGAGATAGCTTGGAGCCGCCGAGGCACGGCGGCTCTACGCGCTTACACCTCCGGCGCGTGCGATCAGCCGCCGAGCTTGATCGTCTCCTCGGGGGCCTGGTTGCAGGTCGGCTCGCAGCCCGCGCCGTTCGGCTGAACTGTCTTGTAGGTGGGCTTGAACTTGCCCTGGCCGAGGACCTTCTTGTCTTTCTTTACGATGACCTCGAACTCCGCCGGGCCCTCCTCGAGAATGACGGGCCCGAAGCTGTGGCTCGCCGGCGGCAGGGCGCAGCCGCTGGCGCCGACGATCACCTTCACGTCGCCGTCGCACTTCACCGCGGGGCCTTTGTCACAGGCCGGGAGCGGCAGGCTCACCGTGCACTTCGTCACCTTCCCGCCGGCGAGGACCTCGACCGAATAGGAGCCCTTCACGAACGGGTTTTGCCCTTCTTTTGCGGGCTTCAGGGCGACGCTGACGCCGTTGTCACAGCCCATCGTCGTGCACATTTTCGGCGGCGTGGCGCTCGGCTCGGCGGAGGCGGTCGGCGCTGCCCCGGACGCGGTCGGCGCTGCCGTCTCCGTGGGGGCCGACGTGGCGTCACTCGGCGGCTGCTCGCCGTCGGGGGTTGATTGGGTCGATGCCGTGCAGGCGGAAGCGGCGAGGACGAAAAGCGCAATCGAAAGGGAGCGGGTTTGCATAGGAGGCACGCTGCCTACGCAACCCGGCGCGGCTCCGCAAGAGGATCGCACGGAGCGCGCAGCGGCTACCGATTGCGGAGCGGCACCTTGGTGATCTTGCCGCTCATCGTCCGCGGCAGCTCGGCGACGATCTCGACGACCTTCGGCACCATGTATCCCTCGAGCCGCTGTGCTGCGAATTGGATGATTTGCCGCTCCGTCACCGTCGCGCCCTGCTCGAGCACGCAAAAGGCCTTCACCGCCTCACCGAGCAAATCGTCCGGGACGCCGACGACGGCGCATTCGCGAACGCCGTCGAGATCGAGGATCGCGTTCTCGACTTCTTTGGGCGAAACCTTCTCCCCGCGGCATTTGATGATGTCGTCCATGCGCGAGACGAAATGGAAGAATCCTTCGTCGTCCTGCGAGCAGAGATCGCCGGTATGGAGCACGAGCTCCCCCGGGTGGGGCCCGGGTCGCAGCTTCTTCTGGGTTTCCGCCGGGCGATTCCAATACCCCTTCATGACGTGGGAGCCTCGAATGACGAGCTCACCGACGGTGCCGGGCGGAACGCGAGCGCCGTTATCGTCCGCGATCCATGCTTCCGTATTCGGTATTGGGATGCCCATCGACGACGGGCGCCGGTCGATCTCGTCGTGTGGAAGCCAGGTGCCCCGCAAGCACTCCGTTTGGCCGTACATACTGACGATGCGCACGTGCGGGAGCCGATCGCGCAACATTCGAACGTGCTTCGGCGGGAGTGCCGCGGCCGCATTGGTGACGTACCGAAGGCTCGACATGTCGAATGCTTCGAGCGATTTCAGCTCACCGATCACGCCCAATGCGGTCGGTATGGCGGCGAACCCGGTCACCTTTTCCTGGCCGAAGAGGTTCAGCACCTGGGCGGGATAAGCGAAGCTCCGCTCGAGGATGACGCGGCCGCCCACCGACGCCGCGGTCAGCAGCTGCGTGAGCCCATAACCGAACGCGAGCGGCAACATGCAGAGGAGGACGTCGTCCTCCCGGTTCTCGAGGTACGTCGAAATCGACGTCGTCGCCGTGAGGAGGTTTCGATGCGTGAGCATCACCCCCTTCGGCTCGCCGGTCGTCCCCGAGGTGTAGATCAAACACGCGACGTCGAGGTCGACGATCCGAGGAGGGGAGGGCGCGCGATCGACGGCCATTGCGTCTTCCCACGTGACGCCGCCGAGGAGGGCGTCGACGGTCGCGCGGGGCGCGTCCGGACCGACGACCGTCGTGGTCAGCGTCGCGCCGGCGAGGGTCGCTTCGCGTGCGACGGCGCCGAGCGCGGTGCCGACGACCATCGCCCGCGCACCGGAGTCTTGAAGAATGTAGCGAAGCTTGTCGGCCTTCGTCTGCGCGTGGACGATGCTGGCGATACCGCCCGCTTTCGAGGCGGCCCAAAACGCGACCACCGTCTCGACCGAGTTGTCGGCGAAGACGAGCAATCGATCGCCGCGTGCGAAACCGCGCTCGATCAAGAACCGCGCGAGCCTGTCCGACCACGATTGCAGCTCGCCGTAACTGACCCGCTTGCCCTGACAGACGAGGGCGATCTTGTCGGGCGTGCGCGCGGCGGACCGCTGCAAGAGGTGGTGCGTCAGGGCGATCACGGCTTGCTCCGTTGGTCGATGAACGTCCGAAGCTCGATGTCCGGAAGACGGGGCGGTCGGGTCACGAGGCGCTCGTGGAGCAGCTGGGTCGATAGAACGCCGACGAGCGCCATGTTGTCGGCTTTCGAGAATCCGTCGGCTTTCGACGTCTTGCACTTGGACCAGAGCCTCGAGACCGCCTCGGGATCGAAGAGGCCCGCGTCGCGAACGGCGCTCGTAGCGAGCGCTTCCTCGACGTAGTCGGCGCCGGCGCCGACGAACGAGAGCGCGTCGGGCGCGCGGTACGGCTGCTTCTTTCGCGTCGTGATCGACGCCGGAACGAGGCCTTCGGCGGCGCGTTTGAGGACGTGTTTTTCGTCCAACGTGCGGAGCTTGAAGCGCGAGGGCAACGATTGCGCGAGCGTCACGACGTCGCGGTCGAGGAAGGGAAAGCGACCCTCGACGCTGTTGGCCATCAGCATGCGATCGCCTTGCGACGAAAGCAGGTAGCTCGACAGAAGCGTCTTCATTTCGATGAATTGGTCCTGCGAGAGCGGCGACCACGACGAGAGCTCCGCGGGGAGTGTCGCGAGCAGCTCCGCCGCGACATCGCGCCCAGCGGTCGCCGCCCGGGCCTCTTTGGAGAAGAGGCGCTTGAGCGCCGCACCATTGCGCCAGCGCATATCGTGGGAAAAGCCCGGCTTGTGGGCGCCGTCGAGCCCGCGACCGAAGAAGGACATCGCAATGGTGCGTTTGTCGACGGGGCTCCTCGCGAGGTACGGATAGAGCCGTTCGAGCAGGCGCGGTCGCGACGACGAACGCGGATGTTTCGCCCAAAACCGGCGCACTTTGCCTTCGCGAAAGAGATCGTACCCGGCGAAGACTTCGTCGGCGCCTTCGCCGGTGAGGACGACCTTGATGCCGCTCTGGCGGACGAGCCGTGACAACAAGAAGAGCGGCGCCGGCGCCGTACGAAGGAGCGGCCGCTCCGCGTGGTACACGACCTCGGGGAACACGCCGGCGATGTCTTCGCGAGAGACGACGATGCTCGCGTGCTCGGTGCCCAGGCGGTCGACCATTTCTTGTTGAAATGGCGTCTCGTCGAACTCGGCATCGGCAAACCGGAGGCTGAAAGTCTTGAACTTCTCGCCGAGCGCGCGCAGGCCCAGCGCGGCGACGAGAGAGCTGTCGAGCCCGCCGGAGAGGTAGCTGCCGACCGGCACGTCGGCCCGAACCATTCGAAGTCGCGTCGCCTCCTCCAGGGCGCCGAGCGTGCGCTCCGCGGCTTCGGCGACGGACGAATGCGCTGCTTCGTGCGCGTCCGCTCCTCGCTCGAGAAATTGCGGGACGAAATACGCGCGCGTGGTCCTCGACGGGGAGGGGCCGCTCAGATCGAGCACCTCGAACGTACCCGGCTCGAGCTCTCGAACACCTTCGAATGGCGTCGCGGGCGCAACCGGTGCCCACAACGTGAACGCCTGGTCGAGCGCGGCGGGATCCAGCGCGCGCGGGATCGCTCGATCCGCCGCGAAGATGGCTTTTACCTCGCTGCCGAAATAGAGATAACCACCGTGCTCCGCGACGTGGAGCGGGCGAACGCCGAGGCGATCGCGGCTGAGCACGAGGCGGCGGCGACGGCGATCCCACAGCGCGAATGCCCATTGACCATTGAAGCGCTCGAGACAGCGCTCTTCCCACGCTTCCCATGCGGCGACGATGACCTCGGTGTCGCTCTTCGTTTTGAAGCGCCGGCCTTGCGCCTCCAGCTCCGCTCGCAACTCGACGTAATTGAAGATCTCGCCGTTGAAGACGATATGCGCCGAGTCGTCGAGGTTGCCGAGGGGCTGCTGCCCGCTCGACAGATCGATGATCGATAACCGCGCGTGCGCGAGGCCCGCGCGGTCGTCGCAATAGACGCCGAACTCGTCGGGCCCGCGGTGAAACATCGCCGCCGCCATCCGCGTGAGGGCCTCGGGCGTAGGCCCCGGCATCCCCTCACGCAGCGAAATGAAGCCAGCAATCCCGCACATCGAACCGGCACTCTAGCAGGCGCGACAAGGAACGCGCGCCGCAGGTTGCCGCGGCCGAGGAGGCGCGATTGTGGCGAGTCAGCTCGTGCGCTTGTGTTTGCGTGTCAGGTTTGCCAGCGGGACGTGCGGTTTCGAGGCCGGTGCGATCGACGGCATGACGAACACGCGAACGAGGTAGGCGCAGGCGGAAGCGACCGTCGCGAACACGAGGAGATCCTGCACGTCACACCCCCCAGCCGAATGCGCGGCCGACTTGATAGACGACGAGCGTCACGAGGTACGCGAGGCTCGTCATGTAGCCGAACATGAATGCGGGCCACTTCCAGGAGCCCGACTCGCGCCGTACGACCGCGAGCGTGCTCATGCACTGGCAGGCGAGGACGAAGAACACCATCAGCGCGACGCCGGTGAGCGGTGTGAAGACGCGCGAGCCGTCACGGTGCTTGGCGGCGCGCAGCTTCGCGTGGAGGCCTTGGTCTTCCTCCGTCGCGTCGGAGACGTCGTAGACGAGGCCCAGGGTCGAGACGAAGACCTCGCGCGCTGCGAAGGCGCCGATGAGGCCGACGCCGATCTTCCAATCGAAACCGAGCGGCTCGAGCGCAGGCTCGAACAGACGACCAGCCCGGCCCGCGGCGGAGTTGCGCAATCGCTCGCCAGCCTGCTCCGCGTCGATCTCCGCGAGCGCGGCCTGCCGAGCCTCTTCGTCGGCGTCCGCGGTCGCGACGGCGCGCATTTGCTCGAAGCGCGCTTCACTCACCGAGTCCTTCGGGTAGTTGAGGAGCGCCCAGAGAAGGATGGTGAGGGCGAGGATGACGGTCCCTGCGTCGGCGAGGAAGCGACGGACGCGTGAGGTCGTGGCGCGACCGATGTTGATCGCGCGGGGCATTCGATACGGCGGAAGCTCGATGACCAGCGTGGGTCGAGGCCCCTTCAGCGCCGTCCTGCCGAGGACGAATGCGACGCCGAGCGCGGCGACGACCGACGTCACGTACATGGCGAAGAGGACGAGCGCGCCGGTCGACAAGAAGCCGAAGACTTTGTCCGACGGATCGAACACGACGCTCGTCATGAGCACGTAGATCGGCAAGCGCGCGCTGCACGACATGAGCGGGACGACGAGCATCGTGAGGAGGCGATCGCGCCGGCTCTCGATCGTGCGCGTCGCCATGACGGCGGGGATCGCGCAGGCGAAACCGCTCAACATCGGGACGAAGGCTTTTCCGTTGAGGCCGACCTTCGCCATGATCCGGTCGATCACGAACGCGACGCGTGCGAGGTAGCCCGAGTCTTCGAGCAGCGTGATGAAGACGAAGAGGATCGCGATTTGCGGGACGAAGACGACGACGTTGCCGACGCCGGCGATGATGCCGTTGACGAGGAGGTCGGTGAACGCGCCCTCGGGCAGCTCGGCCTTGGCGAAGGCGGAGAGGGCGTCCACGCCGCTCTCGATGAGGCCCATGAGGGGCTCGGCCCAGGCGAAGAGCGCCTGGAACACGACGAACATGACCCCCACGAACACGAGCAGGCCCCAAACCGGATGAACGAGAACGTCGTCGATGCGCGACGAAAGACGTTTGACCGGCCCCGCCTTCTCCCCGAGGACGTCCCGAAGCAGCGGGTCGACGCGTTTGTAGCGGGCGGTGACCAGCTCGCGATCGACGTCGCGATTGGCTCGTTTCGCGTCGGAGCGAACGCGCTCGACGGCTTCGCGGACGCCTGCAGCGACGCCCGTGAGCTCGTCGTCGCCGATCGAAAGGAGCGCCCATTGCGCGAGCACGCGGAGCCTCCGCTTCGCCGCCTCGTCGCTGCGCGAGCCCATCGTCGCGGCGACGAGAGCGTCCTCGACGACGGTGATGTCTGCTTCGAGCTCTGCGTCGAAGCGCCGCAACGGTGAGCGAGCCGGGACGCTGGTCACGGCGTCACGGATCGCGCGGACGAGCTCGTCTTTGCCGTCGCCGCGCGTGGCGACGACCGGCACGACCGCGCAGCCCAGCGAAGCGGCGAGCTTCGCATGATCGATGACCATGCCGAGCTTCTTCGCCTCGTCGATCATCGTGAGGGCGATCACCGTCGGCAGGCCGACCTCCAGCACCTGGGTCGCGAAGTAGAGTCCGCGCCCGAGCGTGGTCGCGTCGAGGACCACGACAACCGCGGCAGGCGTCGCGCTTCCTGCAGCGAGGAGCGCTTCGATGGCGACGCGCTCCTCCGCCGAGCGCGCGGTGAGCGAATACGCGCCCGGCAGATCGACGACCGTCGAATGCGAGCCGTCGTCGAGCTTGAGCTTCGCCTCGCGACGATCGACCGTCACGCCCGGGTAGTTGCCGACCTTCGCGCGGGCACCGGTGAGGAGGTTGAAGAGCGTCGTCTTGCCGGCATTGGGGTTGCCGGCGAAAAGGACGGTCGGCGTCGCGTTCGTCGTCATGGCTCGCGCCGCACGCGTACGCAGCGCGCTTCGTCTGCTCGAATCGAGAGCGAGTAGCCGCGCAGCTCGAGCTCGAGTGGATCGCCGAGCGGAGCGCGCCGTTTGATGCGGACCTCCGTGCCCTCCACGAGGCCGAGCTCCATGAGGCGAACGGCGAGTGGACGCGCGGCGGTGACCACCTCGATCACCCCGCGCTCACCGATGGAAAGGTCGGAAAGGGTCGACTGCATGAACCGCAGCTCAAACCTTAGTGAAAAGGATTTTCGATTTCAAACGACATGTGCCTCGCGCGAACGGTCTCCTCAAAGGGGCCCAAAAACGAGCGAGTGGGAATCGAACAGCGCAGCAGCCGGTGATAGGCGTGGGCGATGCGCAGGCTCCCCTTCGCCTTTTCAGCTGCCGTGACGGTGCTGCATTTTGCGGCGTGCGGCGACGACACAGACCCGCCCCCGGGAGGAGGCGGCGGCCAAGGCGGCACCGCCGAGGGCGGGCAGGGTGGGTCGACGACCGACCAGACGTCGACCTCGACCGGGGGCATGGGCTGCGAGACGACCGGCTGTCCGGACGACGCGTTCTGCTTCGCCGGCGAGTGCCGCGCGTGCGAAGCGCCTGTCGGGGTGCAGCACGACGTCACGCTCGCGCTCGGCGACGGCGAAGAGGATCGCTACTACTTCCTCTACGTCCCGGCGTCTTACGACTGCAGCGAGCCAGCGCCGCTGCTCGTCGACTTCCACGGAACCGCGGGTGGTAACCGCCCGGAGGAGGCATACCAGCTGGACGCCCTCGTCGCGCTCGCTGACGAAAAGGGCGCGATCGTCGTACGCCCGCGCTCGCGGTCGATTGGTCGCGGGGGCCAGGAGATCTACCGCTGGGATCAGAACCCGGGGGACCTCGATCGCAACGTCGTTTTCACGCAGAACCTCGTGGAGGCTCTGCGGTCGACCTACCACGTCGACGAATCGCGCATGTACGCGTCGGGCTTTTCGTCCGGCAGCAACATGACGTCCCAATTTCTCGGTCCTTCGAGAGGCCTCTTTCGCGGGCTTGCGCCCATTGCGGGCGGCGTATGGGCCAATCCGGGAATCGACCCATTCGAGGGCGACGAAGCGCCTCGGCTGTACCTTGCGACCGGCTATCGCGATTACCTCCAATCGAGCGTGCGAGACCTCGAAACGGCGCTCGCCGATGCCGGCGTCCCGGACGAGCGAATCCTCGTTCGCGAATACGATACCGGGCATGATCTGTTCACGTGGCATTTCCCGGAGCTATGGTCGTTTCTCGACGAGGGCATTCGACCGGAGCAAGGCGCGCTCGCGGCGGGCTGGACCGAGGAGGCCCTGCCCGATGGCGCGAGCGTCTTGACGCTGACGCCGCGCGCCGACGGATCCGACGTCGCCGCGGGCGCGCGAGGTGAGGTTTGGCGCAGGGATGTGGCCGGTTCTTGGCACGAACCGGTGATCTCCGACAGTGCCTATAATCTCTCCGGCGCGTGCAGCGATGCGCAGGGAAACGTCTATTTCGTCGGTGAGACGAGCTTCGTTCGCGGCACCGCCGATCTGGCGCTCGAACCGCCGGCGACGGTTCCCGAATTTTTCGGCACGTTTTTCGGCGCCGCCTATTCGAATGGTGTCGGTTGTCGCGGAAGCTCGCCTGTTTTCGTCGGCGGGTATTGGTCAGCCGCGCACAGCGAAGACCAAGGCACGCAATGGTCGGGGCTCGAGGCCGACGCGGGTGGGTACACCGCGCAAGCGAGCACCGTGCACGTCACCGACGCAGGAACGATCATCGCCGTCGGGTATTACGATTACATCGGACGCGGTGGCGCTGGCGCGGTGTCCTTGGACGCCCGCAATCACCCAAGCGGGGCCGATTGGCTCAACGACGTGGCCTCGGCCCCCGGCGGGTCGATCTGGGTGGTCGGGGATCACGGGACCGTCCTTCACAGCGCGGACGACGGAATCTCGTGGGAGGCCCAATCGTCGCCCGTGCTCGAGGATCTCTATGCCGTCTCGTTCGCCAGCGACGGCCTCCATGGAGCCGTCGCCGGCCGTCGAGGCACGGTCCTCGTGACGACCGATGGCGGGCAGACATGGGAGGATGTTTCGCTCGGGAGCGACGTCTTCGTCGGCGCCGTCGCGTTCCTCGACGCGACGACGTTCCTGATCGCGGGTGAAAAAGGTCTCATCGCGAGGCGGGCGCTCGATTGAAGAGCACCCGCCCCATCGATCAAAGCGTGACGTCGACGTCGAACGTGCCGTAGTCGCTCGTCGCAGTGCCCGTCACGTGGATCGTGCCCGCCTTGCGGCGAATCTTGCCGGTGCCGTCGTCCTCCGTCTCGCCGGTGATCGACAGCGAGAGCGTGACCGGACCTTCGAGGCCACCTTCCATCACGAGCGGTCCGACGATCGTGCCTGTGAGGTCGGCGTTCGGAAGGCCCTTCATGTCGAGGTCGACGTCGAGGACCGGATCCGAGTCGTAGATGACGTCGTCGATCTCGTCCGTCTCCGTCTCGATCGCGCCGTCCGAGTAGTCCACGAGCGTCACGTCGAGGCGCATGCCCTTGTTGTTCGAGGCGCCTTGATCGACCTGTCCGACGACGGTGATGGTGCCGGAGACGTCACCGTTGGTGCTCTCCTCTGGGATGTTTGCGCTCGACGCGTCGTTGAAGCCTTGAAAGCCGAGGTCGATGATCTTGTCGATGGCCGGGTCGAGGCCGACGTACGCAAGCCGAGCGCTCTCTTCGTCGCTGACGCCGCCCGAGCACGATGCGCCGAGGAAGGCGCCGCCGAGCGTGAGTGCGATGTAGGCGATGGTTCGTAAGTGCGGTCGTGTCATGCGGTCATGGTCGCCCCGTCCGCCGACAAAAGCGAGCGCGGCATTGTGCCGCAGAGCGGCGATATGCCCGACAAAGCGGGGCAAATCGTACCTTGATCGGCCTCGATGGGTGCCCCACAACGAGGTGCGTGAAGCGACTACCGATTTTCGATTCCACCCTGCTCGAATCGCGCCGCGGCTTCCTTCGCGGCGTCGCGACGAGCGCGCTCGCAATCGTCCCCGTCGCGGCGCTCGGCTGCGGGCAACCGCTGGTCTGTACCGACGTGGCGGGCCTTTCGGCCGACGAGCAGGAGCAGCGTAGAAACGCCGCCTACAAAGATGCTTCGCCGGAGCCGGCGAAGCGCTGCAACAACTGCGCTGCGTTCAAGCCCGCCGCTGCGGACAAATGCGGTGAGTGCACCGAGATCAAAGGCCCGGTGCACCCGCAAGGCTTCTGCAACCTCTGGCGCCAGAAGGCGTGACCCAAAGACGGATCGCGGCGAAGGTCAGTTCGCGGCCGTCGGTCCGGGGATCAAGCCCGAGCGTCGCGCCGCTCGATTGATGAACGGGACGAAGGCGTCGGCCGCGAGGCTGTTGCCCTCGGCCGACGGATGGCTGTCGTCGTCGTTCCCCGTCGCGTAGACGGACAAGTTCGACTTTCCGTGGCCGGTGAGCACGTCGTAGTAATCGAAGACCACGACGTTCTTCTTCTCGTACCCCTTCAGCCAGCCGTCGGTGGACACGACCCAGGAGTTGAACGAGCGCGCCCACGAGGCTTGCTTCGCCGTCCATTCCGGCTCGGAGCGGCCCTTCAAGAGCCGCGCGAGCACGCGGTAGAGGCGCAGCGGCTCGGGCTTCGGCGCGACAGGCGGCGCGGTGACGTACACGAACAGCGTGTTGGGCTGCTTCTCGAAGAGCGGCAGAAGCGCGTTGAGCGAGGCCTTCGCGTTCTCCACCGTGAGCTGCGGGCCGGCGGCGTCGCCGGGCACGGCGCCTTCACCGACGAATTGGTTGTTGGGAAAGCAGCTCTTGAACACGACGATTTGATTCTTCTCGCCGGCGGGCAAGAGCTCGTCCTGCTTCTTCAGCGAGAGGATCTTGTCCATCTTCGTGCCGAACTTGCCGACCCAGTCGAACATATCGGTGTCTTCACCGATGTCGCTTCCGTACGACGCCTCGTGAATCGTGTAGCCCTGCGCCGTCAGCTTGTCGCGGAGGCTGCCGCCCGAGGGGTGTGAGTCATAAATGCAATTCGCGCCCTTCTCCGCCCCTTCGGCGGCGAGCAGCTGGCCACCGCAAGAGTGATGTATGAACAGCACGTTGAGCGGTCGCGCCGGCTTGTCGGCGGAGTGCTCGTCGAGCGACATGGGCGTCGCCGTCGCGGACGGCGTGCTCTGTGCGGCATCCGGCCTCACTGGGATGAACATCGCCGCACTGAGGAGCCCGAGCGCGGCCGCGACGAACACGAGGGGGCGCTTCATTTTCTCGGATTTGTCTCATGGCGCTGTGGGGGTCAAGGCGAGAGTGTTGTAGCGTCGCGCCTTATGAGCCGAACCGAAGCCGATGCTGCTCACGATGCTTCTCAGAGGAGTGGGCCCTTTCACGCAGAGGCGCTCGCCATCGACGCGCCCGCCGTCGCGAAGTCGATCGAAGAAGCGATATGCGCGCAGGTCCTCGGTGACCTGAAGAAGAAGGGCGTCGTCGTCGGTCTGAGCGGCGGTATCGACAGCTCGGTCGTCGGCGCGCTCGCAGCTCGCGCGCTCGGTAAAGAGCGCGTGCTCGGCCTCTTCATGCCCGAGCGTCATTCGTCCGACGATGCGCTTCGCCAGGGGCAAATGCTCGCGGGCACGTTCGGTATCAACACCATCGTCGAGGACATCGCCCCGGGGCTCGCGGCGCTCGGCTGCTACGAGCGCCAGGTGGAAGCCATTCGAATGGTGCTCCCGGAGTATTCCGATGGTTATCGCTTCAAGCTCACGCTCCCGAGCATCCTCGAGTCCGAGCGATTGAACGTGACGTACCTCACCGTGCTGACACCTGCCGGCGAGACGAAGCGCGTTCGGTTGACCCCGCAGGCTTATCTGCAAATGGTCGCCGCGACGAACTTCAAGCAGCGTGTTCGCAAGATGACGGAGTACTACCACGCCGATCGATTGAACTACGCCGTCGCGGGTACGCCCAATCGGCTCGAATACGACCAAGGGTTCTTCGTGAAGGGCGGCGACGGGCTCGCCGACTTCAAGCCCATTGCCCACCTCTACAAGACGCAGGTTTATGCCTTGGCGGCGTACCTCGGCGTCCCGGAAGAGATTCGGAAGCGGGCGCCGACGACGGACACGTTCTCGCTGCCGCAGGGTCAGGACGAGTTCTACTTCGCGCTGCCCTACGACAAGATGGATCTATGCCTGCTCGGCTATAACCAAAAGGCGGCGCCCGAACAGGTCGGCGCCGTGCTCGGCCTCACCGGGGAGCAGATCCAGCGCGTCTATCGCGATATCGAGGCGAAGCGCCGCGTCGCGCATTACCTGCATAGCCCGCCGCACCTCGTCGAGCGCGTCGCGCACTGAAGCTTCGTTTTATCGTGGCGCCGCCGACGTGGCAGCAGGCGGCGCTGCAACCTGTGATTCACCCAGGTTGTCGAGGAGCTCGAGCGCTTCGTCGCGCCGGTAGCTGCCGGGTTGGCCGTCGGCGAACGGCTTCAATGCCTCGCGCGCCTCGTTGCGGAGACCCGCACGCGCCAATGCGACGGCGCGAGCATACCGAGCCTCCGGCACGAAGCGACCCTTCGGATGTTTTGCGAGGTAATCGTTCCACGCGGCGATCGCCGCCTGGTTCGCGTTGCCCGCTGCGTGAATGCGATAGGCCGATTCGAAGTCGGCCTTGTCCTCCGCGAAGCCATTGGGTCGAGCGATCGGCGCCTTCGCGGATCGATCGTCGCGCGCGGCGACATGAGCTGATGACGAATGGGCCGACGCGCTGACGGAAGGCTCCGCGGTCGGCCCCTTCTCGAAGGTCGGTACAGGCTCGGAGGTCGCAATGGCTTCTGTCGGGGCGGTCACGGGCGCGACCGCCCGCCGTAACGAAGGTGCAGGCGTTTCGGTCGCGGCCGCTTCCATCGCGGATGGGGCGGGCGGCGCCGACGGATCCTCCCCGCGCGCAGCCGTCCACATCGCCGACAGCGATCCATTCGCGGCAGCCCACGCGGTCGAGCCGACGAGCACTGCGGCGATGGGGATCCAAAGCTTCGCAAAACGTGCGCGCCGTCGGGTCGAGACCTCCGTCGACGTGAGGACGCGATCGAGCGTTTCGGTGGCGTCCGGCGAGCTGCCGGCGAATTCGTCGCGAAACGCGCCGATGGCCTTTTTCAGCTCGAGGTCATTCACGGTGGTCGCCCTCCAAATACGAGCGGAGCTTCTTCTTTGCGTGATGTAGGCGCGTCCGGACGGTGCCTTCAGGGACGCCGAGGACCTGTGCGGCCTCGACGGAGGTGAGCTCTTCGACCTCGCAGAGCACCACGACGGTACGGTGATCAAACGAGAGCTTGTCGAGCGCGCTCGCGAGCCTCTCCGCGAGCTGCCGCCGTTCGTTCTGCGTGTCGGGCTGAATGGGAGGCTTGTCGAGGGTCGGGACCAGACGAAATCGTTCGAGCCAAGAGCGCCGCCGCGTCGTCGATCGCACGTGGTGGCGGACGTGGTTCACGGCCATCGTGAACAGATACGAGCGAACCGAGCCTTCCCCGCGATAGCCGCGGAATGCCGCGGGCGCCGCGACGAAGACATCGTGGACGACGTCTTCGACGTCCGACGTTTGCGCGAGCAATCGACGCACCAGCGCGCGCACGGGCTGGTGGTGCTCTCGATAGAGGCGGGTCAGCGCGTTGCTGTCCCCGCGGCGCAACGCTTCGAGCCACCATTGATCGGCTTCGGAGATCGGCGCGTTACGCGGCGCATCCGCAGGCGTATCGACGGGCGCGTCGTCCGCGTTCGAGGCCGTGTTCGGGCCGCGGACGAGGCGCAGGTGCGTCGGGCGACGCCGAAGCTCTTCGGACGGTTCGGTGGATTGCATTCGCGCGGTCATTCGGCGAACCCTTGCATTCCAAGGGTGACCCCCGGCCACACGCTGGGTGTCTCGCCGGAGCCTTTTTCGAGCCGCGCGGCATAATCGGGGGCCCAATCGGTCCCTTTGCGCGGCAGCAATGCGTTGAACGACGGGCCCGCGAACAGCGCGAGCTGGGGAATCACGTTGAGACCGACGACGGGGCGCGCTTGGCTCAAGATGACCGTCTTTTCCCAGGACTCGAACGAAGGCATGACATAACCGAGGACGTCGACGTCGAGATAGATCATATCCGTGAATCGGAAATGTCCGCCGAATCCCAATATCGCGGTCAGGCCCGGATCGGTGAGGCGCGTGCCGGTGCCGTAAATCGAATGCCAATACTTGCCGCCGTGTTTCACCGCCGTGGCGAGGAGACCGACCTCGAGCTCGGACCACAGGTCGAGGTGCGTGCGGCCTTTCGTATTGATGTTCACGATTCCGAGGGAGACATCGCTCTCTTCGGCGACGTTCACGAATCCGATTTGAACGCCGCGCACACGCCCGCCGCTGACGTTGATGAGGCTGCCCTGGACGCCGGAGACGTCGCCCGATGCGACGTTGACGAAGCCGGACAGCTGCGCCCCGTTCACGTCTCCGTGGGTGACGTTGACCCCGTTCGACAGTTGCGCTCCGACGAAGCGCCCGCGGGCGACATTGACGGCGCCGGCGACCTGCGCCCCGGGGAAGGCTCTCGCGACGTTCACCATGCCACCGAGCTGCGCGCCGCGAAAATCGCCCGACACGTTCACGGCGCCGGCGAGCTGCGCACCGGCGAATGGGCCCGCGACGACGTTCAGCGCATTGGCCATTTGGACACCACAGCCGAACTCGGTCTCGATGTTGAAGAGCCCGCCGATCTCGAATCCGCGCAGCCCGGCCCCGAGCCCGCCGAGGAGGTTCGCGGCGATTGCCCGTGTCCCCGAGCGAGCGTCGGCGGAGCTGCTGGTGCCGACGAAAGGGATCACGTCGAATGCGACGGGAAACATGTCGCCGGCGCGGGCGCAGCCGTTCTCCGAGAGGGGCGCGGCGGCCGCGACCGTAGGCGGGCGGGAAGGGGTTGGGGCCGAGACGACCGGGGTAGGGGCCTCGACCGTCGTGGGCGCCGGGGTGGCGGTGTCCTCGGTGCCTTCCGAGTCGGACGCTGCGGGGGCGACGGTGCCGGCCACGGACCCCGCCGGCTCGGCCTCGGCTTCGGAGACAGGAGCGATACGTTTCGGACGGCGTAGCCCACCGGCGTCGTCGCGAACGAGGTTCGCGGCGAGAAGCGCGATCTCCTCGGCACCCGCCGCTGCGTCGCTCTGAACCTCGATGGATCGCTCGATCCGGCGGCCGTCCGACGAGGTGAACGCGACCGTCACCTCGTGCGGGCTCGTTCGGCGGACCGTGAGCGTGCCTGCCGGAGGCGGGACGATCAGCAAAAGCTCCCGTTCGACGGCTTTCCGGACGAGCGTCGCGTCGGGGCCGGTGACGTCGAGCACCACGCTTTCGGACACGACGCCTCCCTCGACCGGGCCGTCGTCCGCGAGAGCCGGCGACGTTCGAAGCAGCAGGCCCAACGCCGCCGTCGCGACGCCTAGCTGCGCTCGTCTCGTGATCCGGCTCATGCAGCGCTTCGTACCCGCCCGACGCTCCATCGTTCATCTTTTTTTCAGGTCGATCGGCCGATCAGGGCGGGGGAGCGCAAAGCCCGTCGAAGCACAGCTCGCCGCTCGGGCAGTCGCAGTCGGTGGAGCACGAAACCGGCGTGGGAACCCGAGGCTCGCAGTAGCCGTCCTCACACTGCTCGCCTTCCGGGCACTCGCACGACTTCACGCAGGGCGTCTCGCAGGCGCCGTCGACGCACACCTGCCCCTCGGCGCAGGCGCCGCCGCAACCGTCCGAGCCGCCGCCCGCGCCGCCCTCCGACGCGCCGCCGCTCGACGACCCGCCACCCTCGCTCGCGCCGCCCTGGGATGCGCTGCCGCCTTGGGACGAACTACCGCCTTGGGACGTGCCACCACCGTCCGACGAAGCTCCGCCGACGCCATCGTGGTTCCCATCATCGTCACTGTCTCCGTCGTCGTCGCATTCGACGTCGTCGTCATCGTCGTCTTCGACGCAGAACGCGGCGTCCTCGTCGCAATGGCCGATGTAACAACCGGAGGCGACGAATCCACCGCCGAGGAGGGGGAACAATCCAACAAGAGAAAGCAGCTGCAATCGGGGCATGGTGAGCTCCTGTTCCGCGCGATGCGCGATCGACCGAACGTCGGTGACGAAGCGAGATTGGGAATTGCTCGCTGCCGTCGGGCGCACTGTGCCCGCATCGATGACGACCGTTCTATGGTGGATTGCGATTTCTAGATTTACGACGGACCGCACCAGGCCGTGAACGGTCCGGCGGCGCGAGGGCACGGACGTGTCGAAACGCCGAAAGCGGAGTGCTCATGCGATCCAAATACGTGTGGTTCTGGGCGGTGCTCGCGGTGTCTTTGGCGATCAGCGCGGTCGTGGTGGATGGAGGAAGGCGGTGGCTTCAGCCGCCGCCTGCGCCGGGGGAGGAGCAAGAGGCGCAAGGCAATCCGCTCGCGTCGTACGCCCTACCGGCGAGTGAGCGAATGCGGTTTACCGGGCGTGTTCTCCAACGCATCGATACCGGATCTTACGCCTATTTGGAGATCGAGCGGGAGGGCGGGGTGCGCGCGTGGGTCGTCACGCTCGCGTCCACACAAGGGGCGATTGGCGTGCAGTCCGAGGTGCGGGTGATCGCCGTGGGTTATGCGCCGCACTTCGATTCGAAACGTCTCGAGCGGTCTTTCGACGGCCTTTACTTCGCCGTCGTGCGGAAGGCGTGAGCCTTTCCGGCTTCGCATTGGAACAAGGAGAGCGAACGATGAACGAATGGTGGACGTCGAGGCAGAAGGCTCGGCTGGCGATGATCGCGCTATTGGCCCTTGCGGCGTGTGGCGACGACGAAACGGGAAGTGGCGGACAAGGCGGTGAGGGCGGAGGAGGCGGCTCGGGTGGGCAGGACGCATTTGCCAACTGCCACAAGGGCGATCTCGAAACCGACCTCGCCGACGACATGCCGATGATGGGGCCGGGGATCGACCCCGACACGGGAGAGCTGGCGCCGGGGACGTATTACGTTGCGACGACGTACCTGGCCCTGAATCCGGAAAAACGCGAGCGGCTCGGCGAGGTCTCCGGGCCGGTCATCGAGAGCCTTCAGACCTCGGCGGGGCTCATCGCGGTGATCACCAGCCAATCGGAGTCGTGTCAATCGTTCCGAACCATGACGGTATGGCAGTCGGAGGAGGACATGATGA
This sequence comes from Polyangiaceae bacterium, assembly GCA_013361525.1. Lineage (GTDB taxonomy): Bacteria > Myxococcota_A > Polyangia > Polyangiales > Polyangiaceae > Xiheicaenibacterium. Next base: position 66,029 of record JABFXY010000006.1, on the reverse strand, counting down.
CGTTCGTTACCGGAGCAGCGCACGCCGCTGCAATGGCGGAGACATCGGAGCTCAGTCGCGGAACGAGCAATACGATCTCGTGGGAGGGCGACGCGAGCACCGCGAATTGGGAAGAAGCGGCGACCCGGCTCGGGGCCGAGCCCGGCGGCGACCTTTGATTGGTGGATTGGACGGGCGGGGCGGGTGCGCGCGGGTATGGGTGTGATATCGGTGAAAAACGTATGGTAAACTAGCTATATACCATGCGTTTTTGTCGCGAAGAACGCACCATCATTCCCGACCATCTCATGGATTGAAGGTCTCGACGGCGCGGCACGACTTCTGACCCGAAACCCCGAGCGCGGTAGCGAATGCGCAGAGGCGTTTGGCGCGGGCGATTTTTTCTTTGTCACCCGCTGTTAGGCCCGCGGTGGCGGTGCGCTCCGCGTTGTCCGCGAGGCCGATGAGCACCGTCTGCGCGACGCCGTCTTTGCTGGCGGAGAGGATCTTCTGCGCGAAGGCAGAGGGGTCGCTCCGCCGGGCCCACAACATCGGATCGACGAGGAGCGCATCCTTGTAGGTCGTCTCTAGGCGCTTTTTCGCATCCGGTACGTCGCCGCATGGAAACTTGGGATCGTCGGGCCCGACGTCCGTCGGCTCGAGCGTCTTCTTCGCGACGCGCTCGAGGAACGCGACGGTGTCGCCCGCGGTCGTTTTGCCCGCGGCGTCGAGTGCGCCTTTTTCGACCTCGGTCGCGAGGTCGCTACAGGCGCGCTCGCGGGCCACCACGACCTCACGCGCCTTTCGTTCCTGCTCTTTCGCCGCCTCTTCCTCGAGGCGGCGGCGCTCTTCCTCGGTGCGTTCGGTGGCGCACGCGTCGACCTTCTTTTGCACGGCGATGCGCTGCTCGCCGTTCGCCCAGGAGAGGTCTGCGTCGGTGAGCTTCTCCGCGTCGCAATTGGAGACCGCTGCGATTCTCGCTTCGACGGCGTCGTGTGCGAGGCGGACGCCGACGATCGCGCCCGTCAGGGTAAAGAGCGTGACCAGCGCAACGACGCCGAAGGAGATCCGTTTGATGGCGCGCCGGCGCATCGCGGATCCGAGCCAGGAGAGATCGCGCAGCACCGCTTCGGTTCGCTGAACGAGCTCGGCCCATGCGCCGATGTCGATGCTGAGCGCTGCGAGCGGCTCGGCGAGCTCGGGATCGTGGCGCACCTTGCCGGCCACGCGCTCGAGGCAAAGGCCGATGTCGGGTCGGCTGCCATCGACCGTGAGGGCGGTCACGACGTCCAGGAAGCCGAATTGGCCGGCGTAGAGCTTCCAAGCGCCGACGGCGCGCGCGTGTGACGCGTGCAGGCGGGCGTGGAGCGTCGCAACCTCAGCGGCAGGTACGATGCGCTCCACTTCGGCGCGCTTGACGCCGGCCATGCTCGCGACGTCGCCGATGCCGCGAAAATACGCGTCGCGGAGGCCGTCCGGACCGAGCTCTTCGAGTCCGGCTTGAATGCGGTTTCCGAGGATGCAGCCGCCGGCGTATTCGATCGGGCCCATGGCCGCGCGCAGGAAGGCGCCCGCGATGCGCGATGCGGAGGTCTCCGAGCTCCGCGGGCGGTTTCGAGGGGCGCGAGCGGCCATCGAGAGGGAACCTTGATATCACATCGCCACGACCGAAAGGCTTATCCTCGCCCGACGGCATGGTGATGTCTCGATCGCGCACCGACGCGCACGCGTCTCCTCGAAAGCTCGAGGAGCTCGAGCCGGGAAACGTGCTCGATGGGCGCTATCGATTGACGTCGCGAATCGGTCGCGGCGGGTTCGGGGACGTCTGGCAGGCGGTCGAGCTCTTGCATGACGGCGCGCCGCTGCGCGACGTCGCGCTGAAGATCCTGACGCCGCAGTTCGCCGACGCGGACTGGGCCGAGGAGGCGAAGCTCCTCGCGTCGTTCAGCCACGGGTCGCTCGTCACGATCTACGCCGCCGGGATCATCGAGAGCCTCGGGACACCGTTCGTCGCGATGGAGCTGCTCATCGGGCAGACCCTCGCGGACCTGCTCCGCGACAAGAAGCGCCTCGGCTGGCGCGTCGCGCTCCGCTATGCGCGCGCGGTCGCCCAAGCGCTCGACGTCATCCACGCGCGCGGCGTCGTTCACCTCGATCTGAAGCCGGCGAATATTTTCGTCACCGTCGAGGGGGTCGTGAAGGTCCTCGACTTCGGGATCGCTCGAAGCGCCGCCGTCCGGCAGAGCGACGTCGTCGACCCTGCGAAGATGGCGCGCATTGCCGGCGCGGATCCGATGTCCACCGCGCTGTTCCTCGCGGAGTCGAGCGACGCATATGCGCCGACACAACGTCTCGCCGTCACCGACTCTCCGGGCGCGTCGCGGCGCTCCCAGGGGAAGGTCGTCGTCGGCACACCCGGGTTCGTGGCGCCCGAGGTGCTCGAGCAAGGGGAGCCCACGATGTTGGCCGACGCGTACGCGCTCGGCGTGACGCTGACGGTGCTCTCGACCGGACGTTTGCCGCAGCACGTCGACAGCGAGCCGGAAGAGAACGCGCGCGTCGAGGACTACCACACGTATTTGCTGGAGCTGCGCGACGCGACGCTGAAGGGCGCGTTCCGCGACCTGTCCGCCGAGGGTTTGCCTCGCGGTCTCGTCGCCCTGATCGAGCGGCTCTGCGCCGTCGATCCGGCTCGACGCGGTGTGTCCGCGGGCGGGCTGTTCGCGGTCGTCGACGATGTCTGGCAGCGCCCGCACGGCGCGCCTGCCGTGCCGTATCCGGGCTTGTCTCCGTACGGCGCGTCGCACGAGGGCTTCGTCTTCGGCAGAGACCAAGAGACGCGCCGAATGATGCGTCACCTGTCGTTCGAAGGTGCGCTTGTCGTCGCGGCGCCGAGCGGTGCCGGGAAGACGTCGTTCGCTTCGGCGGTCCTGTTACCCGAGCTCGAGAAGAAGCCGCTCGACGGTCGCACGGAGACGAAAGCCGCGTTCGTCTCGGCTAGAGGGGACGTGGATGCGGTGCTCGGCGATGCGCTCGCGGCGGTCGGAATCGACGAGGAGCTGAGGGTCGCGAACCCGCAAACGCTCGGCGTGATCGTCATCGACGACTTTCACCGGGTGGTGCACGGAGACGAGGACAAACGCAAGCGCACCCTCACCTTCGTGGAGCGCGCGCTCGGCGCCGGTCGAAGGGAAGGCGTTCGCGTCGTCCTGTTGATGGATCAGGACGCCGTGGACGAGGTCGTCTCGCTGTCGCCCGAGCTTTCGTCGCTGCCCGGCCTCGTCCGATATCTCGCGGCGCCGCCCGAAGCAGCGGCGCGCGAGATCGCGCTCGAGCCGGCGCGTCTCGCCGGCTGGGCCATCGATCGCCCGGAGGAGCTGACGCGCGCCGTCGAGGAAGAGCTCGCGCGCGGCGGAGCGCCGCTTCCCAATATCGCGCTCCTTCTCGCGTCGTGCGCGCGCGTAGAGCCGCAGGCGTTGGGCTCATCCGCCGACGGCGCGCCGCCGAAGCGAGGCATGAAGCTCGACGGTGCGCGCCTGCAGAAGGGCGGCGCCGCCGGCGTCTTCCACCGCCATGCCGAGCGCGTCTACGAAAAGCTCGGCGACGACGCCGAGCGCGCCGTCTCCTTGATGCTCGGCCTCACCACGTCCGAGGGGACACCGCGTAGGGTCGCGACCCAGGCCTTGAAGGAGAAGGCGGGGGATGCGCGCTTCGACAGCGTCCTCGAAACGCTCCACGACAGCCGCCTCGTGCGATCGAGATCAGGGGAGGTCGAGCTCGCGCATCCGGCCATCGCGACGTGGCCCCGGCTCGAGACTGCACGTCTTGCGGCGATGGAGGAGATCGCTCTACACGAGCGGATCGCGGAGGCGGCGTTCGCGTGGGAGCGAAGCGGTCATCAGCGGACGTACCTCGCGCCGCCGGATTTCGTTGCGGAGATCGACCGGCGCATCGCGCATCTGCGAGGTCTTTCGGGCGTGGAGGTTCAATTCGTTACGGCGTCGCGCCGGGCGAATCGACGGCGCCGCCTCGTGCAGCTCGGCATCGCTGCGACGGCCATCCTCGCGGTCGTCGCGGGGCTCTTTTACAAGGCGAGTCTCGACGAGCAGCACCGGCGCGTCGTCGAAAAGGAGAAGCGCGCGCAGCTCGAGGCGAGGCGGGTCGGGCTCGTCGCGCGCGCGCGACAAACGCCGGATCCGTACGCGCGCGCCGCGTACCTCGTCGCGGCCATCCAATCCGGCGCGAGCGAGCCCGGTCTTTTTGTCGAGCTCCTCGGCGCGACGCACAACCTCCCTCCCGGAAGGTTCTTGTCGCTCTCGCCCGTGGAGGATCCCCGGATGCCGTGGGACGAGCGGTGGCTCCTGGGCCGGTCGCCCGAAGGGACGCTCGTGGCCTTCGACCTGTTCTCGAAAACGGGGGAGCCCGAGGTCTTCGATCACCTGGACGTGGAAATCGATCCGACCAAAGCGAGCGCCGTCTACCGGCGCCCGCGTCGACTGGAGCTCGCGTTCGGCGATGCAGCGGTCACCGAGATGGTGCCGCTCTTCTACGATACGGCGTTGCTCGTGCTCACCGCGGACGGCGTGCTCCGTCTCGTGCGCTTCGCCGAGGACGGCACCGTGTCCGTCGCTGCGACCGCACCGCTCTATTGTCGCGGTGAGGTGGTCGCCGGCCGGAGCGCGGCCGTCGCCGCGTGTTTTTCCGGCGAGGGCATCGACGTGTGGGACATGGCGAAGAACGTCACCCACCGCATCGACGAGCAAGCGGCGTTCGCGCTCTCTCCCGATGGGACGAAGCTCGTCGCTTGGTCGGGAAGGGACGTCGCGGTGTACACGACGTTCGCGAACGACCCACCGGTGCGTGTGACGTTGCACGACGAAGCGCGCCTCGCGGCGTTCAGCCCCTCGAGCGATGCGCTCGCGCTCACGACCGACCGCTCGCTCTACGTGCTCGACGCAGCCGATCCGTCGCGCAAGCTCTGGGAGTCGGCGCCGCCGGAGGACGCGGTCGCGCTCGTGTGGGACGCGCGAGGTGTCGACATCGCGGGTTGCCGGCTGAGCGGCCCGCCGGAGTGGACGTACCTTCGTCAAGGCGCTCGGCCTGCGTCGGAGCTCGCGCCCGAAGCTCGCTGCGATCAGTCGAGCGACGATGCGCCCGTCCTCGCGACGTCGCGCTTCGATCTCGGTCGCCTCGCGATGCGCGATTTCGGGGACCACTTTTCGCGCGGCGCGTTCGGTCTCAGCTCGAACCGGTGGCTCTCGACGACGCTCGTCCTCGCGAGCGCGGAGGACGACGCGCTCGAGCGGGTGCTGTCGTTCGTGGAGCGTGACGACGAGGGCGCGCGTGTTCCCCTCCGCGCCGACGACGGTCTTGCGAAGGTGCTGCGCGCGGCGGATGTCGTCGCCGTTCAGAAATCGCGCGATCGCGAGCGGGTCCGCGAGGAGCGCGATCCAGAGCTTCACCTCGTCTACGCGAAGAACGGCAAGCGCATCTCGGCGACGACGGGTTTCCTTCTCGGCACCTGTCCGGACGGACGCATCCTCTTTTACCGAACCGCCGGCGAATCGTACGAGGTGCGCGAGCTTCGATTGAACGTCGACGTCGGCCGCGTCACACGCGCGCCTGGCTTCGTCGTCGGGGTGAGCCCGAGCTGCACGAAAATGTACACGCAGCGCCTCGACGGCACGCTCGTCGTCCACGCGCTCTCGGGCGACGGTGAAGGTCGGCCCGTCGCGGCGCTCGACGGCTTCGTCTTCGACGTGGAGGCGACCTCTTCCGCCGCGCCCGGGGGAGGGGGCTTGCTCGCGGCGCTTTCGAACGGCGAGATCATCGCAATCGGCGAGGGAAACGACGAGGTCCGCGAGCTCACGGTGGCGAGACCGCGCGCCTCGGCGCTCGCGGACGGTGTCGCGCCGGGCGAGATCCTCTTCGCCGACGCAACGGGGGTGCACGCGCTCGCCACGAACGGTGAGACGAAGCGGCTGGCCCCGCCTCGCATCGGGTCCGATTGGGAAGACCTGCTCGTGACCAAGGACAAGAAGGGCATCGTGCTCGCGTCCGCCGCGGAGATCGGTGTCATCGATCTCGCGTCGTCGTCGATCGCCGCGACCGTCCCGATCAACGGGATGACGCGGCTCGTTCCTTGGGATGACCAGGGTGTGGTGCTCGCGTACGCGCCGGATCTGGACGGCATTGCACACGGCGTGTTGATTCCCTTCGGCGCGAGCACGATCGACGCGGTCGGCACGCTCGCCTCGAACCTGCGCGTCGACGACGCCGGAAACTTGGTGCTCAAACGATGAGCGCAGCCGGACCGAACCAAGTGGAGCGGGTGGACCGCTTTCGGGGCTGTCTCCTCGGCCTTGCGATCGGCGACGCGCTCGGTCACCCGACCGAGTTCGTCGCGTCGGTGCCCGACATCGTCGCGCGCTGGGGCGGACGCGTCGAGACGTTCCAAGCTGCGGGTGTGCACCGCCCGGGCACGTTCACCGACGACACGCAGATGACGATCGGTGTCGCGCGCGCGCTCATCCGCCGCGGGCACGGCTCGACCGACGAGCTGATGACCGTCCTCGGGCAAGAGCTCGTCGCGTGGCTCCGCTCGCCTCAGAACGACCGCGCACCCGGCGGTACCTGCCTTCGTGGATGCAGCGCTCTGGAGGGCGGCACGCCGTGGCAAAGCGCCGGTGTCGCGGCCTCGAAGGGTTGTGGTGCAGCGATGCGCGCGGCGCCGATCGGCCTGTATTTCGCGGACGACATCGAAGCGATGATCGTCGCCGCCGCTGCGCAATCCGTCCTCACGCACCGGCACCCGACCGGCATCGCAAGCTCGGTCGCTGCCGCGGCGCCGGTGGCGCACGTCGTGCGGACGGGCTCGCTCGACGGAATCGTCGCGTTCACACGCGCGTGTGTGAACGCGCTCTCGGAGGATCTCCTCGTCGATATCGGGTGCCCCGACGATCTCGCCCGCTCGATCGGCGTCTCCGAGATGCTTCGAAAGCTCGACGAGCTCGACGCGTGCGTGGGCGCCGAGACGGACGATGTCTGCTCGCTCCTCGGCGAAGCGTGGGTCGGCGAGGAAGCCGTGGCGACCGGCCTCTGGTGCGCGCTCAAAGCGGGCCGCGACTATCGAGCGTCGATCGTGCGCGGCGCAAACTCGGCCGGCGACAGCGACTCGATCGCGACGATCGCCGGCTCGATTTCGGGGGCGCTCGTCGGCATCGACGCGATCGACGAGCACTACCGCGCCGGCGTGGAGAAGTCGGAGATCATCGACGGCCTCGCCCGCGCGCTCTTCGATGCGAGCATCGGCGAGGATCTTCCGCGGACGGGGCCCGCGCTCGACGTGTTCGGCGCCGAGCGCGGCTAATCCACGCTGGGCACGAGCGCGTGCACCTCGATCGGCTCGTCGAGGCGAACCGGGCCGAAGCGGGCATCCGTCGTTCGCACGAGCCGGACCATACATCGAGCAGCGGCTTCATGCTCCGGCCGCTCGGCGCGCGCACGGACGCTCGACCGATCGATCATGCCGCGGCCATCGACGCGGAAGTCGAGCTCCACCGACTCTGGCGGCAGAACCTGACCGTCTTCGTCACGGCATTGCGAGACCAACGGAAAGTACAGCGCCCTTCGAAGATCGCGCTCGGTCCCCGCGTTGGATGCCTTCAGATCCGGCTGGAGCTGCATCACCGCGACTTCCGGCTTTTTCGGCGCTTCCGCGGCCGCCGAGCCCGCCTCGGCCGGTGCGCCGATGAGGCTGACGGTCTGCGACGATGCTCGCCCCGGCGCGCGTGTGAGGACGACGGTGAGCGCAGCCGGGTCGTCCGGCGGAGCGACGGCGGGTGCGTCCGCCGCTTGTGCAGCCGGCAGCTGCACGTTGACCGACGCCGCCGGCGTCGTCTCGCCGGGGGACGAGCACGCCGCGGCCGAAACGACGAAGAGCTGCGCCCATCGTCGTGGATCGAGCTTTCGTCGCGGCCACACGGTAGGGGAGGTTACCATGGGCCCTTGTCGCCACAGAGGCGGCGAACCGTCTGCCTGATCGATGACTGACGCGGACTCGTCGAACAACGAACGCCCCGGCCTGCGCGGCGCCTGGCAGCTCGTCCGCAACGTGATCGTGACGCTTTCACGCGAGGATGGGCGCCGCGGGCGCGAGGCGTTCGGTGCGAGGGCGCTGCGTACGACGATCGTCAGCTCCTTCGCCGGCGCGTTCTCCGGCCTCATCCCGGCATTCGTCGCACTCGGTATCGCGGGCGTCGCAAGAGGGGCTTCACCGTCGCTCGGACCACTCGCGTTCACGGCTCGTTTGCTCGACGGCGCAGCCAGCTACGTCTGGGTGCTGACGAGCCTCGTGCTCGTCGCGACGGCCGTCTCGTTCGGGTTCATCGCCAGCCGCGGCGCCGCGAGCTTCTCCGCCGATGCGACCGCGACGTTGCGCCTCGCGATGATGCGCCATGTGATCGCGTCTTCGCCGCGCGCCCTCGACGCGCTCACGCCGCACGCGCCGGTGCCTCCCCGCGCCGTCGCGGAGGCTGCAGCGAAGGCTCCTGCGAAGCCGCGCACGCCGGGGACCGAGATCGTCAAGCTGGCGGTGCTTCGCGACGGTCAGATGGCGAGCGAGCTCATCGTCGCGACCATCAGCAACCTTCCGCAGACGCTGTTTGCCCTCGTGTTGTTGATCGTCGACGTCACCGCGACGGGGAGCGGCCTCGCCGCGGGGCTCGGGATCGGCGTCTTCCTGCTTTCCCGCATCTTCGCCTCACGCGCCTCCGCTCGCGTGTCTGCCGCGACGGTCGAGCTCAACAAGAGCGACGCGCTCGCGTTCGCACAGGTCGGCGAAAAGGTCTCGCATCTCGACGATCTCCGTCTCGCGGGCGCGCGCGACGCCGCGCTCGGCGAGGTCGAGCTCGCGCTGCGCGAGACGGCCGACAAACGTCAGCTCGTTGCCCGCGCCGCCGCCGTCAGCGGACAGACCGCGAGCCTGGTTTCGACATTGGCGCCGCTGGTCGTGCTGCTGTCCCTCTCGGCGACGGGACGGTCCGTTTCCCCGCCCGAGGTCGCGCGCCTCCTCATCGCGTTGCCCCTCATCATCGCGCGCATGGGCGCCATCGACGCGCTCCGAATCGCAGCGATCGAGAAGCGGCCGGTCCTACGATCGGTGCAGTCGATCCTGTCGCTTCCCGTCCACCCACCGCCGTCGGGATCGCCGGTCGGTATCGACGCGGTGCGCTCGACCGAGATCGTGTTCGACGGCGTTTCGTTCCAGCCTCGAGGGGCGGAAAAGCCGATCCTGGACGGTATCCGTTTCACGATCCCCGCGGGGTCGGTCGTCGGGTTGTGCGGCGCGAGCGGCAGCGGAAAGAGCACCCTGCTGCGGCTGCTCTTGCGCCTCGACGATCCGACCGCCGGCCGCATCACCGTCGGCGGCGTCGACCTCTCTTCGATCGATCCCGACGCGCTGCCCAGTCTCTTCGGCGCGCTCGCGCAGGGCGGAAAGCTCCTGCCCCGGAGCGTCGAGGACAACGTGCTCCTCGGCGCCAGCGCCGGCGATCGATCGTCGCGCCGCACGCGGGCGACCGATGCGCTCGTCACCGCGCAGATCCCCGAGCTCGGCCGAGACGACGGCCTCGATCGTCAGTTCACGCCCGCTCCGGCGAATCTCTCCGGTGGTGAGCAGCGACGCGTTCTCCTCGCGCGTGCGCTCGCGGCGAACGCGCGGGTCCTCGTGCTCGACGAGCCCGAGGCGGGGCTCCCCAAAGCGACGGCGCGCGACTTGTTCGAGGCCGTTTTGGCGCGCCGCGAGGACCGCACCGCCGTCATCGTGACCCACGCCCCCGGCGTGCTCTCCTCGACGTTCAACGTCGTGTTCGACGGAGGCAAGCTCGTCGACAGCGGCACGCACGACGAGCTCCTCACACGTTGTGAGCTCTACCGCACGATCACGGCGACCCAAGCCCCGAAGGTGGCGCCGTGACGCTGCGTCTCGAGCCTCGCGTGCTCGTAGCGAAGCGCTACCGCCTCGAGCGGCGTCTCGGCGAAGGCGGAATGGGCATCGTGTGGGCTGCACGCGACGATTCGAGCGGTCGCGACGTCGCGCTCAAGTTCCTGAAGGCGACGGATCCGATCACCCGCAAGCGCCTCGTTCGTGAGGCGCGAGCCGCGTGCACCATCGCGCATCCGGGCGTCGTCGCGGTGCGCGAAATTGTCGAGCACGACGGCGGCGTACCCGCGCTGGTCATGGATCTGCTGGAGGGCGAGTCGGTGGCCGAGCTGCTCCTCCGTGAAGGAAAGCTCTCGGTTCGGCAAGCGGCGCCCATCTTCCTCGGCGCGGTCACCGCCGTCGCCGCCGCACACGCCGCTGGGATCGTTCACCGCGATCTGAAGCCCGACAACATCTTCATCACCCGCGAGGACGAGATCAAAGTCCTCGATTTCGGGATCGCGAAGGAGATCGCCGTCGACAGCGCCACCGCGCGTACGGCGGGCACGCAGAGCGGCGCGCTGCTCGGAACGCCGACCTTCATGTCGCCCGAACAGGTCTTCGGCGAAAAGGACATCGATCACCGCACCGACATCTGGTCGCTCGGCATCGTCTTTTACGAGGCATTGACCGGCGTCGTCCCGACCACGTCGGACAACCTCGGCCAGGTACTGAAGATCATCGTCACCGGCGCAATCCGGCCGCTGTCCGAGGTCGCCCCCGACTTGGACGGTCCGATCACATCGATCGTCGACCGCATGATCTCCGTGGACCGCGCCAGTCGGCCGACGCTGGCGGAGGTCACGGCCGTGCTCGCGGCGGCGCTCGGGCGTCCGGCCCCTCGGATCCCGGAGCCGCGTATGCCGGCCCCTCGTGCGCCCGACGCCGAACCGCGCGCGCGAGGTTTGCCCCGCAATCTTCCGTCGTCGTCTGCGCGGTCGGCAGGAGGCTCCGCGCGGAGCGGCGCGGTGGCGAAACCGACGCCGGCGGTCGCGCCCGGGCCCCCATGGTCGCTGCTCGTTGCGGCCCTCGCTGCTGCCGCCGCGATCGGACTCGGGATCCACTTCTACACACGCAACGTGGACCTTCCAGCCGCGCCCGAGGCGTCCGCGGCGCCGGTTCAGCCGAGCGCCACGGCGTCCGCCGAGCCGTCTGCAGCCGTCGCGACCGAGCCGCGCGTCGCTCCCGTGGAGCCTTCCGCTGCGGCCGCCGTCTCCGCGAGCGCGCCGGCATCCGTGTCCGCGAGCGCTTCGGCGCCCGTTCGCGTGAGGCCGCCGAGGCCCGGCACGAGCGCGCCCGAGCTCGAATTCTAGGAACGCGCCTCGCTTTACTTCGGTAGCGACGACCCTATCGTCGCGAGCACCGCAATGGAACGCGTTCAATGGTTCGAGCTCGAAGACCTCCCTTGGGTTCCGCGCTTCATTCGCGACGGCGGGACCGACCTGTTGGATCTCGGCTTTTCCGTATTCGGCTTTTACCGCCCTGTCGCGCACGCGCTCGTCTCGCTGCTCGACGCGACGGGCTCTTCTCATATCGTCGATCTGTGCTCGGGCGGCGGGGGTGGCGCGCTCGCGATGCGCAAGGAGCTCCTTTCCCGAGGGGTGAGTGGGCTGCAATGGTCGCTCAGCGATCGCTATCCCAATCTTGCCGCGATCGAGCGGGTGCGCGCTCTCGCGGACCCCAGCGTCCATTACATCGACGAGCCCGTGGACGCGCTCGAGCCGCGCCCCGCGCTGCGTGGCGTCCGGACGATGTTCGGCGCGCTCCACCATTTCGAGCCGGAGCAGGTGCGCGAGCTCGTTGCGGCGAACGTCGCTGCGCGCGCGCCCATTGCGTTCTTCGACGTCGCCGCGTCCCCCGCGCTCCGGAAGATGCCTTCGTTGGTCGCTCCGATCGCCTTGACCATGAACATGTCGATGTTGTTCACGGCGTCGCTCGCGCTGGTTCCGTTCGTCCGTCCGTTTCGGCTATCGCGCCTCGCGGCGACGTATCTCGTTCCGCTGGTCCCGGCTCTGGTCGCCTGGGACGGGACAGTCTCCGCGCTCCGCGCCTATACCCCGGACGAGCTGCTCGGCTTCGCGCGGTCGGTGCCCGGTGGTGATGGCTATCGCTGGGCGGCCGACCGCGCCGGCCCCGCGCTCTATCTCACCGGCATTCCGTCGTGAGCTTCGGCGCGATTCTTAGTGCCAATAAGAAAAGTTCTTCCACCGGCGGTATCGAATCCGATCGACGCTGGAAAGTTTTGCCCGGGACGCTTTTATACCTGCCGTTGTAGGCGCTCGACTGGGTGGTGATTCGATCCACTTCGTCGTTGCGAGCGATTCGATCATTGGCAATTTACCTGTGCTCGGCGAAACACAGATTCGCTTCCGCGATGTAGTATCGCCGCCATGTACTCCTTTGCTCATCGCCGTACGCTGCTCGGCGCGCTCACGCTCGTCGCGATGTCAAGCGCCTCCTCCAGCGCCCTCGCATTGACACCGGAAGAGCGCGAGGCGCGCTGCGCGGACATTCGCGACGTCGCGGCGGACAATGGCATTTCGGCGGGGTTTCTCCTCGCTGGTATCGCGAGCGCCGAGACGGAGCTCTCCCATTGCCATTCCGAGCTGAGCTGGGCGTGCGAAGGTCCCGATTCACCCGATTGCGGCGGGCCGGTGGTTGCGGGCGCGGGTGACGGTGCTTGCAGCCTCCAGCAGGGCGGCCTGGGCATGTTCCAGTTCGACGGCGGAACCTTCGACCAGACGATCGCGCGCGACGGCGACGGCGTTCTTTTGCTTTCGGGCAATGTCACGCGCGCCGTCGACTTCGTCGTCAACATGGTCATGAACTCGCAATACACCGACGCCACGACCCCCGAAGAGGCGAAGGCCTGGATGAACGACGTGACCGTCGACGGCCCGCTATGGGACGCGTGGATCAGGACGGTGACCCACTATTACAACGGGTGCTCCCCGACCGCGTGCAGCGTCTTCAATCAGCGGTATGCGCATTACGACGAGCACGCGAGGAATGTATTCGACGAGCAGGGCGACGCGTTTTGGCAGGTGGAGATCCCGCCCTGCTCGCCCATTCCGCCTGAAGGCCGTGCGTTCGAGGAGACGGACACTTGTTTCACGAAGGGTGGACCGCTTCCGTATTGGCGCGTCGGAATCGGCGGCGGCAACAACTTGCACGTATGGACGGGCACGACCGCGGACGCCGAGTCGGTCAACTACGTCGAATGGGACCTCATCTTCGACGAGGCGGGGCAATACCTCGTCGAGGTGTCGATCCCAGACGGCGGGTCGACGATGGCGGCGTACGTCATCGATCACGCCGGGGCGACCGACGAGATCATCGTCGACCAATCCGTCGGAACGGAGTTCGTCGAGCTCGGAACCTTCGATTTCGATGCCGGCGACGGCCAGCGCATCTTCCTCGGCGACAACACGGGGGAAGCCGACGGGCGCAAGCTCGTCGCCGACACGCTCCGCTTTACCCGCATCGACGAGCCCGGCGGTGGGGGAGGTGGCGGTGATGGCAACGGCGGCGGGCCGGGTGGAATCAGCGTCGGCGGCTCTGGTGAAGGCGGCGCCGGGATCGGCGGCGGAAGCGAAGGCGGCTCCGGCTCCGACGGCGATGATGACGAGGACGACGGCTGCAGCGTGGCCGCGGCAGATGGGTCGTCGATGACCTCCCGCGCGGGCATTCTCGCCCTCCTCGCCGGCCTATACCTCGTGCGCCGCCGCGACCGTCGCCGCACGCATTGAGCCTCAGCCCCCGAGAGAAAGCACGAGAGGGGTCGCCAAGGGCGCCAAGAGAAGAAAGAGGAGGAAGAAGAGGGTTTGTATTCGAGAACGATTACAAACACCGTCTGTCTATTTTCCTCCTCTCTTCTTCCTCCTTCTGCCCTTGGCGCCCTTGGCGACCCCTCTGATTTTCCGCCGAACGAGCGCGTCAGAGCCAACGGTAAGCGCGGCGCACCACCTCGGGGCCGTCACGCTCGACCAATGCGCCATGGGCCAATAGGACGCGATCGAAGTCCCAAGCGAGGATTCGATCGAGCTGGCGGCGCGCGAGGCGGCGGTCGCGAACCATGAACGGTTCGACCCAGCCGACGCCCGGCGCCGTGTTGCCCATCAGCCGCGCGACGAAGCGCGTCGAGCGGTCGGGGTGTGTGCTCAGGTTCAAGAGCGCGTCGGTCACGATGAGCGTGCGCGATTTCGGGTGATAGAAATCGATCTCGTTTTCGCGGCGCGCCGAGAAATAGACCTGATCGAGGTCGTCCGCCCAAATGGGATGTGGCTGATCGCCGATCACGCAGGACCACGGCAAATCCGCGCGTTTCCATTCGAGCCCGGGACACGCGGCATAAACGGCCTTCGGGTATGCCGTCATCCACGCCCGGACATTCAAATGGTGGAACAAGCTCGGCGCGACCACCGCACGAACCTCTCCGAGCGCGTCGACCTCGCGGCGCGTTTCGTCGTCGAGGGCGACCGGAGAATGGACGAAGAGCCCTCCGGCCGACAGGCGCACGATCGTCATGCGTGTGCCTGTCTCGACCCCGAGGAATTTCGTTTTGCGGGCAGCGGTCCAGATGTCTTCGGCCCACGGGCTCAACATGGCGCGCGAGCGTAGCAACACGCTGGCTCGTGATTCACCCGAATGCGGCGCAGCGTGCCTCGAGCGCCGCGATGGCGGCTCGCTCGCGCGCGAACTGGCATGGACGCTCCTCGCAATCGGCGAAGTATTTTCCCGTGCGCCCGTGGAGCTCGAGCGCGAGCCACGCCGGTGTCCGTGCGCCGTCCTCGGCGGACGTGCTCCCGCCAAATCCGAGATCGTTGCTCAGCGTGCTGTTCACGTCGCCGGGGTGGCACGCGTTGACGAGGATACCTCGAGGCTCGAGCCTCTCCGCCTCGGCGACGGTCAGCATTCGATTGGCCTGCTTCGATTGACGATATGCCGTGTTGTTGTCATAGCGGCGCGTCTCGAATTGGAGGTCGTCGAGGTCCAGATCGCCTGCCCAATAGCTCGCGACGTTGACGACGCGCGCGTCGGCCGCGCTCTCGAGCGCGTCGGCGAAACGCGCGGTCATGCGCGTATAGCCCAGCACGTTGACGGCGAATTGGCGCTCGATGCCTTCCTCGGTGACCTCACGCCGGCGCGGCGCGATGGCTGCATTGTTGATCAACGCGTGCAATGCCCCACGCCAGCGCGCTCGCAGGGCATCGATGGAACCGCGGAGGCCGACATCGACTGCCTCGACATGAACGTCGTTGTTTCGGGTCGCTTGTCGAATGCGGCGAGCGGCGGCTTCACCCTTCTTCGGGTCGCGGCAGGCGAGCACGACGGTGTAGTCGGGCTCATTTGCCACCGCGCGTGCGATGGCTTCACCGATGGCGCCGGTGGCGCCGGTCACGAGCGCCGTTTTGGAAGTGCCCATGGCGGCACTGTAGCAGCGCAATTCGCACCCGCTTCAGTGCGCGAATTGCGACACGGTTCGAACGGCGCGAACCCACGCTTCCGGATCTTCCTCGGCCGTGAAATGGCCGACGCCGGGTAGGCGAGAAATCCGGGCCTGCGGCAACGCCTCCGACAACCGCGTGAGCTCGGGCTCTCGAAAGGTCGGATCGGCGTCGCCCCACACGATGGCGGAGGGAATCGTGGCGAGCTCTCCGCGGCGGGACCACAACGTGTCGTAGAACGACGCGGACCCCGCGAGCTCGACGCCGAGCTTCCAAGGCGCGAGCCGCGATCGCCAGCTAGGAAATGGCGCGGTGTAGTGGCGATGAATGGTGGGCGTCAGCAACCGCCGATTGCCGAAAGCTGCGGGGACAATCCAGCGCGGTGACGCATTGAGGCCCAAATAGAGGAGCTTTCCCAAAGGGGAAGCCACGATTCGTGACAGGCGCCTGACGTCCGCACGATCAGCGAGCGACCAAGCCCACGTGTTGCCCAGAACCATGGCGGAGAAACGTTCACGCGCGGACAGCAGCGCACCGAGCCCTATCGGTCCGCCGAAATCGTGGCCGATCAAAATGGCGTCACGAAGATCGAGGCTCGCTGCGAGCGCCGCCAGTCTCTTCGCGTGTTCCTCGGGCGTCAGCCGGGCGACCTCGTTGGTCCGGTCGGAGAGGCCGAAGCCGAGATGGTCGGGCGCGATCACCCGGTGGTCGTGTTGGAGCGCACGAATGACGTTTCGCCACTCGAAGGACCAGGAGGGGGTTCCGTGTGCAATCAGGATAGGGCGTCCTCGTCCGACGTCGACGTAACGAATCGTCCCCGAACCGGTCTGGAAGGCCCGCGGCTCGAACGGATACATGTCGCGATCGATGAAGGCTCGATCCTCCACCGCGATCGCTGTGGAGCTCGTCGTCAGTGCGTTGCTCATACCCGAAGAGTGGCGACGCGACGTGCCGGCACCCATGGTACATTCGTACCACCTTGCGGACCCGGAAGACGCTCGCCCGCATCGCCGCCGAGGCGCCGAGCGGCCGAACATTTCGCGAGCGCGCGGTCGATTTGGTGGCGACGCGTGTGCCTTTCGATGCGGCCGTTTTTCACGCGCTGTCACCGCGTGTCCCGTTCGAGACGGCGCTGGTGCGGGGGCTCGATCCGCTCGTCGTCGCCGCTTCGATGAAGAACTGGGACCAATGGGCGGTCGAGCTCGGTCGCTTTCGCGACGTTGGTGTTCGCCATGGCGGGGTCGCAACCGATCGGGAAGCGCTGCCGCCGCGCGGGCGCGCCAGAACGCTCTTCGAGCAGGCGTTGGGTGGGCCGAAGCGCGCGCGCGCCGCAGCATTCGTGCATTTGATCGTCCGCGAGCGAATCGTCTCGGCGCTCATCCTCGTTCGCTGGAAGGACGAGCCGTTCAACGACGAAGAGGTGCGTTTTTTGCGGTCGATCGCGCCGACGTTATCGATCGCCGATGCGCTGCATCAACACCTCGACCAGGCCGAACGGGCCACGATGCCGAGTATCTTGAGGTGTCACGACCAGCGCCTCACCGAGCGCCAGCGGGAGATCGTCGAGCACATTGCGCTCGGCCACACGAACGCCGCCATTGCGACGTCGCTCGGCCGGTCCGCCAATACCATTCGCAACATCCTCGTGGACATCATGCGACGGCTCGGCGCAGCCAACCGAGCCGACGTCGTCCGGTTGGCGGTCCTTCGATAGCTGGGGCTTCGATAAGAAGGCTCAGCGAACGTCGGCGGAGCGCCGCCGACGACGCAGGGCCGCCCACGCGACGGCGAGTGCGCCTGCGAGACCAAACGGCGCATTGCCGTCGCCCGTGCCGGCCGCGCGGCAGTTGCAACCCTCGTCGGTGTCGTCGCTCGCGCCGTCGCCGTTGCTGCCGCCGGTGTCGGCGGTGCCCCCGGTCGACGCTGCGCCGCCGGAGCCTCCGGACGCGTTCGGCGCGCCTCCGGTCGAGGGCGGTTCGCCGCCTGCGCCGCCCTCGGAGACGCCGCCCACGCCGCCTTCACCCGCGCCGCCGGCGCCTCCCATCGGCTCGATGTAATCGACGGTGAACGATTGCGAATACGAGTCGGAGAGGAGCGGTTGTGCCGCGCATACTTCGTATTCGTAGGACCACGTCCCAATGGCGAAGATGTTCGAGGCAGGCGGCGTCGAATCGACGGTGAAGCTCATCGTGACCGTGCGGCTCGCGCCGGCGTCGAGCGACCCCTCGTCGACGCCTGCGACGAGCGCGGCCTCGTCGACCGGCACACCCTGGATGTCGCCGGGCGTCCCGTCGGACTCGAACCCCGTGAGCGAAACCCAGGGCGGAACGGTGAGCTTGAACGTCGTGTTTTCGGCCGCGACGTCGCCCGTGTTCTGCAGCATCGCCGTGACGCTGAAGCTGTCGCCGAGGGTCACCTCTTCCGGCGTCGCGATCATCGAGCTTCCGGCGGTGAAGTCCGGCGAGTTCACGTCGATCGCGAACGACGCGAGGATCGGCATGTAAGAGTCGCCGGTCGTAATGGTGCGTAGGACGGCGGAAGTTTGGCCGGCGACGAGCTGTCCATTGGCGGACGACAGCGGAATGGTGGTGACATCCCAACCTTGGCGACCGCCCGAGATGTTCGTGCCCGCAATGGCGTCGTGGTTTGCATTACCGAACGAGCCCTGGGTATCGAGCCCGGCCGCATCGTTCATTTGCGAGCAGAAGAAATTCGTCGCGGGGTTGTTCGGCCCCGATAGGTTCACGAAAGGTCCCGCCGCCGTCGGCGCGATGAGGAACTGATCCCCGGTGAGGTTGGCATCACCCTCGATTGCGCTCATGACGGCGGTTCCGCCGATAGTGCCGGCCGAGGGCGCGCAGAAACCGTTGACCGAATAGTCCTGTTGGCTGTCTTCATCGACGAACGAGCCCCCGACGAAGACGCTCAAGTTGCGCGTCGGCTCGGATTGGTCGCGGTAGACGACGACGAGCGTCCAGCCCGCCGCATTGAGGCTGTTGATGGTCGTCGTCTGCGTCGCCGGAATGCCCGAGACCAATACCGTTCCGTCGCCCGCCGCTTCGACGAACGAAGTGACGTCGGCCGAGCGCATGTAATAGCGAATGGCGAATCCCGACGCGGCGGTGCCGCTGACCGTCAGCGCGGTGGTGGGGTCCGGCGTCACGCTCGTCGATTGGCCCGCGAGCTCCAGGGACACGGGCATATCGAGGAACGGCGTCACATCCTCGACGTATTGGTAGCTGCCGCCCCAAAGCAGCTCCGCATACAGCACGTCGACCTCGGAGGGCAGGGTGAGGACGGCGGTCGATCCGTTCTCCATCCAATCCGACGTCGTTCCCATCGGCCACGGGTTGGCGGGGTTCGGTGGTGTGTCGTCGACCATCGTCGGATCGGCCGCGATGAACGTCCCGATGGAGTCGAGGGTGCCCGGTCCGTTCGCGCTGCTGGCCTTCGAAAGGCCGAGGGTGTTGCCGACGGCGACGACACCACCCGGCGCGGTGGTGCTGTACCGAAGCTCTTGCGCCTGCGCTTGTGTCGCTGAAAAGCCGACGGTGACGAGAGCCAACAACCCGAGCGCGCGCGTCTTCATCGACCCCGCGTAACCCATTGAAACAGGGGGATCAAACGCCGCGAGGGGGCGCGTTTTCGGTTTTTCGGTGTGCCGCCCGTCGGCCGACTAGCGCCCTTCCTTCCAGCGTCCAGGCGCGAGCACCTCGATCCGATCGGCAGTCGCCTCGATCGTGACCTCGACGGGTGTCTCGACCGGCAGGGCGGGGCGTTTCTTGGGCCAAACGTCGTCGTCGACGTGCACGTCGGACCCGAACCAGCGCGCTTCGACGAAGCGTGCTCTGCGGACCAGCGCGCCGTGCGGTGCGCTTCGCCCATTCCGCTTCTCGATCAAATGATGCTCGAGGCGATCGCGGTCGGAGGCCGGCACGAGCGCGACATCGAACAGGCTTTCGGTCGCGTCGGCTTCGGGGGCGAGCTCGAGGCGCGGTCCCATGGATGGAATGCTCATCACGCTGACGAGGATGTACTCGTCTCGATGGAGCTCACCGTCGAGCCAGAGCTCCGCGCGCGAGGGCGCGTGATCACGGGTGTGGCGGAGCAAAAGATCGATGTCCTCGCGCAGCCGCTCGGATCGTCGAATCACCTGGTCGTCGTCGCCGCGCATTTCGTCGGCATAACGCATCGTTCGCGCGAACACGCCGAAGCCCACGCCCTCGACGAATCGCCACTCGCCCCAAGGTCCACGCGCGCGGCCGACGACGAGACGAAGGCGGGGCGCTGCGCGAAAGGAGGCGATGACGTCCTCGATGCTGCCGACCGATCCGAGCGCGAGCGCGATGTTGTTGGCCGTCCCCGTCGGAAGAACGGCCATCGTCGTGTCTTTGCCGGCGAGCGCGAGCCCCGCGCGCTTCACGGTGCCGTCACCACCGGCGACGACGACGAGATCGTACGAGCGATCGAGGTCCCGCTCCCATTCTGCCTCGTCGGTCCCGCGGTATGTGGCGGGATAGCCGTGACGAGCGAGCATCTCGAGAAGCTCCTCTTTCGTCGCGTCTCCTTCTCCGGCGCCGGGGCTGTGAACCAAGCAGACCTTCAACGGACCACCGTTCCTTTTCGCGTCAGGCATGACTCGCGCATGACATGGGGCATGAAGCTTCTCATCTGCAACGACGACGGGATCTACAGCCCGGGGCTCGCGGCGCTCGCCAAGGTTGCGCGGCGCTTCGGCGACGTGAGGATCGTCGCCCCGGACGTCGAGCAGTCATCCATGGGGCATGCCATCACCGCCTCGCGACCGCTCACGTATCGACGCACCCCGATCGGCAGCTTCGATGCGTACCGCGTCAATGGCACACCCGCCGATTGCGTGGCGCTCGGCGCGCATCAATGGGACCAAGTCGACGTCGTTCTGTCGGGCATCAACCTGGGAACCAACCTCGGCAATTCGATGTGGCACTCCGGTACGCTCGCCGCCGCGAAGCAGGCTGCGTTGCTGGGCATGCGAGGGATCGCGCTGAGCACGCCGGTCACGGACACCGAGCCCGATTTCGAAGCGCTGGCGCCTTGGGTCGATCGCGTCCTCGAGCTCTTGTTGCCGGATACGACGCTCCACCTCGTCAACGTGAACATTCCACCTTCGGCGAAGGGCATGCGATGGACGCGCCAATCGGTGCGCCATTACGACGGGCAAGTCGTTCCGGGCGCCGACCCGATGGGCCGCCAGCATTTCTGGCTGACGGTTCGGCCGATCGAGACCCTCGACGAAGGGACGGACCGCTGGGCCCTGCAGCGAGGGTACGTCACGCTCACGCCGCTCCGCCTCGATCTCACGAACGAAGCGGAGCTAGCGGCCGCGATGAAACGGCACCGGGAATAGCGGCGTCAGGCGACGGCCCGACGGAGCCTATCGGCCGCGTGGCCCACGAGCCGGGCAGCTTCGCGGACGACCGCGCCGAGGTTCATGAACCCGTGCAGCATTCCGGCGCCCTCGAGGAGCTCGACCTCGTTCTTCGCTTCGCGCAAGCGCGCCGCATAGCGACGGCCCTCATCGCGCAGCGGATCGAAGCCGGCGGTCATGACGAGCGCAGGTGGCAAACCTGTCAGGTTCGTCGAAAAGAGCGGCGAAACGCGCGGGTCGCGGACGAGGTCTTTCGATGGAAGCCATCGATCCAAGAACCAGGCGATCGAGGCGGCGGTGAGGATGAAACCCTCTTTGAAATGCGAATGTGAGGGCTCGCTTCGTGTCGCGTCCAAGGCCGGGTACACCAGCAGCTGAAACGCGGGGCGGAGCGTTTCGGTTGCGAGGGTTTGAGCGACGACCGCCGACATGTTGCCGCCGGCGCTGTCGCCGCCGACGGCAACGGACCGTGCGTCGATGCCGAGCGAGCCCGCGTTCTTCAACACCCACCGAGTCGCCGCGACGGCGTCTTCGAGCCCGCAAGGAAACGGATGTTCGGGCGCGAGGCGGTAGTCGACCGACACGACGGTGACCTCGGCCCGTTCGGCGAGCGCGCGGCAGAGCCCTTCATGGGAGCGGATCGATCCCAGGACGAACCCGCCGCCGTGGAACCAGACGAGCCCACCGCGACCGCGCCGGCGCGGTCGAAACACGCGCGCAGCTCGAGGGCCGTCGCCGCCGCCGACCTGGATGTCCTCCGTCGTCACGCCCGGCACGTCGAGGTAGTCCATCACGCGTGCGCTGCGCTCCATTCGGCGGCGCGCCGACGCGACGGTGCCTTCGAAGAGCTCGGGCTCGCCGTTGATTTTCATCATTCGCAGCAGCATTTGAAGCTGCGGATCGAGCTCGAGCCCATCGGGCGATCGAATGGGCTCGCCGATGATGCGGCGAAGCACCGGCGCCGGAGCGCCGACGAGCAGCTGGAGGAGCGGACGTTCGAGCTTGGGAGGGATTCGAAGGAGGGGTGCCATGGCCGATCGCCGTCGCTGCGTGGTGCCGTCGCGGGGTGCGAAGGACGACGTCGAACGTTATCGGGGGCGGAGAGGAGCCGCCAGCGCGAGCGGCTAGCTCGAGCGTGGTCTTGTCGCCGGGCCCTCACCGCGGCACCTTGATGGGTCCGTGCTTCCCCGACGCGACGAGCCGTTCCCCGTGGACGCGTGCCGAGACCTCGTCGGATTGGTCCGCGCGCTGTACCGCGCGACTCCCCGTGAGGATCGAGCGCTGCGCCGGAGGCTCGTCGAGATGGGGCGGTCCCTGAAGATCGCGATCGACCTCGCCGAACGGACGTCCACGGGCTCCGTCGGGCATCGGGCTGCCTGGCTCCGTGCGGAGGAGGTTTGCCGCGGTCTCGGCGAGGTCGTCGATGTTTTCACCCCCGCGCGCGTGCTTTTCGACTCCGCGACCAAGGCCGTCGTCGGCGGGGGCATCTCCCTGAAACCGAAGCGAACCGAGCGTTGAGCCGGCGCGGCGGCGGGCCGTCACGCTCTTGAATTGCGCTATAGAATCGTTCGCGAGCAGCGCACGATGAACATCGACAGCACGCACGAGGCGCACATGCGCGCCGCCATCGCGGAGGCGGAACGGGCTCGAGGCTCGACGGGTGACAACCCCTGGGTCGGATGTGTGATCGTCGACCAAGGCGGTGTGGTCGTCGGACGCGGTTACACGCGCGGACCTGGCGAAGATCACGCCGAGATCGTCGCCTTGCGCGAAGCGCGCGCGCAGGGTCGATCGGTCGCCGGCGCGACGATGTATTCAACGCTCGAGCCTTGCTCGTTCCACGGGCGCACGCCGGCGTGCTCCCGCGTGATCGTGGAGAACGGCATCGGTCTCGTCGTCGTCGGCATGCACGACCCTCATCCACGGGTCGACGGCGAAGGAGCGCGCATTCTTCGAGACGCCGGCGTCGAGGTTCTCGAAGGTGTCTGCGAGCGCGAGGTGCGCCGTCAGCTCGGTCGCTGGGTCTTTACGTATCACCCGCACGAGCCGCTCCGACGTGCGCGCGCGTTCGCGTCGGAGCACGGGCGTGAGGGCGTCGTGGCGATGCTCGTCGAGACGTACGCGGTCGGCGCGGAAGACGCCGAGCGGATCGCCGCGGGCCTCGACGCGTAGCTCGCGGTCGCAGCACGACGAAATAAAAATGAGCCGGAAGCGCGTGGCTCCCGGCTCGTTTCGTTCGCGAGATCTTCAGCGGCTGTTCACATCGGCGGCGTGATGACCGTGTTCGCCGGCGGGATCAGGAAGTACACGTCGCGCTGATCGAGCGGAGAGCCGTCGCCGCTGACCGTCAGAACCGCCTTGTAGATCTGCGGCTCGTCGGTCGCCGGCACCGTGGTGTTCTCCGGAACCGGGTGGACGTCCCAGCAAACCTTCTTGCCCGGGAACAGCTCGGGGAATGCGTCGTCGTGCGTGTCGGCGTCGGTGTCGGCGACCGGGCTCACGATGTCGCATTTGTTCATCCCCGAGATGTTGACCTCGAGGTAATCGATGAATTGCGTCGCATCGACGGCGTCGCTGGTGTCGTCGCTCGCAGCGATTGTCGTGTTGAGCGCGTTGCCCTTCGCCAGGGCCAAAACCGCCGATACGGCGTTCTGAACGACACTCGAGTCGATCGCGAGGTAGGTGAACGGGTCCCCGTTCGCGTCGACCGTTCCGGACTCCTCCCCGATGCTTTGTGCGACCGAGGCGGGCGAGCCCGTGCCGCCCGAATCGTCCGTGCCGTAGAGAGAGATGAATTTGATGTCCGCCGCTTCGAGGGCATCACCGGCGGAAACTGCGGTGAAGTTGCTGCATTCGTTCGGTGCGCACTGCTGGTCCGCGTCGGTGATTTGCGCATAGATGCGAATGGCCTCGTTGCGGAAAGCCGGGCAGCCGATGCCACCGGCGGCGCATTGCATGTTGCCGGCGTTCGGGCATAGCGACGGGTTCGCGATGCAATGGGCCGGCTGGAATGGGGCTTCGTTGCCGCCACCGCCCGTGCCGGGAATCGCGGCCGCCGTGACGGCGGGATCGGGCTGGAGGGAGACGAGGTTGCGATACGTGTTGAGATCGTCCCAGCGCCCGACGCCGGTCCACAGATTCGGAATGCAGCCCTGACCCGCGTTCGGATCCTGAATGCATTGATCCTGGAAGCAAACGGCGCCGGCGCCGCAATCGACGTCGAGGAGGCACGCGCCGCCGATGACGTCGCAGGTGAGCTGGTCGACGATCGCGGGTACACCCGTCGTCATGTTCTTCATTGCGGTGAGCTCGGCGGACATCGAGCCGGTCGTGTCGAACGCGAAGTAGACGTCGGCGAACTGGATGTTGGTGCGGAACTTCACCGTGTCCTGCATCGGCGAAGTCGGATCCTGGTAGGGGATGACGAAGACGAAGTCGCCGTTGGCCTGCGGGTTGTCCGCGGGATCCGTCGGGCTCGTGCCGGCGACTTCCTCGATCAGATCGGAGACGCCGTCGCCGTCGGAGTCGACATTCGTGGGGTCGGTGCCGAGACCGACCTCGTCGATGTCGGTGATGCCGTCGTTGTCCGAATCGGCGTCGAGGTAGTCCGGCGTGCCGTCGTCGTCGGTGTCGACCGGCGACGTGTTGATGTCCGTGTCGCCCGCTTCCTCGGCATCGGAGATCGAGTCGTCATCGGAGTCGTCGTCGTAGCGATCGCGAATGCCGTCGCCGTCGTTGTCGCCGGTGCTCTCGTCGCTGTCGCCGATCGTGTCGCCGTCGCTGTCGAAGTCTTGGTAGTCGTTCTCGCCGTCCGCATCGCAATCGATCGGCGCGGCCGAGGTGCCTTCCTCGTCGGTCGTGCCGTCATGGTTGCAGTCGGCGCCGCCGCCGGCGATCTCGGTCGAGTCGTTGATGTTGTCGCCGTCGTCGTCGTTGTCGGCGAAGTTGAGCTCGCCGTCGCCGTCGAAATCGTCGAGGCCCTCGTCTTGGTCGAGGATGCCGTTGCCGTCGGAGTCGTCGTCGAGGAAGTTCGGCACGCCGTCGTTGTCGGCGTCTTCGGGCTCGGTCGACAGGTCGTCGTCACCGGCTTCGATCGCGTCGTCGATCCCGTCGCCGTCGGAGTCGGTGTCCTCGGTGTTCGGGGTGCCGTCACCGTCGGCGTCTCCGTCGCCTTCGTCGGCGTCGGAGATCGTGTCGCCGTCCGCGTCGGCGAAGGAAGGCGGCGCACCGCCTTCACCACCAGCACCATCGTTGCTGGTGGAGGTGTCGTCACTGCATCCCGTCGCGAGCGCGCCAATCGCGACCAGCGCGGCGAGGGGTATCAAGCAAGCGAGTCGGTGCGAGTGCCTCATCGTTCCTCTTTCGGATTTCGGCCTGGCCAATGAGGTCGAGCCTAAACGGCCGCACTACAATGTTGCTGAAGGAATTTGGTGTTACCTGAAATCTAGTGAGACGAGATTCCAGGTAGGCACACCTGGGGTCCAACGCGATGGATCGAGTTGGATCCATTTCCACGCCACGAGCGACGGTCTTCCAAGCGGGTCCGTGCAAGGATGCGTGGGCCATGTCCGAGCCTTTTGTCATCGATACCGACACCGCATCCGACGACGCCGTCGCGCTGATCCTCGCCCTCAAGTCCCGGGTGAACGTGAAAGCGGTCACCGTGGTCGCCGGCAATGTTCCGCTGAAGACGGCGAGCCGTAACGCGCGCTTCACACTCGAGCTTTGCGGCGCGGACATCCCAGTCTTCGAGGGCGCCGACAGACCGCTTCTGCGCGAGCCGTCGACGGCGCAATGGTTCCACGGCGAGGACGGCCTCGGCGATCAGGGGTATCCGGAGCCGCGCATGCCGCCGGCCACCGGGCACGGCGTCTCCGCGCTGATCTCCACCATTCGAGCGAACCCCGGCATCACCGTCGTCACCCTCGGGCCCATGACGAACCTCGCGCTCGCGCTCGCGCAGGCGCCCGACATCGCAGGCCTCATCGGCAGGTGCGTGGTGATGGGCGGGGCCGCGTGTGTCGTCGGCAACGTCACCCCGGCCGCGGAATACAACATTTGGTGCGACCCCGAGGCCGCGCGTATGTGTTTTCGCTCGGCCATTCCGATCGAAATGGTCGGCTGGGAGCATTGCCGCGGAGCCGCCGTCCTGAATGGAGCCGATATCGAGCGCATCCGCGCGATCGGAACGCCGCTCGCACGCTTCGCCATCGACTCCAACGCGACCGCGCTCGCGGTGAATCGGTCGTTGTTCCACGAAGACGGAATTGGCCTGCCCGACCCGGTCGCGATGGCCGTCGCGATCGATCCGTCGCTCGTCACGAAGAAGAGCAAACACGCCGTGGACGTGGAATGTGAAGGCACGCTCACGCGCGGCATGACCGTCGTCGATCAGCTCGACGTCGTCCCTCGCATGGAAGTCGCCCGAGCAGGCTGGCCCTCCGACATCGCCACGCGCCCGCGCAACGTCACCGTCTGCTTCGAAATCGACGCCGCCCGCTTCAAATCGATGCTCTTCGAGGCGCTGTCGTAGCTGCTGACCTTGGCAGACCCAGATCAGAGGGTTCGCCAAGAGCGCCAAGGGCAGAAGGAGAAAGAGGAGAGATTAGGGATCACGGCAACCAGCCGCGATTGCGCTTATCGACCTTCTCTCCTCTTCTTCCTCTCTCTGCCCTTGGCGCCCTTGGCGACCCCTCTGTCTCTGCCTTAGCCGCCGCCCCACAGGCACGCCGCCGCGTGGGCGCTGACGGCGAGGAGGATCGTGATCGCGGTCGCGAGGTGTTTGCGGCGCGATTCGGCTCGTTTTCGGAGCTTGGGGTCGCGCAGCTTCAGGCCTAGGCCGGTGTGCGCCAGGAGGACGACGAAGGCCAGGCCGCCGAAGCCGAGGCCGACGACGCCGCCGCCGATCGCTTCGGGCGAGCCGAGCGCGAAGAGGGCGGTGAGGGGGTGCAAGAAGCCGACGCCGGCGGCGACGAGGCCGAGCACGACGTGGAGTTGGATCGGCGCGGATTGGACCTCGGCGCGACGTCCGCGCCGAATGCGCTCGGTGAGGGGGATGAATGCGGCCGCGAGCATGACGGCGGCGGCGATCCATCCGGTCCAGGAAGCGAGGTTCATGGGATACGACGGCGCCGAGCGTTCAGGGGTTCGAGCTCGAGCCGACTTTGTTCACGCCGAACGCGACCTTGGTGACGCCGCCTTGTTTCAGGAGATCGATGACCTGCATCACGGCGGCGTGCGTCGTCGAAGCGTCCGCGCGGATGGTCGCGCGGACGCCGGGATCTTTGTCGTGCGCCGCCTTGGCGATGCGGACGAGGTCGTTGGTGGACTTGAGCTGTTTGCCGTCGACGACGGGAGGGCCGTCCTTCGGTACGTCGATGGTGAGCGTGCCGGCCGACGCCGCGCCGGGTGGACCGCCTTCGGGCAGTGGAATCGAGTCAGGCTCCTTTTCGCGCTCGCTATCGCGCTCCGCCGCCGTTGCCGTCGTGCTCGCGACGGCCGTCGCCGTCGCCGGGCCGGGCTTCGGGCAGCTCGCGCTCGCCTCGGCGCAGACACACGGCTTGCTCGGTTCTTTGTCGCATCCGATGACACCGAAGAGTGCAATGGCGACCGCGAAGGCATGACCGCGGGGCCACGAGCGTCGGCGATGTACGAGGGCGCTTCGCATGACTTGGGCGGAGGATACATCACTCGACCCGGCTCAACCCGAAGCGCCGGGTGTGATAACCAGTCGAGCGATGGCAAAAGGGATCGGCAGGGGAGATCGCGCGCCGCGCTTCGAGCTGAGCGCGCAGGACGGCAAGTCGGTCAGCCTGGAGCAGCTGCTCGAGAAGGGGCCTGTCGTGGTGTTCTTCTATCCGAAGGACGAGACGCCGGGCTGCACGAAGGAGGCTTGTTCCTTTCGAGACAGCTACGACACCTTCCAAGAGCACGGGGCGAGCGTCGTCGGCATCAGCTCCGACTCGGCGGCCTCGCACCGACGCTTTGCCGACAAACACGGCTTTCCGTTTTTGCTCCTTTCGGATCCCGAGGGCGCCGTTCGCAAGCAGTTCGGCGTCCCGAAGACGCTCGGCATCCTCGACGGTCGCTCGACGTACGTGATCGACAAGGGCGGTGTCGTCCAACACGTCTTCCACTCGCAAATCATGGCGTCGAAACACGTCGACGAAGCGATCGCCGCGCTGAAGAGCTTGTGAGGAGCTGAACCAGGTGGAACCGGCATTCGCTGCGAGGCTCTTCGATTTGCTCTCGACCCTCGAGGCGAGCGCCGTCATCGGCCTCGCGAAGAGCCGCGTTCGCGGCCTCGGCGAGCAGCTCGCCTTCGCGTGCAGCGCGATGCGCGCGTCGGAGGCGATCGCTGCTCTCGAGACCAGCGCGACGACGCACCTGCTGGTTCCTGTCGTCGCGAGCCCCGCCGGTCATCGCGAGGTCTCGATGGAGCTGCCGTTCGAGGGCACGATCCTCTCGCATGTGCTCGGCGGCGGCTCGACCTACGCATTGAGCCTCGAGCCCGGTGACGATCTCGTCGCGCCGCTACGCCATTTGTTCGAAGCGGATCCCGTCGCGGCGCTCGTGATTCCGATCCGCCTCGGGGACCGGACCGTCGGTGCGACGGCGCTCGTCTCGCACGCAGCGCCGTTCGGCGACGCGGAGATCGAAATGGCGGAGCGTTTCGGCGAGGTCGTCGGCCTCACCGCAGAGGCGTTTTTCACCGAGCGCCTCCTGTTCGAGCTCTTCTCGTCTTGTTTGCCGGAGCTGCTCGGCAAAGAGGCCGCGACCAGCCTGCCCGAGAAGGTGATGACCCAGCTTCGTGCGATGCGCGTCGCGCCGGTTTACCGCACACGGCTCGAGCTCGCGCTCGCGATCGGTCGCCTCACGAGTCGCACCTCGCTCGAGGCGCGCCTCGCGACACGCGTGCTCGACGCGTTCGAGGGCTACCTCGCCGCGCTCGAAGGGGGAGGCGCTTGACGGTTCGCGTCGCCGTCGTCGACTCCGGTGTGGACACGACGCACGCGGCGTTCGCCTCGGCGCGCATCACGACGTTCACGGTGGAGCCGAAAGGCCCGGTGCTCGGTGTCGTGCCCGGGGCTTCCGGGGACGGGAGCGGCCACGGTACGGCTTGCGCGGGGATCATCCACAAGCTCGTGCCGGAAGCCGATCTGGTGAGCGTTCGCGCGCTCGGGCCGGACGGTCGCGGGTCGCGCGAGGCGCTCGTCGCGGCGCTCCGTTTCTGCGTTCGTGAAGGGATCCACGTGGTGAATCTCAGCCTCGGCATCGACTTGCCGAAGGCTTCGCCCGTGCGCCCGACGGATGCGCGCTCGATCCTCGATTTGTACGAGGTCGCCGACGACGCATTCGCGCAGGGCATCGTGCTCGTCGCCGCGGGACCGAACACATCGACGTTTCGCACCTATCCGGGCAAGGCGAAATCGCTCATCGGCGTCGGTCGTGGCTCGTTCGCGGATCCCGAGCGCCTCGAGTCATCCATCACCGGCGACTACGAGCTCGTCGCGGCCGGGGTCGACGTCGTCGCGCCGGCGGTCGGTGGAGGCGAGCGCAAGTGGACGGGGACGAGCTTCGCGTGTCCACACGTCGCGGCGCACGCGGCGAGGGTCGTCGCGCGGCTGGGTACGAAAAGCGCACTCGAGGTGCGTGCGGAGCTACACGCGATCGCGCGAAGGTACGTATCGGAGAAGGAGCAACGACGTGAAGCCTCTTGAAGCCCTCGGCGCGTCTTCGGATCTTCCCTCGCTGCTCACGTCGGGCAAGCCCGCGGAGGTCGAGGCTGCCCTCGCGCTCGCGGAGGAAGCGCCTTCCGCAGGGGCGCTGCACAAGGCCGCGCTCGATTTCGCAAAGGCCGCGTGGGCGCTGCGCGAAGGGCGCCTCGAGACCGCGCGCGTCGGCTTCGAAGACGCGGCGACGGCCTTCGAATCGGCGGGAGAGGCCGAGGCCGCGCAAATCGCGCGCATCGAATCGGCCGTGACGCGTGCGCGTCGAGGCCGGAGAGAAACGGCGCTCGAGGCCGCCGCGATCGTCGCGCCGCTCGAGACCGAAGGAGCGTCCGCAGAGGTCCGCGCCCGCGCGACGCTCGCACATGGAACCGCGCTGCGCGTCCTCGGCGATGCGTCGAAGGCGCAGGCTTGTTTCGCGCGGGTCCTCGAGCTCTCGCGCGAGCTGCCCGACGTGCGGTCGATGGCGCTCAACTCGCTCGGGACGCTCTGCGTCTCACTCGCCGCGTTCGGTGCCGCCGAGACGCTCTGCGAGCACGCCGCGGAGCTGTGCCGCATGAAGAAGGACGTCGTCGGCGAAGCGATCGCGATGGGCCAGCTCGGCGCGGCGTCGCTCGGCCTCGGTGATCTCGTGGCGGCTCGAAAATTTCTGTCTCGACAAGAGTGGTTGAGCGCGCAGGTCGGAGACGTCTTCGGTCGAACACGCGCGCTGGTCTGGCTCGCGGAGGTCGCGCTCGAGGCCGGCCGCGCAGACGACGCGGCGATGCTCGCGACGCGCGCGCTCGAGAGTGCGAACAGCGTCTCGCCACCGCTCTCGACCTTCGGTGCATATGCGGATCGCGTGCTCGGGCGCGCGCGCGTCGCGCTCGGCGAACCTGCAGGGCGAGAGGATATCGCGCGGGCGTGCGCGACCTTCGCATCGCAACGGTTACCGCTCGGCGAAGCGCTCGCGTCGCGGGACGTCGCGCTGGCGAGCGACCCCTTGGATCGCGACCGCGCGCTCGCCGCGCTCGCATCGCTCGCCGCGCTTGGTTTGCCGGAGCGCATCGCAGAGGTGATGCCGCAGCTCGGCGCCCCCGCGGAGCTCGAGCTCGCCATCGTCGCCCCGAGCGCGCGCCGGCTCGAGCCGCTCGAGGCCCGCCTCGTCTACGACGAGCCCGAGGCGCTCGCGTCGGTCGCGGAGGTGCGGTCGGCCGCTCGCAAGAACCTATCGAGGCTCGCGGTGTTCGCGCTCTCGGAGTCTGGCCTCTGGATCGCCGCGGTTGCGACCGACGCGCGCGTCGGCGCGAGCGTCCTCGTCGACGACCCGCAGGTCGCGTGTGCTTGCGTCGGCGGCTTTCCCGGCGTGCACCTGCTCGCATGGCCTGCTTCCGCGCCCGCCGACGTCGTCGCGAGCGATCTCGCGATCGTGCGACAGCGCGCCGCGGGTGCGGTCCGCGTCGCGCTCTCGTTCGGCGCATCGTCGCGCGTTCGGTCGCCGGGTTTTGGCGGAGGCCTGGGCCCGGCGTTGGAGAACGTCGAGGCGTCGAGTGTCATCCGGTCGCTCGACGGCGTCGACGCCGGCTCGGTTCGAATCGTCGCGTCGGGCGATCGCAACGAGCCGGCGACGGCTGCGCTTCGACGTGCAGGCTTTATCGTCGCGGCGGACTGATCGTCGCGATCAGAGGCTCTCGCGAGGGCGGCGACCGCTCGTCGTCGTCGCCGCCGGGGGAGGGGGAGGCGGCGGTTTCGCCGGCGCCGTCTCGATCGGGCGCGAGGGCAGCCTGCCCGGCGGAGGCTTCGCGGCGACGGGTGCAGTCGCCGATGCGCTCGCCGATGCGGTTTCGCTCGCGGCCGTGGATGTTTGCGCGCTGGTTTCGGACGTGGCCGTCGCGGGCGCTGATTGTGCGGCCGTTTGACTCGTGCCGGGTGTCGTCGCGGCAGCGCTCTCGGTCGCTGTCGCGGCGGCGGTGCTCGTCGCGGTCGACGCGGTCGCGGCGCTCGGCGCCGGGGAATCTTTCGAGAGGAAGCGCGTCGAGGCAAACACCGCAGCACCGAGCACGACGACGCCCGCGACGGCGTACACCGCGACGCTGGTGCGCTTCGGCTTCGCCGCAGGTTGCTGCCCGCTCTTCGACCACTCGATGCCGGTGCCGCCGTGCGCACCCGGCTCGGCCGCGACGTTCGCTTGGCCCGGTGGTGCGCCGAGGGCCACGCCTGCCGGCGGAGGATCCGAGATCCGCGGCATGCTCCCCGCAGTCCATCCGTCGATCGCCGCGATGAACGATGCTGCATCTTGAAACCGATGTGTCGGCTCGCGCGCGAGCGCTTTGCGGATCATGCGTCCGAGGCCGACGTCGAGGCCCGGAACGAGCATCTCCGGTGGAGGCGGATCCTGGAGCGCGATCTTGAACATCAGCTCGTTGAACGTCTCGCCGTCGAACGGAACGCGCCCCGTGATCGCCTCGTACATGATGACGCCCACGGAGAAGAGATCCGAGCGGCCGTCGACGTCGCGCGAGCCCTTCGCCTGCTCCGGCGACATGTAATAAGGCGTGCCCATCACCGCGCCCGTCTGCGTCATGCTGGCTTCTTCGGTGTTGAGCGGATTGAACTTCGAGACGCCGAAGTCGAGGATCTTCACGAAGTCCTTGTGACCCGCGACTTGGCGCGCGAGGTACACGTTGTCGGGCTTCAGATCGCGGTGGACGATCCCCGCTTGGTGCGCGGCTCCGAGCCCCACGAGCAGCTGCCGGAGAAGCGGAAGCAGCTGCTGCGGCAACATGCGCCCGCAGGTCTTGATGCGCTCGCGCAGGCTCTCGCCGTCGAGGAACTCCATCACCATGTAGCGAGCGCGGTCGGGCAGCTCGCCGAGGTCGAGGATATCGACGATGTGCTCGGAGCCGATGCGGCCCGCCGCCTGGGCTTCGCGCTCGAACCGATCGACGATGTCGCTGCGTTCGGCGACCGAGTTGTGGAGCACCTTGATGGCGACGCGGCGCTTGATACGAAGATTCTCGCCCTCGAAAACCGCACCCATCGCGCCCTGCCCGAGCAAGCGGACGATGCGGTACTTCTGGTCGAGGATCTGCCCGATCTCGAGGTTCATCGGCGGTGTGTCGAACGAAAGCTTGTCATCTCAAAAGGTGCCGACGAGCGCGGCGCCCGTCCCTGTCGGGACGAACGTGACGCTGACGCCGGACTTGTTCTCGACCTCGACCTCGGGCCTCGTCAAAAAGAGGACCAGCGTGACGACGGCAGAAGCCGCGCTCGCGCCGATGAGGACATCGGTGGTGATGTTCATCGCGACGCCTTTGTCGCGAAGATCTTGGCTCGCGGCGGGATCGCTGCCGTTGTTGGTCTCGTCGTAGTCGCTCTTGTTGACGACCGCGAGCGCACCCACGACACCTGCTCCGACTGCGAGCGCGCCCGTCACCCCGAGCATCGCCCACACTGAGACCGGCACGGGGCGGTCCACGTCGGGCTCTTCGCCTTCAGGAGGCTTCGGCTGGTCGGGCTTCGGTTCTTCCAACGTGGAGGCCGCCTCGAGCTTGATCGCCTTCGTCTCGGTCTTGCCGGGCGAGAGCTCGATCTCGAAGGTTTGCTCCCGATAGCCATCGAGCGCGACGGTAATCCGGTGTCGGCCTGCGCGAAGGCCGAGCTTCAGCCCTTCCGCGGGCGCAGGACCATAGCGGTTCTTGATCGGCGGGCCGACCGACGGCTGACGCTCGTCGAGGATCTGAGCCTGCCCAGGGTCGATCTTGAGCTCGAGCCGCGAAAGCGTGTTCTTGAGCGTCTTCAGATCCGATTCGATCTGCTGACGCTCGCCGGCTTCGATGTTCGAGCCTTTCTCGAGGTACGTCGTGTACGCGTTGATCGCTTCCTCGTCGCGCTCGAGGCGCATCGCGCACAAGCCGAGGTTGCCGAGGATGTTCGGGCTCGGCGAGATCGCGTACGCAGCCTTGAACGCGAGATACGCCTCCTCCGTGCGCGCGCCGTCCGGGTCTTGGAGGAGCGCGACGCCGGCGCGGAATTTCTCTCGTGCCTCCTCGGAAACGGGGACGTCATCGGCGAGCGCCGGCGACACCGCGAGCAGCGAGGCCGCCGCGACACAACCAAGGATGAATCGCTTCATGAGAGATCTCATTCTCCGGGCTCGCAGCCGATCGCGCCGATGACGAGCTTGTCGTAGTCGTTGGGCGCCGTCCCGATGCGCTCCGTCCAGACCGGATAGGCCGTGCCGCCGAGATCGGCGAGCGGTTGGTCCGACGTGAGCGCCGCTGCGTCGCCGTATTTGAATCCCTCCGCGGTGTACAGCGGATCGATCTGCGCCTTCAGATGCCCGTCTTCGTCGGCGAGCAAGAGAACCAAGCGATTTTTTGCGTCCGGAGAGCCGAAGAAGAGGAGTGAATCCTGAAGCCACCGCAGGTCGCCGTCGGACGGAAAGTCGTTGAGCGAGTTCGGCGAGAACACCTCTTTCAAGTCGGCCGCGACGAAGCCGTTCAGGTCGTTGATGCTCACGTTTCCGGCGAGCAACATCAGGTCGGCGTCGTTGATGTATCCAAAGCCCAGGTTCGCCGTGCCGTCCGGCTTCTGGAGCGCGTCGATCAGGATGACCTGGCCCGTTTCGGTGAGCTTCACACCATTGCCTGGCGTCGCGTCCGTCTCTTGGAATGTCCACCGCTGCGTGCCGGTCGCGCCGCCGTCCAGGAAGACATGGACGGTCCCGTTGTCTCTTCGGATGACGCCGCGCGGAGATCCGTCCTCTTGCCCCGTGAATATGTCCGGGAACAAGAGGCTGTCGGGCTCGCCGGCGGAGCCGCCCGTGTGGTGGGCATAAACGACGCGGCGGGACCCGGCCACGTCGTACCGAAGCAGCAGCGCAATGTCGTCGAAGTCCGGCCCGATGTGCGTGAACACGCCGCGGCTATATCCGCTGTTCGGCGTCAGCGAGCCGTCGGAGATCGGAAACTCGTCGACGTGAAAGCCTTGGTCGCCGTCGAACACCAACAGATCGATGGGAGAGAACCCGCCAATGTTCGGGCGCTGCACGAGAACCGCGAGCTTGTTGCCGATGGTGCGCGAGGCGATGAGCTGATTGACCGGCTGGGTGACCGTCTGCACGAGCACCCCCGTCTCCGGATTCGTGAGGTAGCCGCGCAGCTCTTGGCCGACGCGCGTCACGATGACGACGTTTTCGCCATTGAGTTGGTGGGCGAACATCGGCGGATCGAAATGGCGGCTGTTCGCCTCGGCTTCGAGATCGGTCAGCGTCGCAGGCGTGCCGAAGGCCTCGCAGGTCAAAAGCGGCGGCGCGGGCTCTCCACCCTGACCACCCTCAGCCCCCGTTCCGCCTTGTCCACCCGCCGGCGGCGTACCGCCCGTCCCGCTCCCTCCGGCGCCTGCCGCCTCGCCCCCGTTTCCGGTCGTTATGACATCGTCGTAAGCGTTGAGGATTGAGCAGTTGATGGAGGAACAAGACAACAAGGATAAAAGCAACAAGCGGCTCGGACGCACGAGCGGTAGAGTCGCAGACCTCGGGTACAAGTTTCAACGGCGCCGAGGGGTGAAGTCAGCACTTGTCGCTGAACCGCCAAGTCATCTCGAAAGTCGGGGACGTGCCGCTCGGCGGCTCGAACTTCCATTTCGGTAAACGCTCGCGGATGCACCGTTCGACCACCTTCGGCTCGAACGAAATCGCGTTCTCGACGACTTCGAAGGACGCAACGGTCCCGTCGGCGGCGAGCGTCACCTTCACCTTGACGGTCCCGGTTCGCTTTTCCGCGCATCCGCGCTTGTAGATGAGGTGATCGCAGCCGAGCTTGTCATCGTTCGCCGCGACGGCGCGGTCGACGGCGTCGGTCGGGTAGGGGAATGGCTCGCCGGCGACCGAGGCGTAGGTCGGCGGTAGCCACGGGGCGTCGGGGGCAGCGCTCACAGAAGCCGTCGCAGGCGCGGCGGTCATCGCCGTGGCCGTGGCCGTCGCCGTCTCCGCCGGGGGCTCCGACGTCGGCTCGACCTGTTTCGGTCCGCAACCGCCGGCCGCGAAAAGCAGCATCGCCGCAGCGAGCTTCACCGTGCCCGCATTCCTGTGCGCAGCGTCGATTCCAGCGCCACCCATTCCTCCTCCGTGCCTTCGAATACGCCTCGACCCCATGTGAAGACCTCGCTCGGCCGGGTGTCCTCCGGCGCGAGCGGAACGATATGCCAATGCAGGTGTGGGCTCGACATCGCGAGCCCTTCGTTCGGGGAGCCGAACGATCCGACGAACACGCGGCGAGGCTCGAGGCGGCGCTCGAGCAACGTGGCCGATTCGTGGACCAGCGCGCTCATGCTCGCGTGCTCCTCGTCGGACAGATCCGAGAAGCGCGTCGCGTGCCGATTCAGCACGACGAGCAGATGCCCCCAGCGCAGCGGAAGCTTATTGAGCAAGACGACGCCGGCTTCGCCCGAGATCAGCGCGGGCTCCGATCCGACGATGTGGCACATCGGGCACGTCCCGGCAGGGACGAGGGTGGCGAGACGCTCCAGTGCCGCTTCGCGCGAAATCAGCGTAGGCAACGGGCTCAATCCTCGGGCGCGAGAGGTCTCCACGCGATGCCGCAATGGCCAGCCGCGTCGACCGCGCAGCGATCGGCCGGCAGGCACAGCGTGCGGACGTAGCTGTGATCGCCCGTCGTCTTCATTCGACACTTCGGATCCTTCAGCCTAGGTCTAGCGGCACCGAGCGAGAAGCTCTCTGTAGGCGCCATCGTGTAGGCGAGCCGATCCGGTGGGACGTCGTTTGCCTCCTGGGCGAGTCGCCGCAGGAGGGTGACATCGGCGCTCTTCGAGAACGCGAGCGTCTTCGCGAACCGTGCGAGGAGGGCGTTCTGATCTTCGCCGCGCATCGTCTTCGATGCGTCGGAGAGCGTCGACAAAAGAGCGCGCTCCTCCTCGAACGCCGCGAGCTCGACTTCGGTACCGAACGAAATTCGCGAAATCGCCGACGGGTTCACGACCACGTATTCGCGAAACCCCGCCGCCTCCCAATACGCGGCGCCGATTCGCTCCGGTGTGGTCTCGACGCTCTTGAAAGGCACCTCCTGGCCGTCGAGGTCGACGACCCGGTTCGATGCGAAATCGACGATGAACGAGTCTGGCTTCAGCTCGATCCGCATCAGCACCGACCCATAACGACCGCCGCCATTGCCGGGTGCGGTCGCGTACGCGTTCGGCCACGCGAAGCGTTTCTTTGCGAATGCCTCGTGAAACATGAGGCGCGCGAGCCGATCGCCTTTGGAGGTTTGCGCGTCGAGCATCCAATCGAATGCGGACGGGCCGTACTTCGCGGATTCGACCCGCGACAGCGCAGGCTCGCCCGCGGCGATCGCCTCGGCTTGTTGTCGCGTCGTCCACGAATAGAGGGCTCGACGCGCGACGTGTGACGCATCCACCACCCGCGCATCGAGCGTCTCGAGGATCGCCTTCGCGTCGGCCTTCGGAGCGGCGCTCGGCACCGCGAGCGGCGCCGCCGTACCCACGATGGGCGCCTCGCTCGCGACCGCCGTCGCCGTGTGAGCGACGGGCTGCGTGGTCGTCGGTTGTCCGCTCGAGCACGCGATCGTCATGGCGAGCATCGGCACCGACGCCGCGCAACGAGCGACCGTTACGGCAGGGTGGCGGGGGGCGAAGGGCTTCGACATGAGCGCTTGCGACAAACGTAGCTTCATGACCAGACTCCGTGACCATGGATCTCGAGCTTCGAGGCCGGCGGTTTCTGGTGACCGGCGCGAGCCGCGGCATCGGTCGGGCGATCGCGAAGTCGCTCGGACGCGAGGGCGCCGTCGTGGCGATCGTCGCGCGCGGCGCCGACGCGCTGGAGACGAGCGCGCGCGAGGTCGAAGCCGCAGGCGGCAAGCCGCACGCGATCGTCGCCGACGTGGCGACGTCCGAAGGCGCCGACCGGGCAGTTCGCGAGGCGGTCGCTGCGATGGGCGGGCTCGATGGGCTCGTCAACAACGTCGGCGGCAGCCTCGGCGCGCGCGGATTCGATCAAGTGGATGAAGAGGCGTGGCGGCGGGTCCTCGACACGAACCTGATGTCCGCCGTGTACACGAGCCGGCACGCGGTCGAGGTGCTCAAGCGCGACGGCGGCGTCATCGTCCACATCGGTTCGATATGCGGACGCGAATATTGCACGAGCGCTCCCTACGTCGCGGCGAAGGCGGCCCTCACAGGGCTCACGAAGGAGATGGGGATCAACCTCGCCAAACATCGAATTCGCGTCAACGCGGTCTCCCCCGGATCGATCCTCTTTCCAGGCGGTTCGTGGGACCGACGCCAGAAGGACAACCCGGCGCTCATCGCGAAGATGGTCGCCGACGAGCTGCCCTGGGGTCGCTTCGGCACACCGGAAGAAGTCGCCGACGTCGTCACCTTCCTCTGCTCGTCGAAGGCGAGCTGGGTCACCGGGAGCACCGTCGTCGTCGACGGAGGACAGGGCCGGGCCTTCTGAAAGGCTCGCGGATTTTCAAGCCATGAATATCGAGACGTTCGCATCGCGGCTCGTGGAGACGCGCGACCTCTCCGCTTGGGTTCGCCATTTCGTCTTCGAGCGCGTCGACCAAAAGCCCATGACGTTTGCGCCGGGGCAATGGTTCAACCTGTTTTTGCCGCACGAAGGGCAAGAGCTGCGCCGGCCCTATTCGATCGCGTCGCATCCGGACGGCTCGGCGCGCTTCGAGCTCACCGTCACGCGTGTGCCCGGCGGGCCCGGCTCCGAAGCGCTTCACGCGATGCCGCTAGGCACCGAAGTGCGAACCGTCGGTCCACACGGCCTCTTCATTCGCGAGGCGGACGATCCCCGCCCAGCGCTCTTCGTGGGTACCGGCGCAGGGCTGGCGCCATTGCGAAGCATGTTGAAAGCGGCGCTCGCTGCGCCTTCTCACCCGAAGATGACGCTCTTGTTCGGCGTGCGGAGCGAGGCCGACATTCTCTATCGGCAAGAGATCGAATCCTGGGCGAAGGAGCGCGCTTCGATCCGCGTGCACGTCACGCTGTCGCGGCCGGACGCTGATTGGACCGGCAAGTCCGGTTACGTGCAGCAGCACCTCGACGAAGCCTGGAACGAGCTCGCCGAGCCGGAGGCACACGTCTTTATCTGCGGGCTCGACAAGATGGTGAAAGACGTGCGCGAGCGCTCGAAGGGCGAGCTCGGCGTTCCGAGGCGCCACGTGCATATCGAGCGGTTCGACTGAACGCGGTGCCGTGCGAGTGACTTGAGCTCCGGCCGGGTAGGGACGTTCCAGGGGCGAACGGTTCGTGTTTCGGCTACGGAGCGTGAGGTATACTCAGTGTTGACCTTACGCTCTGCGGCTCAGAAACGAACTGCTCCAAAGAAAAGACGCAACTACGTCGACCGTTCGTCGACAAGCATGCGTGAACGTTCGCACGCTGACTCCTCTCGATGCCGAATACCCCAAACCTCTCGGCGCCTTGGGGGATCGACCAACGCTCCGGGTTCGCGGGACGCTGCGTGAAGGGCCCACCGTGGCGATCGTGGGATCCCGCAAGGCGAGCGAGGCGGCGCTCGCATACGCGCGCTTCCTCGCGGCCAACCTCGCGTCCCATGGCATCGCGGTCTGGTCGGGCGGTGCGTTGGGCATCGACACATCGGCGCACCAAGGTGCTCTCGACGCCGAAGGGCATACGGTCGTCGTCCTCGGATCCGGCCATACGCGCCCATACCCAGCAGCAAACATCGGCTTGTTCGATCGTGTGGTGGCCCACCAAGGCGCGGTCGTTTCTCTCTACGACGACGATGCGGAGCCGATCCGACAACGGTTCTTGAGACGCAATCGCGCGCTCGCAGCATGCGCCGATCTCGTGGTCATCGTCGAATGCGACCTGCGAAGCGGTGCGCGAAACACGGCGAACCATGCACACCAGCTGGGAAAGCGTGTAGCGGTCGTCCTTCAGCCCCCCTGGTCCGGATATGGGCTCGGTTGCATCGAGGAGCTCGAATCCCACAACGCGACGCCAATTCGCAATGAGGAGCAAGTCCGCATGATCGTCGAGGCCGAATGGGAAATGCGGCGCGCCTCCGACGCGAGCCTCGACGCCGTCGCGCGCGAGCTTCGCCCGATGCCGAGGCAGCTCGGTTTCGCGGATTTCGGGCTCGCGGACGAGGAGCGCGCGCTCGTCGAGGCGGTC
The DNA here is from genome assembly GCA_013361525.1 of Polyangiaceae bacterium. GTDB lineage: Bacteria > Myxococcota_A > Polyangia > Polyangiales > Polyangiaceae > Xiheicaenibacterium. The sequence continues at coordinate 26,312 of JABFXY010000006.1, read as the reverse complement.
CGTCGTGGGGCGACCGATATCGACGGGCTCTGCAACGTCCTCGCTCGTCCGCCGAGCGTCGTGTCCGCGCAAGTCATCGAGCTCGTGCTGCGGGGCGCCATCGAACAAACGCACCGAGGCCTTCGGCTTGCGTCCACACGCGTCCCCTTGCAGAGTCCGGCTCCACGTTTGCCGAGCAACACAGATGAACAATCCTGACGTCACCGTCATCGGCGCCGGCCTCGCCGGTTGTGAGGCCGCCTTCCAGCTCGCAGAGCGCGGGCACCACGTCCGCCTCCTCGAGATGAAGCCCGAGAAGCGCACGCCGGCACAAACGAGCGATCAGCTCTGCGAGCTCGTTTGCTCCAACTCGATGCGCGGCGCCGCGCTGTCGAACGCGGTCGGTCTGCTCAAGGAAGAGCTGCGCCGCATGGGCTCCCTCGTGCTGACGGTCGCCGACGCGACGCAAGTCCCCGCGGGCGGCGCGCTCGCCGTCGATCGCGAGCGCTTCGCAGCCGAAGTAACGCGGCGCATTTCCTCGCATCCTCGCATTCGCGTCGAGGCTGGTGAGGTGACGCGCGTGCCGGACGAACGGCCCGTCATCCTCGCGACGGGGCCGCTCACCGCGGACGCGCTCGCGAAGGACATCGAGCGTCTCGTCGGCGCGAGCCGCCTCGCGTACTACGACGCGATCGCGCCCATCGTCAGCCACGACTCCATCAACTGGAACAAGGTGTGGAAGCAGTCGCGCTACGGCAAAGGCGGTGAGGGCGCCGACGAAGCGTACGTGAACTGCCCGTTCGACGAGGCCGAGTACAAGGCCTTCGTCGCGGCCTTGCGCGCATCCGAAAAGGTGGAGGCGCGCGCCTTCGAAGAGGTGAAGTACTTCGAGGGCTGCCTTCCCTGTGAGGTCATGGCCGAGCGCGGCGAGATGACGCTCTCGTTCGGTCCGATGAAGCCCGTCGGCCTTACCGATCCGAGAACGAACAAGCGTCCGTACGCTGTGCTGCAGCTTCGGCCCGAGGACGAGGCTGCGACCGCCTACAACCTCGTCGGCTTCCAGACGCGCATGAAGTACCCCGAGCAGCTTCGTGTGTTTCGCATGATCCCCGGCCTCGAAGAGGCGGAGTTTTTGCGCTTCGGGTCGGTGCATCGCAACACGTTCGTCGACGCGCCCTCGCTCCTCGACGAGACGATGCAGCTGAAGACCGCGCCCGGCGTGTACTTCGCGGGTCAGGTCTCGGGCGTCGAGGGTTACGTCGAGAGCGCGGCCGGTGGATTCGTCTGCGCCATGCTTTTGTCGCAACGCCTGCGAGGAGAGAACATTGCGCCCCCGCCGAAGACCACCGCGCTCGGCGGCATCCTCACGCATCTTTCCCGGGTCCCTCCGAGCGGTACGTACCAGCCGTCCAACATCACGTGGGCGCATCTGCCGCCGCTCGAAGGTGACGGAAAGCGCCTGAAAAAGCGCGATCGCTACGAGGCGCTCGCCAAGCGGGCCCTCGCCGATCTCGAGACGTTTCGTGTAACGTTGGGCGCATGACGAACACGACTTCGGTCGCATCTTTCGCGCGGCGGCTCTTCGTCGCGCTGTCCGCGCTCCTCGTCACGATGGCGCTCTCGACTGCCGCCTTCGCGCTCGGCTCCATCAAGCCGGAGAAGAACGCCCTCACCGAGGAAGAAGGCCGTTGGAAGCTGAAGTTGACGATCGACTACGGCAGCATGCCCGACATCAACTTCATCCCGATGGACTTCATCTTCGAGCAGACGGTGCTCTACGAGCGCTCGCTCACCGACGAGTCGGGCGACAAACCCGTCCTCACGAAGAAGCAGCTCCAGAACCAAAAGCCGATCAGCGAGGGCATGAACGTCGGCTTTTCCGACGGTAGCGGCAAGATGTTCAAGGTGACGAAGTTCGACTTCGTCATCCGGCGCGATCGCGGATTCGAGGCCGGTGAGTACACGCTCACGGTGAAGCGCGCGGACGACGGCCAGCAAATCGGTCAGAAGATGAAGCTCGTCCTCAACGGCGACAACCCGGTCATCAACCGCAAGTCGATCACCTTCTCCGACGACCCGAAGGCGAAGGAAGATCCGTCGAAGGTGAAGAGCAAGGCGGACCCGACCGCGTACAACGCCGAAAAGGGCGACGGTTCTTCGTCGGGCGACGGCGACTCGAGCGGAAGCGGGTCGTCGGACGGCAGCGCGGCAGAGCCGCCGCCCGCCGTCGAACCGAAGCAGGGTGGCTGTGGTTGCCGCGTGGTGGGCGAGCAGCCGACCGACGTCGGCGCGCCCGCCGGTCTCGCGCTCTTCGCGATCGTCGGCGCAGCTTTGTATCGACGTCGCGGTCGTTCAGAACGCGCCGTCTCGTAGCCGCTCCATCTCGTCCTCGACCTCTTCGGCGAGCGCCTTGTTCGAAGCGAGGCGCCGCCGCCAGACTCGGTCGAGCCGCAGCAGATCGTTTCTTCCCACCCCCAGCTCGTCGAGCACGCTCGCGAGCTGGTTTCGTTCTCGGCCGATCTGGATGCGCGCATACGCCGGCCCGTCGATCGAGCGACCGCGCAGCTCGTCTTGCGCACCGATGAACGCGTCGTCGTAGCGCTCCAGCAAGCTCACATCGCCGGCCTGCGCGGCCTCGTCGATCCGCTTGAGGTGTTCGCGCTCGATGCGGGCCCACGCTGATTCCGTCACGTCGTGCGTGGCGAGCGCGCGCTCTTTGTCGGCGCCCTTCACCGAGAGCATCGCGCGGACGCGAGCGCACTCCTCGAGCTCGAGGGCGTCGCGCTCACGTTTTGGAGCGGGCTCCAACATGCTGGCAGCCACCTCGGCGTCCGCTGTGGCGTCATCGAGCGCAGGAACGGGAGGTACCTCCACCGGCGGAGCAGGCGCCGGTTCCTTCGAAGGCGGGGGACGCAGCGCGGGCAGCGCGATCACCTTCGGCGGGGCGAGCGGAATGGTCCCGTTGGTAATGGCCGACGCGCCGTTCGTCGGAACGATCGCCGGCGGCGCGAGCGTCGTGGGCGGCACGTCCTCGAGGCCCGAGAGATCCGGCTGCAGCGTCATGCCGATATCCGGAATGGGGCCGGGTGATCCCTTTGGTTGCAGCCGATTGCGGCGCGGGACGGTGGGCGGCTCGCGCGCGTCCGAGCCGAGCGGCGCCGCGTTGGTCTGCTGTGAGAACGGCAAACCCGCGAACGCGCTCGGTGGTGGAGGCGGCGCGGTGCGCGGTGGCGGAGGAGGTGTCGGCGTCTCGTCGGCGTGGATGTCCGCGTCGTGAATCTCTGCCGTGTCGAGCCGCACGAGCCCGGGTGATGTCGTCTCGAGATCCGCGGTCGACTCCCAATCGACCCCTTCCGCGGACTGACCGAACGGAAGGCCACCGGCCTGCGCGGGCACGAGGATCTCCGCCGTGATGGATCGGCGCGGTGCCATCGGCGGAGGTGGATAGCTGCCGCGATCGGTGCGCGGATATCCGCTCGCTTCGGCCGGCGGCTGAACGGTGCCCGTTCGCTGTGGCGGCGCGCCGTAATAGCCCGCGGGCGACTCTGCCGGCGCGCTGTAGCTCCCGAACGCGGGACCTTTGGGTGCCTGAGCAGGGAAGGGGAGACCCTGCGCGACAGGACCGCCTTGCTGCGTCGTGAGCATCGTCTGCGTGCTCAGATGCGGCGCCGGCTCCGGTGCACGCTGCGCACGATCGGCGGACACCGACAGCGAGACCGGCAGGTCCGGACGCAGCAGATCGGCAGTGCCGCGGAACGTGAGCCACGCGATCTCGCGCTCCGGATCGATCCACACGGTGTCGCAGCGAAGCATCGGATCGAGCGGTCGCCCGCTCATCGGATCGATCCCTTCGACGCGCGGAACGATCATCGGGAGACGCGACGTGAAGACCGAGTGCATCGGGTGCAGGTTCTCGAGCACGATCGCGGAGCCCGGGCCGATCTCGGCGAGCTGTTGATCGACCGGCGCGACATTGAAGAACGCGAAGTTCATGTCGTGCGGGACGGGGCCCGGCGGGCGTCCGGTCTCGAACGCCGTCACCCACGCGGCGGCCGAGGGCGAAAGGAGATTGCGTCTGCTCGGCGCGATCGGCGGTACGGGGCCGATGATCGCGCTGAACGATCCTGCGACAGGCTCGAGGTTCGGAAGCGACAGGCGTCCTTCGATCGGGATCGCAGCAGGGTCGAAGCCGACGGGGTTTTCGGCGGAGCGAATCGCGCGCTCGGGAGACAGGAGCATTTGCGAAAACGGACGCGCCGGCGACGAGCCCCATCGACCTCCATCGCGCAGCCAGAGTCGGTCGCCGGTGATGCTGATCGCTTTCGCGAAGTCACCGATGCGCACGCGCGCGACGAGCCGATCCGACTCCATGCCCGGCGACGGATAAGCCTTGCCGACCACGACGACGTCCACGCGAGGCTTGAACGGCGCGATCAAGTTCAGGCGCGCGGCGAGCGTCTGCGTCTCGTCGTAGCCGAGGGGGTAGTCGTCGCCGGGAACCCAGGTCGCCTCTTGTCCCTGCAGCAGCCGAACCATCCCGTGCGCGACGATGGTCAGGACGTACCGGCCTGGCTGGGATTCCCAGACGAACGACGTCAGTCGGAACGGGTGGGTGGGAGTCTGCAATCGAGCGTCGCGGAGGATAACAGGGAAGCGCGACGAGGATTTCAGCCATGACGCGTTTTGCGTCGCGCCTCATGCCGCACTGCATCGCAACGCGTCGTGAACGACGCAAAGCGAAGGAGTTCCGGCGCCCCGAGCACATCCTGCCTCGACGTCCAGAGAAAAATGGTTGGACGTTCGCGCGCTTCATTGACGCCCGTCTGCGACAAGCATGAAATTGGCGCCGCCATGAACACCCGCACCTTCCTTATCCCCGTTCTGTCGATGTTCAGCGCAGCTGCGATCGCGTGTGGCGCAGGCCAGGACGATCAAGGCGGAGGCGGCGACACCGCCAACGGCGGCAACAATTCGAACGGTGGCAGCACCGCAAACTTCGGCACCGACGGCGGTGGCGGACAAGGTGAGGGCGCGGGCTTCGCCGACGGCGGCGGAACGTCGGTGGGTGGAGGTTGCGCAGGCGACGATTTCACCGCCGAGAAGGTGCCGCTGGACATGTACATCATGCAGGACCAGTCGGGCTCGATGTCCGACCCGCCCGCTGGTGGCAGCGGCACGCGATGGGACGCGGTCGTCGCCGCGATCTCCGAGTTCGTCAACCAAGACGAGGCCGCGGGCGTCGGCGTCGGCATCCAATACTTCCCGCTCGAGAGCGGCGCCAACTGCAACACCGCGCAATGCATGTCCGACGGCGATTGCGGCGCGGGGTGTGGCCCATGCGAGATCCCGCCGGGCTTCCCATTCGGCATCTGCAGCGGCTTCGGCGCGACCGACTCCTGCACGGCCCTCGACTACTCCACGCCCGACGTCGAGATCGGCGTGTTGCCCGGCAACGCGAACGCGATCATCGCCTCGATGAACGCGCACGGCCCGACCGGCGGCACGCCGACGTCGGCCGCGCTCCAAGGCGCGATCGATCACGCGCGCGCGTGGGCAGGTGGCAACCCCGGTCACGCGACGATCGTCGTCCTCGCGACCGACGGTGATCCGACGAGCTGCGAGACGGACCTCGCCGCCATCAACGCCATCGCCGCCGCCGGCGCGAACGGCAGCCCTCCCGTCCTCACGTTCGTCATCGGCGTCGGTGGATCGGTCGGCGCGCTCAACGGCATCGCGCAGGCAGGCGGTACCAACCAGGCCTTCATGATCGATCAGGATCCGGACGTGCAGCAGGCCTTCCTCGATGCGCTCAACACCATCCAGGGCCAGGCCATCCCGTGCGCGTTCCTCATCCCCGAGCCCCCGCCCGGTGAGGACATCAACTTCGACGAGGTCAACGTCCACTACACCCCGTCCGAGGGCATGGCGGGCAACATCCCCTACGTCGAGAGCGAGGCGCAGTGTCCCGCGAGCGGCCTCGCCTGGCATTACGACGACCCCGCGAACCCGACGCAGATCGTCCTCTGCCCGGGCGCGTGCAGCACCATCTCCGCGGACACCGGCGGCGTCGTGAAGATCGTCGTCGGCTGCACCACCTACGTTCCCTGAGATTTCCCGCGTGCGTTCCCGCGCACAGAGCGCAGGAGCGTGCGCCTTCGGCGAGATTCGTAGGGTGGCGAAAGAATTCACGCCCCGCTGTCAGAACGAGCTTGACTAGGGCGTCGTTCCGACTAGTCTGCGCCCCCGCCGACAGGGCGTTCCTTGGGGGATCGTCTAATGGCAGGACGCAAGACTCTGACTCTTGCTATCAAGGTTCGAATCCTTGTCCCCCAGCCAGCCCGAGAGTAAGAGTCTCGGGCGTCGCACGAAGTAGAACTGGTCCCATCGTCTAGCGGTTAGGACATCGGCCTCTCACGCCGGTAACGCGGGTTCGATTCCCGCTGGGATCGCCACTGGTCGTTTCACTCCCACGCAGCGGGAATATGTTCCCGGCGCGTGGGGCCCAACCCACGCGCTTGTCGCTGGGATCGCCACTGGTCGTTTCACTCCCACGCAGCGGGAATATGTTCCCGGCGCGTGGGGCCCAACCCACGCGCTTGTCGCTGGGATCGCCACTGGTCGTTTCACTCCCACGCAGCGGGAATATGTTCCCGGCGCGTGGGGCCCAACCCACGCGCTCGTCGCTGGGTTCGCCGCTCTGAGGTTCGCGCACGAGCGCGGTTTGCCGAGCCGTTTGGTTGAAGGCCGAACGAGGAAGTGGACCGCGCTTCGTCGTTTTGTTCGCGCGGGCTCTGGGCGCGTGGGGCGGTTGCGCGAAGTGCGGCGCGCGACCAACTGCGCACGCGACGCTTGCGAAGCGTCGCCGCGTGGGACGAGGCGAACGAAGCGGGGTGAGATGAATCATCTCAGGTCGAATCGTTCGCGCGCGGCGCGTTGAAATGGTCGCGGCGAGCGCGCGACCCGCGGCAAGCGCACAAGAGGCTGCGACATGGACGATGTGCCTGCCTATCGTGCGGCGGCGCAGCCGCGCGCCACCGTCATGACTGGGTCGCGGTCCGTCGGTGTCGCTGCGGGCGCGAACGAATCGAGGTGAGACGATTCATCTCAGGTCGAATCGTTCGCAGACGTGGATTGAGGTCGTTTGACCCGATTCACGATTACGTTTCGAAGACGTGAGTCTCGTTTTGAGAACGTGCAGACGCTCTCGAGCGTGGACGCCGCCGAGGAGTGTTCCGCACGCGCGGCTGTCGGCGATGCTCTTCGCGGTCTCCGCGCTATTCGGTTGTGGGGCCGACATCATCGTGCGCGATGACGACGGCGGCGGAGCGGGCAACGACCTTGGCGTCGGTGGGCAAACGGCCGAGCCGGTCCCGCAGAACGGCCAGGAGTACTGCGACGCTGTCCTCGCGAAAGGATGCGACGATAATGGTCGTTGCCCATGCGAGGGGGACTGTGGGTGGGACGACGATTATCCTTGCAAGGCCGAGGGAAAGCGGGTCTTGGCCTGCCACCTCGAGCAGATTCACGCTGGCAATTGCGTCTCAGTGTGCCCCGAAGAGATCTATGCGCTCGCGGCCTGCGAAGACGCCCACGCCGATTGAGCGCAGGATTTCGTCGCATCGTCCGCCCGCGCTCCAGCGCGCGCCGTAACGCTCCTGCCCTCGAAACGTGCCGCCATGTTCGCGAGCCGCTGACGGCGCAAATGCTACATGCGCCGCCATCACCCGCGACACCGCGGCTTCGTTCGACTAGGGTCCGCGCGGGTTCGGCCCAGGAGTAATCGATGCGTTCCTCACCCCTCTACTACTTCCTCTTCGCGTTCGTATTCGCGTTCGCGTCCGCATGTGGCGACGACACGTCGACGGGCGGCAATGGTGGCTCCGGCGGCTCGGACACCGGCGGCTCCGACACCGGCGGCGGCGGCAGCAACAATGGCGGCTCCCCGCAAGGTGGCTCTCCGCAGGGCGGTTCGCCTCAAGGTGGCAGCCCGCAAGGCGGCGCGCCCCAAGGTGGTGGCGGTAGCGAAGAAGGCGGCTTCGGTGGCGTCGCGGACGGCGGCGGCGGAGCTGCGCAGGGTGGTAACGGCGGCAACGGTGGCGACGGCGGAATGGGCGGCGCTGGCCCGCAGACTCCGTCGGAGCAGATCGCCGCGGTCCTCGCGACGCCCGATGGAACGGGCCTCACGCTCGCCATCGACGGCGCGCTCGTCACGTACGTGAAGCCGGTGCTCGGACAGGATCCGGCGGGCTTCTTCCTCCAGGCCGAGCAGGCTGGTCCCGCTCTGTTCGTCGCGGTCGATCCGGCGACGCTCTCGCCGGTCCCCGCGGTCGGCGACGAGCTCAGCCTCACCGTCGAGGCGGTCGCGACGAACGCCGGGTTGAAGCAAGCGACTGCGGTCTCCGGCCTCAATGTCGCGACGAGCGGCAACAGCATCGCGCCACTCGTCACGGACGTCACCACGGCGACGGATCTCCTGACGAACCTCGACGGCTACGCCGGTCGCGTGATCTCCTTCGATGGTGAGATCGACTCCGCCTTCACGGGCGCGGGCGCGCCGCAGGTCGCGGCGAAGCTCCTCACGACGGGCATGGACGACGCGGACGTGCGCTTCCGCTTGCCGGAGACGGTTCGTGCGCAGCTCGACCTTCAAGAGGGCTGTTTGGTCGCGGTGGACTACGGCGTGATGTGGCGCTTCAACGACGCCGCGCAGCCGTCGATCGTCAACGCGAGCGATATCGTCGACGCGATCTGCGACTCGCCGACCGTTACGAACGCCGTCGCGGCTTCGGGAACCTCGGTACAGATCACCTTCAGCCGCCAGATCGATCCGGCGAGCGTCATGGCGAACGGCTCGCAGTTCACGTTCGACAATGGCCTCACGGCGTCGGCGGCGACGGCCTCGGGCAACACGGTCACCGTCACGACGTCGGCACAGTCGAACCTCACCTACACGGTAACGGTCGCGGGCACGGTTGAGGACACCCTTGGGACCGGCGTCGGCTCTCCGGACACCGCGACATTCTCGGGCTTCGTCACGCCCGCGGTGCTGCAGATCAACGAGATCAACGCGAACATCACCGGGGGCTGCGATCTCATCGAGCTGCGCGTGGTATCCGCCGGTGTCGCGACCGGTTTCACGCTGACCGAGCGGACGGGCAACACCGCAAACGACGAGCTCACCACCGCGTTCCCCGCGCTCACGGTGGCAGCAAACGACATCATCCTCGTGCACATCCTCGGGCAGGGTGCGTGCAATCCGGGTGGCTCTACGAACGAGACGACGAGCAAGAACCAACAGCCTGCCGCGACGTTCACCGCGAACGTGGACACGGCGTGGGATCTCTATGCAACTGACAACGGCCTCACGAACACCGACAACGTCCTGATCATTCGAGACGGCCTCGGCAGCATCCAAGACGCGGTGCTTCTCTCGGACGATGCTACGGGCACGTCGGCGGTTGCGTCCGAGACTGCAGCAGAGCAGGCGCGTGCGGCGGGACAATGGCTCCTCGCCAATGGCACGCCCGCGGCGATGAACTTCTTTGTCGACGACGATTTCAGCGCGAACGCTGCGCTCGATCTCAACGGCACGGCGACGACTCGAGCAGGCAACTCGATCGTGCGTGGTACTGCCGACACGCACACCAAGAACGACTGGTCCGTGGCAGCGTCGACTTGGGGCGCGCTGAACCCCGGCCAGTGACCCACCCCTGAGGCACCCCGCCTCGGACAAAAAGGCCGCTCTCCCCAAGAGAGCGGCCTTTTCCTCTCCATGTGTCCTCGTCCCGCTTGACGGCAGAATCCCCCGGATTATTTTGCGCGCCGGTCGTTAGCAGCCGACTAGGGCGAGTGCTAACGGTCGGGCCCCCGACCCCCGCTTTCGCGCGTTTCGCGAAGCCGTCGGTAGGTCGGCGTGGGGCTTTTCACTTTGTCATTGGAGCAGTCGCTCCGTTGTATCCGCGCCACGTCGGCGCAACCGCTCTGAGGGAGAGTTCGACATGAAGATCAGGCCGCTTCAGGACCGCATCGTCGTCAAGCGCGTTGAGGGCGAGACGAAGACGAAGGGTGGAATCATCATCCCCGACACCGCCAAAGAGAAGCCGATCGAGGCGAAGGTCGTCGCCGTGGGCAACGGCAAGGTCCTCAAGGACGGCAAGGTTCGTCCGGTCGACGTGAAGGTCGGCGACACGGTGCTCTTCGGCAAGTACAGCGGCACCGAGGTGAAGATCGACGGCGAAGACCACCTCATCCTGCGCGAGGACGACCTCCTCGCCGTGACGAGCGAAGGCTGATCCGGGTTTAGAAGGAGATCACGAACATGGCCGCCAAGCAGATTGTCTACAGCCGCTCCGCACGCCACGCGATCCTCCGCGGGGTCGACGCCCTCGCCGACGCCGTGAAGGTCACGCTCGGCCCGGGTGGACGCAACGTTGTCATCGAGAAGAGCTGGGGCTCGCCCGTCATCACGAAGGACGGCGTCACGGTCGCGAAGGAGATCGAGCTGCACTCGAAGCTCGAGAACATGGGCGCGCAGATGGTGCGCGAGGTCGCGTCGAAGACGAGCGACAAGGCCGGTGACGGGACCACGACCGCGACGGTGCTCGCGCAGGCGATTTACCGCGAAGGTCTCCGCCTCGTCGAGGCAGGCCACAACCCGATGTCGCTCAAGCGCGGTATCGAGCAGGCCGTCGACGCGATCCTCGAGAGCGTGAAGAAGTCGGCCACGCCGACCAAAGACAAGGCGCAGATCGCGCAGGTCGCGACGGTCAGCGCGAACGGCGACCACACCATCGGCGAGATCCTCGCCGAGGCGATGGAGAAGGTCGGCAAGGAAGGCGTCATCACGGTCGAAGAGAACAAGAGCATCACGACCGAGCTCGACGTCGTCGAAGGCATGCAGTTCGACCGCGGCTACCTCTCGCCCTACTTCGTCACCGACGCCGAGAAGATGCGGACGGTCCTCACGAACCCCCTCATCCTCGTGCACGAGAAGAAGATCTCGAGCATGCAGGACCTCCTCCCGCTCCTCGAGCAGGTGGTCCGCGGCGGCCGTGAGCTCCTCATCATCGCGGAGGACCTCGAGGGCGAGGCGCTCGCGACGCTCGTCGTCAACAAGCTCCGTGGCACCGTGAAGGTCGCCGCCGTCAAGGCGCCGGGCTTCGGTGATCGCCGCAAGGAGATGCTCAAGGACATCGCGATCCTCACGGGCGCGACCCCCTTCATGGAGGACCTCGGCCAGAAGCTCGAGAGCGCCGGCCTGAAGGACCTCGGCACGGCGAAGCGCGTCGAGATCGACAAGGACAACACGACGATCGTCGACGGCGCAGGCGACAAGACGCAGATCAAGGGTCGCGTCGAGTCGATCCGCAAGCAGGTCGCGGAGACGACGAGCGACTACGATCGCGAGAAGCTCCAGGAGCGCCTCGCGAAGCTGTCGGGCGGCGTCGCCGTGGTCAAGGTCGGCGCAGCCACCGAGACCGAGATGAAGGAGAAGAAGGCGCGCGTCGAGGACGCTCTCCACGCGACCCGCGCGGCCGTCGAAGAGGGCATCGTCGCCGGCGGCGGCGTGGCTCTGCTCCGTGGCTCGAAGGCTCTCGCGTCGCTCAAGTTCGGCGACGAGCGGGACTTCGGTGTTCGCATCGTGCAGAAGGCGTGTGAAGCGCCAATCCGTCAGATCGCGGAGAACGCGGGCTTCGACGGCTCGATCGTCGTCGAGAAGGTCCTCGCGGGCACCGACGTGAAGTTCGGCTTCAACGCTCGCACGCACGTGTACGAAGACCTCATCGCCGCGGGCGTCATCGACCCGGCGAAGGTCGTTCACCACGCGCTCGCGAACGCGGCCAGCGTCTCGGGCCTCATGCTCACGACGGAGGCGCTCGTCGCTCAGAAGCCGGAGAAGAAGGAAGCCGGCGGCGGCGGTGGCGGCCCCGGTGGTATGGGCGGCATGGGTGGTATGGGCGGCATGGGCGGTATGGGCGGCATGGGCGACTTCGACATGTGATCGGTCGCTCGCGGCCCAGACGCGAGACGAGAGCCAGGCGGATCAACCCGCCTGGCTCTTTTCATTTTCCGAGGAAAACCCGGCGGGATTCACCGAGAGCGCGGACGGTAGAGCGCTCGGACCTGGCGAGCGGCCGGATCGAAATCCGTTTGCGCCCTTCTCTCGTCTTCGCGCCTTCGCGGTTTCTCTGCTGGTCTCCCGCTTTCAAGAGCTGTCGCATCCGCGCCGAAGCCGGTTAGACTCCTCGCGCGCGATGTCCGACACACCCGCCGCACGTCTCGGTCGAGAGTTCCTGCCGGGCGACGTCCTCTTTCGAGAAGGCGAGCTGGGCGAGGTCATGTACGTGATCCAATCCGGCGCGGTTCGCATCTCGAAGAACGTGGGCGGACAGGACAAGCTGCTCGCCATCCTCGGCCCCGGTGAGTTCTTCGGCGAGATGGCGCTCTTGAACGGCAAGCCGCGCACGGCGACCGCGACGGTGATGGATCCGACGCGTTGCCTGGTGATCGATTCTCGCAAGCTGGAGGAGATGGTCGCGAAGAACGCGGAGATCTCCCTGCGGCTCATCAAGAAGCTGGCGAAGCGCCTCGACTCCGCGGACTCGCTTATCGAAGTGCTTCTACATCGCGACCCGAAGGCGAGGGTGCTGCTCGCGCTCGCGCGTCACGCCGAAGCGTTCGGCGAAGAATGTGAGCTCGGGCTCCGCGTGCGAACGACCACCCGCGAGATTGCGAACGAGGTAGCGGTCGACGAGCGGCTCGCGTTCGACACGATGAAGCGCATCCACCGCCTCGGCATCGCCGAAGAGCGGGGCGATTCGATCATCGTGACCGAGCTGTCGCGCCTGCGGGACTTCCTCGAGTTCCTCGAGACGCCGCGCCCATCGGACCAATCCGTGCCACCTGCCAATCCTTCTACCCCTTCCTCGCAAGGCTCGGATCCGAGCTCACACGGGAGCCGCGGCTGAGATGGAGCTCCACGTCATCGGTTGCCACGGCGGCGAAACACCGAAACACCGCGCGAGCACGTTCCTCATCGACGGCACGCTGGCGATCGACGCCGGTGCGGTGACCCGCGGCCTCGATCTCGATCAACAGGGCAAGCTCGAAGCATGCCTCGTCAGCCACGCGCACCTCGATCACGTGCGCGACCTCGCGACGCTGGCCGACAACCGCTGTCAAATGCGGTCCGCGCCGCTCGTCGTCGCCGGCAGCAAAGCCACCATTCAGAGCCTGAAGCAGCACTTCTTCAACGGCGTCTTGTGGCCCGATTTCAGCGTGATCCCGAGCGGTACGCCGGGTCGCAGCACCATCGAGTTCCTCGAGCTCGACGACGAGGTGCCGACGGTCGTCGCGGGGCGTACCGTGCGCGCGATCGCCGTCTCGCACACCATCGATTGCTCGGGTTTCGTCGTCGAGAGCAACGGCGCATCGCTCGCGTACAGCGGCGATACCGGCCCGACGGATCGACTCTGGGAGGTGCTCGACGCGACGCCGAACCTCCGCGCGATGTTGATCGAAGTGAGCTTCCCGGATCGCGAAGCGGGTCTCGCGCGCGTGAGCGGGCACTACACGCCGGCGTCGCTCGCGCTCGATCTGAAGAAGTTTCGGCGCGCTGCGAGCACGCCGACCTTCCTCTATCACATCAAGCCGCTCTACCAGCGCGAGGTCGAGACGGAGTGCTCGCGCCTCACCGGCCTCAGCCTCGAGGTCCCGCGCATCGACGACGTGTTTCGCATCTAGCGATCACTGTCCTTCGACGCTGACCTCGAAGCTGTTCGCGCCGAACTTGAGCACCGGCTCGAACACCGTCGGCGTGACGTCGAACACGCCCTCGGCGTAGCCGAGCGTCGACTGATCTTCCCAGCGGAAGCTCTCGTGCATGTTCACGCCGAGGTACACGTCGACCGGGCTCGTGTAGTCGGTGTCGATCGCGAGGTTCACCGGGAAGTAGTAGGCCCACTCGCCGTTCTCGAACTGAACCGAGAAGCCGCCGGTGCTCTCCCACTCGGGCACGGGCGCGCCCACGCCGCTCGCGGGGTAGCTCATGCCGTTCGTCGTGAAGACGTAGTTGTAGTCGCCCGCGTCGTGGAGCTCCCCCTCGTAGAGGCTGCCGTCGGAGAGCGCCTGGAAGTTGTCGAACGTGCCCGGCAGGCTCAGGCCGTTCGTGTGCATCGTCGCCTCGATCTCGTAGCGAACGTAGCTGTGCACGACGCGCGCGATCTTGAAGATGCCGTCCTTCAGCTCCGACGTGTTCGCCGTGTAAACGAGCGTGTCCGAGCCGTCGGCATAGTCGACCTCGACCGAATCTTGCCCGAGGTCGAAAACGACCAGCGCATCGGCGTCGCCCTCCTCGCGATAGAGCGTCAGGGAGCGAACGCCGCTCTTGTGCGCGCTCGGCGTTTGGCCCGACAGGCCGTCCGCGTGCGCGAACGGCTCCGTCGAAGAAGTCATGTGGATGCGGACGACACCGGACGTGGATCCGCCTTCGTTCGAGCCTCCTTCGGACGCACCACCGTCGTGCGAGCCGCCGTCGCTCGAGCCGCCTTCATCGGCGCCGCCGTTCGCGTCGCCACCGTTTGCGCCCTGTCCGCCGTTGTCGTCGTTCGCCCCGTCGTCAGAGCAACCGAAGAGCAACCCCGCAGAGAGCGCGGTGCCGAAGAAGATTCTGGATCGTTTCATCGCCACGCCCATGGGCGCGTTGTCTCGCCTTTCTGTCGGGCGGACTACGCGGAGGGGCGATGAATTGCTGCTCTTTGCGGCTCAGGCTCCCGGGCTCGCGCCGCCGGCTGCGGAGCTGTCGCCGCCCGCGCCGCCTTGTTCGGCACCGCCTGCAGCAGAGCTTCCACCGCCTTGGCTCGCGCCGCCCTCGCTCGAACCGCCGCCTTGGCTCGCGCCGCCGGCTGCCGAGCTGCCACCGCCCGCGCCGCCCTGTCCCCAGCCGCCTTGCGCGGGACCCCCGCCGGTATCGCTCGCTCCACCTTCCTGCCAACCACCGGAGCCGCCGGTGGCGCTCGCTCCACCTTCCTGCCAACCACCGGAGCCGCCGGTGCTGCTCGCTCCGCCCGCGTTGCTCCAGCCGCCCTGCGACGAACCACCGGCCTGGCTGTAGCCGCCTTGTGCAGCGTTCCCACCCGAAGAGCTTGCGCCACCCGCGTTGGGCCCGTCACTGGAAGAGCCGCCCTCGAGCAGACCGCCTTCTCCATCCTCGCCCTCGCCTCCAAAACCTCCAACGTCCGCATCAATCGTGCAGCCGAAGCTGAGAAACCCCGCGACCAGGATCGCGCCCATGCCGCGATCGAAAACAGGAAGAACCGTCGATCGTCTCATGTCGAGGTGATGGGAGGCTCGCGTCGTTTTTCTGTCGGGAGTTTGTTTTTGTTTTCGCGCGCGCACGACGGCTTGGTAGCGCCTTCTCAACCGCCCGTCATGGAGCGCACGTCGACCTTGCGAAACAGCGTCTTCGTGCGGTCCTCGCTCCAGGTGTAGAGCGCTACCTCGCGTAGAAGAATCGGCGTACCGCGAAGCTCGATCGTTTTCGCCCAGGCCAGGCCCTTGTTGCGGACGGCGGGCGACGCGTTCCTCGACGGCCGCGCGATCGTGAGGTGAGCCTTCGGCGGCCGTTGGTCGGGCTCGACCTCTGCCGCTGCGCCCACGTCGGCCCGAACGAGGCCGATTGCGCCTTCAATCTCGAGCCGGCCTTTGTCGAGCAGGAACGAGAGCGCGCTGTAGCGACGTGGTGAGCCCATCGCTTCGATGTCCGCGAGCTCCGCTTCGACGGGGCCGGTGGGCCACCGCAGCGCTCGCCAGGCAGCGTCCGCGCGCTCGGCCCCGACATTTCCGAGGAACGCGACGGTAAGGTGCAGATCGTCGGGGTGAAACGCTTTGAATCCTTCGGGCGGAGCGGGCACGCGGTCGGGGTACCAACCGCCGGGATCGACGACGACGCCGATGAACCAGTTGCTCAAGCGTGCACGCGCTCGGTCGTGCGCGCGCGGTTACGTGTGCTGCGCGCGGGGACATACAGCGTGGTCGGGACGTCTTCTTCCGCGTCGAAGATCGAGTCGAGCGCGCGAACGCCGGATGCGACTTCCTCCCCGAGGCCTTCCGATGCAGAGGCCGAGGGACGGGACATATCGGTTCGGGCGAGACACGCGACGCAGAGTTTCATGATCGCCGTCCAGTGAAGCACCGCGCGTGCCAACCGCGTGTTCGAGGCAGAGCGCACGATTCTTCGAGGAACCGTGGTGCTTGGCCACGAGCGCGGCGTGCACGGCCGTTAACGCATTGACGCGACCCGGGTTCGCGCGTCCACCGAGTGCAACCTTTAGCCACGCGGCCGAGGTTCGTGGCATGGCGCGCGCAGAAGCCGGACAAGTGGGCCAACGACAAAGGCCCACGACATCTAGTCAGCGTTGGTCGCGACGTGCGTCCATGGCACCCACCTTTATGGGCTCGCATCTGCTCGACGAAGAAAACTGGAAGAGCCTCGCCGTTTGGGACGAGGACGGCGGCTATTACCGACTCGACACGCGCGACACCCGCGATGTCCCGGTCCGGATGTTTTTGAACCGGGCGCTGTTCGTCGAGGCCGAGCCGACGCTCTATCGCCAAATCGTCAACGCCACGCGTTTCCCGGGCGCGAAGCTCGTCGTCATCACGCCGGACGTCCACTACGGCTACGGCGTCCCCGTCGGCTGCGTCATCTTGACGGACCGAGGTGACGGCGCCATCGCCATGGGCCCGGTCGGCTTCGACATCGGCTGCGGCATGGTGAGCGCGAAGAGCCAGGTCGACGCCGGGCTCGCGACGCACGATCGCAAGCTCGCCTTCAACCGTGAGGTGATGAAGCGTGTCGCCCTCGGCGCCGGCGGCGCGAGCCTCCGCATGGGGGCGCTGTCGAAGAGCGAGTTCCAAGAGCTCGTTCGCGGCGGCGCGGAGCACTACGTCTCCAAGTACGGCGCGATGTTCGATCGCTCGAAGGCCGAGCGGCACCGCATTCCGGTCTCGGACAAGTGGGACATCCCGTGGGGCGGCCCGGGCAATCCGGAGCGAGGCCTCGATCAGCTCGGCACACTCGGTGGCGGAAACCACTTCATCGAGCTGCAGCGCTGTGAAGAGACGAAGACGTTGTTCGTGCAGCTGCATACGGGAAGCCGCGGGTTCGGCCACGGCCTCGCGACGAATTACTTCCGCCTCGCGAAGTCCGAACACCCGGAGCGCAGTGCCGACATCGATCTCGGCTACTTCGAGCCGGGATCACCGCACTACGAGGGCTACCAGAACGCCGTCGCAGCCGGAGGCAACTTCGCGATCGTGAACCGGCTCGTCATCTTCGAGGCCGTCGCGGAGGCGTTCGAGAAGGTCTTCAAGGCCCCGCTCGAGCTCGTCTACGAAATCAGCCACAACCTCGTTCAAGCCGAGAAGCATCCCGAGTTCGGCGAGGTCTGGGTGCATCGCAAGGGCGCGACGCGCGCGTTCCCGGCGAAACACCCGGCGCTCGTCGGCACGCCGTGGGCTGCGACCGGACATCCGGTCCTCATCCCGGGCTCGAACCGCGACTACAGCTACGTGCTGCGGCCGCTTCCGGGCGCCGAGAAGAGCGGCTTCAGCGTGAATCACGGCGCGGGCCGCCGCCTTTCGCGCGGCGAGGCGATGCGGACCCTCTCGCAGGAGAAGGTCGACGAGCAATACCGTCACGACGACATCGTCGTGAACGTCGACGGCCACGTGCCGCTCGATGAATCCGGTGCCTGTTACAAGAGCGCGGCCGACGTCATCGACGTCGTCGTGAAGGCGGAGCTCGCCGAGATTCAGTACACGCTCTGGCCGCTCGGCTCGATCAAGGGCAACGAGGAAGGCGCGCGCAAGGCGCGCCACAGCGACCGGCGTAAGGACAAGCGGGACAGGGACCGCTCGCGAAGTGAAGCGCGCGGACTGAAAGACCGCTGACCGTCCTGCCGCCCCCGGCACAACACCGGGGGCGGCGGGGATCGGAATAAGTCGGATTAAGCCGACGCGAGCCGGGCGCCTGCTCACGATGAGCGCATGAAAAGAGCGTTGCTTACGCTGAGCCTGGCTTTGACGGCGTGTTCGAGTGTGATCATCGACCCCGATGACACGGGAGAGACCAACGAGACGGATCCTCCCGAGGGTGGAAGCGACCCGGGCGGCACCGAAGCGCGCTCCCTGGTCATGGACAGCCCGATCTTCGCGCCGCGCGAGGTCGTGATCCGCCCGGATGGAACCATCGCGGTGGTTGGTCTCGTCCTCGAGGGCGACGTGCCCGCTCTCGGCGTCGAGAGCTACGACACGAGCGGCAATCCGCTGTGGAACGACCAACGCGCGACGAGCGCGCTCGGCCACGGGCTCTACGACGTTCGCGCAGCGACGCTCACCGACGACGGCTCGTTGGCCGTCCTCTCGCAGGTCAATCGGGGCGACGGCGTCGCTGGGTCGTGGCTGGTCTTCTACGACGCCGCCGGGGTCGTTACATCGGAAGCAGAGGTCGCGGACATCGCCGGTGCCGACGTCGCGGCCGCTTCGCCCGATATCGGCGCCGGCGTCATCCTCGCAGGAGAGGACGACGGAACCCACGGCAGCGCAGCGCAAAGGCTCGCGGCACTCGTGCACGTGAAGCCGGACGGAACGACGGGAATGGATCTTCGCGAAGGCACGCGCTCCGCCGACGCCGCGATGGCGTCGACGGTCGTGCGTCATCCAAACGGCGGCTTCGTCGTGCTGAAGTCGGACCTCGACGCCGGGGGCACGATCCAGAGCTCCGAGATCCGCATCATCGGCGGCGATGGCCCGATCGACGCGCACCTCGGCCCCGCGGGTGGACCGCTCCTCGCGGTCGGTCCCGATGGCGCGATCTATACGGCCAGCGGCGGACAGGCCGACGCTCACCTGCTGATCTGCAAACACGACCTCGAGGGCGGGGGTTGGACCATCGACGACGTGCGCTCCGATACGACGCTCCTGGGCGCGATGAGCCTCGCGGTCAGTGAGGACGGTGACGTCCTCGTCGGCGGCTTTGCGTATCCGACCGACACCGCGGTGAGCGCTGAAATGTTCGTTCGCGCGTACGCGAGCGACGGAACCTTCGCCTGGGACGACGCGTACCGCGGTCCCGACGGCAGCTTCGCCTTCGGCATGGCGCTCGACACGAAAGGCGACCAGGCCGTGCACGCAGGGATCGTGGCGGGCAACGATGATCAGCCGTACTTCACGGTGCTTCGTTTCCTCGACCTCGCGGCGCTCTAGCCAGGGTCATGGTCGTCGACGCATACGGCCGCTCGATCTCGTTCGACTCGACGAAGCCCAGCTTTCGGTAGAAGAGCTGGGCGTCGCGCGTCCCGAGGTGCACGAACGCGGCTCCTCGAACCGCTGGGTGATCGAGCAAGAGGCGCATCAATGCCTGTCCGAGCCCCGACGCACGCCACGAGGGCTCCACGATGACGTCGTAAATCCACGCGTGTTTCGCCCCGTCGGTGACCGCGCGCGCGGCGCCGACGAGCCTTCGCTGCTCGTCGTGGGCGCCGACCCACGCGTTCGAGCCCTTCGCTGCGCGCACCAGGCTGTCGGGGCTGAAGCGATCGTTCCAATACGTGTCGCGCAGCAGCTCCGCGCTCGCCTCGGCGTCACCTTCGCCGAGCGCGACCGAAAGCGTGCTGCCGCGCGGACCGCGAAGAAACGCCGGCGCCTCGTCCTTCGGGTTCGCTGCTCGAATCGCTTCGATGGCGCGCGGATCGGCGCTGTCGCCGCGCTTCCACAGGAGCTCCAGAGCCCGCGCGCGATCTTCGGCGGTGGGAAGTATGGAGGCGCGATGAACGTGAAGGGCGTGGCGAAAGACATCCACGGCGATGTCGAAGGCGGTCGCGAAGACGTGACGGCGCATGTCGCTGGGGTAGGGCGAGACTGGTCTGCCAGAAAGATCCAGAAGTGATATTGTAGATAGACCAGTTCCGCAGCACGTCAGGACGAGGCGCCAATGGAAGGTTTCGCGTTGGATGTCGAGGAAGGCGAGGCACCGCTCTACGCGCGTATCGCGCAGGCGGTCGTCGCGGACGTGCGCCGCGGCAGGCTTCGTCCCGGTGACGCGCTGCCGGGCTCGCGACGGCTCGCGCAGGATCTCGGCGTTCATCGCAACACGATCCTCGCCGCGCTGCGCGAGCTGGAGCTCGAGGGATGGATCGAGACGGCCGCCGCGCGCGCGACGCGGATTCGACGGGATCTTCCGGATCCGAAGCCGCGGCGGTTCGCCGCGCAAGCGGCGGCTCGCTCGTCCGCGACGATCGGCTTCGAGCTCGGCCCTGGGATGGAGGATTGGTCGTCGCCCCCTCCGCCGAAGGGCGCGATCTTGATGCTCGGCGGGATGCCCGATCTTCGCCTGGTTCCTGCGAGCGCGCTCGGGCGTGCCTACCGCCGCATCGTCACGGCGCCGCGCTCGGCGGAGCTGTTCGGTTACGGCGATCCTCGCGGCGAACCGGCGCTGCGAAACGCTCTTGCCGAGACGTTGAGCCGCACCCGAGGGCTCGCCGTCGGCAGCGACGATCTCGTCGTCACCCGCGGTAGCCAGATGGCGCTCTACCTCGCGGCCCGTGCCGTCGTGAGGCCTGGGGACCGCGTCGCCGTCGAAGCGCTCGGTTACCGGCCGGCATGGCTCGCGCTTCGTCATGCAGGTGCGGAGCTGGTGCCCGTTGCCGTCGACGGCGGTGGCATCGACGTAGACGCGCTCGAAGCGGCCGTCGAGCGGTGCGCCGCAGAGGGGCGAAAGCTGCGCGCTGTTTACCTGACGCCGCACCATCAATACCCGACGACCGCGCTCCTCGCGCCGGGGAGGCGGATCGCCCTCCTCGAGCTCGCGCGGCGGCACAAGCTCGCGCTGTTCGAGGACGACTACGATCACGAGTTTCACTACGAGGGCAGGCCCGTCACGCCGCTGGCCAGCGCCGATCGAACGGGGCAAGTGGTCTATATCGGGACACTCTCGAAGATCCTCGCGCCCGCTCTGCGGATCGGTTTCGTCGTCGCGCCGGCACCGTTGCTCGAACGAATCGCTTCGCTCCGCGTCGTCGTCGACCGCCAAGGCGATCGATTGCTGGAGCGGGCCTTGGCCGAGCTCGCCGCCGACGGTGAGATCGCTCGCCACGCCCGCAAAATGCGCAGCGTCTACGCGGCTCGTCGCGGCGCTTTGGCTGCAGCCTTGGAGGCTCACCTGGGCGAGCACGTTTCGTTCGAGCTACCTCGCGGAGGCATCGCGCTGTGGCTTCGTGCGCCGGCTGTCGACGTCGAGGCTTGGGCCGCGGCCTGCCTCGAGCGCGGCGTGGTTTTCCAGACGGGGCGCCGGTTCACCTTCGATGGCTCCAGGCTGCGTGCGATACGTCTCGGGTTCGCCGCCGAAACCGAGGCGCGTCTCACGGCCGGTGTGCGCAAGATGGCGGACGCCCTCACGTGCATTCAAAAGGAAAGGGCGTTGCACCGCGCGCAGCGGTGATACCTTCCACTCCCAAGGGAGCAGGTTTGAACGTCGTCTTCGCCGGCAAGACCGATATCGGCAGACAGCGCGATCTCAACGAAGACGCGTTCTTGATCCTGCCGCAGTACCGAATGATGGCCGTCGCCGATGGTCTCGGCGGGCATCGGTCAGGCCGCGTCGCGAGCCAGCTCGCGGTGACCACGCTCCACGATTTCTTCGTGGTCACGGTGCGTCCGGACGCGACGTGGCCATTCCCGTACGACGATCGTCTCTCCGACGAAGAGAACTATCTCTGCACCGGGATTCGCCTCGCGAACCGGCGCATCTTCGATCGCTCGTTGAAGACGCTCGTCGACTTCGGAATGGGCACGACCTGCGTCGCAGGCATGTTCTCGTCCGACTTGAGTCAGTTCGCCGTCGCACACGTCGGCGACAGCCGCTGTTCGCGCTTTCGCCGCGGTGCCCTGGAGTCGATGACGCGGGATCATTCGCTGGTGAGCGACGCCATCCACGTCGCGCCGTGGATGACGCAAGAAGAGATCGGGCAGCTGCCGAAGAACGTCATCACGCGCGCGCTCGGCATCCGCGAAGAGGTGCAGGTCGACGTGCGAAAGAGCGAGGTCCAGCCGGGCGACGTCTACCTTCTCTGCTCCGACGGCCTCACCGGGCAGATCTCGTCCGCGGAGATCCGTGACGCCATCATCGGCGCGAAGCTCGACGGTTCGAAAGAGCGCCTCGAGTCTTGCGTCGACGAGCTCGTCGACCGCGCGAACGCGTCGGGCGGCGGCGACAACGTCACCGTCACCCTCGCGCACGTGACCTGAATCGCGCTGCGCGATTAGAGCCACGTCTCGTCGACGTTCACGCCAATCGCCTCCGCGATGGCTTCGGCGGCGACGACACCGGCGCGCTGACCTTCCTCGAAGAGCGCGATTCCTTGTTGATCGACGTGGGCCCACGCGATCCGATCGTCGAGCAGCACGCTCGGCTCGAAGGGCGTCGCACCGAGGAAACCCTTCGTCGGTCGAGGCATCGCGTGTCCCCAGACGGCGAAGTCGATGCGCGAGGTTCGCTCCGCGAGATCGGGGTGCGCGCTCCCGAGGTCTTCGAATACGTCGCGCGCGAGAAGCTCCCAGGATCGGCCTTCGAGGACGCGGCGCCGTGCTGCGACATCGGCTTCGCCGAATGCGCGGAAGTACGTGAGCACGGTGGGTTCGCGCGGGGGCGTGAGCTGGTGCGAGGCGTCGACGTAGCCGAGCCCTTCGGATTCGTAGATCACCGAATCCCACGCGAGGTCGTTGGTGATGGGACGCTCGACGTGGAGGTTCGCGACCACCCACGGAGAGCTCTTTCGCACGATGGGAGAGCGCCGCACGCTCGGCGCGATGCGATTGGCGATGAACCCGGGCACCGCGAGCAGCACGCCGTTCGCATCGATTCGTCGCGTCTTTCCCGTGGACGCGTCGAGGTAGAGAACGCTCGCGCCGTCGGTCGTCGGCTCGACGTTCAACGTCACCGCGTCGTGCACGATGCGCGCGTCGGTTCGCTCGAGCAGCGCTCGCACGAGGTGGCCGTTGCCCTCGGGCCACACGAGGTAGTGGCTGCCTTCGAGCTCCGGCCCTTCGAGCTTTCGTGCGGCGAAGTAGTGGAGCCCGGCCCACGCCGAGACGTCGGTGAGATCCGCGCCGAAGTCGTCGAGCGTCGCGTACTTCACGAACCAGCGGACGAAAGGTGAGGTGAAGCCCTTTTCGTCGAGCCACTCCGCCATCGTCATCTGATCGAGCTCGAGCGCCTCCGGGTCACGAGACGACTCGCCGATCGGGATCTGAAAGAAGAAGCGGCCGTCGTTTCCGCGCCGCTGCGTGTACGACTCTGCGATCTCGACGAAGCGCTTCACCTCCGCGAGCTCGGGCGCCTCGAGCGCCGCCTGGGGCACGAGACCGAGGTGCCACGCGCCCCGGTAGAAGATGCGGTCGTCCGGCGCGTGGCAGAGCATCCGCGGCTCGAACCGCGGACGATTCGCGGCGTCCCAACCGGTGAGCACGCCCATGTCCGCGAGCAGGCGCAGCGCAGGGCGAGCCTCGATGTTCGGCACGGGCAGATAGTGCGCGCCCCACGGGTGCGGGACGACGCCGTCTTCGCCCCACGAGCTCGTCCCCCCGATGAACGATTCGAGCTCGAGGACGACGGCGTCGACACCCAGCGCCGAGAGACGCCACGCCGCGGAGAGGCCGCTCACGCCGCCGCCGACGATCACCACGTCGGCTCGCTCGACCGACGAGGGCGGCGCGAGCTTCGCTGCGTCGCGAAGCAAATGACCGCGGTTGTGAGAAGCGCCGATCAGCGCGCCCGTCGATGCGCGCGGCGGCGGGGCGAGCTGGCCGACGGCGAAGCCGCCGGCCGTCGCTAGAAGGAAACCGCGACGCGAGGTCACGAGCGCGCGACCGCTCGGTGCCCGCTCAGAGGCGGCAATCGACCCACGAAACGAACGCGCTGCGGTTGATCGCTTGGTCGTTGCAGGACTTGCCCGGGCGCGATGTTTGCCACGTCCCGCAGTAGTCCTGTTTCAGCTGCGCGTATTGGCTGCCGAGCCACAACATGCCGACCTTCTTGTCGAGGTCCTTCTCCTCCTTCGACACCTCTTCGAGGTGGAAGAAGACGCTGTTCGCGCGCTTTTGCGACAGCTGCTCGTTGTAGCTCGCGGTGCCCGTCTTCGAGGCGCGCGCGACGACGAAGAAGTAGCGCGCGCCTTTTCGCTCGTCCCACTTCTCCGAGATGATCTTCTTCGCGGCGTCGTCGAGCTTCTCCGAGTTGTCGTCGAACAACACGATGGCCCCGCGCTTCACGAGCGGATCGAAAAGCGCGTTGAAATCGTCGTCGGAGATCGACGCGAAGCTCCGCACGTCGACCGGCTCGCAGCCGCGGCGCGCGTCCTGGCCGCCGAGGCCGCAGGCCTGCACGACGCGCGCGAGGACCTCGCGAAACTTCGGCGTGCAGTACTCCGCCTCGGCATGGTCGGCGACGGCTGCTTGCGCCTCCTCCGGCACCGCCTCCGGGTTTTCGAGCCGCTCCTTGGAGGCCGACACCTGACGCTCGACGTAGATCGAAGACGCGCCGAGCAGCGCGACGCCGGTCAATGCTCCGACGATCACGGGGGTATTCATGGTTTCACCTCGTGGGGGCCCTTCGTCATTTTCGATCGAGATGCCGTACGGCGTACGAAAGTCCGATGTCCGTGTCCTCGGGGCAAACGCGCGTGTAGCTGGGGCCGAGGAACAGCTGCGGCGTCGAGACCCGCAGGTTGTTGTCGATCGCGAAGCGCATCACCGACTCGAGGCGTTTTTCCGTCTCCTTCGAGTCGATGCAAGCGTCCAGCGACGGAAAGCGCCCCTTCACCTTCTGGCGGAGCTGCGCCGGGTCGGATTTCCCCGCGGTCGTGAGCTCCTCCTGGTGCTCGTACGACCACTCGAGCACCTCGCGCGGATCGCCCGTCTTCTCCGCGCAGAGGAACGCCTTCGCGAGCACACACGCGCCCGGGTGGAGCGCCTTCTTGAGGTTCCAGTTGCACTCGCTGTCGAGCGGGAAGATCACCACGCGCAGATCGAGCTTGTCGTACAAGCCCTCGCTGACGAGCCGATCGTGGAAGGCTTTGCAGTTCGGGCAAAGCGGATCCTCCACGGTGAGCGCCGGCAACGACGGGTTCGACGTCTTCACCTTCACCAGGACATCGTTGACGGTGTCCGGCTTCGGAAGGGCGCCGCACGCGACGATGCGGTCTTTGTAGTCCGGGACCGTGCCCGCATAGACCACCGCGGGGATCGCGGTCGCGGTCGCCATCGCCGCGAGCAGCCCCACGGGCGCGGCCCAGCTGCCCATGGGGATCGGCGCGCGGTCTTGCCCATCGACCACCGTCTTCGCGACCGGTGCGCCGGGGCGTTGATGCCAAGGCTCGGGATCCGCCGCGGTCGCGTCGGGATCCGCGGACCGCGGAGGGCGCGGCGCGGGCGGTTGACCCGCGGGAGCGACGGCGGCGAAGGGCGTACGTGTCGTGACGAGCGCGAGGATGCCCGAGACGAACAAGCCGATCGACGCCACGTAGATCGCGACGCACGTCTTGCAGAATTGCCCCAGCTTCGTGGCCGAGATCACGAACATCACGAGCGAAGCCGCGAGCGGCCCCAGCGTGACGAGGAAGTACGCGAGCCGTGTTCGCTTCGACGCCGTGTTTCGCGCCAGGATCAGATAGAGCGCGAGCGCGAACGTGAAGGAAAACGCGCCCAGCGCGAACAGGCTGATCGGGATGCCGCCCCAAAACTGTTCCTTGAGGAAGGCCGAGTAGGGGCTTTGCAGCGCGGTCGTGCAGGCGTTGTCCGCTTCGGCGTCACCCAAGCCCGGGATGAACGAGCAATGGGTGCCGTGAAGCCTTCGATCCAGGTGTTGAGCGTAGTCGTGGGTCGATACTGCAGCAGCGGCGCCACCGATCACGCTCGCGACGACGCCGACCACGCCAGGAACCACTGTTCGTTGATTCATGGTGTAGTCCCGGTGTTACACCCCCTTTTGCCGTCACGTCAAAAGGTGCAGGCCCGGACACTCGGCTGGTCACACGACATCAGAAAAAATTCCGCGCGCACAAGAGTCGATGCGCGCGCGAAAAGACATCGAAAGCTCTCAGGAGGCGGCCATCGGCCGCCGTCGGCAACTGCGCTGAAGCGTGGAACAGGGCGCGCACAGGCTTGGGTGCCAGTGCGAGCGCAGCGAGCACACCCCCCAGGCGGGACCCGAGCCGTCGTGCGCGCGCGAAAAAAAGAGCCGAGTGGGGCAGGCCACGTCGAGCGGAGCGAGACCGGCC
>JABFXY010000101.1 GCA_013361525.1 Polyangiaceae bacterium | reverse complement strand
GATGTAGGTGGTCGCTTTTCATCGCCGATTACCCGACCAGGCGGACCTCGACCTCCGGATCCAGCAGGTAGCCTTCGTCCACCACGACCAGCGCGGCGCGGAGCCCGAGGCTGCGGAGGCTCGAGAGCGCCACGTTCAAACGGTTGCGTCCGGACCCGCCGACCAGCTTTTCCCCCGGCCATCCAGACGCCAGCAGCACCGAACGCGGCACCGGTTCGCCGGGGGCGTCGAGGCGACGTCTCGTGAGCGTGACGAGGAGGTTTCGAATCGCTAGGCGCCCTTTGCAGGACACACGCTCGGAGCCGGCGAGCTGGAACCACTGACCGTCCGCTTGGACGAGCAGTTGCGTTCGTCCTTCGGTGGGCTCGTCACGCGCAGCGAGCGCATCGACGAGCATGCGCAGATAGATGCGGACGTCGACGGAGCGATCGGCGAGCGCGACCTCTCCCGGCGCCGCGCGACGCACTCGATCGACACGGGCCGTCGCCGCCCGAACGAGGGTGCTTGCGCGGTCCTGATCATGATCGGCCCTCGCTCGTTCGGCGAGCGCCACCTCGTACAGCCCGCGCTGGAGGAGCACCGCGTGCTGCAGACCTTCGACATCCATGGCGGGAAACAAGCCCTCGCTCCGCTCGAATGCGGCGGCTGCATCGTTCAGGCGGCCCACCGCGGCCAGGCACCCGCCTAGATGGCCGACGCCGAGCACCAGAAAACGGTGGTCCAGATCTCGGACCAGCGATACCCCGCGCTCGAGGAGCTCAAGCGCTTCGGTGTGTCGCCTCTGCTCTTGGCGAACGATCCCAATCGTGATGAGCGTCGCGCCCTCGTAGAGGCGATCGCCGCGCGTTTGCGCATGTTTCAGGCTCGCCTCGTAGCGCGCGAGCGCGCGGTCGAGCGCAGCCTCGTCGTGGTCGATCACGCCCTCGAAGAAGTCGAGCGCCAGGACCGGCGGCGCACCCTCCGCCTCGAACAGTGCGCGAGCGCGCAAGAGCGTGGCGCGGGCTTCACTCCACCTCGCGAGCTCGATGTCGCAATGGGACGCGCGCACCATGGCCCAAGCCTCGGCGGTTCGGTCGCCACGCTCGTGATGGAGCTTCCGAGCCGCTTCGAAGGCCGTCCGCGCTTCATCGAAAACGGCGAGATACGCGAAGGCGTTGCCGAGCTCGGTCGTCGTCTGCGCCAACACCGCCGCGTCGCCGGCAGCGGAAGCGTGCTCCACGGCCGCTCTGCAATCGTCGAGCGCTTCTCGCGTGGCGCCGAGGTGCATCTTGAGCCGCGCACGCGCTCGAAGCGCCTCCGCACGGAGCGCCAAGGAGGACGACTCGGCTCGCGCGATCGCTCTATCGAGAAGCGCCACGATCGCTCGCGGAGAGCCGCGACGTGCGCCGCGCTCTGCGCCGGGGCCGTGCCCGATCGCACGCGCGAGGGACCCGAGCGCTCCGAACGCGATGTCCGCTGCGTCCACCCAATTCGCGTCGTCGGCGGGCGCAGCGACCGCCCGCTCGGCTGCGACGAGCACGTTTTCATGGTCGAACACCCCGGCTCGGGCGCGCGCGTAGTGTCGAGCGTGGCGCGCGGCGAGGTAGCTCCAGCGACCGGATTTTTGGAGGCGTTCTTCGGCGAACGCGCGGATGCTCAGGTAGAGGCCGAGCCGCAATTCACCTCTTTCGCTGCGACGCCCGACGAGGAGCGACTTGTCGCGAAGAGCGTGCAGCGCGTCGATGACGCTCGCGCCCGGGCCCTCGAGATCGAGGATGGCTTCGGCTGCGCCGACATCGAAACCGCCGCGAAAGAGAGCACACTGAGAGAGAGCTTCGCGCTCGACGGGCTCGAGCAACGCCCACGACCAGGCAATCGCGCCCATCAAGGTGCGCTCGCGATCGCGCCGGGCACCGGTCCGACCGAGCACGGCGAAGCTTTCGTCGAGGCGGGCGAGCAACGCCGCGGGACCAAACACCCTGCAGCGCGACGCGGCGAGCTCGATAGCGAGTGGGATCCCGTCCAGGCGGCGCGTGATCTCGGCGACGACCTCGGCTTCTTCTGCCGTCGGCGCGAAGGCGGGAGCGGTCGAGCGCACCGTCCGGAGGAACAGATCGACGGCGTCCGACGACACGGAGCCTTCGCCCGGCACCGCGAGGGGCTCGAGCTCGAGCGCGCGTTCGCCCGGAAGATGCAGGAGCTCGCGCGAGGTAATCACAATGACGAGCTCCGGCGCGCGTGAGAGCCACATCGAGACGGTGGCGGATGCGGCGCTCTTGAGCTGCTCGAAATTGTCCAGGACGAGGAGGGCCGGCCCGACGGAGGCAAGCCGCTCTCCGACGTTGCTCGCCACGCGACCGTCGTCGCGGTGAGAGGACGGCGGCGGATCGATCACCGCGACGACGGCGGCGACCATCGCGTCTTCTGTCTCGGCCTCGGTGAGATCGCAAAACCAAGCCGCGGACGACGTTGCTCGGCGCGTCTCCAGAAACGACGCCGCGAGGGCAGTCTTGCCGATGCCCGGCGGCCCAATGACCGACACCATCCTCGCTCCGCCGTCGAGCATCGCCTCGAGCGTCACGAGGTCCGTCGACCGGCCAATGAGCCCACCCACCATCACGGAGCCGTCAGTATCGCGGGCAAACCGGCCACCGATCAACGAAGGAGAAACCGGGCCGTAACTGCGGTTTAAGCGCGCATTAAGTCGCGCCGGTGTTGGTGCTGCATAGCTTTCGCTCGCGTCGATGCAACTCCACACCTTCGCAGCCGTCTCGCTCTTTACCGTTGGTCTCGGTGCCTGCACCTCACACGCGCCGAGTGAGCAGAGCGCCGGGAGCCGAGCGGTCTCGACCAACACCTCGGAGCCTCCCGCGCCGAGCGTCGTCACCAGCCATTCGCCTCCCGCCCCGATGTCCGCGGCTCCCCAGGCAACGGCGCGCTCCGTCCAAGAAGGACTCAGCCTCGGCGGTCGTTCGGCGCTCATCGAAGGTCCGGCTTCGGTTCCCTCGAGCCACGCGCCGCGTACGATTGCACACGGGATCGGCATCGAAGAAGGCCCGGTCGGCCCCGTCGCGCCGCGCGACGTGAAGGTAGTCTCACCCGGGAAGGTCCAAGACGTCACCGTCACGGGGACGTATGCCATGTTGCTTCCAGCCGATAAGGGCGCGCCGGACCAATGGCTCCAGATGCTGCTCGTCTCGGACCTGGGCGCTCCTCCACCTCCGAGCTTCTTCGGCGTCCAGGGCGCTTCCAGCGTGACCTGGAAGTATCCGATCCCGAGCCCCTCGCGCGAGCTCGTCTCCTGCATCTCGTTCGAGGCGCTCGATCCATTGGTCGAGGTCCACGGCGACAAGGAGGCACGCTTCGTCGTCGGCGGTCGCTACGTGGGTACGAGCGCGTTCACCGACGTAATCGGCGCCTTCGTCGTCGACGGCGACGTGTACCTCTGGCTCGCCCGCGACGGACAAACGGAGCTCGTCGATCTCGCGGCGGGCGTCACGCGGCGTGCACCGGATCCACCAAAACGCTCGGAGCCGATCGCTGGTAAAGCTCGCTGCCCCATGCGCTGAGCCCAATTGTAATTACACAATCCGCCTGTAATCGCCCGGCGCACTGAGCAGGCGTGTTGTGCACTCGTTGGCCGAGCATTCAAGGTTAGCGAAGACGTCGAATTCAGATCTATTTGGATGCGTCGATTCTTCGCACGGTGACCGGATCGAGCCGCAATCGCTGCACCCGACGCGTTCGCCCTACCCGCGTGGAGCGGTGAAGCGATGTCCGGCCGCGCCGTCAAAGGCTGGGTTCGTAGTCCGTGCTCAGCCCGCGCCCTGCGCAGGAGGCCAAACATGACCAGACACTATGTGCTGCTTTCCATCTTCGCGCTCTCGACCGCTGTCGTCGCAGCTGCCTGTCATATCGACGAACCTGACGCAGACGACGCGAACGAAGACGACGTCGCCACGAGCTCCGACGCGATCTCGCCGCCGACCTACACCGCGCAGAGCTTTTCGACGGCGCCGAGCATCGACGGGCAGCTCGGCGAGTATTCGGCTCTCTCGCCCATCACCCTCTCGGGCGCGAGCGGATCGGCCGAAGTGCGCGCAGGCTGGGACGCGCAGGCGCTCTACGTAGCGTTCGACGTCACCGACGGCGCGCTGCTTCCGGCCACCGGCTCCGAATCCAGCCGCTGGAACGGCGACGGCGTCGAAGTGATGATCGACGCGGCGTTCGACCGCTCCGCGACTGCCGACCAGAACGACTACCATTTCGTGGTGACCTCGTCCGGCGTGCTCGCCGATTCGCGCGCCTGGACGAATTACGCCTACACCTCGGGCGCCACGGTGAACGCCGTGCCGCGCACTGGCGGTTACCGTGTCGAGCTGAAGATTCCCTTCGCGTCGCTCGGCATCACCCCCACCGCGGGTATGCAGCTCGGCTTCGACGTGGCTTTCAATGACCGCGACGTGGCTGGCGGCACCCTCAACTACGAGGACTTCGCCGACCTCACCGCGTTCAACAACCCGGCCGGATGGGGCGTCCTCGTGCTCGACCTGTCACCACCGCCAGCCAACTACGGAACGACCTACTACGTGCGTACCGACGGAGGAGACGCATTACAATGCAATGGTCGCGCGGACGCCGCGTACCCGGGCTCGGGGACCAACAAGGCCTGCGCCTGGAAGAACCCTTCTATCGCCCTTCCGCCATCGGGCGCCGCACGCATCGCCGGCAGCGACACCCTCATCATCGGCAGCGGAAGCTACGAGATTGGCAGCGGTGGCTACATGCAGCCGGTCCCGAGCGGTGCGACCGCCACCACGCGCACCCGCATCCTCGGCAAGTCCTGCTCGGCTCCGCCGCAACTATGGGGAACGGGCGGGATCCATCGCGTGCTCAATCTCGACGCCAGCTCGAACGTCGAGATCGGCTGCCTCGAGATTACCGATCACAGCGACTGCGTTTACAACCACTCGGATTCCAGCGTGAAGTGCGACAGCGCGGACGCGTGGGCCCGGACTGGTCTGTACGCGCGCGCCTCCACCAATGTCTGGCTCCACGACCTCGACATCCACGGCATGGGCGCACGCGGGTTGCAGGCCGGTGGTCTCACGGACTGGACGATGGATCGCATCAAGCTCAACCGCAATGGCAGCGCCGGATGGGACGGCGACGTCGGCACCGGCAGCAGCTCGAACCCCGGCGACATCACAATCCGCAACATCGAAGTCGGCTGGAACGGCTGCGGTGAGCGTTGGCAGACAGGCGAGCCCTGGGCCTGCTCGGCAGCCTACGGCGATGGCATCGGCGTCGACACCAGCGCCGGTGATTGGCTGATCGAAGACGCGTACATTCACCACAACACGTCGGACGGTCTCGACCTCCGCTACATGGACGGCGCCGACACGACCCACGCGATCTTGCGTCGAATCTACTCGGTCGCGAACGCCGGCAACCAGGTCAAGGTCAGGGGCAACTCGCTCATCGAGAACTCCGTGCTGGTCGGCCAGTGCAGCTTCTTCGAGGGCATCGACTACATGACGTCCGCCAATAGCTGTCGCGCCTTCGGCAGCAGCCTTCTCTTGGTGCTGACCGGCAACGACGTCGCGACGGTGCGCCACAACACGATCGCCGGCGAGGGTGACGCGCAGATCGGCTACACCGAGGACGGGAACACCACCGACAGGATCTATATCCAGAACAACGTGGTAGTCGGCTTCCCCGACTACTTTCACCCGGGCTCGAAGACGCTCTTCAGCGGCGGCCAGGCCCCGGCGGTGAAGAGCTTCTCGGGCAACCTTGCCTGGAATGTCCAGACCTGCCCGGCGAGCGGCACGATCTGCGGCCAAGATCCGAAGCTGAGCAACATGGCGCTCGAGACCTTCGACGGTAGGCCGCTCGCGGGTAGTCCGGTCTTCGACAATGCCCCGCTCATCAGCGCGGTCATCGACGACTTCCTGAAGAAGCCTCGCCCGGTCGGCGCGGCGCCGGACATCGGCGCATACGAAGTGCAAAGCCCCTGACGCTGATCACGAGCAACGAGCGAGGCGCAGCCGCGACGGGCGTTTCAATCGCGGCGCGCCATCGGTCGCGCATCCGTCAGTCCCGCGCTTCGCCGGTCAGAGCCGTGATCGCGCGCCACCCCGCATAGGCGCGGAGGCTCTGGATCTTGCCGTCCTTCAGCTCGATCACGTCGACGGAGAACTTCTCCTCGTCCGAGGACGCGCTGCTGTATTCGACAATCACGGTATTGCCCTGAACGATCGGCGGCGTGTGTCCACCCCAAGGTGCGCCGCGCTTCATGAGCGCGGTCGCGAGCTGCCGTAGCTCGGCTCGCCCGCGACACACGCCGTCTTTGCGGTTGAAAATGCGCGTGACGAGATAACTCTCGATCGTCGCGTCTTCCGCGAAGAGCTCGACCATCACATCGAGATCCTTCCGACCAAACGCTGCTTCCAAATCGGCAATGATCTGCTCGGCTGATTTCATCGTTCACCTCCAAGGCCAAAGGCGGGAACTCCTGAAGCCGGTAGCCCCATAGCCCGAATTCCGCAGCCAGCTCGTCAGACGTACTTCTCGACCCACTCCCCGCTTATCTGGCGCGTCGTCGCGTTGAGACGATTGAACAGGTTTGCGACCCCGATGGCCATGACCAGCGCGGCGAGCTGGGTCTCGTTGAAATGCCGAGACGCCTCTTTCCACACGTCGTCTGGAACGGCATTGGTTCGGTCACACATCCTGGTCGCGGACTCGGCGAGCGCCAGCGCCGCGCGCTCGGCCTCGGTGTAATACGGAGCCTCGCGCCAGACCGTGAGCGACCAGCTCCGCGCATCGCTCTCCCCGAGCCTCTTGAACGCACGAGCATGCATGTCGACGCAGACGGCGCAGCCGTTGATCTGCCCGACGCGCATGTGCACGAGCTCGAGGGTGGCCCGAGGAACGCCGGCCTCTTCCGTCGCCTTGTTGAGCGAAAGGATGGCTTCGAGCGTGCCCGGCAAGGTCAAGACGGGGCTTTTCATACGAGGTTCCATGGTTCGTTCCTCTCCGAAATGGTTTCTTCGTGACGAGCCCCGTCACATCAGCCGTGTGTCGCGGGTCTCACGTGCATGACCCGGCACGGCGAGGGAATGTGACCGATGGATGAAAACAAGTGGCTCGCAGAAAGGTTCGAGGAGCAGCGGCCCCGCCTGCGCGCCGCCGCGTACCGGATGCTCGGCTCCCTGAGCGAGGCCGAAGATGCCGTCCAAGAAGCCTGGTTTCGGCTCAGCCGAACGGACCACGGTCAGGTCGACGATTTGGGCGCCTGGTTGACGACCGTGGTCGCCCGGATCGCGCTGAACATGCTTCGTTCGCGCAAACGGCGCAGCGAAACGGTCGTGCCCGAGCCGATCATCGACAGCCCGGACGGCATGAGCCCCGAGCACGGCGCTCTCTTGGCCGACACGGTCGGGCTCGCGCTCCTCGTCGTGTTCGAAACGCTCTCACCGGCCGAGCGCGTCGCGTTCGTCCTTCACGACATCTTCGGAATGGCCTTCGAGGAGGTCGCGCCGATCGTCGGGCGCACACCCGAAGCGGCTCGGCAGCTCGCGAGCCGCGCACGCCGCCGCGTTCAAGCGCGCAACGCCACACCCGATGCGGATATCGAAGTTCAACGGAGCGTCGTCGATGCCTTCCGCGCGGCCGCCCAGGGTGGCGACTTCCAAGGCCTCCTCGCCGTGCTCGCCCCCGATGTCATCCTACGCGTCGACGGCGGCGCAGCGGCGCCGTCGGTCGAGCACCAAGGTGCGGAGCGCGTCGCGCGCGGATCGCTGAGCTTCTCCCATCTGCCGCTGGTCCGGCGCCCGGCCCTGATCAACGGCGCACCCGGGCTCGTGTGCATGCTCGAAGGAGCCGTTTTCGCCGTCATGGCGTTCACCATCGGCGGCGGGAAGATTGTCGAAATCAACATCCTGCGCGACCAGGAGCGGCTGAGCACATTGGATGTGAGCGCCCTCGGCGGCTAATGCCGATAGCTGCTTCTACGGGTCATCTCCTCTCAATACTTCATGTGCCCGACCTGCTCGGTCGCCTCGCCGGCATAGGCGAACACTGCATTCTTCCACTTCGGGACGAGGCTCTTGTTCTGCGCGTCGCGTGACATGCTGTACCCCTCTTGGGGGATGCCCATGATCTTGTCCATTTGGCCGTCACCGTCCTCGTCGTGGAGCGCGGCGATGGCGTACTTTCCATTCTTGCTCACCGCGGGGAACACGCAGGTTACCCAGCCGCCGTCGACCGTGGCGCTCGCTCGGCGATAGACCTGTTCGCCGAGCCACTTGTCCTCTTCGTCATAAAGCGCGCACAACACGACACCTTTCTTCTTCGACTCGACCTGAACCGTGAATTTGATCGAGCCGTCGGCCGCCTGCGGAGCGGGTTCGGATTCGTTCGTCGTGACGGTCTGCTCGGTCGGCCCCACCTGTCCGGTGGGGGCGAGCGGCCGTCCGTGGTGAGCCGGGAGTGGAAACGCCGTGAACGCGACCGAAGCGGTCACGGCGAGGACTTCGAGTGCAGTGGAGATGTTCATGAGCGTTCCCTCCTCATCCGGCTCGTCGAATTCGGGTCAGCAGCGCGGGCAGCCCGAGCCGGGCGGCGGGTTCTTCGTCCGCGGGCCGTCCTCCGCCGCGCGGGTGCTGCCGAGATCGACACTGTCGCGCACCACGTCGCGCCTCACCGAATCGACGAAAACATTCGAGCGATTCGAACCGGCCGCCGCCTCCGGAGCGCGGAGGTCGCTGGGCTCATAGAATCGGTACGTCGGCAGGCCACTCGGATCCGCGGGGTCCGCGGGGGTGGTCGTCATGGGCGCGCACGCGGCCAGAAACAGCGCTCCGACGAAGCCGTACTGCGAAATTCGAGGCAACATGGTGTCCTCCCATTCCTTCGTGGGTTCGTCCGCGAGGGCACGGCGACGCCGGCGCCACATGGCGCCCGGGATCGTCTCCTTCGTCCTCGCCCGGGACCGTACGTCCCGATGTCCCATTTATTGGGTCAATAGTTGACCCTGTCAAGCATCGCCCCGACGAAACCCTCGCGGCCTGTGGGCGCCGAGGCGCCCCGCGCCCACCGGCTACTTCGTCCGCAGGAGCAGGTGGTACCGGCCGAACTCGCACTGCCCCGCGGTAAACAGAACCTCCATCAGCAGGCGATACGGTGTCGTCTCGTCGGCAACGATGATGGCGTCCGACGTGGAGGGATCCTTGCCCGTGAGCTCGCGAATCCTCTTATCGTTCACGCGGTACACGACGAGCGCCTGGGAAATGGGGACGATGTAGAGGTCGTTCTGGCCATTGCGCTTCACGCTGGCGGGGAGGCCTTCGGCGCCGATCGAACCCGGCTGATACTCGACGACAGGCCGGGCCTCGTCGCCCATCGTGATTTGCGTCTTCGAGATCCTGATGATGACGCCCTCCTCGCCGGGCTCGGACGTGACGTCGCCCTTTGAGGCCGTCGGGGCCGGCATGATCGGGAGGGCAGTATCCGCGACGGACGGCGCTGGTGATTCAGAAGCAATCGGCGCCGCGCTCGACGGCACCATTGCGTTGCTCGTGCTCGCTGCGAACGCGAATTGAAACTCGGGGAACAGATCGCCGGCGTCGTCTTTGCGTAGTGCGTCGAGCGTCTCGATCACCAATCGATATTGAATCGTAGGCTCGGCCCAAACGACAACTTGGGTCTCGTCCGGCGCGCTCTTCTTGACGGCCCGGGCGCACGTCGTGAGCGCCTTGGTGTCCTTCACGCCGGTGCACGGCGGTCCGGCCTCCTCGCGGCCTCGTTTGACGACGAAGCCGTCTTTCGTAATGCCGACAGTGAGCGAATGGGGCAGAACCGCGGCCGGAGGCTTCGCTTCGACAATCCAAGGCGGCTTCGACGAGGCTGCCGATTGGGTCGTAGCCGCCGACGACGAAGGATCGGCCGGCGCCCGCGAGTCCCCACACGAGACCAGCAACGTGAGCGCAATTCCCACGACGACGGGTCGAATCATTTCTTCTTTCGAAAGAGCTCGCACGTGGTCGCGTTGACCTGCGCGGATTGGCCGTCCGTCACGATGACCCATTGGGACTTTTTGCTGACCGGAGCGATCCCGAGGTTGGCGAAATCCATTTCCCGAATCTCGAATCCGCCGGCGACCGCGGCTTCGACGGCCCGCTTGAAGGAGCAGGTCAGCGGGGGCAGCGGTGGGCGCTTCTTGATGGCGGTCATGTCGGCGACGAGATCGGTTGCGCGGACGGCGACGCTGAGATCGCCGGCCGGCACGTCGAAGTGGAAGAAGGAGACGGCCCGTTTCCCGGTGAGGTTCACGGTTGCCCCTTCAGACACGACCAAGAAGCTGATGTCGCTCAGCTGCGCCGTCGGTTCGACGCGCCGAGCGACCTGGGTCGCACGCGTCAGCATCAGCTCGAAGTCCACGTGCGCCGGGTCCGGAGGATTGAAGGGCTCGCACGCGAGCGCTTCTCCGCAGGAGCTCGCGGTGGCGCTCGGAGCCGGCGCCGGCGCGACCGGGGGAGTCTCGGCGCTCGCGGTCGCCGTCGGCTTCCTCTTCACGGTCGTCTCGCGGCTCTGCAGATAGAGCGTCCACGGGACCGCAATCGCGGCGCCGACGACCAACACGCCGATGGCGCCAGCGATCCAAGGCCATTTTCGTGGCTTTTCGAGGCGATTGAGGAGCTCGATCGTGTCGAGCTTCCCGCCTTTTTTCGCGGCTGCGCGGCCAACAAAGGGCGCGATCCGCGGTCCGCTCGACCGAAGAGGATCGAGGGCAGGAGCCACCGCGCCCGGATTCATGCCCTCGAGCCGGCGCAGGACCGTCCGAGCGTCGGCAGGCCTTCGATCCGGCGCCTTTTCGAGGAGCTGAAACACGAGTGCGTCGAGATCGGCCGGGAGCCTTCTCCGAAGATCGTCGGTGAACGGCGGCGGCGCCGCCTCGCAGTGTTGACGAAGGATCCCGACGATCGACGGCCCGTCGAAGAGCGGTTTGCCGGTGAGCATCTCGTAGAGCACGAGGCCGAGCGCATACAGATCCGTCTTCGGCGTGACGGGGCGTCCCTCGGCCTGCTCGGGGCTCATGTAGAGGACGGTGCCGACGGCTTGGCTCGCCTGGGTCAGGCCGGGCTCGTCGGCGAGGACCTTCGCGACGCCGAAGTCCATCACCTTCACGCTCCCGTCTCTCAGGATCATCAGGTTTTCGGGCTTCAGATCGCGATGAACGACGGGCGGCATGCGCTCGTGCGCAGCGACCAGCGCGGAGGTGATCGCCTTGGCTACGGCGATTGCGCGCGCGGGCTCGAGCGGGCCGGTCGCCTCGAGCTCCGCGCGGAGCGTTCGGCCCTCGAGATACTCGAGCACCATGACGAGCTTTCCGTCGATCTCGGCGCTCGACAGGCTCCGCACGATGTTCGGGTGTTCGAGACCCGCCATGATGCGCATCTCGTTGAAAAAGCGTGCGCGAGCGTCTTCGCGCCGCGTGAGATTCGAGTGCAGCACCTTGAGCGCGACGCGCCTGCCGGAGAGGCGTTCGGTCGCGTCGTAGACGATGCCCATTCCGCCTTCGCCGATGACGCGCAGAATCTGAAAATCACCGATCCGCTCGACTCGATGACTGTCCGGCGCCCCCTGAACCATCGGGCGGATGTTAGCGGTTTCGCCGTCGTCCTGCGATCGATCGCGATGGAATCAATGCTCGTGCGCGCTCGCCTCTCCGACGACGATGTCGGCCATCATCCCATTTTCGCTGTGCTCGGAGATATGGCAGTGGATCATCCAGCGTCCCGGGTTCTCGAAATAGGACAGGATGGTCGCCGGCTCCGCGCCGCGGACGTGCACCGTATCGCGCAATCCCGGCTCGAAGACGGGCTCGCCGTCGCGGGCGATGATTTGAAAGAACTGCCCGTGGATGTGGAACGGGTGAGCGGGGCTCACGTTGCTACGAATGGTGATCGCGACAGGGACGTTCGGCTCGAATGTATCGATGACGACGTGCTCGTGGTCGTCACCGACGAATACCGACTCGCCATTGATCGTGAATTCGACTTGCCCGGCGACGACACCACCGGAGAGCGCCCACTTGATCTCCTCGGCCGGCGCTGCATCGACCGGCGGGTGAACGACCTCGGGATAGGCGGGCTCGGCCGTCTGCACCTCACCTTCGATCTTTGCGACGGCGAGCTCGAAGGGCGCTTCGACGACTTGGTCGTTTTCGTCCAACACGAAAATCATCGCCTCGAGAACGACCTCGGTCGCGCCGGGCTGCGGTCGTACTTCGAAGTCGTATCGCTGGCCGGGCGCGATCTCGACCCGATCGAGCTCGAACGGCTCCGGCAAGAGACCACCGTCGGTGGCAATCACGCGCGCGTCCGCACCGCGCATCCGAAGACCGTAATAGAGCGAATTGCTCGATAGTACGAAACGCCAGCGCTCTATCGCCCCACGCGGAATCGTCAGGCTGACCGGCTCGGTCCGACCATTCACGAGCAAGGTATTGCCGACCCGTCCCGCGCCGATGTCCGGACCGCTCGTGAGGAAGGGCGACACCTGATTGTCGTCGTCGAGGCGGATGTCGTCCGCCACGAAGACACGCTCTGCGGAGAAGACAGGAAACGCCTCTTCGTGGACGACGATTGCACCATAGAGACCGCGCTCGAGCTGTTCGATCTGGTGCAGATGGGTGTGGTACCAAAAGGTGCCTGCGTCCGGAACGACGAAGTCGTACGTGAATGTCTCGCCCGGCTGTACCGGGTTTTGAATCATGGGCGAGCCATCCATTTGATCGGAGATCCTCAGACCATGCCAATGAATGGTCGTGGGCTCTTCGAGCTCGTTGGTGAAATGAACGATGACGCGATCGCCGACGCGCGCATGCAAGAGCGGGCCGGGCAATTGATCGTTGTAATTGAGGAGCGCCGTCTCCGGCCCGTCGAGCAACGCGAGCTCGTTCGGTCGCGCCACGAGGTTCACTTCGACGATGGCGGGATCGGGATTGTCGTCTTCGAGGATGCCGATGCCCTCCACATCCGGCAGAGGCGGGAGCACGACGGGGACGCCCCCCTCCCCTCCCCCGCCGGTGGTCGAGCTGCCGCCGCCACCGTCGAGGGGGTCGATCGACTCTTCCCCACAACCGGAGGAGAGACCTACGAGGAGGAACGGGGCGGCCAACGAAGCACGAAGCAAGGTCATACGTTCATGCAAGTGAATATCAATTTCAAAACGCCGGGTCAATCCAGCGACTGGATCTCCGCGCGTGCTGCTCGAATCGCGCGAATCGCGGCCGCTCGATCCTCGAGACGCTGCGCTCCGTTGGTGAGGAGCGGGAAGATCGACTCGACGGCGTCTTCGAGCGTGTGCGTGATGTGCAGCGGGTAGTAGCCCGGCCCGCGCATCGCGACCTGAAAGCCGGTGAGCACGCCCAGCATGGCTGCCCCGGCGAAACCGCTCCCCTCGATCACCCAAACCAGCGCGCAAGCGAGCCCGCGGATCCGATCGAACAACATCCGAAGGTACGTGCGGTGCGCCTCCGTCGGAGGTCGAGCTTGGGGCGGCACGAGGACGACGATGCCGAACCGGGTTCCGCGCTCCCTTACGTGTTCGGCGAGAATCTCCTCGAGGCGGTCGTACTCCTCGAGCGGCGTCATCCCATCGTCGATCACGACGAACAGGTCTTCCCACACGATGAGGTTCTTCTGCACCGCGCAGGACGAACCCTTTGGTTTCGAAGAGAGAGAGCCCGGAAGGGGCTCGACCGTTCCGGGCTCTTTCTCGCGTTGCATCGAGCTCTCTCCGCTCGTCGACGTTCAGTCGAACTGTTCCTTCGCGAATGTCAGCGAGTCTCCCTTTCGATCGATCTTCACGCGATCTCCCAGCGCGAACTCCCCGCCGAGGATGCGCTTCGCGAGCTCGTCCTCGACGAGCCGTTGGATGGCTCGCTTGAGCGGACGCGCGCCGTATTGAGGATCCCAGCCGTGCGCGAGGATGAGCTCACGGGCGGGCGTCGTGATGTCGATGTGAACACCGCGACCCTCGAGACGCTTCATGAAGCGATCGAGCTGGATGTCGACGATGTTCTGCATCTGCTCGCGACCCAGTCGCCGGAAGACGATGATCTCGTCGAGCCGGTTCAAGAACTCGGGGCGGAACTGCGTGCGCACTTCGGCGAGCATCGTGTCCTTCACGCGCTTCGCCTTCTCTTCGTCGGTGAGAGCGCGGTCCTCTTCGATGTGTGCCGCCGCAGCCGAGCCGACGTTCGAGGTGAGGATGATGACGGTGTTCTTGAAATCGACCGTCCTTCCCTGCCCGTCCGTGAGCCGGCCGTCGTCGAGCACCTGCAAGAGCGTGTTCCACACGTCCGGATGTGCCTTCTCCACCTCGTCGAAGAGGATGACGCTGTACGGTCGGCGTCGAACAGGCTCGGTGAGTTGGCCGCCCTCTTCGTAACCGACGTACCCCGGAGGCGCGCCGATGAGCCGCGCGACCGCGTGCCGCTCGCCGTACTCGCTCATGTCGATCCGGACCATCGCGCGTTCGTCGTTGAAGAGACGCTCGGCGAGCGCGCGCGCGAGCTCGGTCTTACCCACGCCGGTCGGACCGAGAAACAGGAACGAGCCGATCGGGCGCCGGTCGTCTCCGAGGCCGGCGCGTGAACGTCGAATCGCGTTGGAGATGGCAGAGAGCGCCTCTTCCTGACCGACGACGCGCGTTCGCAGGTCCTCCTCCAAGTGGAGGAGCTTCTGCATCTCGCTCTCGAGCATCTTGGAGACCGGGATGCCGGTCCACCGCGAGATGACCTGCGCGATGTCCTCGTCGGTCACCTCTTCTTTCAAGAAGCTCTGCGTCTTCTGAACCTCGGCGAGCTTCGTGCGGAGCTTGTCCCTTTCGCGCTCGAGCTCGGGGATCTTTCCGTATTCGATCTCCGCGGCCTTGCCGAGATCACCGCGGCGCTTCGCCGTCTCGCTCTCGAGGCGCAGCTCTTCGATCTTCGGCGGGAGGGCGCGCAGCTCTTGGATGATCTCCTTTTCGGCCATCCACTGCGCGCGCATCGCGCTGCGCTTCGATTGAACCTCCGCGATCTCGCGCTGGAGCTCTTCGAGGCGCGCCTTCGACGCGCGATCATGCTCGCGCTTCAGGGCCTGCTCTTCCATCTGGAGCTTCAAGAGCTGCCGTTCGACCTGATCGATCGCGGTCGGCATGCTGTCGATCTCCATGCGGATGCGCGACGCGGCTTCGTCGACGAGATCGATGGCCTTGTCGGGCAGGAAGCGCTCGGTGATGTAGCGATTCGACAGGTTCGCGGCCGCGATGAGCGCCGCGTCTTGGATGCGGATCCCGTGGTGTGTCTCGTAGCGCTCTTTCAGGCCGCGAAGGATCGAGATGGTGTCCTCGACCGTGGGCTGGCCGACGAACACTTGTTGGAAGCGGCGCTCGAGGGCCGCGTCCTTCTCGATGCGCTTGCGGTACTCGTCGAGTGTGGTCGCGCCGATGCAGCGAAGCTCACCGCGAGCGAGCATCGGCTTGAGCATGTTGGCCGCGTCCATCGAGCCTTCGGCTGCGCCGGCGCCGACGAGCGTGTGGATCTCGTCGATGAAGAGGATGATGCGACCCTGCGCGCCCTCGATCTCTTTGAGCACGGCCTTGAGTCGATCCTCGAACTCGCCGCGGAACTTCGCGCCGGCGACGAGCGACGCGAGGTCGAGCGCGCAGAGCTCTTTGTCCTTCAAGCTCTCGGGCACGTCGCCGCTGACGATGCGCTGCGCGATGCCTTCGACGATCGCGGTCTTGCCGACGCCGGGCTCACCGATGAGCACCGGGTTGTTCTTCGTGCGACGCGACAACACCTGCATCACGCGACGGATCTCTTCGTCGCGACCGATGACCGGGTCGAGCTTGCCCTTGCGCGCGAGGTCGGTGAGGTTCTTCGTGTATTTCTCGAGCGCCTGAAACTTCCCCTCGGGGTCACGATCGGTCACACGCTGCGCGCCACGCACCTGCGACAGGGCCTGAAGGATCCGGTCGTACGTGAGCCCGGCGCGTTCGAAGAGCGCCATGATGTCGCGATCGTTTTTCGCCGCCGCGAGCAGCATGTGCTCGGTCGAGATGAAGTCGTCTTTGAGCGCCTTCGCCTCGTCCTCCGCCTTCTGCATCATCGTCATCAAGCGACGCGAGAGCCCAGGCTCCGCTCCACCCGAGACACGCGGATAGCTCTGAAGCTTGCTCTCGAGCGCCGTTCGGATGGCCTCCGGGCTTGCGCCCGCTTTGCTGATCACCGGCGCGACGATGCCGCCTTCCTGAACGATCAGCTCGCGCAGCACATGCTCCGGGTACAGCTCCGGGTGGCCATTTTTGCTCGCGTAGTCCAAGGCGCCACGGATCGCCTCCTGCGCCTTCGTCGTCATCCGATCGAATCTCATCGTGTACCCCGCTGGCGATCGGGCTCTCGTCGACGCAGCTCGTCCAGCTGGTCGTTTTGTCCGCGATGCCTAGGCCCGAAGCTAAGGTCGTGCCAACGCACCGCAAGCCCTTGCGACGCGGTTGGCGCGTGCTTACGAGCCGCGGCGTTTGCGCGAGAGACGAAGAGGGTTCGCCAAGGGCGCCAAGGGAAGAGAGAGAATGAAGAGGGTTTTGATCCGCGCTGACGCTGCGGCGGCGTCTCGCGCTTTACCCTCTCTCTCTTGATCTCTTTCTGCCCTTGGCGCCCTTGGCGAACCCTTCTGTTTTCGGGCGTTATTTTTTGGCGGCGAGCTTCGGCGGGTACGCCTCGGTGCCGTAGGGCCAGTCGGCGGCGAAGACGTGGCCGGGCTTTACGCGGCCGCTTCGAATCGACCAGGTTTGCAGCGCGATCGATGCGACTTCGCGCTGCTCGGGGTCGTCGGTTCGCGCGTAGGCGTCGAGCACTTCTTTCGCCCGAGCGTCACCTGTCTCGCCGAGGGCGCGGGCGATCGACGCGCGCGTCTCGAGGTCGGTCTCGACGGCTGCCCGGTAGAGGAGCGCTTCGACGACGTCGTTCGGCAGATCCTTCTTGTCGCGTGCGGCATCTTCGAGCGTCTCGGCGGCGCTCGCGCGGACGTCGGCGTCGAGATCGCCGAGGTCGCGCGCCACTTCGGAGAGCGGCCGCGCCGCGCACCCCATGATCAGCGTGCACGCGATCGCAACGAGCCATCGCCGAACAGCTCCCCCCTCACGAAGTGAGGGGGGCCGGGGGGGAGAAATAGCAGCCATCTTCTGACCCATAGCGTACGCCCTCCCGCCACGCTCGAACGATCAGATGTCGAGGTTCTTTACGTGGAGCGCGTTCTCTTCGATGAAGGCGCGACGCGGCTCGACCTGATCACCCATGAGGACGGTGAAGAGCTGGTCGGTCGCCATCACGTCGTCGACGCGAACCTGGAGCAACGTGC
This sequence comes from Polyangiaceae bacterium, assembly GCA_013361525.1. Lineage (GTDB taxonomy): Bacteria > Myxococcota_A > Polyangia > Polyangiales > Polyangiaceae > Xiheicaenibacterium. The sequence goes on along the minus strand of JABFXY010000101.1, from coordinate 106,761 downwards.
GCGCGTCCGGGTTCATGGTCGTCTCCCAAAGCTCGTCGGCGTTCATCTCGCCGAGACCTTTGTAGCGGCTGATCGAGATCCCCTTCTTGCCACGGTCGTCGAGGAACTCTGCGAGTGCCTCGCCGTCGGGCAACGTGTCTTCCGACTTGTCGGAGCGAGCGGTGTAGGGAGGATCACCGAGGGAGCGCAGGTCTTGATCGATGCCCCACGCCTCTTGGTATTCGTCCGTCGAAACGAGCGCGAGATCGATGCGCGACAGCTTGAGACTCGCTGCACCGCGCGGCTCGATGGTGATCGTTCCTGCGCCGGCGTTCGCATCCCAGTCGACGTCGATCGTGAGCGGAAACAGATCCGGATAGCGATTCTGCATGTACGCGCGAAGGTTCGCGGCGGCGTCCTCGACGTCCTTGCGACGGCGAATGCCTTCGGCGCCGAGACCGCTCGATCGAATGAGACCCGCGACGACACGTGCATCACAGCGCCGATCGAGGTGCGCGATGACGGCTTTGAATCGACGAAGGCGCTGCGCGAGGCGGAAGAGCGGCTGGCCGGAGATCGAGGGACCGCGTCCGGTCGCGATCTCGACACCGTCGACGGCGTTCTGAACGAGGTAGTCCTCGAGCGCACCCTGATCCTTGAGATAGAGATCCTTCTTCCCCTTGCGCACGCGGTAGAGCGGCGGCTGCGCGATATAGAGGTAACCCTTCTCGATCACGTCCGGCATTTGCCGATAGAAGAACGTGAGGAGCAGGGTCCGGATGTGCGAGCCGTCGACGTCGGCGTCGGTCATCAGGATGATCTTGTGGTAGCGGAGCTTGTCGATCTCGAAGGTGCCGTTGTCGCCGATGCCGCACCCGAGCGCGGTGATCAGCGTGCCGACCTCGGCGGAGCTCAACATGCGGTCGAGACGCGCGCGCTCGACGTTGAGGATCTTTCCCTTGAGCGGAAGGATCGCCTGAAAGTGGCGATCGCGACCTTGCTTCGCGCTGCCACCGGCGGACTCACCCTCGACGATGTAGAGCTCGCTCGCCGCGGGGTCTTTCGATTGGCAGTCGGCGAGCTTGCCGGAGAGGGACGTGACATCCATCGTCCCCTTGCGGATCACCTCGCGTGCTTTGCGCGCTGCCTCGCGAGCCTTTGCGGCGACGACGGCCTTGTCGACGATCTTTCGCGCGAGCGGCGGGTTCTCCTCGAGGAACTCGCCGAGCTTCTCGGAGACGATGTTCTCGACGATGCCCTTCACCTCGCTGGAGACGAGCTTCTCTTTCGTCTGCGAGCTGAACGACGGGTCCGGGTGCTTGACGCTGATGATGCACGTCAGGCCTTCACGAACATCTTCACCCTGGAGGCCCTGCTTCAGCTCTTTGAAGAGGTTGTGCGCGGCGCCGTAGGTGTTGATCGACTTCGTGAGCGCGGTGCGCAGACCCGTGAGGTGCGTGCCGCCGTCTTTGTTGTGGATGTTGTTCGTGTAGCAATGGATCGCCTCCGTGTAGGAGCCGTTCCACTGCATCGCGACCTCGACCTGCACCGGAGCGCCGAGCGTCTTGCCCTCGGTCGATGCGTCACCCGCTGCGCCGAAGGAGATGACCTCTTCGTGCAGCGGCTCCTTCGACTTGTTGAGGAGCGCGACGAACTCTTGAATGCCGCCGCGGAACTCGAAGCGCTCTTTCTTTCCTTCGCCGCGCTCGTCGACGAGATCGATGACGAGGCCCGCGTTCAAGAAGGCGAGCTCGCGCAGGCGGCTCGCGAGGATGTCGTAGTTGAACTCGGTGATGGTGAAGATCGACGGGTCCGGCTTGAAACGAACCTTCGTGCCGGTCGTGTCCGCTTCGGCCTTCGGCGTGAGCGGACCCTTCGGCGCGCCCTGCCCGTACTCCTGCGTCCAGAGTTTGCCCTCGCGCTTGATCTCGAGGCGCAGCCACTCGCTCACGGCGTTGACGGCGCTGACGCCGACGCCGTGCAGACCGGCGGAGACTTTGTAGCTCGAGTTGTCGAACTTACCGCCGGCGTGGAGGACGGTCATGACGACCTCGGCGGCGCTGACGCCGCGGGCGTGCATGCCGACGGGGATGCCGCGACCGTCGTCTTCGACCGAGACGCTGTTGTCGAAGTGCACCGTTACGACGATGCGTTTGGCGACGCCCGCGAGGTGCTCATCGACGGAGTTGTCGATGACCTCCCACACGAGGTGATGCAGACCGGAGCCGTCGTGGACGTCTCCGATGTACATGCCGGGTCGCTTTCGAACCGCCTCGAGACCTTCGAGGGCGGTGATGCTCGCCGCGTCGTAGGTCGCGCCCGCGGGCATCGCGGGGTCAGGGGTGGCGGGGTTGGTCGGACTCGTCTCGGGACCGTGTTGGGACATGTGATTCCAATCACGCGCACGCGCGCGCGCGAGAATAGGAGTTCATAGGCCTTCCGAACCCCGACGGCAAGCTTCTAGGCGCTTTTAAGCTCGCCGTTAACCACTTGAAATAGCTTCGTATTTTCAGGACCAAGCGACGGGGTGAGGAGCTCTGGTCGCGTCGTTGTCGCGAACACCTGTCCGCGCGTCTCGGCGAGAAAGATCAAGAGCGCCTCAGTCCGTTCTCGATCGAGCTCACTCGACACATCGTCGAGGAGCTGAATGGGCTCGAGACCGGTGATGGATGTCACAGCGTTGGTCTCGGCGGCTTTGAGGCTCAGCGTGATCGCGCGGTGCTGTCCTTGAGAAGCGACCTGTCGCGCGGCGCGTCCGTTGAGCTTGAGCTCGAGCTCGTCGCGGTGTGGACCGAATGTCGCGGTCACCGCGTTGCGATCGTTCGACCTTCGCTGTTCGAGCTCGCGCGCAAACGCGTCCGAATCTTCGGAGCCGCCGTTTCGATAGCGAAGCGTGAGCTCGAGATCGGGCGCGGCGATGCGCCGAAAAGCTTCCAGGGTCGGCTCGACCAGCGACTCGACCGCTTCACGTCGCGCGCGGCTCACGATGGATCCGCTCGACGCGAGGATGCTCTCGTAGGAGGTGAGCTCGGCCTCGGTCGCACCTCTCCGAAGCAGCTCTTGCCGAGCCCTCAGTGCGCGTGTGTAACGAGAGAGCTCGGCCGCGACCGTTGGTGATCGATACAGCGCGACGCGATCGAGAAGCCTGCGTCGAAGGGCTGCTGGACCGGTCGAGAGCGTGAGCTCTTCCGGATGAAAGACGACGACGGGTGATCGAACGGCGTAATCGGCGAGCGTCTGCGGACGGTTGCCGTCGAGCCGCACGTGAAGCGACCCCTCGGCGTAGACCGCGGTGTGTTGTCGCTCGAGCGAAGGTAGATCTCCACGCCGCTCGATGAAGCTCGCACGCACGGAGAAGCCGCCGCGCTGGTGCGTCGTGACCTCACGAAGACGCGCCGTGCGAAAGCTCTTGGTCGTGGCGACGACGTAAATCGCTTCGAGGAGGCTCGTCTTGCCTTGGCCGTTCTGACCAAAGACGACGTTGATTCGATCGGACGGCTCGAAGGTCGCGTCGGCCAAATTGCGGAAGGCTTCGACGCGGAGGGATGCAAGCGAAAACGAGGGAGCTCGCCGCCGTGGCGTGGCTCCCTCGTTGGATTCGTCGTCGCTCGTTGCGGGTGCGGCGAGCGAAGGCGACATCAGATGCGCATCGGCATGACGACGGCGACGAAGCTCTCTTTGTCGGACTCGACGGCGGGTCGCAGGACCGCGGGGTCGAGCTCACCCGAGACGCCGAGGACGACCTCTTCGTCGTCGACCGCGTTGAGCACATCGATGAAGTACTTGGCGTTGAAGCCGATCGTCATCTCGTTTCCTTCGAAGTCGACCGGGACCTCGTCGAAGCCGTTGCCGCTCTCGGGGCTTTCGCTGGTGATGCGAAGGAGACCGGTGAGGGTCGTGAGCTTGACGCCACCCGTCCGATCACTCGCGGCGATGCGAACCGCGTCGAGCGCTTCGATGAAGGGTCGGCGAGGTGCGCGAACGAGACGCTCGGTGACCTTCGGGATGACCTGCTGGTAGGGCGGGAACTGCGCGTCGACGAGCTTCACGCTGAAGCGCATGCCGGCGAGATCGAAGAACGCGTTCGGTCCGCTTTGGGTAATCGACACCATCGTCGGCTCCTTCGAGTCTTTCGACTCGATGCGCTCGGCGCGGGCGTCGTCGGCGAGACGGCGAAGCTCGACGATGGCTTTGAGGGGGATGAGCATCGTGGCCGTCGCGCTCGACCCGCCGACCGTCGCCTCCATCTTCGAGAGGCGGTGACCGTCGGTGGTGACCATGCGAACGCGATCGCCGGCCCACTCGAAGAGCGCGCTGTTCACGTGGGCGCGCGTCTCGTCGGTCGAGATGGAGAAGTGCGTGCGCGTGATGAGCTTCGCGAGGAGGTCGACCGGCAACGCGAGGGTCGGCGCGGCGGGATCGGGCTTCGGCAGGAGGGGGAAGTCTGCGCCGGGGATCCCGTGAATCGTGAAACGACGAGGCGAGCCTGCGGCCTTGATCGTCGTCTGCGCACCCGCGGTCGAGGAGAGTTGAATCGGACCTTCGGGCATCGCCTTCACGCGGTCGTGAAGCTCACGTGCCGGGAGCGCAACGGAACCAGCGGTGGTGATCTCCGCCGAGGTGCTTCCGCTGATGGCTAGGTACATGTCGGTCGCGCTGACGTGGAGGGCGTTGCCCTCGGCGGCGAGCAGCACGTTCGAGAGGGCAGGCATTGCGCTCTTCTTGTCGGCGACGCCCTGACATCGCGCAACGAGACGCAACAGCTCCTTCTTGGGGACGACAAGCTCCATTCCAGAAAACTCCTCGGCGACAGCTCTTAGCAGGGTTGTCGGGTGGAAAGGTTAGAGTTCGACGTCCCCTGGAGCCAGGCAGCGAAGCGCCCAGACCAAGGCTCGAGCTCTTTCATGAAGTGAGGATCTAAAAGATTTAGGAAGACGAGATAGTAGGGCCTGTGGAGCGTGGGGATAATCCGATATACGTTGTGATGTCGAATGGTTAGCGTCGGGCGAGCCGGGGAGAAACGGTTCGCTCCGTCGGGGATGAGCAGGGAACGATGTGGGGACAAGGTAGGTGGCGGCACTTGTCCGGAGGTAGTCCCAAGCCAAAATCCGCGCCTTGCCCACAGCAAACACGAGCTGGGGAAGAGCAGAGGACAAAGCGAGGATAGGTTGGGCGTCCAGTGCGGATGAGCCGTGGAGACCGCGATTGCGCCGCTGTTTTTCGGTGGATGCCAGGGTGCGGATCGCCGAAGGTAGGTCAGCCCGCGCGATGATCAGGTGCCCCCACTGCGGCCTTCTGCACGTGTCGTCGCGCGTTGTGTGCCCGACGACGGGGATGGCGATCCATCCGGGGGACCGGCCCGAGCGGCGCACCGAGCGTCGAGCTCCGCGGTCGACGCGACCAGCTGCCGCGCGGATCACCGTCGGGAGCATCCTGGAAGAGCGGTATCGCGTGCTCGGCATCATCGGCCAGGGCGGGATGGGCACCGTCTACGAGGCTGAGCATTTGAACATCGGTCGGCGCGTGGCGCTGAAGATCCTGAAGCCGGAGCACGCGCAGAAGGGGGAGGCGGTCGCGCGGCTCCGTCACGAGGCGCGGGTCGTCAGCCAGATCGGGCATCCGAACATCTGCGAGATCTTCGACATCGGGCAGTTCGAGGATGGCAGCCCCTACCTGGTAATGGAGCGTCTGCGTGGAGAGACCCTCGCCCAGCGCATCGAGCGGGGGCCGCTTTTACGGCTCGACGAGATCGCGGACATCATGGTCCAGGTCCTCGCCGCGCTCGAGGCTGCTCACCGGAAGAACGTGATTCATCGGGACATGAAGCCCGACAACATCTTCCTCGCGCAGCGGCAGATCGGGATCGTCGCGAAGATCTTGGACTTCGGGATCTCCAAGGCGAACGGCCCCGACGAGCTGCCGCATCACCTGACGCGGACGGGGATGGTGATGGGGACGCCTTATTACATGGCGCCGGAGCAGGCGATGGGAGAGCGGATGCTCGACGGCCGCGTGGACGTGTGGGGCGTCGCGGTTGCCATCTACGAAGCGCTGACGGGACAGCGACCGTTCGTCGCGCGGAACTACAACGCCTTGTTGGTTCAGATCCTCACGGTGACGCCGAGGCCAATCCTCGAGCTTCGTCCGGATCTGCCGCCCGCGTTCGGTGAGGTGATGCGGCGCGCTCTCGAGAAGCGTCGAGACGGGCGGTTCAGCACGGCAAAGGAGCTGAGCGAGGCGCTGTCCGCGTTCCGTCCGCCGCGCACGACCCCGCCGCGTCGAGCGACGCAGCGGATGCTGCCGCGGGTGGCCATGTTCGGTGCTGAGGACTCCTCGTCCTTCACGAGCAGCGAGGATGAGCCCACGCAGGAGATCGAGGCGAAGGCGCGTAAGACGTTCGTGAACGAGGAGATGCCGGTGCCCCCAGTGGCGCCAGCGCCGGTGCCGACGGACGACGAGACGCCGACGTTCGAAGAGAACGATCCGACGGTGGTCGACACGCCCTCCTTCAGCGATTCGGATTTCCCGAGCGAGCGAAGGCGGCGTTGAGCGTGGGCATCGAGACGGTGTCGCTGAACCGGGTGATGAAGCGCTTCGGGGCGATCATCGCCCTGCGCAACGTGACCGCGACGTTCAGGGCCGGCGAGATTGCGCTCGTCGTCGGTGCGAACGGGTCCGGCAAGAGCACGCTGTTGGGCATCCTCGGCACGACGCTTCAGCCGACGAGCGGTGAGGTGGAGTACGGGCGCCCTGGCCGGGACATCGCCGAGGTACGGATGGAGATCGGCTGGGTGAGCCACGACACGCTCGCTTACGGCGATCTGTCGGGCCGACAGAACATCGAGATTGCAGCCGAGGTGCATGGGCTGGATCCAAAGGCGGCCGTCCGACGGGCGGAGGAGCGCTTCGAGCTAGGCGCGTTCGCCTCGCGACCGGTGCGGACGAACTCTCGCGGTCAGCGACAGCGAATCGCGTTGGCTCGGGCGCTGGTGCATGAGCCCTCGGTGGTCCTGCTCGACGAGCCGACGACCGGGCTCGATGCGTCCGGGGTCCGACGACTGGTCGAGGTGGTGCGGGAGTGCCGGGACGCCGGAGCGGTCGTGGTCATCATCGCGCACGACCCCGGGACGTTCGATGAGCTCGGTCCGGTTCGGTACGCGATGGACCGCGGTCAGCTCAGCGCCGCAAAGGCCTAGGCCATACGCTGATCAACTACCGCTTCCAGGATTTTCCTGGGCGGACCGGGGCTCTGCGCGGCGGCGCGCTCGGCGAGGTCCGGGACCGGCCGAATTGCGAGGGCATCGGGCCGCGGGAAACGGATGGTTTTGCCCACGCGCAGAAGGCCGGCGGCATGCCGGGCGAATGAAGCGGACGGTTTCGGGCTGGGGTGGCGAGGGGCGCGCCGAGCGCCGAGTGGCGATGTGCTTTTGGTGTGGGGAGCTCGACCGCGGGGCGAGGGTGCGAGGGCGCGGATGGTTGGGGAATCGGCCGGTGCTGAAGCGCGCCCTGGGGTAGAGGGTAAGGCGTCTGCGGCTGAGGTCCGGTACGTCGGCGTTGCCCGGTAGGCGTGGGCTGGTCTGAGGCGTCGAGCTGTGAGTGGTGGCGGCGGCTCCGAGCGGCGGCGCGCGTGGCTGTCAGCGCTCCGCGGCGCCCCGGGATCTGCTGTGCCTCCCTCGCGCGATTCGTTGGTCCGCGATTCCTGTCAGCGCTCCGCGGCGCCCGGGTCCTTGGCGCATTCGGGATTCAACTCCGTTCAACCACTCCGGAAGCGCACGCAGCTGCCGGACGGCGCCGGGCTCTTTGCTCCGCACGGGGAGGCGGCGCCTCTTACGACACTGGGTCGGGGAAGGTTCCGCGCGCCGATGGGTGCGCCGCGGCCGCGGTCACCGTCGGGAGGCAGATCCGTTCGGGGCATCCGAGAATCCGCCGTCCGATGCCTGCCGAGCGGCGCCCCGACACGACTTGCTTCCACGGGTGAAGTCTCGGACCACACGGTTTGGATCCGGCGCGGGTTCGGGAGAGATCGGTCACCGCCTGGAACGTCGACGCTAGGAATCCGGGACAGCTGGACCGCGGTTGTGTTTGAGGGAACCAGCTCCGGCGAGTTGCCCCCGCGAAGAAGCGCTCCGGGTGGGGGCGTGCGGCGGGCCGCGGCTTGCGACGGGAGCTAGAGCGAGGTCGACCCACTCAGATGTCGGTGGTGGAGGCCCAGGCGGTCAGGGCAGAGCGCGTCGCGGGGCCGCCGGGCCGCGGGATGAAGCCTCGGCCGTCGGGCGATGCGCGAGTTGGGCGCGGAGGGCGGGTTCGCGACCTCGGAACGACTAGGCGGCGCTCGGTGTGCGGTGGGCCGGAGCGACCCCGGGGATGGCAGGAGCGAGAGAGGCGCGAAGGACGACGACGAGGGCGCCGAAGTTCGGGCGCCTGACGGTCCACCCCGCAGGGGTTCGCGATGAGCGCGGTTGATCGGTTGCGCCGGGACCGACGTTACGGACGGAGCTACGGGCAGGCGTGGAAACGGTGGCGGCGGCGGTCCCTCGACCCCTCTGCCGTTGAGGGTGTCCCGCAGGAGGGGCGACCGTCATGCCCGGTTGCGTGGCCGCCTCACGGCCTGGCATGGGGGGACCCGCTCGGGCATGGAGCAGGCGCTCGAGCGATCGATCAATCGAGCCGAGCGATCGATCCAATCGAGCACAGCGACGTGTGGCGCGTGGTCGTAGTTTCACGTGAAACCTGAACCGGTGGGATGTTTCACGTGAAACCCCCCATCGAACGATTTCACCGACGCAGCAGACGCCGAAGCTGAACGGAGGCGGCAGCGGAGAAGGCGCACCCTGGACCGAGAACCAGCGGACGGCCGATTCCAAACGCGGACCCGTAAAGCGTCTCCATCTCGGCGGCGGTCGCAATCCCGGCGTCCAACCCATCCCGGGACGACACCATCACCGTCAGCGCCCCCATTGCCTCCGGGACCTCCCGCGCAAGCGCGCTCAGCGTGGAGCGGGTCGCATGAAACGTCCCGAGCGCCGCCCCACAAACCAGGATGACCTCTGCAGGCATCAGGGCCCGTAGAACATCCGCGTTGGTCTCGAGATCATTGACCGGCGAGAACAAGCCGCCGGCGGACTCGACGATCGTCACAGCGGACTCATGGGCCTTCACCCATTCCACGATCCGCGCGACCTCGATCGTGACCCCAGCCATCCTCGCGGCGAGGTGGGGGCTGACCGGCGGACCGAACAGATAAAGAGGTGCGACGAAGCGCCCGGTCGCGTCACCCAGCAGCTCCGCGTCCGACGGCACATCGCTCCCCGTGAGCACCGGCTTCAGCCCGGCGACTGCGAACCCGTCCGCTCGAGCCAAGCGAGCGAATGCGGTCGAGACGGCGGTCTTGCCGACGCCGGTTCCCGTGCCGACCACGACGAATCGTCGACCGGTGCTCACGGTTGGTGAATCGACCGAGCGGCTTCGGCGAGGGCGCGGAGGACGAGCGCCTCTTCCGAATCGGTGAGTCGCGCCGACGCGGTGATTCGAAGCCGAGCTGTCCCTGGCGGAACCGTCGGGGGTCGAATCGCAGCGACCCATAGACCTAGCTCTCGCAGCCGGGCCTGGACCGCCACAGCGACCCGAGCGTCCCCGACGACCCACGCGACAATCGGGCCCTCACCGATCACCGTCGCACCGCCCTCGACCAGCACCTGCCGGACCCGGTCCGCAAACCCCAGCGAGCGCGCCCGCAACGCGTCACTCCCAGCGACGGCTGCGACCCGAGCGGGGATCATCGCCGCGATGGCCGGGCTCATGGCCGTCGAGAACACGAACGACCGCGCTCGGTTCCAGAGGTACAGGCGGAGCGAGCTCGACCCTGCGACGAACGCACCCTGCAACCCGAAAGACTTCCCGAGCGTGCCGATCAGCGCGTCCGCCGACACACCCTCGAGCGCGCATCGACCGCGACCTCCGCTTCCGTAGATGCCGAGCGCGTGGGCTTCGTCCACCACAAGCACCGAGTCGAATCGATCCGCCAATGCTCGCAAACCCGCGAGGTCGGCGACGGTACCGTCCATGCTGAAGTACGACTCGCTGACGAGGACGCACCGGCGATGAGCTCCGCGAAGCTCGCCGAGCAAGCGCGCGACGGCGTCGAGGTCACGATGCGGGAAGACCCTCACCGTCGCGCCCGACAGCCTGCAGCCGTCGATGATCGAGGCGTGGTTGAGCGCGTCCGAGAGGATCAGGTCGCCCTTGCCAGCCAGCGAGCTGACGGTGCCGACGTTGGCGGCGTACCCCGATGAGAACAGCAGGCACGCCTCGGTTCCGAGCCAGCTCGCGATCGCGCGCTCACCCTCGACGTGCGCCGGGCCGTGCCCAGACACGAGCGCCGACGCGCCGGCGCCACCGGGAGCCTGCATCGGTGCGAGCGCCTCTCGACCGAAGCCCAGGTAGTCGTTGGAGCAGAGCACCAACAGCTCCGCGTCCGGCAATCGCGGCCGTCGAAGCAAACCTTCCGATTCGAGTCGCGCCAACTCTTCGTCGAGGAACGCGAGCGCCTTGGGAGTCGTGGCAATGGTCATGGTGACGGCGGCGAGGTGCCATCACCCAGCGTCTCTTCCGCGAGGGCGAGCGTTGCGTCGACGTCCTCCAGCAGCTCGGCAATGGCAGCTTTTGAATGCGTGCGAATCTGATCGATTCGCCGGCGAGCATGTTCGACATCGTGGGCCAGCGCCAATGCGACCAGCAACATTGCTTGCGGCGTGAGGGGCCGGCCGGGCGGTAACATCGCCGCGAGCTTCTCCTCGACGATCCCGGCGAGGTGCTCGAGCTCCTCGGGGCTCGCCGACGACACGACACGAACCTTCTGCCCGCCTATATGAAGCTCAACCGGACGCGGTCCCATAGGCGAGCAACCTTATCACGCGCTCGAAGCACGTTCCGCCGGTGGCAGCGACTCGTCAGCGCCGCGTCGCGGCCCTGCAGCGCGAGCCTCCAGGGCCGGGCCGCGAGTTATGACGTTAGTGTCATATCGTCGAAGCCGAAGACCATGCTGGCCGATGACACTCTCCGGCCGAAGGCGCTAGAAGGAGGTGTGGCTCGCCATTGGCGGATCTCGAGCGCCGTTCTCATCGGTATCGGTGCGCTCACCGTTTCGCTCGAAGCAGCCGCCGAGCCACAAGGGACAGCGGGCTTCACGATCGGCGCCGCCGGGCGCGGTTATGGCGACGACTACTTCTATGAGCCGGCGTTCCATCTCGGCGTTCGCGGCGACCTCATGCTCTTCCGCGAAGACGGCGACGATTTCGGCGTCGGCCCTTACATCGAGACCCTTACGCACGCGTTCGACGAGGTCCAATTCGGAGGCGGCGCCTCTGTCTTGTTTCCCGTGATCGATTCGGTGCCGCTCGTGGTCTCGGTCGGCCCTTATGGTCGTTATGCGCCGCTCGTCGGTCTCGAGCCGGGTATCGCGACGAGCTTGTTCTTCGGCAGCCGCAGCTACAACTTCTCGTCGAGCTACGTCATGTCGCTCGGCTTCATCACCGAGGCTCGCATCGGCCTCGGCGATTCACGCGAGACGTCGTTCGTCTTCGGGCTTCAGGTCGACGGCGGTTTCGCGGCGCTGCCGTTCATCTACGCGATCGAGGGCGCAAAAGGCGGCTCGCGCGAGGCCGAGAAGATTCCGTCACGGTGAATCGCAGCCGGTCTCGCAGAGAACCGGTTCGCCGTCGATACCACCGAGCCCCGTGTCGCCTTCACAGGCGCAGTCACCGGGATTGTTGAAGATGGTGAAGGAGATGAACTGCTCCGGCGTCTCGACTTCGATGCCGCCCGTGGTGCGGCCGTAGTACTTGATCCCCGCCACGACGTTCACGACGTCGCCGGGGGCTACGCCGCCATCGCCGGAGAACAGCAGAAGGTTGTCGCAAAAGACACCGCCGGGCGGCACGTTCGCGAGAATGGTTGCGCCTTCTACGCTTTGAAACGAGCCCCCGTTGGACTCGAAGCTGATGTCGACGGCGTAGATCGTGATGTTCGACGTCTCGACCTGGTTATGGTTCGCCTCGATCTCGAGCGACGAGAGCATCTGGTTTTCGATGACCAGCGTCGCGGCGTATCCACAAGCGCCCATCGGCCGTCCGTCTTCGGCAATGCCGCAGCCAGCCGCATTGAAGGATCCTTCGGACTGCTGGACGCCGTCGCCGTCGCACGCATTGCATTCGTCAGAGCCGAACGGCAATCGGCACTTCACGTAGAACCGACCCTCGGCTTCCGCGCAGGAGCTGGATCCCAGGGTTGCGACGACGAGCGCGAGGAGCGACGTGCCACCGAGACGTTTCGCCCATTGAGACCAAGCCATGACGAGCCTCCCGAAGCGACCCCGCGAAGGGGCGTATCCAGGAGTGTAGACGACCTCCCGCAGGTGCCCAAAAATTGTGCTTCCGGTGGCGTCTACGCGGATCGCCGGCGCGCGCTCGTGTGCTGTGCCCTCAGCCCCCCAAGAGCACATCACCGACCTGCGCCTCCGTTACGTGGCGCGTGGTCGCGCGACCCATTCGCTCGAGCACAACGAATCGAATCTTCGAGCCTTCCCGCTTCTTGTCCGCCATCAGGTGCGACACGGCGGCCTCTCGTAGGCTCGCCGGCGCCTCCGTGGGCAAACCGAGCGCTTCGAGCACACGCGCGAGGCGCTCGCAGACGTCGTCGGGCGTGACGCCGAGCGCTCGTCCGACCTTCGCGGCCGCGACCATTCCGATCGAAACGGCCTCGCCGTGGGTGAACGTCTCGTAGCGACCAGCCGTCTCGAGCGCGTGACCCACGGTGTGGCCGAAATTGAGAATGGCCCGCAGATCCTGCTCGTCGGGGTCGCGCTCGACGACGTCGGTCTTGATCTCGACCGACCGTCGCACTGCGTTCTCCAGCAATGCGGGGTCGGAGGCCGCGAGGCCGGACACGTTCTCTTCGAACCATTCGAAGAACGACGAATCGATGATCGCGGCGCTCTTCACGGCTTCGGCGAGGCCACTTCGAATCGCGCGCGGTGATTCCGTTCGGGACAGCGACGCGTCGACGATCACCGCGCGCGGGTGGTGGAACGCTCCAATGGCGTTCTTCGCGTGCTCCAGGTTGACGCCGGTTTTTCCGCCGATCGCGGCGTCGACCATTCCAATGATCGTCGTCGGGACGGCGACCCACCGAATGCCTCGTGAAAACATCGACGCCGCGAAACCCGCGGTGTCGGTGACGACGCCGCCGCCGAGCGCGACGAGCACCGATTTGCGATCGGCGTCGTGGGATGCGAGCTCGCGCACGATCGACCGGGCGCTGTCGATGTTCTTGCCGGGCTCTCCGCCGGGAAGGACGATGACATGCGGGGCGTGACCGGCTCGGCTCATGGCGGCGACCACCGGATCGAGATGGAGGGCGGCAACCGTGGCGTCGGTGACGAGAAATGACGTCGTCGGGTATTGGGCCGCGACGGACTCCGCGACGGACCCCGCGGCTGCGCCCGGCGCGAGGTGAACACCGTATGCGTTAGCCGCCGAAATGGTGAGCGGAACGAAGCCCCCGAGGCGCACCGCGATCGTCTCTGCAATCGCGACGGGTTCCAGCGCGTCCGTTGCGATGGCGAGGTGGCCCACCGCGTAGGCTGCCGCGCGGCTACGCAAGAGCGCACCGAGGCGAGCCGACCGCTCTTCGGGTGTCGCCGAATCGACGAGCGGACGCCCCATCGGGCTCGCTGACAGTCGCGCTTCGATGACCCGAGGCGCTGCGAGCAACGTGACGACCACCGCGCCGCGCAGCGCTTCGTCACGGAGCGCTCGATCGACGAGCGTTCCACCGCCGAGCGCGATCACCGATTCTTCGTCGCGTTTCAGCAGCGCTCGCAGCGCGCTCCGTTCACGCTCGCGGAAGCCCGGTTCTCCCTCCGCGGCGAAGATCGCTGGAACGGATCGCCCAGCTTCGTCTTCGATGATGCGATCGAGATCGAGGAAGCGTCGCGACAGCCTCGTCGCGAGCGCCGCGCCGACCGTCGTCTTTCCAACGCCGGTCGGGCCCCAGAGAAGAAGGTGTCGGTCGCGTCCGGTCATCGACCCAGCTCACGCACGCGCGCGACATAGCTGTCGAGGTTCCGGCGGACCTCCCGCAACGAATCGCCGCCGAGCTTCTCCATCATTGCGTCGGCGAGGGTCAAAAGGACCATCGCCTCGCCGACGACGCTCGCCGCAGGAACCGCGCAGATGTCGCTGCGCTCGAATGCTGCGAGGGAGACGTCCTTCGTGACGATGTCGACGGAGGGCAACGGGCGACGGAGCGTCGCAATGGGCTTCATCGCCGCGCGACAGACGATCGGCATCCCATTCGAGATTCCACCTTCCACCCCACCGGCGCCGTTCGACGATCGCGTCATGGTGTCGGCTTCGCCTTTGACGATGGGGTCGTGCACGTCCGACCCTCGCCGCCGAGCCGCTTCGAATCCCAATCCGAGCTCGACACCTTTGATGGCTTGAATGCTCATCAATGCCTGCGCGAGCCGGCCGTCGAGGCGTCGATCCCATTGAATGTGGCTGCCGAGCCCGACGGGGACGCCGGTCGCGACGACCTCGAAGACGCCGCCGAGCGTGTCTTTGTCGTGTGCGGTATCGAGGATCGCTTGTCGCATTCGCGCTTCGGCTTCGGCATCGCAGCACGCCATTTCGCTCGCCCGCGCGAGCGCCTTGATATGTCCGAGATCGTCGGGCACCGCGCCGATCGCGGCTTCGCCGATGCTGATCACGTGCGCGAACACGTCGACGCCGAGCGGCTCCAGGAACGCGCGACAGATCGCGCCCAATGCAACCCGCGCAGCCGTCTCCCTCGCGCTCGCGCGCTCGAGGATGTCTCGCAGGTCGGAGCGATCGTATTTCGTGGCGCCCGCGAGATCCGCGTGTCCTGGTCGCGGCCTGGTGACGGCTTCCGGCGGCGTGTCGAAGGGAGCCGCGCCCATCCGACCTTTCCAGTTCTCGAAATCGCGGTTGGCGATCCGGATGGCGATCGGCGAGCCGAGCGTCTCACCGCCGCGGACGCCGGCGACGATCTCCGCGGTGTCCGTCTCGATCTTCATGCGACCGCCGCGTCCGAAGCCTTGTTGCCTTCGAGCGAGGTCGATCCGAATTCGATCCTCGCGAACCTCGAAACCCGCGGGCAGGCCCTCGATGATGGCCACGAGCTCGGGACCGTGGGATTCTCCGGCCGTGAACCACCTGAGCCGTGACATGGCCGGGACGATAGCTCGGCGGTGCTCGGCGGGCGACAACACGGCCACGGCACGTCGTGGTGATGCGCGTGCCCCCGCGTGATTCGAGCGCTGCGTCGGGCGCGCGTTCGTTCGTGACGGAGCGCGACGGCAAGGTGCGCATCGCATTGCGGGTCAAACCGCGGGCGTCACGCAGCAAGATCCTCGGTGTTCGAGAAGGGGAGCTCGAGATCGCCGTTGCATCACCGCCCGTCGACGGCGCGGCGAACGAGGAGGTTTGCGCCGTCGTGGCGAAAGCCCTCGGCGTTCCGAAATCCGCCGCGAAGATCGTGACGGGCGCCACCGGACGGAACAAGGTGATCGAGGTCGACGGCATCGAGGCGGCGCTCGCGACGACGCGCCTCGTGGGAGCGGGGACGGATTGAAATGGGAGACCTGGCGTTCGAGAAATGGGAAGGGCTCGGGAACGACTTCATCGTGGTCGAGCACCAGCCTTCGATCGACGAGATCCGCAGGCTCTGTGATCGGCGGCGCGGTGTCGGTGCCGATGGAGTGCTCGTCGTCGAACGTGAGGCGGATCGTGCTCCGCGCATGATCGTCTTCAACGCAGACGGAAGCCGACCCGAGATGTGCGGCAATGGCCTTCGGTGCGTCGCCGCGTATCTCGTCTCGCCGGCGACGAGCCGCCCGCTCATCGTTCAGACCGACGCAGGCGAACGGAAGTGCACCGTCGATCGTGGAACCGACGAAGCCGAGGTCGTCGTCGACATGGGGTCGGTGCGATTCGAGGCGGAGGTCACCGGGGAGATCGACGGCAGGCCGGCGCGCTTCACGAGCGCGAACATCGGCAACCCGCACGCCGTCACGTTCGAGCCTTTCGAGGCGAGCGCTTACGAACGAGTCGGCTCCGCGCTCGAGCGAAGCATCCCGGGCGGCATCAACGTCGAGTTCGTCCGAGCGCAGCCGGGCTTGTTCGACGTGGTGGTCTGGGAGCGTGGCGTCGGATTCACCCAGGCGTGCGGCACGGGAGCGTGCGCGGTCGCGGCGGTCGCATGCCGGTTGGATCGAGCTCGCTACGGCGATCCGCTTCGCGTTCGGCTACCCGGCGGCGAGCTCTCCATCGAGGTCGAGCGCGGCCCGACCCCAGACGTTACCGGCCGAATCCTCATGCGGGGTCCCGCGCGTCGGGCGTTCGTAGGTAGCTGGCGCGGGTAATAGAGGTGTGTCGCTCCTCGCCGGCCGATCGGGTCGGCGAGGATGTTTCCGACGCAATCTCCACGACTTGCGTCCATGCCGCGCGCAGTGCGATTGCGCCTCGACCGGGCTCGCACGCCCTCACGTGCAATTGATTGAAAAGAAAATCAGCAACGTCGTTGACTGAAAAGTAAATCAGCAGCATCTTGCTCATCAGCCTGCACGCATCGGCGTGTGTTCCCGAATCGAACATCAACGAGGAGCTTGGCCATGGGCGCTGCGCAGCGAGAGCTAACCGACGAAGTGATGCGTCGGTTCTCTGGGGGAGAGACTGCATCGAACGAGGAGATTCCTCGCCCGTCACCGAGCAGCCCACGTCTCCGTGGCGGAGCAGCCTCCGATCGCAGCGACCGCATCGACGCACGCCACGACGTCACCTTCGTCTACGACTACACATCGGAGCGCGACGACCTTCGCTCGCTCTACGAGAAGGCGAAGAGCGCGCAATGGAACGCGAAGGACGCGCTCGCGTGGGACACGAAGGTCGACCCCGAGGCGGAGAACTTCGCGAACTCGTTCATCCCGATCTTCGGCACACCGATCTGGGACAAGCTCGACAAGACGCGCGAGCTGCCGCAGCTGCGCAGGCACGTGTGCTCGTATCTGCTCTCGAACTTCCTGCACGGCGAGCAGGGCGCGCTGCTCGCGACGTCGCAGCTAGCGTGCTCCGTTCCGAATGCGGAGGCCAAGCTCTACGCCGCGACCCAAGCGCTCGATGAGGCGCGGCACGTCGAGGTCTACTCACGCTACCTGCGTGAGAAGATCGAGCTCACGTATCCCGTGTCACCGCACTTGAAAGCGCTGCTCGACGAGATCCTTCGAGAGCCCCGCTGGGACATGAAGTTCCTCGGCATGCAGATCCTCGTCGAGGGTCTCGCGCTCGCCGCCTTCGGAGTCATCTCGCAGACGGCGAACGAGCCGCTGATCCGAGAGATCGTGCGGCTCATCATGCTCGACGAGTCACGTCACGTCGCCTTCGGCGTTCTGTCGCTCAAGGGTCTCTACGAGGAGATGTCCGCATCGGATCTCGCCGATCGCGAGGAGTTCATCGTCGAAGCCTCGAGGCTGATGCGCGATCGTTTCTTGATGCAGGAGGTCTGGGAGAACCTCGGCCTGCCGGTCGACGAGTGCCTAGACGCGGTGCACAACAGCCCGATCATGCAGACCTTCCAGTCGCTGCTTTTCTCCAAAATCGTGCCCAACGTGAAAAAGCTCGGCCTGATGACCCCTCGGGTGCGGAAGGGCTTTGAAGACTTGCGCGTGATTCAGTACGAAACATGGGATGCGTCGGCATGATCCCGAACGACCCGTGCGGCCTATCGAAACGACGGGCGATCGGGACAGCCAGCCGCCCCCGAGCCCCGGTGCAAAACGCGGCAACGTGAGCCAACCGTCGGGCAAGCGCGAGCGAAGCGCGGCCCTCACGCAGGAGCGCATCCTCGACGCCGCCGAGCAAGAGTTCGCAGCTCGTGGCTTCGCCGGCGCGCGCCTTCGGGAGATCGCCGTCGGCGCGGGGATTCAGCCCGCACTCATCCATCACTACTTCGCGGACAAACAAGGCCTCTACGAAGCGGTCATTCGGCGCGCCGCCGATCAGATGTCGACGGCCTCGTGGCGCGTCCTCGAGACCGAGCGCGACGTCGAAGGAATCGTGCGCGGCTTCGTCGAGGTGATGGTCGACTTCTCCGACGCGCACCAGAAGTTGCTCGCGATCATGCGCAGCGAGGTGCTGACGGGCGCGGGCATGCTCGTCGACATCGTGAAGGAGAAGACGCAGGCGCTGCTCGAAGCCGTCGTCGGGATGGTCAGTGAGCTCCAGAAGGGCGGGCAGCTGCGCGACGACGTCGACGCACGCGAGATGGTGCGCTCGGGCCTTTCGTTGATCCTCTATCCAATCGTCGACGCGCCCGTCCTCGAGATTCTCCTGCCCGAGGACCAGAATCACTCGAGCGTCGAACGCCGAAAGCGCGTCATCGTCGACGTTCTGCTCCGAGGCATCGGTAAGCCCGCCTGAGCGCTTCAGGCGGGTTACGCGCGGGCGTTCTTGCTGCCGCGGCGCGTTGAGGCGACGCCCCCCGAAGAGGCCGTCGCCATACGGATGGGCAGCTCTCCTCCGGCCGGCGACCGATGCTAAGGTGCGCGCCCTCGACCGGACGAGGCGCCCCAACACGCGCCGTCCGCCAACGCGAAGGAGTCGAACGTGCTCATCGGAGTTCCCAAGGAGATCAAGACGCGCGAGTACCGAGTCGGCATGACGCCCGCAGGTGTCCGGTCGCTCGTCGCCAACGGTCACAAAGTGATCGTCGAGAAGAGCGCCGGTGAGGGCAGTGGCATCGGCGACGAGGCGTACGTCCGCGCGGGCGCGACCATCGTGAACAGCGCCGCCGACGCCTGGGGCGCCGAGATGGTCGTGAAGGTGAAGGAGCCCCTCAAGCAGGAGTACGGCTTCTTCCGCAAAGACCTCATCCTCTACACGTACCTCCACCTCGCGGCCGAGCAGGAGCTCACGAAGGAGCTCGCGAAGGCGGGCGTCGCGGGCGTCGCTTACGAGACGATCGAGCTTCCCGACGGGACGCTCCCGCTCCTCAAGCCGATGAGCGAGGTCGCGGGTCGCCTCTCCGTGCAGGTCGGCGCTGCGTCGCTCGAGAAGTCGCACGGCGGCAAGGGCGTTCTCCTCGGCGGCGTGCCGGGCACGCGCCGCGGCCGCGTCGTCATCCTCGGCGGCGGCGTCGTCGGCAAGAACGCCGCGACGATCGCGGTCGGCATGGGCGCGCAGGTCGTCATGCTCGACGTTCGCGCGGACGTCATGGCGTACATCGAAGACGTGTTCGGCGGCGCGATCGAGACCCTGTACTCGAATGCGGAGAACATCGAGCAATGCGTGACACACGCAGACCTCGTCATCGGTGCCGTCCTCGTCACCGGTGCCAAGGCACCGAAGCTCGTCGGGCGTGAGCTCATCTCCAAGATGGAGAAGGGCAGCGTCGTCGTCGACGTCGCGGTCGATCAGGGCGGCTGCATCGAGACCTGCCGGCCGACCACACACGACAACCCGACCTACGAGGTCGATGGTGTCGTTCACTACTGCGTCGCCAACATGCCGGGCAACGTCTCGCACACGAGCACGTGGGCCCTCACGAACGTGACGATCCCTTACGCGGTGAAGCTCGCGAACCAGGGTGTCGTCGCCGCCGCGAAGGCAGACCGCTCGCTCCTCCTCGGCCTCAACACGTACAAGAACGCCGTCACGTACAAGGGCGTCGCCGACGCGCACGGCCTCGAATACGTGCCGATCGAGAAGGTCCTGGGCTGACCTTCGTCAGACTCGGCAGCGTTCATCAACGTGAGCGCGCGTGGCCGCCGATTCTCCCCCCCAACCCCCCTCATTTCGTGAGGGGGGAGCTGAGCACGAATCTCCCCCCTCAACACCGTTGAGGGGGCCGGGGGGGAGAAATTGCAGCCGGATCGCTCACACTGCGAAGCACACCCTTTCCTTGAGCAGGTCGGTTTGAGCACCAAGAAGATCGCGGTCGTCGGGGGTGATGGCATCGGGCCCGAGGTCACGAAGCAGGCGGTCGTGCTGCTCGAGCGGCTTCGCGAGAAGAAGGGGCTTCCCATCGAGATGTGGGAGCTCGATCTCGGCGCGGACCGTTACTTGCGCGACGGCACGACGTTCCCGAAGGAGATCTCGGACCAGATCCGCACCGAGTGCGCCGCCGTTCTGCTCGGCGCGATGGGCGATCCTCGTGTGCCGGGCCTCGAGCACGCGCGCGACATCTTGTTCGGCATGCGCTTCGGCTACGACCTGTACGCCAACGTCCGGCCGGTAAAGGCCCTGTCGGATCGGCTGATCCCGCTGAAGGGGCGCACGGCCAAAGACGTCGACTTCATCGTGTTCCGCGAGAACACCGAGGGGGTGTACGTCGGCTTCGGTGGCCAGTTCAAGAAGGGCACGCCCGACGAGATCGGGATCAACGAGGACGTGAACACGCGCAAGGGCGTCGAGCGCATCATCCGCGCCGCGTTCGAGTGGGCAAAGAAGAACGACAAGAAGCGCGTCTGCATGGCGGACAAATCGAACGCGATGACGTTCGCGCACGAGCTGTGGCTCCGAACGTTCCGCGAGGTCGCCAAGGAGTACGCCGGTATCGAGGCGCGCCACGTCTACGTCGACGCGCTTTGCCTCTACATGATCCAAGACCCCACGCAGTTCGACGTGATCGTCACGAACAACCTGTTCGGCGACATCGTCACGGATCTCGGCGCGGCGCTTCAGGGTGGTCTCGGCATGGCCGCGAGCGCCAACGTTCACGCCTCCGATGGATCGCGCGTGGCGATGTTCGAACCGGTGCACGGCTCGGCACCCCCGCTCGCCGGAAAGGATCTCGCGAACCCGTTCGCGGCATTCCTGTCCGCCGGGATGTTGCTCACGCACCTCGGCTTTACCGGCTACGAAGCGACGATCGAGCGCATCGTGTCGGCGGCGCTCGACGAAGGAAAGTGCACGAAGGACGTCGGCGGTGAGCTCGGCACGCGCGCAGCAGCGGCGTGGGTGATCGAGCGCGTCGTCAGCGAGGCGTAGCGCACGCGCCCGGCGTGCGCGGGCGCACAGTCGCCGTGGACGAGAGGCCGCGCTAAAGGATCGCCATGATCTTGCGGCCTCTTGGGTGCTTGCTCTCGATCGCGTGCCTCGTCGCATGCGGGAACGATGATCCGACCGGTGGCGGCGGTAGCGGCGCGGCGGGCGGGAACGGCGGAAACGGCGGCGAAACCTCCACCGGAGGGACGGGTGGGACGGGCGCCGAAGGCGGCGCCGGACCGTGCCCCGCGGGTGAAGGCCCGCTGCCGGATCTGCAGCTGGTGCCCTTCGTCGACGGCCTCACGATGCCGATCCACATGGCGCCGGATCCTCGCAAGCCCGGCCGCTACTTCGTCAGCGAGCGCACCGGCGCCGTTCGCGTCGTCGAAGACGGCGTGGTGTTGGAGACCCCGCTCCTCGACGTGTCCGCCGACGTGAGCTGCTGCCAGAACGATCGCGGCTTCTTCGCGATCGCCCTGCACCCCAACTTCGTCGAAAACGGCCTCTTCTACGTCCATTACAGCCGCATCGACACGCCCTTCGATTCGACCACCGTGCTCGCGGAGTACCGCATCTCCGAGGCCGATCCGCTGGTCGCCGATCCGGAGCCGGTGCGCACGCTGATCGAGCTCGCACAGAACACCGTGTGGCACTACGGCGGGACGATCACGTTCGGGCCCGACGGGATGCTCTACTACTCGCGAGGTGACGGCGGCGGGGAGGGCGACCCCGAAGACGACGCGCAGAACCCCGGCAACAAGTACGGCAAGGTGATGCGCATCGACGTCGACACGTTCCCCGAGCCGCCGCCCGGCAACATGCCCGACGCGGATCCGTTCGTCTGGGACTTGGGTTTGCGGAACACGTGGCGCATGAGCTTCGACTCGTGCACCGGTGACCTCTACCTCGGCGACGTCGGCCAGAACTCGTACGAAGAGGTGAGCGTGCACCTCGCCGGCACGGGTCATCAGAACTTCGGATGGAACATGTACGAGGCGACGCACTGCTTCGAGGAGCCGTGTGACCCCGAAGGCATCAACATGCCGCTGGTCGAGCATGCCCACACGACGGGGTGGTGCGCGGTCATCGGCGGCTACGTGTACCGCGGCTCGGCGATCCCCTCGCTCGTCGGCCGGTACTTCTACGGTGACAACTGCACCGCGAGCATCATGTCGTTCCGGCTCGTCGACGGCGTCGCCACCGACAACATCGACCACACCTTCGATCTGGAGTCGTTCGACACCATCCTGGAAAACGGCATGGGCTCGTTCGCCGAGGACGAAAACGGCGAGCTCTACGTCACCGACATGGTCGGGGGCGTGATCTACCGCATCGAAGCAGAGTGATCCCCCAGCGTTGGGGTGCCACAAAGAGGCGCGCACAGGCGTGGGTGCCCGTGCGAGCGAAGCGAAGCACCCCCCCAGGCGGGACCCGCGCCGTCGTGCGCGCGCGCCCCAAAAATTGGGCTGGTCCCAAAGCCTTGTGGTACCGCCGGACCCCATGGGCGTTTCTGGGGCTGCCGAAAAAGAGCCGCAAAGGTCGAGCGAGCGTGAGCCGAGCGGAGGTCGCGAGCGTCTCGGCGGGGCGCGAGCGGACTTCGTCGCGAACCTCGGCAAGCGCCGAGCCGAGCTGCGCGCGACACTGGACGAGCTCCGAGCGGATCCGACGTCGAAGCGATACGGCGGCGAGCTCCGGCGGCGTGTGCATGCGCTCGCGGCGGGCGCGAAGCTCCTGAGGTTCACGCACCTCGCCGACGAGCTGAAGCTCCTCGAGGCGAAGCTCGAAGAGGCCGCGCAGCGCGGAGCCTTCGAGGACAGCGACTTCGGTGCGGCGCAGGACCTCGTTGGTCGCATGACGAGCCTCGCGTGGGGACAGACCGACGAGACGACGTCCATCGTCCGCATCACGTCGGAAAAAGAACCCGTCGCGGCGCTTCGCGGCAAGGCTGCACCGGTCGAAGAGGCCGCTTCACGCGTGCCCTACAGCGTGCTCGTCGTCGGTGGTTCGTCGCTCGCCGATGCGCTCTCGATGCCGAACGGGCGCTCGGCGGACGACGACGGTCAGGCCTTCGAGGTCGAGCGGACCAACGAGCCTCCGGTTGCCCTCGATCTCGCGCGTGCGCTCGCGCCCGACGTCGCCGTCATCGATGGTGATCTGCCCGACGCGAAGAAGCTCGTGCAGGATCTGCTCTCGGATCCGCTGACGGAATCCATCCCGCTGATCGTCAGCCTGCGCTTGATGCGCTCCGACGAGGCGGGGCCGTTCCTCGCGCTCGGCGTCGCGCGCGTGCTCGCGAAGCCGGTGTCGCCGAGCGAGCTGCGCCGAGCGTGCGCCGCGGTCGTTGCGACGTACGTGAAGCGCGAAGTTGCGCGAGAGCCGCTCGGCGACGTGACGCTCGATCAGCTCGGCGCGCGCCTGGCGGAGGAGCTGCGTCGAGGTCTCTGCGACACGGTGCAGCCCGACGCTCGAAGCACCACGCTGAAGCTGGGTGAGGGGACCGAGCTGCTCGCGGCGCTCTGGGGCGCGGTCGCGCGCATTCGCGACGTCGTCACGATTCGCACGCAGGGTCAGGTGCGCTTCGCACACGGCGGTCCGGAAGGCGCCGTCCCCATGGCTCCGTGGCTCGACGCGCCCGACGTGACGAGCGCGCTCGCCAGCAAGCGCTCCGCAGGTGGTCGGCCTTCGCGCGCCGAGCCGGAAACGTCGCTCGAGCGTGCGAAGATCGTCGTCGCGGACGACGACGCCGCGGTGTGCTGGTTCCTTGCCGGCGTGCTGAAGACCGCGGGCGCGACCGTCTACGAAGCGCGCGACGGTGAGCGTGCGCTCGAGGTCGCGAAACACGTGAACCCGGACCTCGTCATCAGCGACATCCTGATGCCGAAGATGGACGGCTTCTCGCTCACCCGCGTGCTCCGGCGCGACGTGGTGCTGCGAGACGTTCCGATCGTGCTCCTGTCGTGGAAGGAAGACCTTCTCCAGCGCGTGCGCGAGCTCGGCGCGGACGCCGACGGTTACCTGCGCAAGGAAGCGAGCGCGGGCGCGATCGTGCAGCGCGTACGCGAGCTCGTTCGACAACGACGCCGCGTCGCGCAGCGCATCGCTTCGAGCGGCGAGGTGCGCGGCCGCCTCGACGGCCTCACCACGTACACGTTGATGCGGCTCGTCTGCCAGCTGCGCGAGAGCTCCACCGTCGCGATCCGCGACGCGTCGTACCTCTACGAGGTGGAGATTCGCCGCGGAAAGCCCGCGCGCGCGACGCGCACGGCGCTCAACGGATGTTTCGAACGCGGGCCGAGCGTGCTCGCGGCGCTCCTCGGTGTCGGTGACGGACGTTTCAGCGTTTCGCCTCCGCGCGAAGACAGTGACGTCGGTCCGGTGCGCTTCGATCTGTCCGGCTCGCTCGGCGATCAGGTGATGCCTGTCGTCGCGACCGCCCGCGCATCGCAGCGCCTGTTGTCCGGGTCGAACCTGATGCGCGTGCAGCGGGTCGAGGTCGACGACGAGGCGATCCAGGCTTACCTCAGCGCGACCCCCCACGGTGCGCGAACCTTGCTCGAGTCGATCGCGCGCGGCGCATGCCCGCGTGATCTCATCACCAGCGGCGCCGCGTCGGCGCGGTTGCTCGAGGACGTGCTCATCGACGCGGCCGTGCACGGCGCAGTGGTGCAGGTGCTCGACGCCTCCGGCGAAGATCGTTTGCCCGAAGCGACGTCGCAGGAGCTCGCGATCCTCCGTGGCGAGCGCGCCGTCGCGCCGATCGCCGCGCTGCCGGTCCTCGGCATCCGACCCGAGGCCGCGCCGATGATCGCGCCGCCGATGGATGTCGCGATGCCGGCGCCGGAAGACATCATGAAGCTCGCGCTCCAGCGGCCGGCTCCGACCGTCGAAGAAGAGCCGCCCCAGTTCTTCGAGGTCGCCCTCTCGCCGCGCCCCGCGCCGGTGATTGACGCAGCCGGCAACATGTCGCTCCTGTCGCGTGCCGCACAACGGGTGCAGGAGCTCATCTCGACGCCGATGCCGCTCAACCGCGAGCCGACGCCACCGCCTCCGGTCGTCGACGAGCGGAACAACGAGCCTCCCGCCGAGCTGCGCATCACCGCGGCGTTCCCCGCGATGCCCGCGCCGGTTCCTGCCGCGCCGCAGGTCGTCTCGCCCGCCGCGCCTCAGGTCGCTGCAGCCGAGGCGCTCGAAGAGGACGATGCCGACGATGATTGGGATCGCGGCGTCGACGTCTCCGCATCCTCGATGATCGCGCCGGAGAGCGACCGCGCTCCGTCGCCGATTCCGCCGTCCGGCCCGCGGCTGATCACGCCGCCGCCCGCGAAGGTCGAAGCGCTGCGCGAGCTCACTCCGACGCCCAGCAGCCTCCCGCCTCCGCCGGGTCTCAAGCCGATGCTCACGCTCGGCTCGCTGCACCCGCCGCCGGTCTCGGATTCGCTCCCGGCGCCCGCGCCTGCTCCGACGCCGAAGCCGAAGAACGTCAAGAAGAGCCCGCCGCCCGCACCTGTTGCGCCCAAAGAAAGCGCGAAGGAGCGAACGGACCCGACGCCGCGCTTCCCGCTGCCGTCTGCGTACCTCGCGCCGACGGCGCCGAAGAAGCGCGACCACAAGACGCTCTATTGGATCGCGTTTGCGCTCGTCGGCGTCGTGTTCGCCGTTTGGGCGCGTTGGTCGCGCGATCGTCCGGCACCGAACGAGGGCGACGTGATCGCCGAGATGGACGCCCGCGCGAGCGGCGAGAGCAAAGCGGCCGATCCCGCGAACGCTCAGCCGACATCCGACGTCGAAGCTTCGGAGCCGCTCGAGCCGGCGGACGCGAAGGAGCCCACCGCGAAAGCGAAGTCCGAGGAAGCACCGCTCGAGGAGCTTCCGCTCCGCGACGGGGACCGCGTGAAGAAGGGCCAGGGCCTGCTCGAGATCGTCGCCGGCAAGAGCGACACGGTGTACGTCGACGGGAAGGCGATCGGTTCGGGACCCGTCGTGAGCCTCCCCATGAAGGCGCGCAAGGACCCCTACGAGGTCAAACTGAAGACCCGCAACGAAGAGAAGTCGCGCTTCGTGACGGTGAAGGAAGGCAAGCTGATCCGGCTCCGCCTCGCGCCCCCCTGGCAGCGATGACCGTTTGCGAAACCAGCAGCTAATGGCACGGTTGCGGGCACGTGGCTGCAAGTTCTCCCCCCCGTCCCCCCTCACTTCGTGAGGGGGGAGGACGGCCCCTAGTGTCCCGCTGGATCCAGTGGGCAGCCGCGCTCGTGGTCGCGGCCGGCTGTGGCGACTCGAAGCCTCAAGGCACGCCCGCCCCGGGCGCCTCCGGTAGCAACGCGCCCGGTTACGGCGACGGTCCGGTCGCGGATCGCGTCATCTTCTCGATCTACGACTCGATCACGTCGTGCGACGTCGAGCACCGCGGTCTGCTCTTCGATCTCGGGACGGAGTCGATGAAGGGCCGCGTCATCTCGCGCGGCGACGAAGCGAAACCGCTCGAGACCGTCGAGCACCATGGCGCGACGTGGACGGTCGCGTCGAATCGCTCGATGGAGATAACCTTCACGCTGCCCGAGCCGGCGCGCCTCTTCGTGTCGGCGAACGTGCAGCCTGTCGCGGCGAAGAACATCTCGTTCTTCGTCGACGACCAAGGCCTCGGTGGGGCGCGCTTGAAAGGCGACGACCCGCGCATCGTTTCGACCGAGCCGACCGAGCTTCCCTTCGACGCCGGCGAGCACACGCTCATGGTTCGTTTCGCGCCGGCGCGCGTGCGCGACGCGTACGCACACATCGATTGGATCCGCGTCGGCATCCCCGACGAGATCAAAGCGACGTACGGCCCTCCGACGGTCGGCGATGTTCTGCAGCCCGAGGCTGCGCTCGGACGTGTTCCGCATCGTGCGCTGCGCCTGAAGACGCCGTCGGTTTTGCGATGCCCATTCCGCGTCCCGCCCGGCGCGCGCTTTCGCACCGCGCTCGGCGTGCTCGGCGGTACGGAGGGAACGGCCGAGATCTCCGTTCGCGTCGACGGCTCACCGCCGACGAAGATCCTGGAGAAGGCGCTCGTCGGTGGAGAGGACGCGGCCTGGCAAGACGTCGACGTCAGCCTCGACCCCTTCGAGGGCAAGCTGGTGCAGCTCGAGCTCCGCGCGACGGGGAAGGTCGGCCCCGGGCGCGTGCTCTTCGGCGATCCCGAGGTGCTCGTTTCGACCGCGTCGCCGGAGAACACGCGGCCCGCACGCGTCGTCGTCCTCGTCGTGATGTCGGGTGTCGATACCAACGAGCTGCCCGGCTACGCAGAGCGACCGCCGCCGCACCTCGAGCGCCTCACCAAGCTCGCCGATCAATCGGCGCTGTTTCGCAAACATCGCGCGTCCACCAACGTCGTGACGGGCAACGTCGCGTCGCTCGTCACCGGGCTTCCGCCCGAGGTCCACGGTGTAATCGACTACGGCACCGCGCTTCCTTCGAGCGTGCAGACGCTGCTTCGGAAGGCGACGGATGCCGCGGTCCAAGTCGGCTTCTTCACGGCCGTACCTCACACCTTCGAGCCCGCGAGCCTCGCACGCGGGATGAAGATCGTCGAGGTGAGCCCCATCGAAGGCGAGCAGCGCGAGGTCATGGCGGAGGCGACGAAATGGCTCCAAGGGACACTCGCGGCGTCGCCGACGACGAAGGTGTTCCTCATCGTGCACGCGCAAGGCGGGCATCCGCCGTGGCACGTGCCGAGCAAAACGCTCGATGTGCTTCCACCCGAGAACTACACGGGTGACATCCAGCCGCGTCGCGCCGGACAGCAGCTGGCGATGTTGCGAAGAAAAGGCGCGAAGGCAGACTTGTCGGAGCAGGACATGATTCGGCTCGGCGCGTTCTACGAGCTCGCGCTCGGCGATCAGGACGCGGCGATCGGCGGCATCCTCGACGCGCTCGACGCCGCGGAGGTGGCGGATCAATCGTTGGTCATCGTCACGACGGATCAATCGAGCGGGCTCTCGACGCTGTTCGCAGACGCTCCGGCGTTCGACGAGCGCGCGCTGCACTTGCCGCTCTACGTGCGGTTTCCCGGGGGCAAGCTCGCGGGCAGGCGCGTCGATGACCCGTCGGGCGTCGAAGACGTCGCACAAACGATCTCGACCGCGCTCGGCCTGCCCGATCCGAAGACGGTGTGGGGGCGCGATCTTTCGCATGTCGCATCGGGCTTCGCGTTGCCGTCCGATGGGCCGCGTTTCGCGCTCTTCGCCGACGCGTACAGCGTCCGATGGGACTCGCTCGTGTTCAAAGAGCGTCGGCAAAGCAAAGGTTTCCTCTGCGATCTGAATTTCGATCCCACGTGCTCGTTCGATCGCCGCGCCGAGCTTCCCTTCGCGGCGAGCGCGATGGCGCGGGCCCTCGCCGTTTATGAAGAGAGCATCGCGCAGGGCAAACACGATCGCGTCCCGCTGGTGCTCGACGACGAGACCCTCGCTGCGCTCCGCGTGTGGGGCGCGATGGAGTGAGCGCGCGCCCGCGCGAAGTCACTCCGAAGGCGTGCGCTTCTTGGATTCGAATCGCGACACCAAGTCCGAGACGACCTCGTCGGTCGCGGCTTCATCCGGCAGAGCGGCGAGCGCATCGACGGCGAGATCCATCTGCTCCAGATACGTGCGGCACCGCGTGCACCACGACAGATGCACGCGGATGCCGAGACGATCCATCCCCGACAAGACGCCTTCCTTCTTGTCGGTCGCGAGCTCCGTCAATTCGCGGCAGGTGATGACCATGACCTACGGCTCCGAAAGATAGCGCTCCATCGCGCTCCGCACCTTCGACCGGCCGCGGTGCAGGAGCACCCGCTGGTTCGCCTCGGTCACGCCGAGAATGTCGCACACTTCGTCGGAGGAGAGCCCTTCGACGTCGCGCAAGGTGACGACGATCCGCTGCGCTTGCGGGAGCTCTTCGACCACGCGGGCAAGAAGCATCCCGGTCTCCATCCGTAGGACGATCGCTTCGGGCGTTCGCTCGCTCCACGCCGCGGGAGGAGCGCTCCAATTGCCGATCCGCGAGAAGCGCTCCGGGGCGACGGCCGTCTCCTCGACCGCGGCCTCTTCGGTGAAGATGTGCTCGAGATCGAGCCGCTTTTCCCGCTTGATCCAGGTCTTCGCGCGGTTCGACAAGATCCGAAGGACCCAGGTCTTGAGCGAGCTGCGTCCCTCGAACCGGTCGAGTCCGTCGATGACCGCCGCCCAGGTCTCCTGGACGACGTCCTCCGCGTGGCTCGGCGCCATGCTCCGCGCGACGCGTGACATCGCCGGATGCAGCGCGGCGACGAGCGAGCGAAAGGCGCTCGCGTCGCCGTTCTGGAGACGCTCGACGAGACGACGCTCGTCGTCGTTCGAGGCGCTGCTCGCCGGAGGCCGTCGCGATTCGATGTTGCGTGCGTAGCAGCGGGTCGCACGTGCGTCGACCCGCAGGCTCGCGGCGTCACAGCGAGAGGAGCGCGTCGGCGACCTCGTCGGGTTTGGTGAGAAACGGGCAGTGACCAGCGTCGATGCTGATGACCTCGTCGCAAGGCAGCGCCGTGTAGAATTGTTTCTGTCGCGACGGTCCGATGGCGTGGTCTTGCAGCGTCTCGATGTAGACGCGCGGCACGCTCCCCCACGCTTCTTGCGTCACGTGAATGGGTGTCGTGAAGGGCGCGAGCGGCTCCGGCCGCAAATGCTGTTCGATCGCTGCGACGTCCTCTTCGGAGCAATCCGTGCAAAATGCGCCGGGGATTCCCTCCGGTGCGAGCGTCGCGGTCGGCCCATCCGGTGTGAGGTACATCTGCAGGCTCGACTCTTCGTCGCCCGACGATGCAGCGAGGAGCGACGTTCCGTCCTCCACCAAAAACGCGGCGAGATAGACGAGCTGCTTCACCTTGTCGGGACGCGCCTCCGCCGCTTGGCTCACGACCAGGCCACCCATGCTGTGCCCGACCAACACCACGGGCTCTTCGGCGCCGTCGATGGTGTCGACGACAGCGGCGGTATAGGCGTCGAGCGTCGCGTCGGCCGGCGTCGTTGGATCCTCGCCGTGCGCAGGCAACTCCACGGTCAAGACGTGCTGGCCGCTCTCTTCCAGCCGAGCCGCGACGCGATCCCACGTCCATGCACCCGCGAACGCGCCGTGCACGAGCACGTACGTCTGCGCGCTCGCGTTGCCGCCGCCACCACCACCTTCGGAGTTTCCACCTTCGGAGCCTCCGCCGTCATTCGACCCACCGGACCCATCCGAATCCCCACAACCGACCGCCGCGACACCGAGACAAAGCGCGGCCAACCACGCGACAGAAACGCGCACGAAAGACATGACGAACCTCCACGGGCGGGCAACGCAGCCGCCTTCGCGAACAAGGACGATCGGCGGACGAGAGCCGCCGTTTATCCCCGTAGTCTCCGCGATCGGCGAAACGTTACAGCGCTTGCGCGCGATTCAATCGAAGCGCTTGTTCTTCGTGTGGGGGGCGAGCAAACGGCTCCATCGGTCCTTCGTCTCGCCGGTCGCCCACTCATCCATCACCGGCCGACCCGGCATCGGGATCACCTTCACCTCGCGGCGAGCGACGACGTCCCAAACGACCAGCTCGACGGGACCATCACCCTTCTGTCGTACGGCGAGCACGACATCGTGCGCCGGTGAGACGAACGCATCGAACGCGTCGGGGATCGACGCCGCGATCGCGCTGAAGTCCACCGCTTCGTGGCCTGGCGCGAGCGTGGGCGGAGCAGGACCGACCGCTTTCGTTCGATAGAAGCTTCGCGCCGAGTTCGCGGAGAAACGAACCGAGCCGGTCAGGCTCAACGCGCCGGCATCGTGCGCGAGGCACGCCGCGATATCGTCGCGCCAAACGACGAGATCGAAGGTGTTGTACATGTACGGCCGATCCAGATCGATCTCGCTCTCCTCGGTCTCGACGAGACGAGCCGCGAATCCGATGAACTTCTTTTCGTCGAGATGGGCGCTCAGCGCGCCAAGAATCGTGCTCGTTCCGACACCCGACAAGTTCAGCCTGGACGACGCATAGAAGTAGAGCGCTCCGCCGGTGACCTCGCTTTGTGTCTGCGTCGTGCAGATCGAGCGCTGCGTGACATAGACGATCTGCGTCGTATTTTCGGTGCCCCAAGCTTGCGCGCGTTTGAGCCCGCGCTCGAGCTCGCGCTGGACGGTCGAGATCTCCTTCGCGTTGCTGGTCTTCCAGAGATCCGTCGCGTCGTAGTCGCGCGGCTTCGGGCTCCCGTCGAAGAGCGTCACCCGCGGATCCTCGGGCAGGTGCACGCTGACGCTGGACTCGCCCATGAAGAGGAAACCGTCGCCTTGTGGGATTGCAAGGAAGGGCAGCTCACCGACGACGTCCGCCGAACCCGCGTGTGTCCGCACGATCAAGGTTCGGTAGCCGGGCTTGGTGTCGGTGCGCGGCTTTCCCTCGCTGGAGAACATCGGCGCATAGCCCTCGATGCTCTCGAGGTGCACGCCGAGCAGCAGCAGCGCATCTTCTTGCCCCTTCGGAGCGAGCGCGGCCGCGAGGCGCTCGGGCCCAGTCTGATCGGGCGGTGGTGTCGCGCTCTTCGGTAGAGCCGACGGAGCCGAAGCAGCCGGTTCGGTCGTCGCGGATGCGCTGGCGATCGCCGGGCGCGGGGTCGTCTCCGGCTTCGTCGGCGGGCTCGAGCACGCAACGAGGCCACTTGTCATCGCGATGAGCAAACGGCGAACGGATGGCGCCACGTTCGTGAGCATTAGCCCGCCGTCGAAGGGCGCTTCAAGAGCCCGCGCGCCTGCGGCGACGGTTGACGAGGAAGACCCGCCGGACGAAAGCCCGAGCGTGCGCCGTTGCGTCGTCGTTCTCGTGTTTGCTGCGGGCTGCGGAGGGGCCGACATAGGCGACCCGTCTCTTGCGACCGTTTCGCTTTCATCGTCGGCTCGGTCGTCCTCGTCGTCCCCGGTCGCGCATCGGGTCTCGCAGCAGCTCGTCGCGGCGTACGGCCGAACGTGCCAGCTGCGCTTCGATGGCTCCGTTCGATGTTGGGGCCGCGATCTTTCGGATTGGTCCGTCGGACCGACGACGGTCACCGGCGTGCAAGCGACGCGGATCGGCTTTCACGAAACATCGCCGGTCCTCCGTGATCGCGAAGGTCGAACTTGGGTTCTCCCCGAGGAAACACGACCGGATCGAATCGCCGCGTTCACGGAGCGCACAGACCTCGGACCGGTCGACCAATCGTGCTCGTTCGACGCTTGCTGCTGGGTCGACGAGGGCAACGTCGCCTGCACGAAAACAGCCTCCGCGCGGAAGCGCGAAGAGGAGGGATCCGCGGACCCGGCGATCGTTCACGTCGCCGGCGTCTCGAACGTGGAGCGCGTCGCGAGCGGAAAAGATCACATCTGCGCGCTGACCCGTGAGGGCGAGGTGTGGTGTTGGGGAAGCAACAACGACGGCCAGCTCGGCGTCTCCACCGAACGCGGTAAAGACGCGCCGCCGACGCGCGTCGAAAAGCTCGGCCGCGCCGTCGACATCAGAGCCGACTACAACACGACGTGCGCGCGCACGGCGGAAGGCGAGATCTTCTGCTGGGGAAGCGGAACCTTCGGGATGCTCGGCTCCGCGCGCGACAGCAACACACCGCTTCGTATCGATGGCCTCCCGCCCGCGATCGATTTCGCGATGTCCTCGTCGCACGCGTGCATCGTGGGGAAGGATGGGTCCGTGCACTGCTGGGGCGAAGGCGGCTCGGGGCAGCTCGGTGACGGCCGCCAGCAGACTTCGAAGGTGCCGGTGCGGGTCGACGGTATCGACGACGCCGTGCTGGTCGTCGCCGAGTCGGGCTACACCTGCGCGGCTCGCCGCGACGAGTCCGTTGCCTGTTGGGGCGAACGCACGAGCGGTCAGCTCGGTGATGGCTCCCCGAGCGAAGAGCACACGCCCATCCCCGTCGAGGGCATCACCGGAGCGACTCGAATCTGCGCGCAGGGCAAGCTGTACCCCGAGCGCACGTGTGTCATCGACGCAAACCAGGCGCTCCGCTGTTGGGGCAAACAATCCAAGCTCGCGGTCGCCGCCACCGACGTCGTCGACTGCGATGCAGAATGTTTCGTCACGCGGGACGGCCGCGTCGATTGCGGAGACGGACCCGTCGCGGGGGTGACCGACGTCGGCTCGGCATCCGCCTGGTCCTCGAAAGGATGTGGTCTGCGCGCCGACGGCTCGGTGGTTTGCTGGACGGGTGAAGAAGGCAAGAAGCCGAACATTGCAATGAAGCAAGCGACGGCCATCAAGACCGGCTCGGACGCGGCGTGCGCATTGAAAGGTGCCGGCGAGCTTTGGTGTTGGGGAGAGGTCGCTCGTTATGCATCGAGCAAAACCCCAGTCCGCGCGACCGGCTTCGACGACGTCTCGGAGATCAGCCTCGACGACGAGATCGGCCTCGGTGGAGGGCTTCTACGTAACAAGAGCGGCGCCGTCCATTGGTGGTATTGGGCGATGACCAACCTCGATAAGGACAAGCTCGATCTGAAGACCAAACCGCTCGCGGGTGTCACCTCCGCGGTTGCCCTGGCCGGCGGACCGGAAGACGGCTGTGCGGTCCTCGCCGACGGTCATGTGAAATGTTGGGGAGCGAGCTTCCACGGTGAGCTCGGCAATGGCGTAGCGAGCCGAAAAATGACCAGGACGCCGGTCACCGTCGCCAACCTCGAAGACGCGATCGCCGTGACGATCGGCAATGGTTTCCGATGCGCGCTTCGCCGTGGCGGCACGGTGTCGTGTTGGGGGCTGAACGAAGACGGCCAGCTCGGCAAACCGTTCACCAAGCGACAACCGACGCCCGTCGCCGTCGTAACGGCCAAGAAATAACGACTCCAAGACGGTCGCCGCGTCGCCGAAGCACGCCATTCGAGCTACACGTCACGAATGGGCATGCTTTTCGAGCTCGCAGCAGCGCCCGCGCGATTCGATTCGATCAAGCCGGAAGAAGAGCTCGTCGTCGACGAAGAGCTCGTCGCATTTTTCGGCACTGGAAACGACGCGCGGTCATCCGTCGTTCAAGGTTTGCGCGCACCAGTCTCCAATATCGATTCGACGATCGAGCGCGTCCGCGCGATGGTCCGCGCCCGCGGGCGGCGTGCGATCACCTGGGAAGTCGTCTTCCCGACACATACGAGAGCGCTCGTCGGTGCGCTCATGGCGAGGGGAATGTTGCTTTCGCATCCGACCCACGCCGTCATCATGGCGCTGACCGACGCCCCCGCGCCGACACGGTTCGACGATATCCGCATGACGTCCGTCGACACGAAAGAGGAGTTCAAGGTCCACGTGGGCGTGACGCACGAGGTGTTCGACATCCTCGATCGGCTGCCGCGCGAGCTCGCCCGGATCGATCGGTTCGGTGACCGCGACGTCGCAGACCGAGCCTTCGTTCGTTACGTCGCGCGCATCGGCGACGACCCCGTCGGCGCGTCCACCGCGACCTTCACCAAGGCCGGCGTGATGCTGCACTCCGGTTGCACGCGCGTCGCGTATCGCAATCGCGGCGTCTATTCGGCGATGGTCGCGCATCGCTTTCACCAGGCGGCGGCTCGCGGCACACCGGCCCTCGTGGTCCGCGCGGGCGCGATGTCTCGACCCATCCTCCAGAAGCTCGGCTTTCGCGAGCTCGGGGAGGTTCACTTCCTCGTCGACACGCTCGCGGACGCGTAGCTCGTGTGTTTCAGGCGCAGCGGTCGCAGCGACCTTTGATCTGCACTTCGAACGCCCGCCGCCGAATCGCCTTCGGTGTGCCGCGGGCCGCGACTACCTGAACGGCGTCGTCAGGAAGGCAGCTCACGTCGCCGCACGAGTCACACATGAAGTGCGGATGCGGATCCTCCGCCTCGTGTTGCGCCTCACGAGCGCGAAGCTCGAAGCGCCATGTGTGGTCGCCGTGGTCCGTTCGCTTGAGCATGCCGGCTTCGGTGAGATCGATGAGGTTCCGATACACCGTGGCGCGATCCCAACCTTCGTCGGCGAGGGAGGCGGCAACGTCACCGTGGCTGACCGGGCCGGTCGCCGCGTAGAGCGCCCGCAACACCGCGAGCCTCGGCCCCGTCGCGCGAAGACCCGCGTCGCGGAGCGCCTGGCGCAGGCTCGCGGCCGACATCGGCGCCGTCGAGGGCACCGTCGGATCGGCAGCTGCGTGGCGGGGCCTCGAATCGCTCATGAAGCTCCCTCGTTAGATAGCTTCGTTGGCACCAACCCTCAAGCCGCGACGGTCACCCGCGCGGTTCGGTCTTCTCGAAGCTGGGCCTTCTGCGGGCCTCTTCGTACCAAGCGAACGCTTCAGGGAACTGCTTTCTCATGTCGATCGGGCCGGACGGCCGCGACGCCAGCGGATTGCGGAATTCGAGCCATCCGAGCGCACAAACCGTCGAGATGACGCCAATCGTCGGGTGGTCACCGAGGCGCGGCGGCTGGCTCACGAGCGCCTCGAGGCCCTGCGTCACCTTCAAACACTGCGCCTCGATCCAGTCCTGTGAGCGCGCGGCAGCGGGGCGAAGAACCGTCTCGTACCGAACCAGGATCCCCGCATCGAGGATCCCGTCGGCCAGCGCCTGCTCACGGAGCGCCGTCCAACGCGGCGCGCCCGATGCCGGAATGAGCGGCCGGCGCTCGTGCAGCGTGTCCAGGTATTCGCAGATCACGCGCGAGTCGTAGAGGACGGAGCCGTCGTCGAGCTCGAGCGCCGGCATCTTCACCAACGGGTTCTTCGCGATCAGCTCGTCGCTCGGCTTGGTCGGCATCGTGAGGACGGGGACGAGCGTGATGCGGTCGGCGATCCCCGCCTCTTCCGCGACGACTTGGACCTTCCGAACGAACGGCGAGGTCGTGGACGAATAGAGCTTCATGCCTGCGTCACCTCCGTTGCGCGTCCATTGCGCTTGCCCTTCGTCTTGTCGCGGCGGGGCGCTGGCGTCACCGGCGAAAGCAGCTCCTTCAAGAACTGCCCGGTGAACGACGCAGCATTTTTCGCGATTTGCTCCGGCGTACCCTCGGCGATGACGCGGCCGCCGTTCTTTCCACCTTCGGGACCGAGATCGATCACGTAGTCGGCGACCTTCACGACATCCAAGTTGTGCTCGACCACGAGCACCGAGTTGCCGGCGTCGACGAGGCGTTGGAGGACGCCGAGGAGCTGGCGAACGTCTGCGAAGTGGAGCCCCGTCGTGGGCTCGTCGAGGACGTAGAGCGTGCGCCCCGTGTCGCGCCGCGCGAGCTCGCGCGCGAGCTTCACCCGCTGGGCCTCACCGCCCGAGAGCGTCGTCGCGGGTTGACCGAGCGACACGTATCCGAGGCCGACTTCGTTCAGCGTCTCGAGGATTCGGGCGATGTGCGGCACGTTCGCGAAGAGATCGAGCGCGTCACGCACGCTCGTCTCGAGCACCTCCGCGATCGATTTGCCGCGGAAGGTCACACGAAGCGTCGCGTCGTTGTAGCGCTGGCCTTTGCACGTCTCGCAGCGCACGAAGACGTCGGGCAAAAAGTGCATTTCGATCGCGCGAACGCCGCCGCCTTCGCAGGTCTCGCAGCGGCCGCCCTTCACGTTGAACGAGAAGCGCCCCGGCCCGTAGCCATAGGTGCGCGCCTCCTTCGTTTGCGCGAAGACGTCGCGGACGAGGTCGAACAGCTTCGAATACGTCGCGGGATTCGACCGCGGCGTGCGGCCGATCGGCTGCTGATCGATGACGATGACTTTGTCGATCTGATCGATGCCGGTGAGGCTGTCGTGCTCGCCGACCTGCTCGGTGGAGCGCATGAGCGCGCGCCTCAGCGCGGGCTCGAGGATCTGCCCGACGAGGCTCGATTTGCCGGCGCCGCTCACGCCCGTGACCGCGCAGAAGACACCGAGCGGAAACTTCACGTCGATGTTCTTCAGGTTGTTCTGCCGCGCGCCCTCGATCGCGATGTGGCCCGTCGGCTTGCGGCGCGTCTCCGGGACTTCGATCCGCTCGACACCCGATAGGAACTTCCCCGTGAGCGATTCTGGGTTTGCGAGCACGTCCGTCGGCGTGCCTTCGGCGACGACGTGGCCGCCGAGCTTGCCCGCGCCGGGCCCGAAGTCGACGACGTGGTCTGCGCGAAGGACCGTGTCCGCGTCGTGCTCGACCACGATCACCGTGTTGCCGAGATCACGCAGATGCTCCAGCGTCTTGATGAGACGCATGTTGTCGCGCTGATGCAGGCCGATCGAAGGCTCGTCGAGGACGTACATGACGCCGGACAGCTCGCTTCCCAGCTGCGCCGCCAGTCGGATGCGCTGCGCTTCGCCGCCGGACAGCGAGCTCGTCGCGCGATCGAGGGTGAGGTACTCGAGCCCGACGTCGAGCAAGAAGCCGAGGCGGTGGCGGATCTCTTTCATCACCTCGCGCGCGATCTCTGCGCGAACGCCGTCGAGCGCGAGGCTCCCGAAGTATGCGTGCGCCTCGGTGATCGTCATCGAGAGCACGTCGACGAGGCGCTTCTTCTCCAGGTAGACGTTTCGCGCTTCGGGTCGGAGGCGCATGCCATCGCACGAGCGACACGCCGCCTCGTGCATGAACTTTCGGTACTTGTCGCGCATGCCTTCGCTGGAGGTCGCCTCGAAGCGACGCATCAGCTGCGGGCAGAGGCCTTCCCATTTCATCGCCCACGCGCCCGTCGAGTGTTTGCCTTTCCAGCTGACCTCGATGCGCTTTTCACCGGCGCCGTGGAGCAACAGATCGCGCTTCTTCACCGGGATCTTCTTCCAAGGAACGTCGCGCGGGATGTCGAGCTTGTCGCAGAGCGCGTGCACGATGCGAGCGGTCCAGCCGCTGCCCTCGGCGACGTTGCGCCATGGCTCGACGGCACCTTCGTCGATCGTCAGGCTCGGGTCGGGAACGATGAGCCGGGGATCCACCTCGAGCCGCGTCCCGAGGCCGTGGCAGTCGGGGCACATCCCGAGCGGCGAGTTGTACGAGAGCGCCTGCGGCGTGAGCTCGGGCAGGCTGATGTTGCACTTCGGGCAGGCCCGAGCCTCCGAATAGGTGCGCGCGCCGGTGCCTTCGACGTCGACCGTGAGCCGTCCGGACCCGACCTTCAGCGCCGTCTCGACGCTGTCGGTCAGGCGTGCGCGCCCCTCCGCGCTGATGGCGACGCGGTCGACGACGACGTCGATCGAGTGCTTCTTCTTCTTGTCGAGGGCGGGTGCCTCCTCGAGCATCATCGTCTTGTTGTCGATGCGGACGCGCGAAAAGCCGCGCTCGCGAAGGCCGTCGAGGACGTCTTTGAACTCGCCTTTGCGGTGCTCGACGACCGGCCCGTAGAGGACGACACGCGTCTTGTCGGGCAAGCGCGCCAGGTCCGCGACGATCTCGGCGGCGGAGGTGCCGGACACGGCGCCGCCGCATTGGTGGCATCGCTGCTCGCCGACGCGCGCGAAGAGGACACGGAGGTAATCGTAAATCTCGGTGACCGTCCCGACCGTGGAGCGCGGATTCGACGATGCGGACTTCTGCTCGATCGCGACCGTCGGACACAGCCCGCGGATGTGCTCGTATTTGGGCTTCTCGAGCTGACCGAGGAACTGCCGCGCGTAGGTCGACAGCGACTCGACGTAGCGACGCTGACCTTCGGCGTAGATCGTGTCGAAGGCGAGCGACGACTTGCCCGAGCCCGACACGCCGGTGAACACGACGAAGCGATTCTTCGGAATCTGAAGCTCGTCGATGTCCAGGTTGTGCTCGCGGGCACCGCGGACGATGAGCTTGTCGATGGAACTCACGGGCCGAACCCTAGCAAAGGGCAGCCGGCGCGCGAGACTAAAACTGCTCGCATGAGCAGTCCTTGCGTGGTGCGACCGATCGGTCATATGACTGCGCGGTCGCATGCCGAAGGACACATTCTTCCGACTTCCCGCCGAGCGCCGAGACCGGCTCGTGCGGGAGGCCATTCGCGAGTTCGCCGACCGAACGTACGCGGAGGCGTCGCTGTCGCAGATCGCGCGTCGCGCCTCGATTCCGAAGGGCAGCTTCTATCAATACTTCGAGGACAAGCTCGATCTGTATCGGTGGCTGCTCACCGACGAAGTACCGCGTCGCAAGCGCGCGTTCCTGGGAGACGTCGACGCCGATGCGGACTTCTGGCGTGTGCTCGAGACGGTCGTCGAGCGCGGCATGGCATTCCTCGTCGAGCACCCGGAGCTCGCACGGCTCGCGGCAGCTGCGGCGGACCCGACGGCGATCGCGGAGGTTCGCGGCTTACACCGATCGATTTGTGATGCGGGCATTGCCGAGATCGGTGCGCTCCTCGACCGAGGTCAAAAGACCGGCGCTCTATCGAAGAGTCTCGATCTCGCGCTGAGCGCTCGGCTCGTGAACGCGATCATCGGACGGGGATTGACGGACATCGTGCTTCACGAGCTCGGCGCGGAGCTCCACGAGGTGCTCGCGTCGGAGGCATTGCGAAAGAAGCTCGGCCCCAAACGCCGGGCGCGGCTCGCCGCCCAGGCCGTTGCGCTGATTCGAGGGGGGCTCGATTCGTCCGCGGACTGAGAGCAAGGAGAGGAAGATTCGAATGGTTCATTACGACTTCAAAGGAAAGGTCGCGCTCGTCACCGGTGGTACTTCCGGGATCGGGCTCGCGACGGCGATCGCATTCGCGCGATCAGGTGCGTCGGTCATCCTCGCTGCCCGCGGCGCGGAGGCCGGGAAAAATGCGTGCGAGCGGGTTGCACGCGAAGGCGCGGTTGCGCATTGGGTATCGACCGACGTGGCCGACGAATCATCGATGGCTGCGGCCGTCTCCGAGGGCGTCGAGCGCTTCGGCCGTCTCGACTTCGCGGTGAACAGCGCCGGCATCGGCGGCGATATGGCTCCTTTGGAAGGCACCGATCAATCCGTTTGGGATCGCGTCCTGGCCGTCAATGCGCGCGGCGTATGGCTCGCGATGCGCTACGAAATCCCGGCGATGCTCGCGACCGGCGGCGGGGCCATCGTCAACATCGGCTCGATCTACGGTGCGGCAGGCAAACCTGCACACCACGCTTATGTCGCATCCAAACATGCCGTCGTGGGATTGACCCGTTCGGTCGCGCTCGAATACGCGACGCGCGGCATTCGTGTAAATGCGATTTGCGCCGGCGCCACGGCGACCCCTGCAATGAAACAGGCCGAGGCGTTCGTCCCCGAAATCGTCGGCGCGCTCGTCGCGCAACATCCGATGGGCCGCATGGCGACCGAGGAAGAGATTGCGGGCGCCGCGCTCTGGCTTTGTTCGGAAGGAGCGGGTTACGTCACGGGAGCGCCGCTCTCGGTCGACGGGGGCTTTCTCGCCGCTTGAACCCGTCGGGCTCGTTCGGCACGGCACCCCCCGATGCCGCGCCGAACGATTCGTCATCTCACGTTGGCGGCGGCTGCTGGCAGAAGCCGTCGATGCAGATCGAATCCGGGTTGCAGCAATCGGCCGTCTCCACGCAGGCATTGCCGTCTTCCGAGCATTCACCCGGAGGCGGCGGCTCCCCGCAGACGAGCTCGCCCGTATTCGGATCCTGAACGCATTGCCCATTGCAGCAGTCGACGCCCGATTCGCACGACTCACCGACCTGCTTGCACGGCTCGAGCGCAAAATAGGCGTTTTCGCTCTTTCCGCAGTCTTCCTGGCCGCGCATGTAGAACGGCGGGTGCGACGGGTCGGCGGCGGACGGCGGATCGCTGATCGCGGTGATCCACAATTGCTGCCGGTTCGCGCCGACGAGGCGATTGCCGTAATCGCGCCTCGAGATGAACACGAGCCAGAAGTAGCCACCCGCGCGCAAGGGCGCGAACACCGGATTGAAGCTTCGGTCGTCGCTGCTCGCGGTCGTCAGCTCTTTGTTGTCGGTGCCGTCCGGCCTGGTCAGCCAGATCTTGCCATTGCCCGTGGAACGCGAGCCCTGCGTGGGCCTGCCATAAGCAATGTATTCGGACCCCGGTGAGAAGCTCGGGTACGCCGGCCTGCCGACGCCCGCGGCTTGGGACACGATCGTCACCGGGCTCGAGACCGAGACGCCGTCCGCGCCGACGTCCGCCGTGACCAGCTCACCTTGATACGAGTCGAACACCCAACTGTTGGTGACGCCGCAGATCGCCGCGATCTTCTTGCCGTCGGGCGACCACGCCGGCTCCGCACAGTTGTTGCCGATCGCATTGGGATTCAAGATCGCGCCGTTCGCGGAGTCGATGATGCGGAGCGCGGTCGTACCGGTTTGCCAGTTTCCGTCGTCGCTCACGAGGATCTTGCTGCCGGTGTCGTTGAACGCGGAGAACGTCCCGCCCGTCGCGCCCGGCGGCTGGATGTTGCCGTAGGTAGCGGGCTCTTGGGTCAGGTCGACCGTGATTTGCGGAAACGGCGTCGCGTTGTCGAGGGTCGCCATCATCTGCGTCCCGTCGCGGCTCACCGTGTGACAACCCCAGCACGTCCCCGGCTGGAAAAACTCGTCGGTGTTCGGGGAGTCGGGTTTGATGCGGAGGATGCGCCCGTTTTCGTTGCCGCCGCAGACGTCCGGCAATTCCCAATAGTAGACCGCGCCCTTCAGCTTGCCCTGCGCGATGCGCCAGGTTCGTGTCACCGGCTGGTATGCGACGCCGCCCGAAAGCCGCGTCAGCGAGACCATCGTCGGATCGGTCTGCGGGCCCGTGCCGGAGTTCTCGATAGCGGCCCAATCGACCTCCGCAATGAGGTGACGGCTCGGGGGCGCCGCCGTGAAGTACTCGACGTAATGGTAATGGGCTTCGTTGATGCTGAGCTTGTAGATGTCTCCGCCCTGCGTGCCGTTCCACATGATCTCGGGCGCGAGCACACCGAGTGGGAAGACGGTCTCGTCGTACGGATAGAGGACCTGCATCGACGGATCCGCGCCTCCCGACGGCGCATCGAGGATCGCGATGTCTCCAGCAGAGATCCCACCCGTGTTCACCGTCTTCGAGATGTTCACGGTGACCGTAGTCGCGGCCTCTCCATTGCCGAGCGCCACCTTCAGGTTGCCGATGCCGCCGACCACCCCTCCCGGATCGAAGATGCCCGTTCCGTCGTCGATCAGGCCGATGTCGGGTCGATCGAAGAACCAGCTGACCTGGTCCGTCACGTCGTCCCCGTTCTGCGTGACGGTGAACGTCAGCGGCATCACCGCGCCGTCCACGATATCGATGACCGGGTTTTGCGGCTCGAGCATCAGGAACCCCTGCTGCGCGCCCTCGCCGCCGTTACCGCAGCCGAATTGGCAATCCTCGCCGCCTTGGCCGCCCGGACCGCCGGCTCCCGTCGCGTCGCTGCCGCCTCCACCGACCGGAGGACCGCCGCCGGACGTCGTTCCGTCCGAGCAGCCGATGAGGAGGCTCAACCCCATCACCGAAAAGAAGACCGTGCGCTCGAGCTTCCACATAGGCCGAAGACCCTCCAAGTGAAGCGAGCGTACTTGCCTGCCCGCACCTTTTAAAGACGTTCGTTCGAGCGCTGC
The DNA here is from genome assembly GCA_013361525.1 of Polyangiaceae bacterium. Lineage (GTDB taxonomy): Bacteria > Myxococcota_A > Polyangia > Polyangiales > Polyangiaceae > Xiheicaenibacterium. The sequence goes on along the minus strand of JABFXY010000101.1, from coordinate 64,241 downwards.
CGCCCTTGGTCGGCTTCTTGCCGCTGTTGTCATCGATGCACATCGCGATTGTCGGCGGAGGGCTATCGGGGCTCGCGTGCGCGAAGAGCCTCGTCGATGCGAGGCACCAGATCACACTGCTGGAGTCGGCCCCGTTCTTGGGGGGGCGAGCCTCCACATGCCGTGACGGGGATGCCGATTGGATCGAGCAGGGCCTGCAGGTGCACCTCGGCGCCTATTCGGAGGTTCGCAAGCTCCTCAGCGAGATCGGCCGGGAGCCCCGCGAAGTCCTCGCTTGGACGAACGAGATCCGCTTCCAGGATCTCGTCGGCCCGGCGCGCGCGACGTTCGGCATCGATCCGCTGCGCGCTGCGGCGGCGACGCTCGCGGGCATCTTCGGAAACAACGAATACCTCGGCCCCTTCGACAAGCTCGGTGTCGTCCCGCTCGTCGCGCCGACGTTGCATCGATTCGATCAGCTCCGCGCTCGGTACGACCTCGAGACCGTCGCCGGGTGGTGGGCGCGGGCGAGCGGCAACCCCATCCTGATGGAGCGGCTGCTGCGTCCTCTCTGTCGCGCGCTCCATTTCACCGAGCCCGAGCAATGCTCCGCATTCGCGCTGCTCGAGCTGATTCATCACGTGCTCAAAGCGCCGACGGAGACGCATCTCGCCGGGTACAACGGCCCGCGCGATCAAACGATCTTTGCACCCCTCGGCCGATATCTCACCGATCGCGGCGCGCAGATACGCACGCGCGCGACCGTCTCGCGCATAGGCTACGAGGCCCATCGAGGCCAGCAGCGGATCACCTTCGTGGAGATCGGTGACGAGCGCATTCACGCAGATGTGTTCGTCGCCGCGATTCCCTGCTTCGCGCTCGGCAAGCTGTTGCCGCCCGCGATCGCCAATGAGGAGCCGTTTCGGCGATTGAAGCAGATCTCCTATTGCTCCGCCTATTCGGTCCAGCTCTGGTTCGATTGCAAAGTCGTCGACTCGACCACCTATACACTGCTCGCGAACGGCGTCCCCGTCGCGTATCAGGATCAAGCGACGACGGCGTATCCCGACGCGCGCGGCAGCCGCCTTTCCGTGCTCGCGCCTGCCACCGACGAGCTGAAAGAGAGCTCCGACGAGTTCCTCATTGCGAGGGTCCTCGCGGATCTTCGGAAGGTCGAGCCCGAGGTGCGACCGGAGAACGTCGTGAAGAGCGTCGTCCTTCGACACGACGACCTCGTCAGCCCCACGCCCGGAACGCTCTCCCGGCGGCTCGCCAATGCCACTCCGATCGAGAACTTTTTCGTCGCCGGCGATTGGACCGACCAGCCGTTCTTCGGTTTGCAGGAGGGCGCCGTCCGCAGCGGTCGGGCCTGCGCCAAAGCCATTCAGGAGGTCGCCGCGCGAAGGGCAGCCTGATCCGAGATGCCGCACAACCTCGACCTCATTCTCACGTTGACGAGCGGCCTCGGAGCGGCCCTCGCCTTCGGGTATTTGAGTCAGCGACTACGGCTCTCGCCCATTGTGGGGTACCTCCTCGCCGGTGTCATCATCGGGCCCTTCACGCCCGGATTCATCGCGCATCCGGAAATTGCCGAGCAGCTCGCCGAGGTCGGCGTCATCCTGCTCATGTTCGGCGTCGGGCTGCACTTTCACGTCAAAGAGCTCACCGCGGTGCGGCGTATCGCCATTCCCGGCGCCGTCGTCCAGATCGCGATTGCGACGTTGCTCGGCGTCCTCTTGACGCATCTGTTTGGGTGGACCCTGGTGCAAGGCCTCGTCTTCGGCCTCGCGATCTCCGTCGCGAGCACCGTCGTCCTCTTGCGATTGCTCGGCGACCATCACGCGCTCCACACGCCTGCAGGGCATATCGCGGTCGGGTGGCTCCTGGTCGAGGACCTCTTCACGGTTCTCGTCCTCGTCATGCTCCCGATCCTGGTCGTCCAAGAAGCGGGCGCGACGGGCGCGATCCTCTCCATCGGCCTGGCCCTTCTCAAGATCGGCGCCCTCATCGCCTTCACGTTGTTCTTCGGGCAGCGGGCGATTCCGCTGATCCTCAATCAGGTCGCCAAGCTTCGATCACGCGAGCTCTTCACGCTCACGGTTCTCGTCATTGCGCTCGGAATCGCGGTCGGCGCCGCGAAGCTCTTCGGCGCCTCGATGGCCCTCGGCGCCTTCCTCGCCGGGATGGTCGTCGGCCAATCGGAGTTCAGCACGCGCGCCGCGTCCGAGGCTCTGCCCATGCGCGACGCCTTCGCGGTGCTTTTCTTCGTCTCCATGGGCATGCTGCTCGACCCGACGCAGCTCACCTCCAATCTGGGGCTCGTGGCCGGCACCCTCGCGATCATCCTGCTGGGAAAACCGATCGCGGCCCTGTTCGTCGTTTGGGCGCTCCGTTATCCGCCGAAGATCGCCGCGACGGTCGCCGTGTCATTGGCGCAAATTGGTGAGTTCTCCTTCATGCTCGCGGCGCTCGGCAGGCAGCTTCACGTCCTGCCGGATTCGGCGACACAAGCCCTCGTCGTCGCCTCGATCGTCTCCATCATGCTCAACCCGGTCTTCTATCGGCTCGTCGAGCCGCTCGCGCGCATTCTTCCGTCGCGCGCGCGCGACACCGGTGAGCCCTTGCACGTCCCGATCGTCGAGCCCGAGCAGCGGACCATCGTCGTCGGTTATGGGCCTATCGGCCGAATGGTCACCACCCTCCTGCGAGAAAACAACCTCGTCCCCACAGTCATCGAGCTCAATCACGAAACCGTCAAAAAGCTCAACCTTGAGGGCATCCACGCCGTTTATGGCGACGCATCCCAGAGCGAGGTCCTCGAGCACGCAGGTATTCGCAACTCGGCGAGCCTCATCTTCGCCGCGTCCGGCTCCCCCGATGCCGTCGTCCGCCAGGCGCACGCCATCAATCCCGACATCCTCATTCTCACGCGCACCACTTACCTGGGAGAGATCCCCTCCCTCCGCCGCGCGGGTGCGCAGTTCATCGTCACCGCCGAGGCCGAGGTCGCTTTCGCGATGACCGCGCACATCCTGAAGACCTTCGGCGCCACGTCGGATCAGCTGGACCGAGCTCGCGATTGGGTTCGGGCGGAGGTAGGCGCGTGAGGAGCGGTGAGGGGCGGCGCGCATAGCGACCGTTGAACGGCGTCCGGATAGGGAGTGGATGCGCGGTCGACCAAGCCAAGCCGCGCGGCCACGAGTCGATGCGCGGTCGACCACGCTCAGACGCGCGGCTTGGGACGTCGACGCGCCCACGGGCACCGATCGCCCACGGGCGCGGCTGCCCCGCGATCAGCCCGATTTGCGATCGCCTTTGCCTCGCGCGCCGCCACCGCTTGGCCCACCGCCGCCACTCGCCCCACCGCCACCGCTTGGCCCACCGGCGCCACTTGGCCCACCGGCGCCCACCGTTAGCTCCGTCGATAGGAGAAAGAACCGTGATGACTCCGCGATCCGAAGTGCCTATGTTCAGACTCAACACCGCAACTTCGATTCGTGGTCGTCGCGGATTCGATGAATCCACGCGGAGCTCGCGCTAACCGACGCGATTATCACCGCAATCCGCGAACCGAAGTACCGGGGTTCAGACTGAAGGTAGCCACTTCGGTTCGGCCTTCGCGGTCCTCGCCATCGAGCGTACCCTATGGCACTGCCGCCGGCGGTTTTGCGGCCGGCCGCGCGTCGCGGGCTCCACCCTACGGCCGCCCGCGACCATGTGACGAAACTCGACTGGTTGCCCGTTACCCACCCACTTTTGTGGTGGCAGCGGACCCTCGATGTCTACCCGTCTCCCCGGCGCCCTGAAATGTTTGGTCCCGGCAGAACGAAGACCTGTAACAGCGCGATAACCACGCCCGATACGCGCTCGACTGGCGACAAAAGTCGGGTGAGTAACCGCGAACCAGGCGGGTTTTGTCACGCCATCAGTCGGGCCTGGATTTGCCGCGCCCGGCTTGCCGCGCCGGCATGCCCGTCCCGGCTTGCCCGTCCCGGATTTGCCGTGGACTGACGCCCTCGCGCAGATACCCAAACATTGGACGCCCATCGAGTCCATTGCGCCATGCGACGACGCACGCTGATGCTCGGGCTGGGAGGCATCGCGTCCGGGTTCGCTTGCGGCGACGAAGACTCGTTCGCACGGTGGAACCGCGACCGGTTTGCAGCCGCGGTGCGCGACATGTTCGACGCGCCTTCGACGGTCGAGATCTTCAGTATCGATCCGTCGGACGAGACGAGCTCGGAGGGGAACCAATTTCGCGGCCGCACGATCATCGGGACTGCGTTCGTTGCCCCCTGGGACGTGCGGCAGGACCTGCTCAATTTGATCGCGCGCGGCGTGTACGCTTCCGAGGGAGGCGCCTTCGTGTGTTTCCAGCCACGTCACGCGCTGACGATCGGCAAGGGCCGGCGGAGCCTAGATATCCTCATCTGTTACAGCTGCCTGCAGCTATTCGTGTATGGGGGCGGCGATATCGGCAACAAGCCGCTCCTGACGTCGAGCTCGGTAGAGCCTGCGGTGACGGCCATTTTCGAGTCGCACGGCTTGACGATAGCGGCTTAAGCGCGGTCAAAACACGTCGTCACGCCTCGAGCCACTCCCGCACCACACCAAACATCGCGAGCGATTTGTCAGGCGACGGAAGTCCAAGCAGCGCTCGCAATGCTTCATTCATCGCGTCACCTCGACGAAGCTGCGCCTCCAATTCGTTCACGGCGCTGCGCCTCGCCGTGAGCACGCGCCGTCGGTCCGCAGGTTGCAGTCTTCGAGAGCACCAATCATCGATGTCGCGCGCGAGCTCGGCGTGACGACGCTCGTCCTCCGCAATGGGTGCCATCGCAGCGCGCAGCATCCGCGACTCGGCGTGTTTCGATTGAAGAAGCGCAAGAAGCGCCGAGAACGTTTCGAGCACGCAACCCTCGCGCGCATTGTCGATTGCGATGTCCTCGACCGACCGGGTCTGCGACCGCAGAAACACCGGCGGCGGCATTGAGCGCCCGCCGAGCTCGATGAATGCGTCGGCGTGACGCTTCTCGTCCCGCGCGGCGCGCCGGGTTCGCTCGACGAGGGCTCGCGGGGCACCGCGCGCGGCGAGCTCCTCCGCCAGATGCTCGAATGCAGGGATGCTCACGCTTTCGAGCATCGCGGCCGTGCACAACCACGATTGTATCGACCCCGGACTTGCATGCGCGACGAAGCCTTGCGGGCGCCGCCCCAGCGGCATGCACGGTTGAAGCATCCCGCGCTCGAGCACATCGCGGCGCTTCGTCGTCACCGTCCCGTCCTTCGCTACCAAGAGAACATCGCGCCACCGTGTATCGGCCTCACCGTTGGACCCCGGCGGCGCCGAACCACAATGCATCTCGCCAATGACCGGAACGACAAAGCCCTCGTCCGTACGCGCGGCGCGCAATGCGACCTTTCCTCCGGAGTCTCGCATTCCCTCTGGTGCGTGGCCGGAGAGCCAAAGCAGAAGAACGGCCTTTTCGGGGCTGTCGATAGGTCCAAACTGTTTGAGGAAGCCTGGGCCGTCAATGACGGTCAAGAGGTCTCCGGCACGCGCAGCAAACAAGGTATTGCTGGGCGCAAAGCCCTTCAGCGCCGTTTCGAGCTGATCCTCACACGAACCGCTGCACCGCTCGCCGACCTCGGCGATGATCGGTCCATTCACGCTGGGTCCTTGTCCGCCGCCGAAGCTCGCGACCACATCGCCCGCCGCACGAAGTGCGATGTAGGTCGTGCCGGGCAGCGGCGCCTCGAGCGCCGTCGAGGCGCGAGTTCCGCCGGCGCCGACATCGACCACATCACCGCCCGCGGATTGGGAGCCGGATGCGCAGCTCGTGGTGATGGCTGCAGCGAAGGCCGCTGCCAGGGAGTATCGCATGTGATGAAGGTACCGGTGCGCGGAGGAACGCGGATCGAAATCTCGCGCCAACCGCCGCGGAGCCCCACGCAAATTCTGCGAAGGTCCGGAACCAACCGTTATCGCGGGCGGCGGCGACACGCTCTAGCGCAATCACGCGCCGATGCGGTCATTCCGCCGCAATCGGAAGGTTATGGAATGCCAATAGCCCAACCCCGTTCTCATTGAGGATCCACGGGCCGGCCTGAGGATGGCCTAGATACGTCACGCCGCTCGCACCCGAAGCGTCACCAGCGAGGCTCAACACCAACGTCCCATCCGAGAAGGACACGCCGCTCACGACGGCTGCCGACCCTTCGAGTCGAAAGTTCGCGTTGGCACCGGCGTCGACCGTCAATGCCGCTTCGTCGTTGCGCATCGCGATGATGATCTGCGTACCGCCGGCAGCGAATTTTGCGTCCGCAGGGTTCGGTGGCTGGACGTCGTTGTCGGGCATATCGCCGTACAAATCCCGCCCAAGCAGCGCCGCATAGCGATCACCGAGCTCGCGATACCCGCCTTCGTAGGCATAGTGACACCCGTCGTGGGCATCGAGTCCGGTCGTCGACATGACCGTGATCTCGGCGAAGTCGTCGGCGAGCTTGCGTTGCACCTCTTGCGACCGGATGAGATCGCCGCCACACCCCGCGCGGATCTGCGTCACATAAATACGCTGCACGCCGCCGTAGTCGGCGGCCCAATCGTCTTTCAGCGCAAGGAAGCCGTCGTGATGCGCCTGGAAGTCCGCGCCGTCGCTCTCCCCCTGGTACCAGAGGAACGCTCGCACCGACCCGGTGAGCCCCGCGTTCTGCATTCGTGTGAGGAGCCGCCCGTAGTTGGTCGCGGGGTCGGTGATGTTCGCGTCGTTGCGCTGAAAGTACGCAATGGGTTTGCCACCGCGGGCGCCATTGACGAGCCCGATCGGCGTCTCGTGCGTTGCAGCCAGACGCGCCGCCATACGCATCGGCCACTGGCCGATGCCGGCCTGGCCCGAACCTGCATTGCCATTGGCGATGCGCCACACGGCGTCTGCCGCGGTGGCCGCTCCGTCCTCGACATTGGTACCGAAGCTCCGCACGAAGGGCCCTTGGTTCTCGTTGGCGTCGCCCGCGTATTGCGCGGACTCTGCATTCGATTGGCCGTTTACGACATAGATGTCGCCGGCGACGATGTCGGGAACGGAGAAGATGGCCATTGGCTCCACGCCGCCGACGAGCGACAGCCGAATCTCGAATGCCGTGAGCTCGGATGGGACCGGGACATCGAGCTCGAACGACACCGGCGCGGCGCCGCACAGCGGCGTCGAGATGCTCTTGCGGACGGCTCCTGTCGGATCGACGACTTCGGCGCGAACCTCGACGTATCCGTCGCTGAGCACAGTCCCCTCGAAGTGGGCCGTCCCCTCGTCGGTCTCGATATCGCGCGGCAAGACCGCGCTCGCGAGCGGCGCAGCCTCGATGGTGACATCTGGTTCCGAGGCCTCACCCGACGCGACGACGATCGTGCCCGTCGCCGTCGCGGTCGCGCCGTCATCGTCGGTGACTGTCAGCTCGACCGTGTGGCATCCCACCATGTCGAAGGTCGTCGGCAGCTCCACCTCGTTTCCACTGCCGTCGACAGACCAGCTGTACGACACGATCTCTCCATCCGGATCGCTGCTCGCGGTCGCGTCGAGGAGGACCTCCAGCGGAGCGGACCCGCTCGGCGGGGTCGCGACGAAGCTGGCCGCCGGAGGCTGGTTTTCCGGCAGCGCCGCGCCTCCGCTGCCGCCTCCCCCGTCGTCGGACGGTCCGCCGCCTTCACCACCGGTTTGCGACGTATCGGAGTCACAGCCGAAGGCGGTCAGCGACAGCAACGTCAGCAGACGGGCGAGGACCGATGAGGATCGACGACGGAGCGAAGCGAAGGGCATGGGGCGTACCTTGGTCGAAGACGATCGCGACGATCAAGGTACGTCAATACATGCCAGGCGTCTGCGGCCGTCCGGCCACCCCGGGGCCCGAGCGTCTCAGCTCTTCACGTAGTCCACATATCCCTTCGCCCCCGGCGTATAAAACGTCGAAGGATCAGGGCTCGCGAGGTCCGCGCCGGTCTTCCATTTATCGATCAAATCCGGGTTCGCGATGAACGGCCTGCCGAACGAAACGAGCTCCGTCCGCCCCGCCGCGATCGCTGCCTCCGCGCGCTCGTGATCGAAGCCGCCATTCAGGATCAACGGCCCACCAAACCCTTCACGAATCGCGGCTTCGCTTTTCGGATAAGCGGCGTCGGCGTTTTGCACGATATGCACGTAGAGAAGTCCACGCAGCGCTCGGGCGAGAACGCTGTATTGCTCCTCGACCTCGCCGTGCGCCGGCAAATCGTTGAAGCCGTTGTGCGGCGAGAGGCGAATGGCCACGCGGTCTGCCCCGATGCGCTCGGCCGCGGCTTGGGCCGTCTCGACGACGAACCGCGCGCGCTTTTCGGTTGAGCCACCGTATTCGTCTTCGCGGCGATTGGTGTGTGGGTGGAGGAATTGTTCGAGCAAATAGCCGTTGGCGCCGTGGAGCTCGACGCCGTCGAAGCCGGCGTCGATTGCGTTCTTGGCGGCGAGCGCGAACTCCTCGCGGGCCTCGTGAAGATCCGCGGCGGTCATCGCTTCGGGGGCGGGCAGGGGTTGAGGCCCCTTTTCGTCGGTGTACATCTTGCCGTCGGCGCGCACGGCGCTCGGGGCGAGGACGCGCGCTCCCGCGGGAAGGTTGTCGGGGTGGGCGATGCGACCGGTGTGCATGAGCTGCGCGACGATGCGACCGCCGGCGTCGTGAACGGCGTCCGTGACGCTTCGCCAACCGCGGACCTGCGCCTCGTCGAAGAGGCCGGGGATTCGCGCGTACCCCAGGGCGTTGGGTGAGGGCGCGGTTCCCTCGGTGATGATGAGCCCGGCGGAGGCGCGCTGCGCGTAGTAGTCGCGCATCAGGTCGTTCGGCAGGCCGCCGATCGCGCGGCTGCGGGTCATCGGCGCCATCACGGCGCGGTTTTGAAGCTCGAAGCGGCCCAGTCGGAAGGGGGAGAGCAGTTTCATCGTCGTCCTCGTCGGATGTGGATGCGGTGATCGTGGCCACCGCTCGCAGTGTGGACAATGACGGCAGTACGGACATACTGTCCGCCGATGAGGACAATGCGCCACGCCGACCCGAACGGAGTCGCCGCGTTCCTCGAGATCGTCGAGCAGAAGAGCTTTCGCGGCGCTGCGCGGACACTGGGGCTCTCCAAGTCCGCATTGAGCCAGCGGCTCGCCGCGCTGGAGGAGCATCTCGGCGTGCGCCTTCTGACGAGGACGACGCGAAGCGTGGCGCTGACGGACATCGGCGCGAGCTTTCACCGGGAGGTCGCGCCGGCGATGGCCGCGCTGCGCGGCGCGGAGTCGCTCGTCGGCCGGCTCCAAGCGCATCCGAGCGGGCGATTGCGGATGACGGCGCCGGTCGAGCTCGGGCAACACGTCTTCGGCTACGTCATGACCGAATACGCGCGTCGATATCCCGACGTGCATCTCGAGATCGAGCTCGTCGATCGACAGGTAAACCTCGTCGAAGAGGGGTACGACGTCGCTGTGCGCATTGGTCCGCTCGGAGATTCGGGGCTCGTCGCGCGCAGGCTCGGTGCCGCTCAAGAAATGAAGATCGTGGCCAGCCCGGCGTATCTGTGGCGCGCCGGCAAGCCGAAGGCGCCGCGCGATCTGCTCGAGCATCGCTGTCTGGTGATGTTGGGAGCGCGGGCTCCCACTGCGTGGCCGTTCCGAGAAGGCCGCAAAGTACAGAGCATTGTCGTGCCCGCGCATATCGCGGTGAACAGCTATCGCGTTTTGGAGGAGCTCGCGGTCGGCGGCGTCGGCATCGCGCGCGTGCCGACGCTCCATGTGTGTTGCTCGCTCCAGGCGGGCAGGGTCGTCGAGGTCCTCGAGGAGTTTGCGCCTCCTCCGCTTTGGCCGTTCGCGGTGTATCCGAGCGCTCGCGGTGTTTCGCCCGCGGTGCGCGCGATGGTCGACTTGCTCGTCGAGCAATTCGACGCCGCGCCTTGGGAAGAGGAGGCGCGGCGCCTTCGAGCACGCGACGAGTGCCGAACCTCGAGTTGAGCGTCCGATCGTCGAGCCGACCCCTTGAACGGACGCGCCCGACCCTCCACGTTAACGGCCGTGAGCGATCCGATTCAGAAGCGCCTCTCGACGGACCTCAGCGGTAACATTCCAAAGCCGGACGACGCTCAGGGTCGTGCCCACGCGAGCGTGGCGCGCGAGATCCTCGCGGAGATCGGCTCGGCGTTCGCGCGTGCCAACGAAAAGGTCGAGGCGGCCTTCCGCGAGCTCGATCGACGCAAACGCGCGCTCGTAGCCCACCGACAGGGGCCGCGCGGTCCGGCGTGGAATACGGAGCAGCGAGCCGCCGTCGACGCCTTCAATGCACAACGAAACAATGCGGCGTCGGCGATTTGGGAGCTGCGGGTTCACCGCGAGGCGCTCGGGATGCGCGACCATCGACGCCTCGAGGAGGAGTGGTCCCTGCCTCCCGCGGAGTCCGAACGCTGAGTCAAGCCGTGCCGGTCGCCGGCGCGCCACCAACGGGCCAGTCCTCGACGGCGCGCGCAGGGGTCAAGCGGTAGCGAGGCTGCGCTCCCCACGTTTGGAAGAGTCGCGCCGCCCAGGCGAGGTCGCTTCTGTCGCTGGAGTAGACCGCGAGGACGACGTCGCCCTCTTTCTCCATGGCGTCGATCTTCGGGCGCGGGTTCATCGAGCCGACCAGGCCTCCGGCGAATGCGCCCATCAGTGCGGCGAGCCCACCGAGAAGGGCAACGACGACCCAATTGACGGGGTGGCCCTTCCCCGATTGGAGGAGAGCGCCGAGCAGCGCCAAGCCGAGACATAGGCCGCCGCCGGCCAGCGCTCCTCGAACCATTCCGCCACGTGTGTGCGTCAACGCGAGCGGCAGCTCGGCATGACCCTTCCGGGTGGAGCTGACCACCATTCGCATCTTGGGCCGTTGGGACTGCTCGCTTCGCAGAACTTCCGCGCAACCGGAGGCCTGTTGGCGATCCGCGAACTGCGCGTACGTCGTATTGTAGCTCTGCAGGGCGGCCATACACGGACACGGGGCAAAGGCGATACCGTTCGAGATCGTCTCGGCGCTCGACGTGGCGCGTCGATCTTGTGATCGAATCGCGCCGCTCCCCCCATCAATCGAACGAGCTACACGAGACCGCTCTCGCTTCGGGAGCGACGCGCCGGAGCCTATGAACAAGAGCTACGTCACGGCCACGCCGGGTCGGTTGGCCGCCTCCATCCTTTTATTGATTGCTGCAGCGTGCACGGACCTCGAGGACGAGGATGATCCGGGCGCGGGAGGCAGCGACGGTGGCAGTGGCGGCGACACCGAATCGATGAAGGACAACGGGGGCGGAGGGGGAGACGGGGGTCACGAGTCGGACGAGCCGCCGATCGAATTTTGTCCTGGTCCAGACATGGACTACGCGCCCGAGCCCGTCGATGTCGGGCTCGATTTGCCGGCGGTCCCTATCGACGTCCGCACGGTCGAAGCGCACGTCGTTCTCGACGCTGCCGCCGAGACGGCGATCGTCGAGGCGACGATGCAGTTTGCTGGGGGAGCGGTCGATGGGTATCCCGTCTTCGACCTCCAGCAAGAGATCCTGTCTGCCGATCTCAACGACGAGCCCGTCGACCCGCTGCGTATGGGACACCAATCTCTGTCCGGTGGCTCCGGTGCGGACATGCGCGTCTTGGAGAAGCCCGTCGAGGCCTGCAGCACGAACCTTCTGCGCGTCGAATACGTGTTGGACATGGCGCTGATCGCCGATTGCGATCAGCCGCCACCGCTCGTTTGGGATACAGGAACGAGCGTGTCGTGGAATTTCTCGCTCTCCGACATCCATCCTGCTTGTTATGCAGAACAGTGGCTACCGGGGAATCTGATTTACGATCACGTCGAGACGTGGATCGATCTCGAGCTCAGGAACACGACGGCCCCGCACACCCTGGTGACGAACGGCGCCGTCGAGGAGCGCTCCGAGACGCATTGGTTCATTCTGTATCCGGAGACGTTCACCTCGCTGTCGCCGATGCTCGTGTTGCGTCCGTCGGGGGATGTCGCCGCACACGAAACCGAGATTGCGCTACACCCCAATCATTCGATCGCGCTGCGACTCTTCAAGGACGCCGCCGACCCCACGGAGCTCGCCGATCTCGTGCCCGAGATCGAGGCCGACGTGCAGAGCTTCGTCGAGTCGACCGGGCCGTGGGTGCACGAAGACGTGCTCACGGTGATTGTCGACCCTGACTTCGCGATGGAATACGACGGCGCGGCGATTACGGGCCTTTATCCGCTCCAGCACGAGCTATTTCACAGCTGGTACGGCCGAGGGATCAAGCCGGCGCGCGACACCGACGGATGGGTCGACGAGGCGTGGAACATCTATTGGACCGAGCCCGGTGGTCCCAACCCGCCTCCGCTCGGGGGTGGCGAGCCGCCCAATGTCCTGTGTGACGACAACCCGTGGTCACGGAAGACACCGCTCGACGCGTACGACGCGGGCGCTCGGGTCTTCTCCACGCTGGCGGTCATCCTCGGTGAAGAGCAGCTGCACGAGGCGATGCGGCAGTTCTACCTGGACCACATCGGCGGGCTCTTCACGACGCGCGAGCTCGAGCAACACCTCTATTGCGTCTCACAGGACCCGGAGGTGACCCGGCTCTTTCATCGATTCGTCTATGGCTATGGCGACGAGCCGACCGAGCCGGATCCGGGGATTTGCGACGATGGAGGGCAGACGGTCATTCCCCGACGCGGCCGGAGAGCTTGAAGGAAGCCGTCTCCTGGCTCATGTCGTCGTAGCCGTGGACCATCACGTTGACGGCGGTGGCTTTGGTGAGGGTGAAGGTGACTTCCTCGTTGGAGCCGTCGAGCCAGGGGCGGAAGTCGAACGTCTCGAGCGTCGGCTTCTTCCCGAGGCCGACATAGAGATCCGCGTCGCCGCCGGGGGCTGCCTGGTCTTCGTGAATCGCGATCACGTAGCTGCCCGGCTCCAGCGTGCCGAGCGAGTATTCGACGCTCTCGCCCTTCGAGACGACGTCGCTCTCGGCGACGGTCCACTTTTGCTCGAGGCCGTCGGGCGTGAAGACGTTGTCCTCCTCCCCGGTGACGACGACGACCTGCGAGCTGTCGATGGCGGCGAAGATATCCTGATAGGACTTCGGCTTCTCCTTGTCGGCGAGGCTCTTGATGAGCGCCATCGACGCGGTCGGCATCGAGGAGAAGAACGCCGGCATCGCGTTCGTCACCATATCCATGTACTTCGTGCCGGTCGGGTCGTCGGGATTGATGGTGGAGCGCATCTTCGCGAGCGAGCCGTCGACGTAGGCGAACGTGTCGCAGCCGTTCATGAAGAAGATTTGGTACTTCTCCGCGCGGAACTCACCGCGCTGCGCGAGGGCGCGCACGTTCTGACCCAAGCCGGCGTGGCCGTTGTAGAAGATGACGTCCGCTTCGGTGCTCAGCCCTTCGTATCGTGAATAGAAGGACGAGGGCGCGGTCGAGACGTTGTCGACAAGGAGCGCATTGATGACGATCTTGCGGCCGTCGGCGAGCGTCGCTTCGATCGCGACGTCCGGGTTCTTGGTGCCGGCCGAGCCCGAGAGGGCCGGCGTCGTCGTGGCGCCGCTGAACGTGGTCTTCGCCGTGGAGATGAATCGGTCGTAAGCCGAAATGCCGGCGTCGGAGCTCGTGGTCGCGCCGTCTTCGTATTTGCCGAAGATCGCGACGACGCGAAGCTCGTTGTCCTCCCACACTTTGTGGAACTCGGGATATTTGCCTTCGGTGTTCTCGAGGCTCTTCGTGACGGCCGCCGTCGTCTTGACGATGTCGCCGTCCGCGAGCGTGCAGCCCGACTGATTGGGACGGTAGTAGTACCAAAGGTTGCCCGACGAGACGTCGTGCGCGCCGTGCTCGACGCAGCCGGACTTGTACGACGTGGCGAACTTCTCGAGGCCGTCGAAGTCGATGCGCTTCGGAAGCTTGAAGTCGTAGGACTTGGGGAGGCTGGTCTTGGAGCCCCACGCGACCGGCAAGATGGCGTGGTACTTCACGAGCGTGGTGCCGTCGTCCTGACGCTCGGTCGTGATGTCCGAGATCTGCACGGTGTCGAGACGGCCGACGGCGCGGTTTCCGTTGAGGTGGCCGATCGTGTAGAGCAGCTGGTCTTGAATGGTGTCGCGGAGGTTGAACGTCTCCGTCGTCACCAGCTCCCCGTCGAACTCGAACTCGAGGAGCGTCGCCTGCGCGCTCGTGAAGTCGTCCTCGTTCGACTCGACGTCATCGGTGCAGCCCACCAATCCGGTCGCCGCGAAAACGAGAGCGAGCGAGCCTGCGAAGAATCCAGCCTTCATTCGTGCCTCCGGTCGGCCGGCGCTCGCAAGCGTCATGCCTACCAGAAACCACGGTATCTGCCGGCATCACACATGGTGATCCAAGCAAACTGGATCCTTTGATCACCAGGCCGATGGACCCACACCCGCAGGCTCCGACCGGAGGTCGGGCAGAGACAAACAGCAGCTTACTTACAGGGGTCTCCGGACGACTCACCGCCGCCGTCCACCGGCCGGTTGTTGAGGGGCTTTCCCTTGAGCGTCGCGACGAAGAACTCGGTCCGGCGGTTCTTCGCCTTTTCCTCGGGCTTGTCGTTCGGCGCGATGGGTTTCTTCTCGCCGAAGCCGACGGGAAAGAGGCGCTTGCACGCGACCCCTTCGGCGACGAGCTCCTTCGCGACCGACATTGCTCGCATCTTGGAGAGCTGAAGGTTCGCCGCGCTGTCGCCGTCGCTGTCGGTATGAACCTCGATGCGGAGAAGCGTGATGTCCGGCATCGCGTCGAGGAACGCTTTGATTTGGTTGAGCGACGGGATGCTCGACTCGCGCAGCTTGGAGGCGCCGACCTCATAGGCGATCGGCGCCGCCGGGATGATCGAGTCGCCGCGCATCGTGGCGGTCAAGGTCGTTGCGGTATCGGAGGGGATCGCCGCAGTCGAGCCGTCGGGGGTCACGGGCTCGACCCCGGCCCCGGGCTCCGTCGTCGGCGTCGTCGACGGAGTCGCGGTTGCCGTCGTCGCTGCCGTCGCGTCGCTCGGCTTGCCGTCTTCGACGTCCACGGTCGTCGAATCCGACGGCGGGTGCACGTTGGCGCAAGCTGCCGCGAATATCAGCGAAACGAGAGGCGCCACCTTCCCGAGACGTGCCCAGCTCCGGTTCATCGCAGCGCAGTTTAGCCCCAGCCGGCGACGTTTTGGATCGCTCTACGCTTCGAGCGCGGCGAGGGATCGATCGAGGAACGCCGCCTCGGCTTTCAGGCCGTGCGCCGCGCAGAAACGGCTCGTTTCGGCGAGGCGGGCGCGCGGATCGGTCGCGGTGACCCACGCGATCTTCGGCAAACACTCGGGACACAGCCACAGCGGCGAGAGATCCGTCTCATCCATGCTGTTGGTCCCCGCTTGGACGCAGGGGTACTTCGTGCAGTGCGGGAGGGAGAACATGTGGCCCGTCTCGTGGACGGCGATTTTCAGCGCGCGAAGTAGCGCTGTTCGCTCGGCGTCCGCGCCAGCCGAAGGATCGCCGAAACGGTGAAGGGACCAAACGCCGACGCGCTCGCTGAAGGTCGCTTCCCCGAACACGAAGTTCCAATTTTCACCGGGCCAGAGGTCGGTCGCGGTGAAGCCGATCAGCGCGGCAGCGTCGTCGGGCAGGTACTTCGGTAGAAGGCGATCGAGGATCCAGCGGGTGAGAAACTGTTCCGAGCCGAACTTCTCGCGGCGCGCGGAAGAAGGCGGATCGAGCGCGATTGCAGGTGCGACGCGCGTCGGCAAACCGAAGTGGAGCCCGAGGTACTCGGTCGTGCGCTCGACGATGCGCAGGCTCGCGGGCGGCATTTCTCCGAGGGGAGCGACGACGAGCGTGCGGCGGTTCGGCGTTGGTCGCGTCGGCTCGCTGACGAGGTACTCCTCGAAGGTCTGGCCGCCTTCGGGGTGATCGTAGAGCCAGTCGCCGGGTTTCGGCTTTTCCGTGCGGTGGTGAAGCGGCGCGAGCTTGTCGCGAACGAGCCGGAGGGCTGGCGGATCCGAGCGCGAGACCATGCCCTCGGTGATCTTCTTCGTCTCGGCTGCGACGCCTCGCCGCGCGCGCAACGGCGATCCCTCGGTGCCGGTGGAGCACGCGAGCGCCGTGGATCCGAAGGTCAGGAGCAGCTCGCGCCGGCGCATCGAACCTCCTACGACAACGCAGGGAGCGGCGGGGTTCCAGCTTCAAGCCGCGAGCGCGAGCGCGACGTCGCCGGTCGGCCGCGCGAGCACGGTCTCCAGCGATCGCGCGAGCGTCGCGAGCGTGGGATCATCGCGTTCTGCGAGGCGATCCGTTGCCTCGATCAACGCGTCCAGCGTGCGAGCGCGCGCTTCTTCGACGGCTCGACGCTCTTCGAGGGCGAGCATCGGCTCGGCCCAGGCGGCGATGTCCCACGAGAGGCGCGCGTGCCGGCATTCGTCGTCGGCGATCCTCGCGAGCCTGCGACGGAGCGAGGGACTCGTCGCCGTTCGCGCGTCGACGATCGACAGCAGCGCCGCGAACGTCTCGAGCACGCAGCCTTCGACCGCGTTCTCCATCGCAAGGTCGAAGAGCGATGCACGAGGCCGATCTGTGGCCGGCGCGACGAGGGGCTCGACGCCTGCACGCTGGCTGAGACCGCGCATGATGCGCGTGTGCGAGAGCTCGTCGCGGCGAGCGGCGCGGCAGCGCGCGACGAGCGAAGAAGGTGCTCCGAGCGCGCGCAGGTCTTTCACCAGAAGCCCGAAGGCGTGCACCGATGCGTGCTCGAGGTAGGCCGCGTGTGCGAAACATGCGCCCGGATCACGCGACGACGGTGCCTGCGCTTCGACGCCACGAGGTAGACGACCGCGCCGATAGAACACCGTCTCCCAGGTGCAGCCGATCTTCTCGGGACCGCCGCCGGGCGGCGGATACACCATGCACGACGTCAGCTGACCGGCCGGCTCGGTGCAGAGCTTGTTGCACTCCTCCATTGGGATTGCCGGCATCGCCTTCAAGCGCGCGAGCGTCTCGGCATCGACGTCCACGAACGACATCGTCGAGCCGCGCTGGCCCCCAATGTCGTCGTCGCCTCCACCCGTCGCCTCCGGGCTCGAGCACGATGCGACCGACGCAGCGACGACGCTCGATGCGATCGCGGCGAAGACCTTCGGGAGCGTGTGCCGCGCGCGCTTCGACATGACCTCACCTCGATTCGTAGACGTTGCCTTCGGGGAGCTCGAACGCCGTCAAAAACCCGCCCTTGCCCGCGCCGGTGTCCAAGCCGACCGCGCAAGGGCCGGCCCACAGATCCGTGGGATCGTCCGCTGTGTACGACGACAATTCGGCCGGCAGCTGCTCCGTCGTCGTGTGACCGAAGACGATGGTCTTGCCGCGGTAGTTGCGGAAGAAGTCCTGATCGCGAACCCAGAGCAACGATCGCTTCGGCTCGACGTCGCGAGGATGCGGGAACGGTCCCTCTCTGTCGGGGCGCTTGAGGCCGGCGTGGACGTAGATCGCGTGATCGTCCTCGTGGAAGTACGGCAGCGAACGCATCCAATCGACGACGTCTTTGGGGAAGAAGGTGCCGGTCAAAAGCTCACGGAACTCTTCGTTCGTGGGCACTTCGTCTTCCGCCGGCACGGGCTGTCGCTTGAACGAGCGCATCGCTTCGTAGCACCCGTTCTTGCGCGGCATGACGAACTCCGGCCAGCCGCTGTCGACGACCTGGAGCCATGCATCTTCGTGATTGCCGCGCAGCGCGACGACGTGTGCCTTCGTGCGAGACGGCAATTCGCGGATCCGCTTCACCACCTCGCGGGAGCTGGGTCCGCGGTCGATGTAGTCGCCGATGAATAAGAGCGTGTCGTCGGACTGAAGCTTCGGAAGGCGCTTCAAGAGGCGATTGAGCGCCTCGATGTCCCCGTGGATGTCGCCGATCGCAAACGTCCTCCCCATGTTTTTCGCCGGTCTATTTGTGCTCTTTGACCCAGCGATTCATGAAGGCGGCTTCTTTGTCCCAGCTGTCACGGACCTCTTTTTCGGCCGTGCTTTCGAGAAGGCCCCCGACCCCGAAGACCTTCGCCTCGATGTTCGCTTCGCTGATGCGGCGGACCTTGCCGTCACCGGCGGGCTCGATCTTGGTGAAGCCGTTGGTGAACAGTTTGTCGCCCATCGTGTTGGGCAACATCTTCCAAGAGAACTTGTTCGACGCCTTGTCGAACGAGCCCTGCTCCTCGTACCCGAAGCGGTCGCCGAGGAGCTTCGCCACCGGGCCGGGGAGGTTCATCTTCGGCACGCCGCGCATCCTGCGCTTCGTCTCGCTCTGCTCGAGGATCTCGAACTCTTTGAAGCCGAGCCCGTCCGAATAGAGCTTCTTGTTGTATTCGGCGTCGAAGAACGTCTTCCAGAACGTTTCGACGTCGCATTCGATAACGTGCGTGACCGACAGCTTGCGCATGGTGACGGAGGTTACACGCACTCTCGCCGGTGCTCCAATGCCCTCAACGGGGCGCCGACCGAGCGCCCGCGGCGGGCGGAAGACTCATGCGTGCGTGGTTCGTGACCGATTCGATTCGGGTCTGCCCGTCGTCACTGCGGTAGCTGGTTTTCCGCTCTTCCTGAACGAAGGCGCCCCGCGGGATCGAGACGTACAGCGTGCCGGACGTGGCCACCATTGCCTTCGCGATGCCGCGAACCTCGTGCTCGAACCGATAGACGAACTTCGCGTCCCGCCCCTCGCGACCCTCGAACGTGCAGCGCTCCGACTTCACGTTCACGCTGGGTGAATCGAGCCCGAGCAGGCCCTTCAGCTTGGCGACGAGCGGTGGGACAGTCTCGCCGGGGCGGACGGTTTGGCCGTCGAAGACGTCGGCCATCCATTCTTTGCGGCCGAGCCCCCATCGACCGTCGATCCACGAGACCTCGCTCGGGCTCGCGGGTGTGCCGTCCGTATGAACGGCGTCGAGCACCCCGTCACGAAGAAATACCTCGTACGGCTTTCCGAGCGTCTCCGGCGTCGGTTTCAGCAGTGGACCGATCTTCTCTTCGAATTGATCGTAGACGAGACGCTCGCGCGCGGTCACGCCGTCTTTCGTCGCGAGGACTTCATAAATGACGCGGCTCGCTTCGGTTTCGACGACGGTGTCCTGCTGGCCGCCGCGGTTCGTGATCGTTTCGGTCCGGCTCGTCCACGACTCCTGTTTGCGCTCGCCGATTTCGACCGGCGTGTACTTGAACGTGATCGACGGATCGATCGGCTCGGCCGACGTGCTCGCGCTGGCGCTCGCGACGACGGGGTCCGGCCTTATTTCTGCGTCGTCGGTGTGCCGCTTCTTCTTGTCGCCGCACCCGAGAAGAAGCGAAAAAGCGAAGGCTGCGCAAAGAGGAGCGAGCGACCGGCGGAGCATGAGCCCATTCTACGGGCACCGTCGCGTCATCTCGCTGACGGAGGCGCTTCACCGTAGAGAAACGCGAGCAAGTCGTCGCGGGTGACGATCCCGACGAGCCGTTCTCCTCGAAGCACGGGCAGTCTCCCCACGTCGGCCTGCTCCATCGTCGCGAGCGCCTCTTCGACGAGCTCATCCTCGGTGGTGCTGCAGACCGGAGCGGACATCACTTTGCGGACGGGTCGATCGAGCTCGTCTTTGCGCTCGGCCTTCGCGAGATCTCGGCGGGAAAGCATGCCGACGACACGCTCGTCTTTGACGACCGGCACCCCCGTGAAGCCGCCGTGGACGAGGACTTCTTTCGCGTGCGCGAGCGGCGTCTTGGTCCCGACGGTCGCGACCGGGCTCGACATGATGTCGGCGACTTTGAGCGGTTTCGGCGGCTCGTTTCGGAGCGCGTGTAGAAGGCGAGCTCGCGCGTCGGCGGGTGAGAGGCCGCGGCACGTTGCTGCAGCGGCGACGGGATGTCCGCCTCCGCCGAGGTGCGCGACGGGGTGGGCGACATCGACGAACCTCGCGCGGGAACGCGCGATGACGCACGCTCCGCTGCGCCCGTCGGGCACGATCACGAAAAGCGCGTGAACGTCCTCGAGCGCGAGCGCTTCGGAGACGACCTCGTCGAGCCTCCCCGATGGATGATCGAGGACCGCGAATCCGACGCGTGCGCCGCCGATCTTCTCGACGGTCATATTGGCGAGCAATACGCGCAAGGCTTCGCGCTGCGAGTCTCCGAATGGAGGGCGCAAGTACCGATTGATGACCGAGAGCGCCGCGCCGCGATTCATCAGCCATCCGAGCGCAGCTGCGTCGCGGCCCGTCGATCCGCCGAACGTGAGCGAGCCGGTGTCGACGTGAACGCCGAGCGCCATGACCGTTGCCTCCATCGGGCCGAACGGGATTTGTCGGCGCTGCAATGCCTCGACGAGCAACGTGGTCGCCGATCCGACGGGCTCGATGATCGCCTGGTCCGCGTGGACGTCGTCCTCCGATGGGCCGTGGTGATCCCAGACGTGCACCTCGATGCCGTCACGTCTTTGGATGCGCTCGAGGAGTCCCGGCACCAGGGCGAGGCGCTTCGCGCGTCGGACGTCGACGATGATCACACGCCGCACCGCCCGGACATCGATCTCCGCAGGCTCGACGATGGGCAGCCGATCGCGGTGGACCGCGACGAGCTCGCGTGGACCGGCGCCCAAGGGTCCGAGAAGGATCCTCGACCGCGGATACAAGAGGTGCGCTCCGACGGCGGCGCCCAATGCGTCGAAGTCCGCGACCGCGTGCGTGACGACGAGCTCCACGGCGAAATGGCTGCAACGAATATGCCGCGGCGCTCTCGGATCTCAGCGAAGCAGCACCAAAAGCCCGACGATCACCAGCACCAGCGCCGCGAGTGGAACCAGCCATAACGCGGCGGGCGCTCGATTCGATTCGAGGCTTGCGCGGCGCGGCGTGGGCTCGTGCCTGCTCGCGGCGAGCGGCATTCGGACGGTATCGCCGCGCGCGCGAAACAGCCGCTCCGTCTTCACGGCATAGGTCTTCGTCTCCGGCTCCGAATCGGCCTCGATCGGTCGAAGCCGATCCGTCGGCAGGTCTTGCACCGATTCGCCCGCACCCACGTCGGGGTACGCGCGATCGAGGCGGGTGAGCTCTTCTGCGAGCTCCAGCGTGGAGGCGAAGCGCTCTTTCGGATCCAACGCGAGCGCGCGCTCGAAGATGTCGTCGAGCTCTTCCGGCAGGCCGCGCACGAGGTCGCCGAGGCTCGGTCGATCACCTTTCACGATGCGCTCGCTGACCGCGGTCGCGTTCGGCCCGGCAAAAGGCAGCTCTCCAGCGAGCATCCAGAACGCGACGACACCGAGGCTCCAAACGTCGCTGCGCGCGTCGATCGGTTTGGCCATCACCTGCTCCGGGCTCATGTACGCAGGTGATCCGAGGACCACGTTCGTTCGCGTGAGCTTGTCTTCGTCGGGGATCTTCGCGATCCCAAAATCGAGGACTTTGACGATCTCCTGTCCCGCCGAGACGCGCGCCAAAAACAGATTCGATGGCTTCACGTCGCGGTGGATGATGCCGACCTCGTGCGCCGCCGCGAGGCCACGCGCCGCTTGCGCCAACAGGTCGACCGCCTCGGCGAACGCGAAGCGCGGGCGAGCCTTGCCGACCGCCGACAGATCCTGCCCTTCGAGGAGCTCCATCGCGAGAAACGGTGTCTCGTCGTCGACGTCGTAGTCGAGAACCTGAACGACGTGTGGCGTGCGCAGCCGAGCCCCGACCTTGGCCTCACGCTCGAACCGCGCGCGCAGCGTCGAGTTCGTTCGAGTCTTGCGGCTCATGAGCTTCACGGCGACGGAAACGTCGAGCAGCCGATGGCGCGCGACCCACACTTCGCCCATGCCCCCTTGCGCGAGAAGCCGCTCGAGCTCGTAGCGCCCGGCGAGCACACGTCCCTTCTCGAGCATTCCTAGGGGCTGTCCCAAGTTTCGGCTCGGCGTTCGGCCCGGCCCGCGCTGACGCGCGCAGGTGAAGGCCGGGCCGAACGCCGAGCCGAACGCCGAGGTCTGGACAGCCCGTTCATTGTCACTTGGCAGCCCTTCGGGCAGGCTCGCGGAGTCTTTCCGAGCGCAAATGCTGCGTCAACGAGAGCGCTCGGATCAAAATCGAACCAGGGCGCTCGCGCCCGTGGGACCAACGGAGAGGCTGACGGGGGCTTCGCGCGACGACGGCATCGCGAAGTCGACCACCACGAGGGTCAGACCGAGCGCCGTGAGGCCCGCGCCCACGCCGAGAAAGACGTCCGCGACGACGAGCTGCGTCTCGACGGGCTCGATTTGATCCTCGCTGCAGGTGCGCGTGTTCGGCGCAGGGGCGAGCGAGCCGCACTTGCGGTCGAGCTCGTCGAAGTCGCTTTTCCCGGTCACGCCCAACCCGACGAAGACACCGAGGGCGGCCAGCCCGACACCGCCGATTGCGATACCTGGATAGGCGAGCCCGCGTGGCGGACCGTCGGTCGCCGTTATCGGAGCCCTCGGCCCGACGGGGACGGCGACTGATTGGAAGGAGACCTGCACGTTGCGATTGCGCTCTCCTTCGCGAACCAGGATCGATTGATGCTGTGGCGGCGCTCCGGGATGAATGAAATCGAGCTCGTGCGGCCCAGGATCGAGCGGGATCGGCCGGCCATCCAAGGCGGTCGCGATGACGATACCGCCGTCGCGTATCTCGACCGTCGCGGTGTCTCGCCCGTCGGGACCCATTGCTGCGACGACGATGGTCGGCAATTGGCCGTCCAGCTCGGTCAACCATTGTGCACAATCGTTTTGAATCATCGCCGGACAGCTCGGCGAAACGCATTGAAGGAGCGCTGAGCGCGCTGACAGCAGCTTGCCCTGCTTACGCAGCCGTTGATTCTCCGTGTAAGCATTGGTGCAAACATCCGCCTCTTGCGCCCCCACGGAATTGGCAATGGCGGAGCCGACGGCGACCATTGCCACGAGGGCGACGCAGAGTCGTGTCGCGAATCGTTGGGCTACAAACATTGCGGCTTGGGGTGTTTGATCCCCTCGGCGTCGAAGTAATAAGGAGGGACACACGGGTTGGGGACCGAAGTGGGCGCAGGGCGCGCGGTGTTTGCTGTCGTTGGCGCGGGTTTCGATGTTGGTCCCGAGGCCACAGGCACGTTCCGGGCCGTCGTCGATGGTGCGCTCACGAGGCCGGTAACGCGCGCGGCGCTCGCCGAGTCGGTCGGCGCCGCCGACGGAGCGACGACCACGCGAGCTCCCGTGGCAGAGGGGGCTGCCTCGGCCACGGCCGAAACCGCCGACGCGGATTCGACCTTTGCGGTGTCGTCACCCGCGGACTCTCGAGACGGCCGCATAACGAGATACGCGACCCCGCCCGCGGCGAGGAGCGCCACCGACACGAGCAGCGGCGCGGCCGGCCCATTCCATCGACCGCGCTTTTCCACGGCTCGGCTTGCGCTGTTCGACGAGAACGTGGCGGACTCGTCGGTATCGGGTTGTGACACGACCTGTGCGCGTGGCCCCGAAGCCTCGTTCATCTCGAGGCTGCCGAGCGTAAATGGCGTGCTGTCGCTCTCGATCTCGCGAATGCGGTTCGCGCGCGCGACGACCGAAGGGCCCGCATGTTCGGTAACCCACGCACCGATCTCGCCCGGTGAAGCTTGCTGGCCGAGCGCTTCCAGCGCCTCGGCCATGGCCTTGGCCGTCGGGAACCGCTGGGTCGGATCGAGGCAAAGCGCGCGCAACACGATCGCATCGAGCTCGGGGCTCACCGTCGGGTTGTGCGCGCGTGGACCCGACGTCACGCCGTCCAGGATCTGATGAATGACCTGCGCCTCGTGCTCGCCGTCGAAGAGTCGGCGCCCGGCCAGCGCCTCCCACAAGACGACGGCTGCTGCATAGAGATCGGCGTGTGGGGTCACGACCTTTCCGGTCAGCTGCTCCGGCGCCATGTAGGCGAGCTTGCCTTTGATGACGCCGTCGCGCGTCGTATGGAGCCTTCCGCTCGCTTTCGCGATGCCGAAATCGAAGACCCGCGCGGCGCCGTCGACACCGACCATGATGTTCTGCGGCGACACGTCTCGATGAACGATGTTGAGCGGCGCGCCGGTTTCGGTCGTGGCGTTGTGCGCGGCCTCGAGGCCTTGCAGCGCATCGATGAGGATCGGCAGCGCGATTTTCGGGTCCATCGGGCCCGTCGCGCGCGCGGCGCGTTTCATCAGCCGAGACAACGATTCGCCCTGGACGTACTCCATCACGAGAAACAGCTCGCCGTCGGTGCACACGACGTCGAGGGTCGGCACGACATTCGGGTGCCGAATGCGTGCTGCGAGCCGCGCCTCGTCGATGAACATCGAGACGAACTCAGGCTCTTTCGCGAATTGCGGATGCATCCGCTTGATCGCGACCGTTCGCGAGAACCCGACCGGGCCGAGCAGCCGAGCCAAAAAGACCGAGGCCATGCCGCCGGAGGCCAGCTCGTCGTAGAGAGCGTAGCGTCCGATGATGAGCGGAGCCTTCGGGCGTAACGCAGGTCCTTGCAACGTCGCCGAGCGTACCATCGTGTGCCCGCATGCTCGCGACCAACACCGCGCCGCCGTGACGGCGCGTTGTGCTTTCGACGGCGCTGGGCAATCATGCTCGGGTGTCACGGTCTTTTCTCGCGGTGGCCGCGGTCTCCGCGAGCGTCGGTGCATGCACGCTCACGACGGACTTCGATCGACTCCGCGGAACGGACGACTCGGCCGAAGGAGGCGCGGGCGGTGAGGCCCCCACCAATCCGTGCGCTGGCGGCCTTTGGCCGGATGTCTGCGGTGACGGTCTCAAATGCACGCTCGCGACTCCCTCGCAGGGCCTCGACGGCGGGATCACCTGCGGACCGAAGGGATCAGCGGCTGCGTGGAGCGTCTGCGCGAGCGACGCCGATTGCGCCGATGGCACCTGGTGTGATGCCTCGACATCGGTGTGCAAACCATGGTGCACCGACGCGGGCGATTGCCCGTCGGGCGCCGCCTGCGTCAGCGCGCGACGAACCGACGATACGCCGGTGCCCGGTTTGACCGTGTGCACGGCGCATTGCCGGCCGGACGCACCGACGGCACGCTGCGGACCAGGGGCCAATTGCGTGATCGTCTCTTCCGGCTCACCCGAGGGTGACTGCGCAGCAGCGGGCGAAACGCAGGCCGGATGCCCCTGCAGCAAGGATGCTGACTGTGCCGTCGGCTTGCGGTGCGCCTCCGATCGAACCTGTCGAGCCTGGTGCTCGCTCGACGAGGCCGCATCGTGCCCGGGGAGCTTCACCTGCGAACAACCATCCGTCGCGTACGACGGCACGGATTTCGGATCGTGCTCGACCCTGTCATGTCCAAACTGAATCGGGCACAGGCCACCCTAGGACGCTTACGATGAAGACGCAGGCCGCGATCGCGCTGACATTGGTGCTGATTGGAGCGTGCGGAGACGACAGCGCGACGGCCTCGGGAGGGGCAGGAGGCGGAGGGGCTCCAGCCGGTGGCAGCGATAACGGTGGTGATGGCGGCGGCCTCGCCGGAGCGCCGTCGGGAGGAGCAGGCGGTGCCGCCCACGGCGGCGGAGGCACCGGAGGCGCGCCGGCGGGCTGTTCTCCTTACGATCCCGCTTCCTGCGACGGCGGCACGACATGTGTCGTGGTCGACGATGCGCTCGGCCTCGAAGGCGGGACGGCCTGCGCCGCGTCGGGCGCCGCACCCGTTTATTCGGTTTGCGCAGCCGACGCCGATTGCGCCGCAGGCACGTTGTGCGATCGCGTGATGAAGACATGCAAGCCGGTTTGCGACGAGAACGCCGATTGCCCCGACGATGCGTCGTGTTTCCCGGCGCAAACCGCGGCTGGCGAGGTGATTCCGGGTCTCAAGCTATGCATCGCCGGTTGTGATCCCGTCTCCAACACACCTTGTGATGCGAGCGGCGGGGCCGTGAACTGTGTCCATCGCCCGGCGCAAATGGCGTTCGATTGCGCGCCCGCCGGAGAAAAGATGGAGGGCGCCGCGTGCGAGGAGCACCTCGAGTGCACGACGGATTTCGGCTGTCTCGCGGTGAACGGCACCTCGGGTTGCCTGCACTGGTGCGTGTACGACGGCGGCACCGACATCTGCACGCCGGAGGAGCACCCCGATGCACAGTTTGCGCTCTGCGTGCCCCAGTCACCGACCATCAGCGTCGATGGAGTCGTGTATGGCGGCTGTCTCAAGCAGCTCTGAGGCGAAGATGATGGATGCACAATCTGATCATCGCGGTGACGGATTGTCTGCACAGCTTGTGCACGCGCTCGCCTTCGCGTTGCTCCTGTCGTGTTGCTCCGACAGCTCGGCCACGGGCGGCGAGGGCGGGCAGGGCGCGGCGGGCGGAGCTTCGACGAGCACCGGCGGCGCACCATTCGGCGGTGGCGGCAGTGGTGGCGAGCCGGCGTCGGGTGGCGCGGGTGGCTCCATTCAACCCGCGTGCACGCTCTCGGGTGAAGGTTGCGACGACGGCGAGAAGTGCTCCATCGTCGACGAAATGGCCGGTATCCCCAATGGGCTCGGCTGCGTCGACGCCGGCTCGGGCATTGCCTTCTCTGCGTGCGACGCAGATACCGCGTGTGGACCGGGCTTGTGGTGCGATTACACGACCTCGGTCTGCAAGCCGCTCTGCGGTGTCGATGGCTTTGCATGTGAAGGTGCGAATGCGTGCGTCGTCGGGCGCAATTCGGCCGGCACCCCCATTACCGGGCTCAACCTGTGCGTCGCCTCCTGTGACCCCCGTTCTGCCAACGTAAACCCGTGCGCCGACGACCCGGCGACGACCTGCTTCTTCCGAACCGACGTCGATAGCTTCGATTGCGGGCTGAGTGGCAACGGTACGTGGATCAGCTCGTGCGACAGCTCCCGCGATTGCCGTTATGGTCTCGGCTGCTTCGACGGCCATTGCCAAGATTGGTGCGGCCCCGTGGACTCGCTCTGTTATGGCACGAAGGCCGACGGAACTTGGTTTTGCGACCAGTTCAAACCGTGCGGCACGTGCCAACCGACGCGCTTCGAACACGACGGCGCCCAGCTCGGCGCGTGCACCGCGTGGGGCCAATAGGGACGACTACTTGCGAGGCCGCGGGAGGCCGTATTGCTCGATTCGATTGATGAGCGTCCGCCGCGCAATCCCGAGCATCTTCGCGGCGCGCGATTGATTGCCGGCGCACGCGTCGAGCGCGGCCAGGATTCGTTCACGCTCTCCGGTTTCACCCCCATCGCTCGGATCCGACGCGCGCGTCGAAATGGTCTGTGCCGCGGGGGCGCTCGACGCAATCGGTCCCATCGCGAGCGCGATGTGCTCTTCGCCGATGACGCTCGGAGCGTGCAGCATCGCGCGGTCGATGACGGTGATGAGCTCCCTGACATTGCCAGGCCACGAATGCCGCACGAGCGCGCGTAGCGCACCCTCGGAGAGAGCCGGCTCGGTGCGGCGCAACCGACGCGCCGCCTCCACGACGAACCGCGACGCGAGCGCGCGGATCTCGTCCTGCCGATCGCGAAGCGAAGGGATTCGAATCGGTAAACCCGCGAGGCGGTAATACAGATCTTGTCGAAACCGCCCGCCGGCCGCGTCCCCTTCGATGGATCGATTCGTCGCCGAGATGAGCCGCACGTCGAACGGCCGCGGCTGGAGCGCGCCCACGCGCATCACTTCACGCCGCTCGAGGGCAACGAGGAGCTTGCTCTGCGCCGAAAGCGGAAGATCCCCGACCTCGTCGAGGAAGACGGTGCCGCCGCTGGCCGACTCGAGCAGACCGATCTTCGCCTGCGCCGCGCCGGTGAAGGCGCCTCGTTCGTGGCCGAAGAGCTCACTCTCGAGCAGGTTATCGGGGATCGCCGCGCAATTGATGTGCACGAACGGACCGGATGCCCGGGCCGATCGGTCGTGAATCGTGCGGGCGAAATACCCTTTTCCGACACCGGTCTCGCCGAGCAGCAGCACGGGCATGTCCGTGCCGGCCACCAATCGAATCCATTGCTCGACCTGGACCATCGGCGACTCCGATGGTGGGAGCGACGCGCGTTCTGTGCTCGGCGAGCGGACGACGACGATGGTGAGACCGACCTCGACCGGCTCGTCCCACGACACCGCGACCCGCTCGGAGGGGGCGAGCTTTCGACCCCGGATTCGAACACCGTTGGCGCTCTCCAGGTCCTCCCAAACGACGCCGTCTTCGCGGATCTCGAGCCGCGCGTGTTTACGCGAGACCGAGCCGTGGTCGAGCACCACGCCGGCGTCCCGGTTTCTTCCGACGATGACGCTGCCCGACTGCGGAAGTGGGCTCGACGCGCCGCCGCCGTCCCAGAGCGCGACGAGCCGAGGGTACCCGCGCGGTTGCTCGGGACCTGCCTCGTAGGTCTCTTCGGCTTCGGAACGATCGGCCAAACCGGCGCGAGTTTCGCACGATCAGTCGCCGATGCGCAGCGACTCGACGTCGGACTGCAGGAGCAGACCGTCCGATGTCGGATCCGCTTCGCGACCGACCTGAAACAGCTCTTTTCCGACGAGCACCGACGAGCTGCCTTGAATGACGCAGCCACCTCCTTCGTGTGTGCATGCCGGGGCCGCGTACGAAAGCGGATGCAGGTCCGGTCCGACGAGCACGTCCGGTCGCCCGGTCAGCAGATCGAACATCGGCACGCCGTCCGTGCCCGCCTTGGAGAGCGGCACCACCGGCGGGTTCAGCCACGGATTGATGAGGTGGTGGGCCGGCTTGTTCCAGATGTCGTAATCGCGCGTGAGATCCGCGAGCCGCTGCTCGACCTCCGCCTGCGTCTTGTAGTGCTCGACTTGCAGCGGCACGCCCGGCTTTTGGAATACCGCCTTCATGGCCTCTTGGTGCCGGACGAGCATGGCGGGGTCGGTCGTCCCGGTGTCGCCGCCGTCGAGATAAGGAACGCCGCCGCCGATCGGCTTGCCGTTCTTTCCGTATTGAATCGGCGTGAGCCCGGCGACCGCCGGTGAATCGCGGGCGCCGAAACAACCGAGCGTGCCGACGGGGCTCTCTTTGCCGGTTCCACCGACTTGGTCGACGTGGGCAGCAATGCCGTCCCGGCTCGCCTGTTTGGTCTTGTCCCAGAAGTCGCGGGTGAGATCACTCGCTTTGACGTTGCCGGTCGGCGGCGCGACCGCACCCTTCTTCAGAATACCGAATTGGACTTTGTGGTTGATGCGGCCGAGCGACGTATCCTCCACCATTCCGTTCTCGGAGGTCGTCAAGTAGCCCGAGGTCGAATACCAAGTCCCCTCGGGCGCCGCGAATGCGCTCGATGTGCCGGAGACTCCGTGAGCCCAATGTTGCTGGCTCGGGATGACCCAATATCCCGTTACCGCGGGCACGCCCGGCTGCTCGAGGCCGATGAAATACGCTTGCGGCGGCGTGGAGCCGGCCGGGCTGAACGAGGGCGAGGGTAGGGAAGAGCCGCCGGGCATGTCGCTCCTGATTGGTTTAGGCGGCCGCGCGAGGCCGCATCGTCGCGACGAGCCCGTCGACCACGACGTCGCAATCGGCTGCAGCAGCCATCGGTCCCATTGCGCTCGCCTGAATCCACGTCCCGTCGACGACGAAATGGAGGCTTCTGCGATACACCAGCGTCCCATTCAGACGAAATCGATCCGCGACGTCGATCGCATCGACGCTGTCGCGACCCAGCTCCGACTTGCGCAGGGTTTCGTGTCGCTGTAGACGCCGGCTCTCCGATTTCAACAGCTGGGTTGTGGCTTCGACGAAGCCGATCGTGGGGACGGGGGCGCGCGCGAGGGTGAATCCGCTCGGCTCGTCCTTTTCGATCGACTCGAAGAGGTGAATCGTCAAATCGGTGAACCTGTAATCGCTCAGCTCGAACGAAAGGTCGTTGGTCCAATACGTCGCGTTCGACGACCGACGATGGCCATGGACCGCGTCTCTCCATCGAAGGGACGAAAGCGCGCGATCGACGACATCGTCGACAGTGTCACGATCCTGCATCGTCCCCGTCGACCCCAGACGAAAGAGGACGCCGTCGCGCATGAAATGGAGATCTCGCTGATAACAGTCCGATTTGCCCGCGACATACTGGAGCGAGATATCCAGCGCAGGAACACCCGCCGCTTCGACCGCGCGGCTCCCGAGGATCTCGAAACCTTCGACCGCCACGCGCTCTTTGCGCAGCTGTCGTTCGACGACCTCGTCGAGCCTCGAGCCTGCGGGCGACTTTGCACGCAAAACGAGCACCCGCACCGGGCCGTCGTGGCCTTTACCCTCCAGGCGGTGCGCCGTGCTGTCGTGCAGATCGACGTTCGGCTCGAAGGTGAGCTCGTTCGTGTAATAGGCCATTCCTCGCCGAATCCGCACGCGAGCCTCCTTTCAGTCGAACAATGCCCGCCACGTCCTCGATCCGACGACGCCGTCCACCTCGAGCCCCGCCGTTCTTTGAAAGCCGCGCACGGCCCGGTCGGTCTCGGCGCCGAAATCGTTGTCGACTCCGACCCGATAGCCGAGCGCGACGAGGCGCCGCTGCACCTGGCCGACGGACGCATTGAACGAGCCGCGCCGGAGCAGGACGTGGCGATATCCGGACGTGTCCGCGGCGGGCTTCGTTGCCGGCGCGGCATTCCCGGTGCGGCCGGATGCGACCGCCGACCGCGACGCATAGGCGGCGAGAACGTCCGCCACGTTTTGCGCGACGGCGCTCTTGTTCGCGACGTAGGCCGCCATGTCGCGGCTGTTGTCGATGAAGCAGACCTCGAGGATGACGCCGCCGGCCTCGCAGAAGCCGAGCTTCTTGTGATGTCCGGAGCCGTCCGACTTCCAGCCTGACTCGCCGCGAAGAACGAGCCCGGTCGCATTGGCAACGGCGCCCGCGAGAGCCTTCGAGATCGGCTTGAGATTCGGCTTCGCGAGGCACTCGATCCCGTGGCCCGCGCCGTTCGACGCGTTCCAATGAATCTCGACCGCGACGTCTGCGGTGCGGGCGAGTGAGATCGCTTTGCTCAGCGGATCGTTTCGCCCATCCATTCCGTCGGTGAGGACGTTGACCCCGGCCGATCGAAGCTTGCGCGCGACGATATCGCGCAGCTCGACGGCGAGCCGCGCTTCGACATAACCATTGCCAACCGCGCCGGGATCCGACTCCGAATGGCCGGCGCTGACGAGTACGGTCCGACCCATGACGACTCCTCAATAACCGCCGAGGTCGACGACTGCGCGTGGTCCGAGGCTGGCCACGAGCGTGGGGCTCGTGGTCGCGACGATGACCTGGAGATCTTTCGCGAGGTTCCGTACGCCGGAGACGAACGACACGATGTTTCGCTCGTCGACGGAGATCTCGGGCTTGTCGAGGAACACGATGGAACGCTCGAGGTGAAGGAGCGCCGCCGTCGACGCGATCAGCACCGCGTGCGCTTCGGACGACGACAGCTCGTGACAGGTCGAGGGTCCGCCGCCGCGGCTGGAAAAACACCGAAGCGGATCCCCACCGGTCGGTCCGACGTATTGGACCGTCGGGCTCAACATGTGGA
Organism: Polyangiaceae bacterium; assembly: GCA_013361525.1. GTDB lineage: Bacteria > Myxococcota_A > Polyangia > Polyangiales > Polyangiaceae > Xiheicaenibacterium. The sequence continues at coordinate 32,738 of JABFXY010000101.1, read as the reverse complement.
GCGCGTTGGTGAATCGCTCGGCGCGAGCGGCGTCTTGACCGAGGTCGTTCAAGAGGCGCGGGACGAATCCATATTTGCGTACGTCGCGACCGATGCGCCACATTCGTTGTTCGACCGCTTGAAGCCCGTGAGGCGGACCGGGCGGGGGCAAGGACCGGTTGTCGGGGAAGTATTCGAATTTGCCGTAGCGAGGCCCGTGCTCGTACCGCTCGAGGAGAGACAGGAATCCCTCGTCGGCCTCGTGTCTGCAGGCGCGCGGACCAAAGAGCGCCTCTGCCCGGACGGTCCGATCTTTGACGCCGGTCATCCGCTGCTCCTCCTCGTCGAGGACGAAGGTGAGCTCGATCTTCGCGGACGATTCACCCGCACGCAGCCAAGGCTCGCCCGTGACCATCGGCCCGTAGGGGGCGAGCACCTCTTTGGCGGCGAGGATTGCCTCGATGATGCGCGTCTTGCCCGATGCAGGCGCGCCGGTGATCGCCATGACATCGGCGGGCGGGCCCATCGGGTCGCCGAACGGGCATTGAATGTCGGGCAGCCCGCGAATCGACAGAAACGTCGCGCTCTTGAGCTTCATTGCCCACCACCCTGCGAGCCGCCGTTCAACGAAGCGCCTTGTGCCGCGGCATCGCCCGGGTTCAGGAGGATCTTCGGGGAATTGATGACGATCGACTCCGGCGTGATCGTAATCGTCGAGGCGCCGACCTTCAGCGTCGTCGACACCATGCTCTCGAGCGTGTGCGACAGCGCATTCGAGACCATGCCGCCGATCGTCTGCATGATCCGCTCGCCGCCTGCCATCGACAGGAGGTTTCCGAGCACGCTGCCGATCTTGTCGCCGAGGACGGAGTGCTTTTGGTCGCCTTGAATGGCCTCGGTCTCGTTGCCGCTGACTTGCTTCTTGTCGTTGCCGCCGATGGCCGAAGATCGATTCTCGTCGATCTGCGAAGAGCGGTTCTTGCCGACCCACTCGGTCCGATTCTCGACCGTCTCGGTGTCTTCGTTTTTCCCCGCGTGTCGATACATGCGTAGCGACCCTTTGGAGTCCTCGAAGTGGAGCTCGTTCTTGCCGCCGCCGCCGCCCATCTCCTGGCTCTTGAAGCCGTTGATGGTCTTTTGCTCGGGCAAGCGATACGGCGGTCGCAACAGATTCGTGAACATCCGGCCGAGGATCATCGGCTCTTCGGGATTGCCGCCGAGGAAGCCGACCATGACCTCTTGGCCGATGCGGGGGATGTTGATCGCGCCGATCCCGCCGCCCGCCCAAGGCTGGTTCACGGGCACCCAGCACGAGCTCATCTCGTCCATCGTGCCGTAGCGGTCCCAATGAAACTGCACGCGGACGCGACCGAACTCGTCGCAATGGATCTCTTCGCCGGCGGGGCCGACGACCGTCGCCGTTTCGATGCCGGGAATCGTCGGCTGCGGCGTCGCCATCTCCGGCCGATACGGCGACGTGGTTTGGACGGCTTGCACCGACACGTGCGCTTCGCTGTCATGTGCGCCGGTCACGCTCGTGCGGGTGACGAGCAGCTTGCCCATTCGCTCGGAGAGCGCGTGACTACCGATTTGCAAACAGAGGCCGGGCGCGAGATCGAGCGCGTTCGAGTCGAAGCTCGTCCTGCGTGCGCGGGCCATTGCGGCGGCACCGAGCTGATCGGCGAGGCGCTGCGCTTCGCGGAGATCGGTGCGCGTGCGCCCGCGGTCGTCCGCGCTCGGCGTGTCCTTCGGACCATCCCCGCCATAGCGGAACCAACCCGGGCGATAGATGAACTCCTCGAGCTTCGTCTCCGCGACCTGTTTGCTGAGGGCGGTGGACGCAACCAGCGGCCTGTTCGCCAAGCGGTGATCGTGATCGGAGACCGAAATGGTGCCCGACGTAATGGCGCGTGATGCTCGCAATCGCGTCGCGCGGATCGTGTTCGGGTCGGGGGAGTCGGCGTATTCGAGCGACGAGCCGCGCTCTTCACCGCGCTCCGGCGCGTCGCTGAGGACGAGCTCGGACGCGCCGTCTTTGCCGCGGAAGTAATAGGTAATGCCGGCGGACTCGAGCATTCGGCAGACGAAGGCGAAGTCGGTCTCTTGGTATTGGACGCGGTACTTTCGCGGCTTGTACGAAGCTGTGCACTCGTCGACGACCTCGAGCCCCGCGTCGGTGAGGACCTCTTTGGCGACGTCGAGGTCGCTCATCTGCTGGAACACGCGGCAGTTGGTCCTGCGCGTCAGCAGCCAGAGCTTGGGGGCGATCGTGATGTGGTAAGCGGTCAGGCCGCCGACCTCGGAGCGGAGGAGGTGCGCTTCGGAGATCACCCCGGACCAGCTTCGGCGGCGCATCGTCGGGTACTTCGCCGCATTGAGCTCGACGTGGAACGACGCCGTTGTCCCGACGAGCTCCTCGAAGTCGATGGCCGGGTTCGAGCTGACCGCCTCGATCTCGACCGAGAACAGCGAATTGAGCCCGTCGTCGACCGAGAACTCGCGGACGTCGAGCGCGTCCTCGATCTCCAGCTCGAGGTACAGGGAGGAGCCTACGCGGGCGCTTAGCTGGTCCATCGCCGGCAGGCTTGTGCACCGGATGTGCCTGCTCCGAGATGGCCGTTAGGGCCTCGCCGATGGCCTCAGTGCACAATTTGTGCAGGTCCGATGCACAACTGGCGACGCCAAGTTGTGCATTCTCAGCGCCGCAGACTGAACGTGGATCGGACGAAATCCATCGTTGCGTCGCTCGCCGCGCGATCCTCCAGCGTGCCGTTGACCACGAGGAGAAGCACTTCGTCGCCCGCGAGGACGTGGAGCTGCCGCTGATAGGTCATTCCCTCGTCGGCTCGCCATTGAATCGCGACCTCGATGGCCGGCAGACCGTCGATCTCGACCCACTCGGACTGCAACGATGTCCAGCCGCGGAGCGACTTTCGCTCCTGATCTTGGTGGGCCTCGACTGCTTCCTTGAGGCCCGTTCCTTCGGCCAAACGGCTTCGAGCGACGAGGACGCCGAGGGTGCGGCCGTTGTCGAGCTTCGCATCCAGGACGTTGACGGTGCGATCGACGAAGCCGACATCGGGCAGCTCGAACTTCGCCTCGTTCGTGAAATAGAGCATCGCCCGAGCCTAGCTAGGTCTGCGCCAAGCAGGCGAATCGCCCGGGGCCACATCGACCGGCCCGGTGGTTGCAGAGCGTGCCGCCATGCCCCGATTGGCCGTCGCGCATCAAGCCGAGGGAATGACGCTCCCCAGGATGGAGCAAAAGTCCGCGGAGAAGACCGGCCGCTCCATCGAAGAGTGGCGGCGCGCGGTGCTCGACAAGCTCAAGTCCGCGGGGGCCGACAACAAGAAGGGCCCCACCGCCAGCGACAAACAGCTCCACGCAGCGGCGAAGTACCTCGAGGACCGAAGCTGGACCGATACGACGAAGAACCCGGTCGGCAACGACGCGGCGTTCTCCCAGCTCCTCGATGCGCAGGGCTACAGCTCGGCGAAGAGCGACGAGCTGCCGACGTTCCGGCGCATGGCGAAGCACCTCGGCTCCGACCTCTTCTACGACATGGGTTGGCAGCGGCGGACATCCATCTCGTACGTGCTCGAGCGCGACAAGAAGGGCAATGCGTCGAAGATCGAATACGCCGATCCGGAAACGGAGCCGGGAATCGTCAGCCGAGCCGGGCTACCCGCCAATCTCGGATCGTTCGTGAAGCTCCTGAAGCCGGGTGTGGCCGAGGCGGATCAGCCGCTGCGTTATGCCAAAGTCGTCGACGGCAAACCCGGCGACACCGACCCGAGCGCCGAGATCAACATCGCCGCTGGGCAGAACATGGGCGATTACGATTTCGATCCGAATGCCGCGAGCGGTGCACCCGTCGATGCGACCGTCGTCGGCGCGAATCCATCGAATCAATTCGAGTACAAGCCGGATGCGAAGCTCAGCAATGAGTCGACGCAATACGCCGGTTACTTGTCGGAGCGCGGTGAGCCGTACTCGAACGTCTCCACCAACAAGGCGCTCGGCGAGACGATGGAGAAGTACAAGAACGACGACAAGTTCAAGGCGTACCAAGAGCAGGTCAAAAAGGCCCTGAAAGAGCAGAAAGAGAAGCTCGAGGAGGCCAAGAAGAAGAAGGCCGCGAAGGCCAAAGAGGCCGCGCTCAAAGCCGGCGGTGACCCCGTCGAGAAGGGCATCAAAACGGTGCTCGCCGGCCAAGACAGGCACGAGATCGTGACGATGACCTCACCGACGCGCTCCGGTGACATCCTCGCCGATGGCCGCTGGGGGACGTACGCGGGGCTTCAGAGGTTGCCTGTGTCGACGCTGGAGAGCTCGACGGTCAAAGGCAAAGGCGTCGTGACCGCGATCGACAACGTCTTCGTCGAAGGCCCGCCGACGTCTGCGGTCGGTTGAGCATTACGCTGGTGGCGTGCGCTTCGCGGTGAGGACGGTCTTGCCCTTTCCGGAGCCGACATCGGCGTCACCCGATTTCGCGGTGAACGTCCACTCGAGCTCGTTCTTCACCGCGGTGCCGCTCGGAACGGCGAGGTAGAGCTTGCCCTGCATCTTGAGGACCAGCGTTCCGCCGTGCAGATCGAGCTCGACGTCGAACGCGTAGTCCACGCGCGCGTCGGAGCCATCCATTCCGAAGAACGTCACCTTCCGATCCATCACCCGACGCGCTTTCACGCCGGGCCATTGAAAGCCCGCGAGCAGATCGGTGAGGTCGCCGAGCTCGTCACCCGGGTTGACGCCGCGCCCGTCGAGCAGATTACCGAAGCGCTCTTTCCGGCCGAGCTCCCAGGTCGATCGAAACCACTCGCTGATCGATGCCGGCGCCGCCGCGCCCTTGTCGTCGGTCACCTGGATCTTCTCGCCCGCGAGCGACAGGATGAACGGCTTGTTGAACGGCGGCGGTGAAGAGCGCCGATCCCACTCGTTCACGACGACGCGCTCCTTCACCGATACGCCGTCCTTCACCTCGAGCACCTCCGCCGTCGCCCGCTGCTTCGACGTCGTGTGCTCGCGTGTCGTCTTGCGCTCGAGCGTGACCGTCGCGTCGATCGTCGAGGAGCCCGCGAGCTCGATGCGCTCGCCCACGACCGCCGGGGCGTAGGTGAAGCGAACGCCGCCTTCCTTCAGGGGAGCAGCCGAGGCGGCCGTCGCGCCGGTCGGGCTGGCGGTCGCGCCTTCCTTCGATCCGGGCGCCTTCGCCGAACCGGCGGCTTCCGCCGTCGCGCTCGCGCCGGGTTGGCCGCCTTCGCCACCGCATCCAACCAACGACGAACCAGCGAGCAAACCGCAGAGAACCAGCGCGCGAACCAACCGCCGAGACATGGCCGCGGATGTTAGTCGCACACGACGTGAACGAATCCGTTGACAAGCAAAGCGCCCTGACTAGAGTGCCCCTCGCGCGGTGGAGCAGCCTGGTAGCTCGTCGGGCTCATAACCCGAAGGTCGTAGGTTCAAATCCTGCCCGCGCAACTAAGCTGGAGGCGCCTAACGGCGCCTCTTGGCGTTTGTGCCGCTTCACCCTACGCGTCGAGCACCGGCGGGAAGCCCCACGCCGCGAACAGCTCCGGCAGCACGAACGTCGTGAGCTCGACGACGCGGCCGTCGGCGTCGAGCGACATGACGGTGAGGCAGACGGGGTGGTAGCGACCGTCCGGCCCGCGGACATAGGCGAGTCCGCCGGGGTCGCCGTTCATCGGCGCGGGCACGATCCGGTAGCGGCCGGGGCGCGGCTCGCCGTCCCAGGTGCCCGGTGATCGCATCGTCGCCACGACCGCATCTTTGCCGTCGAGCCAGTACTCCCACGGCGGCATGTTCATCACCGCGTCGGTCGCGAGCAGCTCGACGAAGTCGTCGAAGTCGCCGCTCTCCCACGCGTGCACGAACCGGTCGACGACCTCGGCGTGGCGCGGCGTGAGCGCGGGTGACTCCCCGCGTGGGCGCGCGATCGCGGCACGTGCACGTTGCAGCGCGCTGTTGATCGCGGCCTCGGTGGTCTCGAGGATGGCGGCGACCTCGACGACGCTCCAGTCGAGGACGTCGTGAAGGATCAGCGGGGCGCGCTGGCGCGGCGGCAGAACCTGCACGACGCGCACGAATGCGAGCCGAATGCCCTCGCGCAGCCGCGCGACCTGCTCGGGCCCCGGCACCGCCGGCAACAGCGCATCGGGGTATGGCTCGAGCCACAGGATGTCGGAGCGCGGCGCGGTCGTGGGTGGCCCCGGCGCGACCGACGGGCTGACGTCCTGCGGCAGCACACGACGCGAGCGCGCCTTGAGCATGTCGAGGCAGGTGTTGGTGACAATCCGGTACATCCACGCGCGGAAGCTCGCGCGCGGTTCGTACGTCGCGAGCGCGCGCCACGCTTTGAGCCGTGATTCCTGGAGCGCGTCATCGGCGTCGTGGAACCCGCCGAGCATGCGGTAGGCGTACGCGTGCAGCTCGCGTTCGAGCGGTTCGATCAACGCACGAAACGCTCGTTCGTCGCCGCCGCGGGCGGCCTCCACCAAGGGCTCGAAATTGTCGCTCATGGACCGATGACTGGCGCGTCCGGCCGTCGTTTCAGAACCAGACCACACCACGAAAGGTCCGTACAGATGAGCAAGGTGTTCTTCAGCGTCAGCGTCTCCCTCGACGGATATCTCGTACCGCCCGGCATGGACCTCGAGCACGCCGGCGAACCGACCTACGAGGATTGGGGGGCCCAGTGGGGCAAGCTCCATAGCTGGATCCTGCCGACGCGATTCTTCCGGGAGAACTTGAAGATCGGCGAGGGCGGCGAGACCGGCATCGACGACCAGATCGTCGAGTCTACGTTCCGGCGCATCGGCGTCAGCATCATGGGCAAGCGCATGTTCGACCTCGGCGAACGGATGTGGCCCGAGGAAGCGCCGTTTCACACGCCGGTATTCGTGTTGACCTCGCAGGTGCGCGAGCCGTGGGTGCGCCCTGGCGGCACCACGTTCTACTTCGTGAACGACGGCATCGAGAGCGCGCTCCGCCGAGCGCGCGCGGCGGCCGGTGATCGCGACATTCGCATCGCCGGCGGCGCCGACGTCATCCAGCAGTACCTACGGGCCCGGCTCGTCGACGAATTCTCGCTCGCGATCGCGCCGGTCATGTTCGGAGGCGGGACGCGACTGTTCGCGAACATCGGCCGCGACGTCGGCGTCGACCTCGTCGAGACCATCGCGTCGCCGCGCGTGACCCACGTGCGCTATACCGCGCACAAGCCGTAGCTGTAGCCGCGGCGTCCAGCGGGTGGTGCGCTTCGCCGCATTCGGAGCGGGGCTGGAATGTGGTGTGGCCGGGTGGCGTTCCATGGCCCGCAAAATCATGGGCGCCGCCACGAAGGAGACGATGCTCGTCCAGATCAGCTCAGCGCTCGTCCTCATCGCCGCAGTCACATCCTGCGTACGGAGCGACAGCGACGGGATGCCCTCGGCCGCACCAATGGAGGCGGACGCTCGCGCGTCCGCGCCTCCGGCCGGCACGCAGGCCGCGAATGCGCTCGAGTACAGTTTTATGCCTGTTCTCAAGCCCAATTTCGACGATCTCTATCACGAGGTCGTCGTATCGCGCGGCGGACAGACCTTACAAACCCTCTCGATGAGCGATGACGTCGGCGCCGGCGAGCTTCGTGCCATGGAGCTCTTGCGCGCCGATTTCGACGGCGACGGGAGCGATGACCTCATCATGCTTCCCCGCGTCCTCGAGCGAACGGATGAGCCGCGCGTGCGCGTCGAGGGCGGAACGGTACGGTATTGGCACTTCTCCGCGGACACCGGCCGTTTCCTCGCGACTCCCGAATTGTTCCAGGTGCGGGATGTCCGCAAAGCGCGCAGGGGCGCCGAGGGAAGCATGACGGTGGAGCTACTCAGATCCGCGCCCGCGGGGGACGAAGAAGACGCCTCCGAGCGCTATCCGATCCTCATCCGTCGCGACGGCAAGCTCGTGCAGGTTCTCCAGACCGACGAGTCGGATACCGACGACCTCGGCTACTTGTGGTTCGCCGACGAGGAGCTCGGTCCGGGCTCTCCCTGGGTCGATGCGAATTTCGATGGGCAGCCGGATCTCGTCCTTCAGCGGGAGCATTGCGCGGGCAATTGCTACTTTGCGTTCTTCCTGTTCGATCCGTCGCTCGAGCGCTTCGTCCACCACCCCGGCCTCAGCGCATTGGCGAGCCCGCGCTTCGATTCGGTGCACCAAGAGATCGAGGAGCTCGAGAGTCGCGGCGCGGGCGGCGACGACCACCGGGCAGCCCGCTATCGGTTCGTGGACGGTGCGCTCCAGAAGCATTGGGAATCCGATCAAGAGACCAGCCTCCCCGCGGCGATGCGGCCGAACCTACCGGGCTCGCTCGCACGTCGCGTCGTACACCAACGCATTGGCGGGGCGATGAAGCTGACGTGCGACGCGTTCGTGGACCTCGGCACGAACCGCCTCGTGAGAATCGATACGGGGAGCGAGGCGTCGTGCGCTGAACGGTGACCTCACGCCGTGCGAACCGGCGTGCTCGACCCGATGAACCGGAGCCACTTCTTCGCGGCGTCAGGGGTCTCGTCGTAGCCGTGGTCGTTCGGGGTCAACCACTCCATCAGCGCCTCGAACAGGGGAATCCCTTCTTCGATCGCTCCCGGTAGGGCGGCCACGCCCTTGAGGAAGTCCGCCTTGGCCTTCGGGTCGTTCTGGTCGTGGGCGTACTCGATCACCGCCTCGCCCAAGGGGATCACACCGCCGAACGCCGTCATGAGCTTGCCCATCGAGAGGAGGAGGCTGTTTTGACCCGAGATGACTCCCCTGCAGACGAAGTTGTACATCGCAGTCTGGAGCTCGCCGACCTCGGGCTCGTCCGTCCAAGGGTCCGGGCCGGTCGGGCAGCTCGCGAAGTGATCGCCGATATGAGCGAAGTCGATATGCCAATACGGCGTCTGCCACGGAGTCAAATCGTCGGGTCCGCCGACGCCCCCGGATTGATAACCATAGAGGTCGCCGGGCACATCCATCGGAACGAGCCCATTGCCGTTCGCGTAGCCGGGACAGCGAATGGGATTGCCCCACGTCACGTGCGCGAAGATGTCGTCCTTGCGGTCATGTAGGCGCCCGGCGGGATTCATGATCTCGTCGCGCCAGACCTTGGCCGTGACGATGGCGCCTTGGCTATAGCCGCTGATGGCGAATGTCCCGGGGGTGCTCGCGATCTTGTTGACCAAGTTGTCGATGCCCGCCTGGATCGACGGCCACATCGGGAAGGCTTGGGCAGGATACTCGACGCCCACCCAATCGAAGAATTCCGCGACTTCGCCTGCGGTGGCGCAGTCGTAGGGGTATCCGACGTTGGTACTCTCGGCGAAGGTGCCGGCCACCGTATAGATCTTGTGCTTCTTCGGGCCTTGCTGCATCTCCGGCGGATAGTCCATATGGACTCCATCGGGAGACTGGTCGACGACGGGCCCGAGCCCCGTCGCGGACCCTTGTCCCGCGAGCGGCAATTGGTTCAGGCCGACGAGGATCTTGCCGTTTCCCGTGAGCACGGGGACCCCGTTGACCGTCGAGAGACCCACGACCGCGACGGGTAGCTGGCCTGAGCCGAGCAGGACGCCGTTGTCGGGGCCCAAAACCTGAAGACCCCCCGCCGAGTCGATGCCGATGCTGACGACGGGCGTGATCGCAGTCCCATTCACCGGCGCCTGCTGACTGGGCTGGCTCGGGTCGTCGGGCGACATCCCGATGTAATAGGTCGGTGGCGGACCGCTGCTCTGGTTCATCGCCACCAATGCGGGCCCGAGCACCTGCGTGAGCTCGTAGGTCGCATCCATCAGAGGAATCATCTGATAGAGCAGATCCGTGACCTGCGAAAAGAAGTCGGGGTCTTGGGGCTGCTGAGGCGGCTGAGGCGGCTGAGGCGGCTGGGGCTGCTGAGGCGGCTGAGGCGGCGGCATGTTCCGCTCATAGCAGGCGCTGTTCCCACGCTCGCTTCCGCAAGATCTGCCCCAAATGACGCTAAAAGCGCGCGGAGCCCACCTGCTCTATCGCTCGCCGCCTTTACTTCGTGTGCAAATTCTTCTCTCCAACCAGCACGCGTGGGCTCCCACCCGCGTCGCAAATAGCGAAGAGCCCGCTTACGCGGGCTCTTCGGTTCATGCCGGCTTCAGCCGATCAATCAGGGCGCGCCCATGGCCCCGAGCGTCGCCGGCGATTCGGCCGCGCGCGGGACCGCGTGCTGCGGCGCGGCGTACTGGAGCGTCACCGCGAGATCGGGCGGGATGCTGGAGGCGAGGTCGGTCCCCACACCGATGACCGGCGCGCCGCTCTTCAGCGTGTAGTCGTCGCTCGCCGCATTGGTGAAGCCGGGATCGGTCCCGCCAATCGGCGACGGTAGACCTGCCGCGGTCGCGACGTTCTGCGTCTCCGTACCAGGTGTCTGGTCCCACGGGGTCCACCCCGGGCTCACCCAGTTGGTCGTGAACGTCGCGATGCCCGACGTGACGCCGTCGCGCCGACCGAGCATGACGATCGGCGAGAGCTCGGTGCCCGCTTGGGTGCTGAAGAAGATGTTGTTGGTCGCTTCGAGATGCTCGTCGTTCGTCGAGAGCTCGAAGACGGCCGGCCGGTCGTAGGCCGCTGCGCCCGCGTTCTTCACGACCACGGTGTTCTGATAGAAGCGGAGCGTGCCCTTTCGGTAGTCGCTGACGGTGCCGCTGTCGCCGCCGTAGTGGACCATGCTGCCATCCTGCGTGCCATTGCGGACGAGGACGTTGCCGTACACGAAGCTCTCGTGGAAGCTCGGCATCGCGAGCGTCGCGGCCTTGGCTTCTTGGGCTTCGACGAGGTCGATGAGATGACCGCCGTCCTCGATCCAGTTGTACCGAATCACGGTTCCGGCGGAGCGGTCCTTGATGTTCGCACCATTGACGACGCCATTGGCGCCCGCGCGCGGCCGACCGAAGTGATTGAACTGGTAGGTAATGCCTTCGACTTCGTTGTAGACGTTGTGCTCGAAGAAGTCGGTGAGGCTGCCGTTCAAGTAGATATGGTTCGCCTCGATGAGGACGCGCCGGGTCGCGTCGACGCCGCTGCCCGTCCCCATGAAGATGCCGTTGTTGTTCTCATGGATCGCGCAGCCGCGGACGGTGATGTCGTCGCCGCGCTGGACGAAGATGCCCGCCGCAGCCGGCCCGTAGGTCGTCGCCGCACCGGACTTGTCCGTAAACGTGTTTTCGGGCGACGCACCCGTCAGCTCCAGCCCCTCGACGACGATATGGGAAGGCTGCTCTTCGTAGGGTCGATCGTGGGCGTGCCCAATGATGATCAGACCGCGCGGCTGATGACCGTTGAACGGAAAGTCCATCTGCGGTCGCGTGGTCGCGCCATTGCCGTCGATGACGGGCAGCTCGCCGTTCGGTCCCGCGACGCCGCAAACGCGAACGGGCTGATCGGCCGTGCCGACGCCGGCGATCATCATCTTCTCGCGATAAGGCTCGGCGCGATGGAAGATGCGTACGGTGTCGCCCGCGACGAGCGACTCGAATGGCACGTCGCCGATGTTTTCGTACGCCTTGCCCGGGCCGACCTGGTAATCGGTCCCCGAACCGACGTGCGTGCAATCGACGGTCACCGGCGGGCTCGAGCCCCCTCCGCCGCCGGAGTTGCCGGGGTCGCTGCCACCCGTGCTCGCGCCCGCGCCGGCGCCATTGCCACCGGTGCTTGCACCCGCGCCATCGCCGCCGGCGTTTGCGCCCGCGCCATTGCCACCAGAGCTTGCGTCTTCGCCGCCCGTGGCCCCGTCTTCGCCGCCCGTGTTGGCCGCATCCTCGCCGCCGAAGCCGTCCTCCGCGTCCGAGTCGCCGGCCGAGCCTCCGCCGCACCCGACGGCAAAGCTGAACACGCCCGCGACGACCAACCAGCTGATGAGATTCCGATTCACTAACGCAGTCCTTGTCGGTGGTGCCCGTTCGTCTGATTCGACGACCGGTGAGCCAGGACGGCTCACGTGGGGCCCTTTCGCAAGGTCAATGCCGCCTCATGCGGCGTAAAACGTCGTGTCTCGGGTGCACGCAATCGTTGCTTCGAGGCATCGGTTGTTGCTTCGAAGCTTCAATCGAAGCGGCGCTCGCGATACGCGTGATCTGCGATCACCGAAAACGAAACGAGGCGAGCAGCCCGGCTGCTCGCCTCGTCGTCAATCGTCGATATGACCGGCCGCTCGCCAGGCCGATCGCGCTCAAGCCGCTTGAGCTTTGGGCACGCGGCGTAGGGTGGCTCCGCGGATCCCATAGCGTTGGAGAAGCCGGTGGAGATGAATGCGATCCATTCCCGCGCGTCGCGCGGCCTGGCTGACGTTGCCGCCCGACCACGCATTCAATGCGGTCAGATAGGCCTGATCGAAAGCCTCGATGGCCGCCTCTTTCGCGTCGCGAAATGGAACGTCGAGATCGACGACGGGCGCCGCCGGCTCGGTCACGGCCTTTTGCATTGCACTCTTCGGTCGTGCCGTCGTCTTCAGCACGGTCGCGCGCTCGACGTAGTTGCGTAGCTCGCGCACGTTGCCCGGCCACGAATGTGTCGCGAGCTCCTCGAGAACCTCGGGTGAGAACATCTTCTGCGCATTCGGGTCGCAGGAGGCCTGCACGAACGCCGCGACGAGATCGGGGATGTCGTCGAGGCGAGCGCGCAATGGCGGGACCGCGACGGACACGACCGACAGCCGGAAGTAGAGGTCCTCGCGAAAACGTCGCTGGTTGACCTCGGCCTCGAGCGAGCGATTCGTCGCCGCGATAACGCGCACGTCGATCTTGCGCGGCTGTGTGTCGCCGACCCGCCGTATCTCGCGCGACTCGAGCGCTCGCAGGAGCTTCGGCTGGATCTCCAGCGGCAGCTCCCCGATCTCGTCGAGGAACAACGTTCCACCGTTCGCAGCTTCGAATGCGCCGACGCGATCCTGATCGGCGCCCGTGAAGGCGCCGCGCACGTGACCAAAGAGCTCGCTCTCGACGAGGCTCGGCGTGATCGCGCCGCCGTCGACGATCACGAGCGGACCGTCTTTGCGCGGGCCACGCCGCACCAGCTCGTTCGCGATGACCTCCTTGCCGGTGCCGCTCTCGCCTTCGATGAGGACCGTCGCGTCGGTCGGGGCAATCTGCTCGAGCAAGGCGCAGAGGCGTCGCATGACGTGCGATCGCCCACGCAGCGCGCCGAAGCTGACCGTGCCCGCGGTGTCGCCGGCATCTTCCTTGTCGCGGAGCGTTCTCAAGAGCAGCGTCGACCCTCCGATCTGCAGTCGGCAGGGCTGCGCCGGGAGGTCTGCGTCGCGGACGCGGATACCATCGAGATACGTGCCGCTCGTGGACGGCATGTCCTCGAGGCGCCACATGCCGTTCACGTCGCGCAGCTTGCAGTGGAACTGCGCAACCTCGGGATCGTCGATCACCAGGTCGTTCGTGCAATGGGCGCCGATGCGGAACACGCCTCCTTCGGCGTAAGCGCTGCGTGGCACGGCGCGGCCCGCCACGCTCTCGACCGTCAGCTCGAGGCGCGCCAGGTCCGCCGCTTCCACGAGCCGGGGCGTCGTGACGAGGCGTTGCTGCATGTTGTTTGTTTCGGCCGGGTGGGGGCCGAAAGGCCTAGTCGATCTAGCAGCGCAATGACGGCGTGCAACCGATGGGGAAAAGTGCACCAGTGCCCAGCGTTTGTGCAGGTTTTCAGCGAATCGCAATTCGTTGATAAAAGTCGATGATGGCAAGCGACAAGACCGTTCTGATCGTCGGATTCGATCCCAGGTTCCTCGACTTCTCGTCGCCCGAGCTTGCGCCGATGAATCTCACCGCGGAGAAAGTCCTCGCGGGCCTCACTGCCGACACCGAGAAGCTTCGAGGTCTCGGCTACGAGCCGGATGGTTGTTTGGTCGACCTCGGCGAGACCGCCGAGTCCGTCCTTTCCGAAAAGCTCCGCGCCAAGCCTTATCGTTGCGTCGTGATCGGTGCCGGTCTGCGCGCCAATCCCAGGTACTTCCACCTCTTCGAGAAGCTGCTCAACGTCGTGCACGAGCTTGCGCCGAGCGCGCGCATCGCCTTCAACACCAAACCCGCCGATACCGCGGAAGCCGTGCAGCGCTGGCTGTAGGCTCGTCCGCCTCACAGCTCTTGATCCAGGGCGTTTGCCCTCCTTGTGGCACACCTCCCGGATCGAAAAACACCGGGTTTGCGGCCTCCTCGCACCATTGAAGCCCGCGTTCTCAGGGAGCACCATCCTCCGATGCTTCGCCCCGCTCTGATGCTCGCAGTGCTCGGCCTCTATGCCTGCGACGAGGCGGGACAGACGGACGGCGGTAGCGGAGGCACCGGTGAAGGTGGCGCGGGTGGGAACACTTCGACCGCGACGCTCTCGCCCACGAGCTCCGACGCGACCGGTGCCGGCGGCAGTGACCCTCAATCGAAGCCTTACCCTGAAGACCAGCCCGCGCCCGCCGAGGGTACGGGCATTTCGGATCCGCTGTCGCGCTCGCTGCACAATCGCTGCGCGGGCATCGATTGGCAGCGTATCCACGGGTGGCTCCTCACACCTCACGCGGCGCCGGAGATCGGCCCCGCCGACGAGATGGCTCGTTGCGTGGAGCGTTATGCCGGTTGGGTGACGAACGACGCCGATGCCGCCGGCGTCTCGCGCGCTTCGGTCTATGCGGCGCTCGCGGCTACGGGGCAATGCGACGCCGATACCGACTATGACGGAACGGCCCTCTTGCCGCCCGAGCTCTGCGTCCTCGCGCACCCCGAGCTCGACGGTGAAGCGTGCGTCGATCAGATGGCGACCTATCGCAGCTTCGGCATCGAGACGCTCGCCGACGTGCTCGCGCTCACCCAAGAGCAGCACAAGCAGGACCCACCGATGATGGGTGTGCTGCTCGGGCAGGGCTCGATCGAATGCGGCGGCGAGGATCGATGGAAGTACGTCGCGCCCGAGGGTTACCTCGATCGCTATGTCGCCGCGTACAACGCCTACAAGGCGAGCTCGAGCGAAGAGCCTCAATGCAAAAAGCGCGTTGTCGTCAGCGTGGCGCTCTACACCGGAATGGATGACCCGGGCGCCGAGGGCGTCACCGGCGCGAACGGTTGTTGGACCTACGAACGCATCGCGAAGACCAACGCCGAGTGGAAGATCTGCAACTACGACGGGACCGTCCACCACGAGGACGGCATCAAGTGGGTCTACGACGACACCAATACGGCCCACGACGTCACGACCGAAAAGGCGCGCATCAACAACTGCAAAGAAGACGCCCCTTCGCGCGGGTACATCTACATGGTCAATCGCGGCAGCGGCTGGCCGAAGCGCGTGACCGACGGGGTCGCGGTCCACTTCGCCGAGATCTATTCGGGGCAATACGCGATTTCGGATCAGTTCGGCTTGTGGAAGGACGCGGGTAAGCCCGGCGAGCCCATGATCAACTTCGGCGAGCCGACGACCACGGCGACGCAGATCCAGAACATCGCCAAAGACGTCTGCGCCACCGTGGAAGACGGCGGTTACCTCGGCGTGTATGTCTATCCGGAGTCGCTTCGTGGCGACCGGATGAGCGCGATGGTCAAAGGGCTCAACGCCTGTACGAAGCTGTAGCCCGAGGCTTCTACAGCGTCTCGGCGACGACCTCGCCGTCGTCGAACAGATACAGCGAGTCGAATGCGTATTGGTCTACGGCGAGCGCGTTGTTCACCTGCATCAAGAAGCCGTCGCTCCCGCCGGTGGCGTGGATAAAGAACGGTCGGCCGAAGATGTGAGCGCCCGCGTGATGGATACGGTCGAGCACGGCGAGGGCTTCGGTACCGAGCTCGTGGTCGGGAGCCGTGAAGACAGTGTTCGGCACGTCGAAGCCGCGGACGGCGAGCGCGGTTGCGTTCGCGGCGGCGCGCCCGCGAGCGGCCGGGAGGCGAGGGATCTCGATCCACGTCGCGTCCTCGGCGTTGCCCTCGAGGCCTGGGCAGAACAGCGCAATCGCTTCGATGCCGGGGTGGCGGGCCGCGAGCTCCGGGACGTCCGCCAGGTCGAGGGTGAACACGTGGCGTTGTGGCTGACCATCCATGTCCTCGGGGACGTCGGCCTTCGCAACACCGTACGCCGGGCCGCCCAATCGGGACCGCGAACCCTCTCGCGCCGAATACGCCATGCTCGCGGGCTCGACGAGATACACGCGCGTGCGCGGCACGTCCGGCATCGCGGCGAGCGCGCGCTCGAAATCCGCTTCGACGAGGCGCCACTTCGACCCGGGCACGAATGCACCGGCGACCTTCGCATAGATGTCCGAAGGCAGCCCTCGCTTAGCCTCGTCGTGAACCCACGGCATTTGCGTCGACGACGACGCGTGCCGGAGCAACGGACCGATCGCGCGCGAACCGAGGAGCTCGAAGATCCAGCTGTTCACGTATCCGCGCTGGATCGCGTATGCGAGATATTCGTCGAGCTCGCCGTCGCTCTCGATCGAAGGCAACATCGCCGAGACGCTCATCGGAGCGGTCGACCGCGCCTCGTGCAGGATCGCGCGCCGTCGTTCGAGCGGCATCGCGCCGACAAGACGCTCGGTCGCAGCCTGCATCGTGTGCCGATACTCCGCGCGTTCCAGCGGACGCCCATCGAAGGCTGCAACGAGCAGCTCGAGATCGAGCTCTTCGCTGGGCGGCGTGCCCGCACGGCGCAGATCGTCGAGAAGAAACACGAGGCCGTGGCGGATGCGCGCTTGTCGCTCCTCGTCCCGCGCCTTGCCCGAAATCGCCTCGAGCACCGGCGCGAGCGCAGGCGCGCCGACGAAGCCGATCGCTCGAGGGGACGGCGACGGCCCTTCGCGGAGCGCCTGCTCGAACAGCCCGCGGTCGAAGTGTGCGCCGAGCAACACCACTCCTGCGCTGCTTTTGGGTATCGCGCGCTCCGCCCAGCGTCGTACCGCATCGACCGGCAGACCTCGCGCCGCTCGAATCAGCATTTCGGCGAGCAAGCGATGGTCGGCGACGACGTCGAGCGACACGAGGCGCTCGATCACAGGCGCGCCACGCGCCGCCGCGAAGACAGCGAGAAGCGTCGTCGCGGCGCGTCCACCGTGGGCGTTCGTGAGGTGCTCCGCTTGGGCGACGAGATCCTCGGGGCGATCGTCGCGTGTCTCGAGCAGAGAGACGGCTTCGGCCATTGAAAATTCTGGTGTGCGACCGCCGATGACCGAACGATCTGCCAGCCGCTGCTCGTCCGACGGCGAGTGGCGCGCGCCGAGCTGCTCGACGAGGCGTTGCAATGGCAGCTCGCGAAGCACCGGAGCGATCGACGTGATGGTGTGCCAGCGATTCTCGTCGACCGACCGCGCGAGCGCCTCCGACCACGCGACGCTCTCCGCCGTCTCGGCGTCGACGATCGTGGCAAAACGGCGGAGCTCGTCCACACCCGCGACCGTGATGCTCGTCTCGCGTCCCTCATCCAGGTAGCGGAACGTCCACCCGAATGGGCCTCCGCACGGAAAGCTGGAGGCTAGCCCGAGCGCCACCTCACGCGCGATCTCCGCCGGTACTTGCTTGCCTTGTCGCCGCTGCACCAGCGCGAGGCCGTGCCTCGCCCACGTCGGCAACCGCGCCGCTCTCGTTTCGAATGGTTCGGGTGAAGCCTCGTATGCGCGGTGCACCAGTGCATCGAGGCGCACGGACCAACACGGCAAGACTGCGAGATGAGCCGACTCCGGCGTCGCCCGAGCGAGGTGCTCCACGAGCATCGTGGCGCGTGCCGCATCCATTGGCGCGTGGGTGAGCGCGATGCAGAGAGATATGTCGTCGTCCACGAAGACGGCGTCGCGCTCGACGGCTTGCCAAAGCTCGTCGGCGATCTCCGCCGAGACGCCACGCTCGAGCGAAGCGAGGTCGTGCTCACTGAGCAGGTCGTCGACGCGCTTTGCGAGCGCCTTCCGTGCTGCCGGAGATCCCGCGCCTTTGGCCATGGCGAAATCGTCGTGGTTTGGCCCTTACCGGTCAACCTCGCACGAAGGATGTCTCGGCCGAACGGGACCGTATACCTTCGCGGGATGCGCACTCGCTCGCTACGCCTCTCGTGGTTCGCCGTACCGTTCATATTCGCTTCCGGTGCGTGCGGAGGTGAGGCGCCGACCGCAGCGGCGAGCGCCGCGCCGACGACCGCGCCGACGTCGTCGGCTGTGGCGAGCGCGAGCAGTACGGGCAGCGCCGCGACGACTTCAGCTGTGGTGTCGGCCGCGCCGCCGCCGGTGTCGAAGGAGCCCGCGCCTCCGAGCTCGCCGGAGCCCACGATCAAAGAGTGGGAGGCAGCGAAGGCGGACCTCAAGCTCGTGAGTCACTGGGACCGCCCCGGTTGCATGCCGCGCCGTGTGCGCGAATGGATCCGCGTCGGCTGCTCCGGCCAGATGTTGCAGAAGGGCGACCCGATCGAAATCAGCGTCGAAAAGGGCTTCAAGCCGACGCCGCTCAGCATCACCAAAGAGCGGGCGGGGACCATCTGGCTCGTCTTCCCGTTCACCGACGGCCTCGATGGATCGGCTGTCTTCTCCTTCAGTGGCGGCTCGTTCCGGTTTACGGCCAAATGGCCGAAGGGCGAGCCCGAGCCGAAGGTGGTCGGCTCGTTCGAAGCGCTCGCCGAACCGGAGCCGGCACCCGAATCGCCGCCCGAGGTCGCCGACCCCGCGCCGGCCGAAGCAACCCCACCCGCGGAGCCCGCGAAGGCGGCCGAAGCCGCCAAGCCCGTCAAACCCACGCTCACGACCGACCCGCTCCCGGAGGAACCGGTCCTCGAGGGCGCGCCGACGCGTGAGCAATGGGATGCGCTACGTGAGGTCGGCGTCCGGGGCTCGGACGCCCGCGGTTGCCAAACCAAACAAAGCGGCGACTGGTTTCGGGTCGTGTGCCGCGCAAACGACGTGACGGGCAAGCTCACCTCGGCGACCGCCACGAAGGGTTTCGACGAAAAACAGGGTTACCTCGTCGTCGGCAATGGCTCGATGGTGCTCGTCACGCGTTATGCGCGCGGGAGCGATCTCGCGTTCGACCTCGTATGGGAAAAACAGTCTGCGCGCCTCGAGCTGAAATGGCCCGATTCGAGCGCCGGCCCGCCCGCGATGCGCGGCGAGATCGTCGCGAAGTGAGCCCGGCCCGGGCGCGCTGCCACGAAGCCCGGGGCGCTCCTATTGCGGAGGTCCGAACCACGTTGTCAGGGCCTCGCGCAGGCCCTTGTCCGTGCCGTCTCCGACCCAGGCGACGTGCCCGTCGGGTCGAATCAACACGGCAATAGGGGCAGGGACCGCGCCCAGCACCGGCAGCGCCCACCCGCCGGTGTATCGAGCGTCGACGCGCCGAACCCGATCCGCCCATGGAGCGATGTCGAGCGCGCCCGGCGCGCCGAGATTGAGCAACGCCGGTCGAGCATCGTGCAATAGCGAGAACACGCGTCGAGGGCCGCTTTCGGTGGCCAGGTCTAGATCGGGCATTGCGCGCCCGAGCAGCGGGTGTCCCTCCCCGAAGTCGTAATGAATGTCCAAAGCAGACATCATCGCGGCGTATTGCTTGCGAGGCTCATCCATCTTGAGCAGCTCGGACATCTTCTCGTGCAAGGCTTTGGTTCGATCGTCGCCGCGCATGAGCGCGGCTTGCGCCATGGTGATCTTCAGCACCCGCGCTCCGATCGGGTGTCGCTCCGTCTGGTAGGTGTCGAGCAGCGTCTGCGGTGCGGTGCCGCGGACCACCTGCGCCAGCTTCCATCCCAAATTCACCGCGTCCTGAACACCCAGGTTGAGCCCTTGTCCGCCCATCGGGCCGTGCACGTGTGCCGCGTCACCTGCCAAGAGCACCCTCCTGTCTCGGTAGGAAGCCGCCTGGCGTGCGGCATCGGTGAACCTCGAGAGGTACATGACGTCGTGAACGCCGAAGTCGGTCCCGTAGACGGCGACGAGCGCGTCTCGAAGCTCGGCCACGGTCGGCTTGTCACCTAGCTTGATGTCCTGTTCGATCAAGACGAGCCGCACACGCGTCCCGTCCTCCATTTTGCCCATGGCATTGATGCCCTTTTCGCCGTGGCGAACGCCCGCGGCGGGCTCTTCGGTCATCGAGCACTCGGCAATCAAGTAGCTGATCGACGGTTCCCATCCGGGAAAGTCGATACCCGCCTTCTTTCGGATCAAGCTTCGCCCGCCGTCGCATCCGACGAGATACTTCGACCGCAGTGAGCTTCCGTCGGAGAGCTCGACATCCACGCCGTTTTCGTCCTGCGTAAAGCTCGTCACCTCGCGCCCGCGATAGAACGGTACGCCGAGCTCTTCGACCCACTCGGCCAGGATGCGCTCGATATGGTTCTGTGTCAGCGCGAGCCCATAGTTGTGCCGAATCGGGAAGTCGCTGATCTCGAGCGGGCGAATCATCGCAAAGCCTGCGACCTGCATCACCTTCCCTTGGGATAGGAAGCGATCCGCGACCCCACGCTGATCGAGCACCTCGATCGTGCGTGCATGCAGACCGCCTGCCCGCGTGCTCTCGAGCGCTTGGCTCTTGCGCCGCTCGACGATGGCGACGTCGACGCGCGCCAGCGCCAGCTCCGCCGCCAACATCAGCCCCGTCGGACCTCCGCCGGCGATCACCACAGCGTGATTTTTCGTGGCCACACTTTGTCGGGATTCGTCGTGCATTTCGATTCTCCGGTTCAGCACGGTTTCGCGTGCGGCCGGTTAATGTGCGGCATAGGTGGGGGCTTGCCGCAAGCCCCCATCTCTGGCATATGACGGACGTGGCGGGGGGCTGGGGTGGTCCTTCTCGTCCAGGTGCGCGTGCGGCCTCCACGCCGCAGGGGGCGCGCGAAATTCGCCAATAGCGTCAAATTCGGCCCATTTCTCGCCGGTCCGAACGTTCGCGCCCCCGGCTCCTGGCCCATGTCACGATCCGAAGCCCTATGCCGTCCCGCTCGCCGAGATGGGAGGATCGGCATGGATTACACCCTGAGCTCCGGGCGAATCGGGGCCCTCGTCGCGATCGCGTTGGGCCTCTTCGCGGCAGTCATCGCTGGGCTTGCGCTGGTTCGGGCCCGCCGCGGCATCGGCCGAGGTGGGCGGGGTGGCGCTACGGTGGCCCTGGTATTGGGGCCGCTCGGAGCGACCCTCGGTGGATTGGTCGTGGTTACGGCCGGCGGTGGGCTGGGCACCGGACACGGGCTGGGCGGCGGCGTCGTCGCGATACTCGTCGGGCTGATCGGCTCGGTGCTTGGAGGCCTCGCTTTCACCCGCTCCCGTCGGGCTCGGGTGGCTGCATCATGAGAGCCATGTCGAATCCCGCCGCGAGCTTCGAGCCGTACCGCCAGCGATTGCTCGGTCTCGCGTACCGAATGCTCGGGTCGATGTCCGACGCAAAGGATGCGGTGCAAGAGGCATATCTGCGCTGGCATGGCGCCGATCGAGACAAGGTAACCGACCCGAGGGCGTTTCTCATGACGACGACCGCGCGGATTTGTATCGACATGCTCAGCGCCGCGCGCAAACACCGTGAGGAGTACGTCGGTCCCTGGTTGCCCGAGCCGATTGTCGATACCGAGGCGCTCGCCCCCGACAGCCGCACCGAGCTCGCCGAGGACTTGTCCGTTGCATTGATGTTGACGCTCGATCGGCTATCGCCGCTGGAGCGCAGCGCGTTCCTTTTGCACGACGTGTTCGACTTCTCGTTCAGCGAGGTCGCTCAAACGCTGAATCGCAGTGAGGTCGCGTGCCGGCAGCTCGCTGCCCGCGCTCGAGCCCACGTACGTGAGGTGCGACCGGCGAGCCCGCCGGAGCCTGCGGCGCATCCGGGAACGATCGATCCTGCCCACGCACAGCTCATGGCAGCGTTTGCATTCGCCACTCAATCCGGCGACCTGAACGCGCTGAAGAAGCTGCTTGCGAGCGACGTGCGCATCGTGACCGACGGCGGCGGCAAGGTGCGGTCTGCACTCAAAGTCGTCGAGGGCGCGGAGAATGCCGCTCAACTCATGGCCGAAGTCACACGCAAACATCCGGGACAATGGTGGCAGGAGCATTTCACGGTTCGCTTCGCGATGATCAACGGCCTGCCCGGCATCATCGTCGACGGTTCCGATGGCCCGGTGCAGACGTCGGCGTTCGAAATCGCAAACGGCGTCATTCGCGCGCTCTACGTCGTGCGCAACCCGGACAAGTTGCGGCATTTGGCGACTTCATCGAATTGAGCTGACCCCAATCGCAATAGCTGGCATCGAATCGCTTGCGGAGCCGACCGGCCCGCGAGGAGGCACCCCTCCATGCTGCGAATGAATCATTGGATGACGATCGTGATCGCCGCCGCGCTGTCCGGCTGTTGGGATTACGAGCAATGCCCAACGCCCGCGGACCTCGGCACCGAGCGTCTGCCCGGCCATCTCTCGGAGACCGGATTGTATGCCGACATCACCGCCGGCACGCTCGCTGCAGACGTCCTACCGTACAAACCGCAGTTCGAGCTTTGGAGCGACGGCGCCGAGAAACAGCGCTGGATCCTGCTTCCCAAGGACAAGCGCATCGACACGAAGGATATGGACGCGTGGGTATTCCCCGAGGGCACCAAGCTCTGGAAAGAGTTTCGCCGCGACGGTGTCCGCGTCGAAACACGGCTCTTCCAGAAGGTCGGCCCGAGCGACGACGATTGGGTCGGCATCGCCTACGTCTGGGCCGCCGATCAGAGCGACGCTACCGCAACGCCGTCGGGTGCGGCCAATGCCCTCGGCACCAATCACGACGTGCCGAATGCCGGCCAATGCGTCGGCTGCCACGCTGGACGCAAAAGCCGCATTCTCGGATTCTCCGCCATTCAGTTGTCAGCATCCGCGACCGACGGCGCCATCGACCTCGAGGGATTGATCGCCAACGATCGCTTGTCCAATCCGCCGGAGCGCAACTTCAGCGTGCCCGGCAACGAAACCGAGCGAGCCGCGCTCGGCTACCTGCACGCGAATTGCTCCCATTGCCACAATCAGAACCGACCCGAAACCGACGGCCCGCGCTGCTTCGATCCGAGGAAGGACGTCGATTTTGGGCTCTACGTCTCGGACCTGCGGTCGACCGCGGATACGGCCGCGTATCGCACGGGCGCGGACTACTTCGAGCCCGGCGACAGCGAAGGCAGCAGGCTCGTCGAGCTCGTTGCGAGGCGCGGTGACGACAAACACATGCCGCCACTCGCGACGGAGAAGGTGGACGAGGACGGGGTGGAGCTGCTTCGGATGTGGATTGATGGGATGTAGGGGTGCGGCGCAGCCCGCATCGACGCATCATGCCCGGTGCGGTTCCTGATTAGGCGGCCGTCCCAGCCACTTTGCAGAAACGCACCATGAGCCTTGCCTGGCGTCTCGACCGCGAAAGCGCCTGCGTCCGCCGTGACGCATGTGCCGGACGCCACGATAGGCCCCTAGCGCAGGTCCCCGTTGACCCGCTGATCGCGACCGCGATCCTTTCCTCGTGGACATCCATCCCGGCGTACACGGTATCCTTCGCCATGACCGGCTCCCTTCACCTTGCGGCGTTCTGGGTTCCCGCTCTGAGCGTAACCCGCGACCAGGTGACTCGAGCCGGTCGTTCCATCCTGACTAGGCGGAACGTGGCAACTGGCGCGTCTCGACTGGACTCATTCTTGGCGGGTACGTCGCACTCATTGCCACTCGACCCGTCATCAGAGGGGCGACCGAGCGCGCCTCAACTCTTCAACGTGGAGCTCTAGGTCCGGCCACTGAAAGCCGAACCGGCCGAGGGTCTTCGCAATCCTGCGCCCCGCGTCGAGAGTCGAGCACGCGGGGGGCCAAATCGCTCCGACAGTCTCCGGACGCAAAAGAACGCGGGCGACATCGCTCGTAATGGTGCTCGCGCCACGGACCATTGCATCCAGGAGGACCTTCTCGGGCGCATCAGCTTCTGCGGTGGAAACCAAGCTCGGCCCGCAGATGGCGTCTATGATCGAAAGAACCTCTGAGCGCTCGGCGGGTGGGAGCGTCGAGACCGAGCTATCACCACTGATCCAGAGTGCGCCGGTTGCCCGCTCCCTTCGTTGCGGTGACGCCCGTTCGACGAGTGGACGCAACTCCGCTGGAACAGGTGGCACGACGCACTGGTACGTAGGCCGATAGAAATCATGAGCCAGCACCACGACCCCACTCGGACTCCACGTCGCGAGGAAGTCGCTGCCCTGCCCATCGTTGCAGTCAACGGCGCCATCGTTGAGGTTCCCCTGGAAGTCTAAATTGTCCCCGACCCCCGCCCCTCGGCTGGCAAGGCTGAGCCCGATCCAGAGCGCATTCTCTATGAAGCTCTCCCGTGAGAGCGAGTGGGCCGAGGGTGTCACGCGCCCAGCGTAACAGCCCGACGCGCAGTTGTGTGTGGGAGCGAAGACGCCGTCGCCACTGGGATCACGCTCGCCTCATCGCGAATGCAAGAATCGTCCACCGCGTCTCACCGCATCCGCCCGTAGCAACTAACCAACCCTGCTGCGGAGCGGGTCCATCGAATTGCCTGAGCAGCCGTCTGCCTCTGCATCTGATCTGCACGAAGTGCACTGAACCTTCACGGCATCTCCGCCTCCGGGCGAGACGATGGCGGTAGAGTCAGTGCGTGTCGACTTCTACTTTGAACAGCATGGCGCCAACTCGAACGCCTGCAGACGCGCGACGACGCATCGTGCTCTTCGTGGTAGTTGCACAGATCCCAATCACGCTGCTCTATTTCCTAGCTCTCCGCGCTGACGTCGGCGCCGCACCCAGTTGCGGCGGCCAAGCGTGCAGCGCGTGGCACCCCGTCACCTTAGGAGCGCTCGTGTTGTTGATAGCCCTTTGGGTCGCGAGCGCGGGGTCGTTGCTCATCGGTTATCTGCGCCCTGCATCGCCTGTCCGCACAAGCCACCGTTTCCGACTCGGGTGTCTGTCAGCGTGGAGCCTCATCGGGTTCCCGCTGCTTTGGTGCATCGCCTGTTTCTTTGTGACGCTCCCGCCGTGCTTCCCGTGCTAGCGCACATCGCTCGGCTTCGCCGAACAACTGACGTCCTCGCTATCCGTCAGTGCCGTCGCTCCAATTTTGCATCGAGTTCTGGGCATTGCATCGCCGACGCTTCGTCCAACGAACAGAGCACCTTCTCCGATTGAATCACGATCAAGTCGCGATCCATCGACAAGGCGTAGTGTTGGTGCTTGCGACGAGTCTCGCCGCTTCGTGGCCCCATATCGAACGCAATCGGCGCAGAGGCCCTCCGAACATCCCGCCGGCTTCACGGTGTGCACTTCGAGAGAGCTCTGCCGCCGTCGGCAAGCCCCGCCGCACAGCCCCGATCCCGATTCACAAGCACAGCTCTTGATGGCATCCGGTGTGAACTGTCGTGCGCCCTGGACCCGAACATCGTCGAGCAAGCTGGGACACCGCCAGTTATCAAACGGAAACTCTACGTACCAGTTGCCCCTGACGGTCCGCCCGACAAGGCCTTGGCAGCAGACGATCGCCGTCGCTCGCGCGCTCGCTCTCGCGCCCACTGCTGAACGCCAGTACGTTGGACGACATGGACAAACTCAACATCGATGCACTGGACGCGATCCGCGGCGAGGTTGATGCGCTCCGGCTGCAATGCGCGGTCGTTGACGCGATCAATATCTTCTGTCGAGACGTTCTTGCACCAAGTGGTGCCCTTGACGAGACTCGCGTAGACGCTTCCGTGCAATCTAGGACCAACGCTGCCAAGTACACCATTGCGACGCGAGTCGCACTCGCGGCTCTCGGCCGCGTTTCGGATCTGAATTGGCGCGCGCCGTTGCCGCCTGGGCTGACCGAGCCCTGACTGAAGCAACGCTTCGCCGAATGGGCAAGGTTCGTCCTGCCCCGATCTGCAAGCTACGCTCGCTCTCTGTGGCGCCTGCCGGTGAACGCCGATACGCTATTCGGACTCGACAGGATGGTTTCCTGGGATGAGCTTCCGAAGCCTGTACCGCCGCGCTATCGATCCGACGCTCCCGCTTCCGCGACGCTATCTAGCGCTCCGCAACGCGGGCGACAGGTACGCTGGCCTCACCGGCACGAGCTTCACGAGCGTGTTCGCGGAGCTCGAGTGCCGGCACCAACTTTCTCGGGGTGCGCCGAACAGCGCCGGCGTCATCGCTGCCGCGGCAGAGGAGCTGAGCTCGGCTCGCGACCACTTCCTTCAACGACTTCGTGGGGTCGCGGATCGCCGGCGCGCGGGAAAGCACGCGCCGCGCCGGCCGCGAGAACCTAGCCCTGAGGTCGAGCTTCGTGACGCGATCCTACTCGGTGAGCCGCTCGTGCCGCGGTCTGGCCTTTCCTCTACGCGTTTCCCCGACCCACCGAGCACCCCGCCTCCGGTGCACGAGATCGGCTGCCTCGTTCGAGTCACGCTGAATGAGCGCAATCGCACACCGCACACGGGGTTCATTCGCGAACGCATTTGGCATTATGAGCTGAACTGCTGGACCTATTGCCTCACGGTCGACGGTCGAAGAGTATCGAAGCGGTACCTCGAGTCTGACCTCCGCCCTCTGGACGCCGGATAACAAGCGCTGCAGCTGTCCACGCCGTCTGTCGGCCGCTACCCGGCCTCTCTCTGTGGACGTTGCAGCTGAACGCCGATACGTTTGGACCGCCGCCGCACACTACATCGAGTCTAATTGTTGTGGGAATCTCGCTTCGCACCCAGGACGGCGTCGGGCCCAGCTTCGAGGTGAACTTTTGGCATTGGCGTGCACTCGTCGAGGCCATCCGCCGCACCGGCGCTATCGCAGTGGATCGCGTCGAAGGACTTCACGAGCCGTTCTGTGGCAATGGGTTGACTGAGCAGGAGGCGCGCCTGGTTGCAGACGCGCTTGAGGCTCAGGTGCTTCCTGTACTCGAAGGTCAGGCTCGACTGCTGCTTGACGGAAGTACGACGTCGGACCCGGACGATGGCACCCTCTACAAGGGCGTCGACTCTGCTCACAACTACAGTACCAACCGGGACATCCTTCTGAAGTTCGTCCGCTACTTGCGAGCTTGTTCCGGATTCGAGGTGCTCTAACTCAGCAACGGCGCGCGCGGCCGTTCCAGACCCCCGATGCTCGAAGCACTCCGCGCTGTCGACTCACCGTCCAACCGGCCGTTGCACCCGGCGACCACGCGGCCTCGCTTCGGTCGCTCTGGCACCGGCCGCTGAACGCGGATACGTTGGGCGGACATGCAATCTGCGGCAATCACGGCGGGATGGCGCAGCGCCTTTGGAGACGTGGCGCCCATTGGCCACCTCTGCAGGCGTGCGTTGCCGGACCGATGGCTCCGCATTCACAATTTGCCTGGCGGGAGGCGATACCCGGCGAGCCCGGGCGACTATACCGAGTTGCTGTCGCGGCAAAACGCGGCCGCGACTACAATCCTTGGGCTCGACGCTCAATGCATCCTCTTTTTCTGCGACTTTCCGGATTCGACCTCGTCGAAGCTCTTGAAGCTTCTCGCTGATCCGCCGCAGCCAAGTTGGCTGCCCGAACTCGCAGCGCTCACCGACGCGTACGAGCAATTTGAGCTCGGCGCCCTCGCGGTGACCTGGAAATCGGGACAGTTCGACGGCGTTCTGAGGGCGCGTGCTGATGACGACGTCGGCCCGCTCCTGTTCGCCAACCTTACGCATCGAACCGCGTTCGCGCCGTACGACGGAGGGGCGGACCTCTTCCTCGCGTCGCCCCAACAGGTCATGGAATACCGTCGCCGCTGGTCGGACTGGCTCTCTCCGAGAGCGGACCAACTGTAACCGTGGCCCAACTGGGCGTTATAACCGGCGGTCGCCCTCCCTCGCTCCAGCACCTCTGGCGCTTCCAGCTGAGCGCCGATACGTTGGCCGGCTCCGAGAGGCGACCAGAGTGCCGATTACCCGCGCAGATGCCGAGGCGATCGATGCCGCCTACGCCGAGCAACGCGGCGCGCGGCGTTCGAGCGCGAGGTGGTAGAGCACCCAGACTTATGGTTCTTTCCAGTCGGCTTCATCGGGAGCCGGGGCGTGATCATCGATCGCGCAGACGGTCCGGCTGAGCGTCTTGGGCTCGTCGCCGTCAGTGTCGCTCGACGATTGCTTTTGGGGGCACCGGCGCGGCTTCTCCAGCGATAGAGCGGTCCTTTGCGTCACGCGCGTCATCGATATCGGCCGCACGCGGGACTTTCTCTTCCACGCGGTCCGAGAGGGGCCTGGTGGTCGCAATCCGTGGCCGCGACGCGCCTGGCTCGACGACGTCCTATCGAGGCTTCCGGTCTCGTTCGCGGCCCAATCCTATTGGTTATGCATTCCGAACTTTCGCGCGCTCGAGCAAGACCCTTGTTTCGAGTGGACGCTTTCGGAAGGAGACCTCCCGGGACCTGGGCATCCGTGAGCATCGTGGCCGAGTCGGCAACTTGGCGCTCTCGGGAGGGCACCCACCGGCGGCGGGGACCTCGTGATACTGTCCAACAAGGTGTTACGGCAGACGGTTCGCCGTCGCTCGCTGCGCTCGGTCTGGCGGCCGCTGCTGAATGCCGATAGCTTTGGGCAGACGTGACTACGCAGATCGAAGACGTCGTGCGGTATGCTGGCGAAGACTGGACGCTCTACGAGAAGACGTCGTGTGTCTTCGATTTCGACGCCCTCGGCATCAAGGTGGGCTACGCATCGACGGCCTGTTGGCGTGGATTCCAGCTCTTCTACGAATTGCGAGGAACAACGCTTCTCCTGGGAGAGATTTGGGCGCACGCGATCCCGATACCCAAGAAGGTCCTCGGGGTCTCGCCGGAGCGACTCAGCAAAGCCGCCGGACTCAATGCCGTGTTTAGACCGCTTAATCAGGCACTAAACTACTCCGGCGGCATCATTCTCACTCGAGACCTGCTCGATTACCCTGTCATGCGGAGTGAAATCTATGAATTCGGGCGAGTGACCGAACTCCTCTTCGACGGTGGCAACCTAGTCGACATCATCGACCGAACTCAGGCGGTTGCCGACGTCCGCTGCGCGATGCATCAGCGAGAGAAGGACGCCAACGAGCTCGGCAAGAACTGGCTGGATGTCGGACCCGACGCCCTCGCAGATGCGACTCGCGAAACGTTCTTCTGGCCGTACTACGAGCCTCGCTATACCCGTTACCTGGAGCTCCGCGAGTGGGCGCGAACATACGAAGTGTCGGACCAAGCCGATACCGACCGAGATCACGAGTAGCGGCGATGCGGGCACACCCCGACGTTGCCCGACACGGCGTTGCACTTGACGGTCCGCGATCGCTGGGTAGGCTGCCCCGACCACACGCTGACCGCTTCGCCTTTGATCGCTTACCAACTCTCTGGCGTTCGGGTCTCGCTTGCGCCTCCGAGCTGGTCCGCTGCCACGGTGACCGACGTCACGTCAACCCCACCGTGGAATGCTTGCATAGCCCTGCCATTGCAGTCGGCCTCAGTTCTCACGAATGCACGCGGCTACACCGATGCGCTCCAGCTGCAGTTCGGCGATCCGAACGCTGGCAATCAGGCACGCGTCCAAGTAGAGGCGGTCGCATCGCGTTTCTGGTTTGGCAGCTCACAGGGCCGTTCGTGCCCGGCGCGCCGGCGACATGAGCCGCGGGCTTTCCCGACGGTCGCCCTCCCCCCGCTGGGCACCCTCTGGCGCCCGCAGCTCAACGCCGATACGTTGGGCGGACAGAATGCTCGGGCGTCGAGCCCGCTGGAGGCCCGTGTTCGACACCGTCAGCGTTCCCGACGTCATCATTCTCGAGAAGCTGGAGGACTCCATCCGATTCACTTGCGCCGGGCGCCTCTACACCGTGCCGCACGAGTATCTCTTCGACGAAGTCGAGGCCCTTCAGGTAGGGGTTACCTGCGAGCTCGAGATATTCAGGTCGTGGGTCAACCAGAACGACGTGCCCCATGTCCGATAGACCCACCGGAGCGTTTCGCCGCTACCAAAAGCGAATCAACGCCTGGTCGACGCGAACGCGCGTGTTGCCGAAGGTCCGACACGACGCGTGGTGGTTCCTCCACAACGCGGTGTCCCATCCATTGCTCGGGCTGTGGCCGTCCCAGAAGGCCGTATGGTTCCACGACTGGACCAGCCAACATCTCAACCTGCGGCGACGAATTCTCCACTCCCCAATGCCCGTCGTCCGCGTCCCCTCCGCTTGGCTCAAGCATAACGTGCTCGCTCATGCCGCGATTGCTTTCTTTCCCTGGCGCCCCGTCTTTGCATGGCATGATCGCACCGCTGCAGAGATGCAGGAAGCAAACTGGGTCTGAACTTCAGACCACGCCCTTCAGGTGAACGCTAGTATGTGGCCCGACTTGAGCACGCCACGCGACGACGAACACTTGGAGGCGATCCTGGACCTTGCGGCGCCAGAGGGGTGGCGCCGAAGTGATCCGCCCAATGGGATCGGGTATGCACCTCGCGAGGTTCTCGAGTCAGTCGATGGCGACATCAGATACGCAACGCTCAGTGCGGTTGTGTTGGCAGTGCCGCGGAGCCCGGACGGGTCCGTTGATGATCCGGTCGAGCATCTGATGGGGCGCCGAGTCCTTCAGGGCGAGCCCGGCCGATTCTCCGCCGAGCTCGACGGCGTTCCTGCACGTGGCTTCGAGTGGACGGACGGTATCTGCGACATTCTGAGCTACTTCGCGCAGTCCCCTCGTGGCGATCTCGTGGAGCTGATTGTCGCCTGCGACCTGCGTGCGCCCGGCGCCCCGGCTGCAATCGCGGACGTGGCGAGGATGATCCTCAGCCGCTTCCGCTGGAAAAGATAGGGCCGAGTCCGGGTTTGCCGCGGTACCCAGGAGTTGTAACGGGCGCTCACCGTCCGTCGCTTCGCTCGGTCTGGCGCCGGCAGCTGGGTGAGCCAGGCAGCCCTGCCTTACGGTCGTCAGAAGGGCACGCCCCTCTTGGCCGCAATGAGCTCCAGCGCGCGCTGTGCCTCATCCCACGGGATCTCGGGCTGATACCCAGCAAAGTACGAGTCAAACTCGGTTCGCCACGTTTCCTGTTGCCATCTAAGCGACTCAGGATCCATGTCCGCTTGAGCAAGCGCCGCGCCCGATTCGACCATTGCGATTCGGCGCTCCATTTCGAGAAGCAGGCGCTCCGCAAAATCGCGGCATTCATACAAGAAGCGCTCCACGGGCATCGCAAAGACTCCGGCCTGCGCAGTCCAGACCGGAAGCTCGTCGACGCGTTGCTCTCGATTGTCCCAGTGAATGCGCACCTCCTCGCCGACACGCACAAAATGAAACCTCGGACTCGCGACCAGGTACGACGTCCACGGCGAGCGCTCCCCCAACCAGCGCCACGCGGCGTCCGCACGGTCCGTCGCTTCGTCACTCTCGTCGTTCGGATCAGCCTCATTTCGGAGGTCCGTCAGGCGCTCCCAATCGGCCGCCAGGCGCTCGACTCGCTCGGGGAGGCGGGCCGCACCAGCAGCGGCGCTTCCAAGCATGTCCCGGACGAACGCCGCGATCTGGTAATCGGCGGCCCGCTCAAACACGGCAGACTGATGGGTGTGCGCGCACAGGCGAGCCTCCCAATGTCTTGTGATCACCTCCGAGTACTCGAACAGCACCTGGTCGCCGACCGGCATTCGAAATCGGCCGTCCGTCAACTCGAACCAACTCAGGCTCCGATTTCCCCAAGGCTCAATGTCCTCGATTCGCGCGAGCTCGAACTCAAAGAGCGGCATTCCGTACGTTGATTACGACGTTCACTCCGGAGTCGCAACCGACAGGGCTGGCTGCGTTTTCGACCGCGGTCGTCCCGGAGGGTGCGCCTTTTTCTTTCGCAGACAGCCGCCGTGCGGCATACGACGAGCAGCGCCCAACAAGGCGATGCTGCTGAGGATCGACCACGGTCGCTCGCTGCCTCTGCCGGTCGCAGCTGAACGCTGGTAGGTTGGACAGACGAGGAGAACGTGGACAATTCGTCATCAGTCGACCTGAATCAAATCGAGGTGCTCGAAGGTCTCGAGGCGATCCGCAAACGCCCGACGATGCACCTCGGAGACCTCGTCCGCGCCGAGCTCCTCTCGCGAGCGCAGCGAATTCCCAACTTGAGCGTCGACGTTCCAGTTTGATGAGCCACCCGCACGCCCCGAGCAGTGCTGCTTCAAGCGTAACGCCGATATTTTGTCCAAACCAATGCGCCCAATCCTGCCTCCCGTCCTCCAGCAAAGCGGCCGGATCGTCCGGAGGCAGACGACATTCTGGGACGCGCTCCCGACGAACCTCGAAGTCGCGTCGCGCGTGCACTTCATGGGGAAGCTCGAAGCGCATTGCGCGGGGGAGCATTATGACCGTGCAGGTCTGTTCGACGACCATCCGCTCCTCACCGATTATCGCGAACCGACGTCTTCTCTGTTCATCTCCTCACGAGCAGCCGACCCGGATGCAACGCTTTCCAGGCTCGCACAGCTGACTCATGCCTTCTTTGACGGCTGGCGACCTCTTGAGCGGTATCTAAACGCGGACTATCCGCCGCTCATCCTCCTCGCGGAAGGCTACGGCATGCTGCTCAAGGGGCCGGCTTCTTATGTCGCAGCCTGCGCGACGGCGCTCGCTCGAGACGACGTCCGCGTCGATCCCATCGTCCCCGGCGTCACTCGTGACCGGCCCCTCGCGGCACTTTGTTTTGGTCGGAGCTACGTAACCGTTCACTTTCCGACGCAGCTGCTGCGCGTTGACGCGGCGTCGCTACGGAGCGGTCCAGGCGTCGGGCAGGAGCTCGTCG
>JABFXY010000173.1 GCA_013361525.1 Polyangiaceae bacterium | reverse complement strand
TCACCGCCCGTTCTCGCGAGCTTGCGCGCGGAGGCCACGAGCTCCATCGCCGCGTCGTGGTCCCCCGCGAAGGACGCGAATTCCGACGCCTTGAGGAACCGCCGCATCCGCGTCTGATCAGGAAGCCCGGATTGCTCGGCGGTGGCGCGGAGCGAGCTCGATATCGTTCGGTCCGCGAAGAGGGACGCTTGCGACGAATCCAAGAGCACCATGCGTGCGCGCGTACCACCGATGCCGAATGCACACCGACGCAAGGCCTCGAGGATTGGGCCGCCCGTCGTCTCCTGAACGAAGGCGACGAGTACGAGGCGAAGGCGAAACGGCTCCAACCGCGCAGCGATATCTTCGACCCACGACAGGAATGCGGCGACCACGTCGTCCGCCCTCCAAAAGCTCGGTCGACGCGGTGATTGAGGCGCTGCGCCCACCCACGCCTTTGCCCATCGCGATTTGTGCGTCATCTCCGGTCGGACGTGCTCGAACGCGTTATCGAGCTCCGCCGCCCACGCTTCGAAGTATTCGAATGGCTGGGCATCGAGACACTCGGGCGAGAACAGAACCAGGGTCTCCTCCCCTGCCCCGAGATCGGCCAACACCTCCTCGACGAGATCCAACCGCTCTCGTGATCCCATGATGTTGAGCACCGGCGGACAGGGTTGATAGGAAAATGCACCCACGTCGTTTCCCACGCGCGACCCCCCCCTTTCGATGATCGCGCTCGGCGCACGATTACCGCGGCGCCGAGGCCTCGAGAGGTACTCCCCGCGAGGATTGGAGGATGGACACGGTTTCTGTCGGCGCCCGGCTCTGCTCGTGCCTATCGCAACGTCATCTTCGAGCTCAGGTCTGCCGACAAACATCAGACTCCGCGCTGGATGTTCCTCTTGGACGCTGCTTGACGGTAGACAGCGGCGCCGGTGACGTTCGATGCCGGAAGCGCCTTCGCCAACGCGTGTTGGAGAAAGAGCGCCTCGCGCGGCGCCGAGACCCGGCACAGCTCCTCCTCGGTCCCATCGGTAAGGCGGGCGCGCAGCGCGTACCTGTGGATGACCATGACCGAATCGCTCAGCACGGTCTCTTCCGTCCAATACGCGCAGTAGACTTGCCGGACGCGTTCGGCCGGCAACCTTGCCTTGCGCGCAGTTCTGCACCGATGCCCGTACTCGATGAAGCCCCCGAGCAGCTGCAGGTGCTCCCTCCCGAAAAAGGTGCCCATCATCGTTGGCGCAAGAAAAAAGCCCACGATGACTAGAAGGTTAACGACCACGAGTGGGATAATTGGCGTGAAGATCAAAAGAAAACCGACGATGCACGCGAGCAGGACTACCCAGACCACGCGCCCGAAGGTGTCCTCGACCCATTCGATGCGCACGGCTCCGCTCGTCGGGGGGACGCGGAGGCGAAATCGATTGGGCACCTCGTCAATCGGAGGGTGGACAAAACGCAACTGGTCGATCGTTACCACCGCGGCCTTCGAGGGAACGACCAACAGGGCTCGACACCGACAGAGCCCAAAGCCGTCGCGCTCCTCGAGGGCCCCGACCTCGAGGATGGCGCCACACCCGGGACATTGAAGCGGCGAATCGACCGCTCCCGTCGGCGCTGAATCCGTCTTCGTCAAAGTAGAGCCCACCGACCGTCACCTCCGAGTAGCCGGAGCAACGAAAAACGAGATGAGCCGGTCGGCCCTGACGCGTCGGCGAACTCCCACAGAGACGCCGTTCGGGGCCCGTATGAACCTCATCAAGCGTTGCGCAGCGTAGCGATCTTCTCCCTCACCGCCTCCAAGAACTTCTTCTGCGCCTCGGGATCACGCCTGAAATACTCCGAGAAGCGCCCTTTCAGAGCGCCGTTCATCGCGCGAGACGTCACGTTGAATCGTTTCAGCGTCTCGGGGTCGTCCTCGCCGTAGATGGATAGGCGTGCCCGCAGCTCCGCGTATTCGTCCAGAGACAGGAGCGGTGGTGTGGCGGCGCCAAGTTGATCCCGAAACGTACCCGTTGGCTTGGCGGCCGCCGGTGGCGGCATAGGAAGCGTTTCATCCAGATCGATGCCCCGGGATTGCTCGCTTGCGGGGCCGGGGGCCGCGGAGGCAGTGAGCTCAGCGAGGCGCTCCGGCGAGGTGTTGCCTTGGAACGGGAGCGCAGGTCGATTGACGAGCGGACTTGCCACCATTGCTGTCTCGTCGGGATTGAACGGCTCCTCCTTTGCGAACGGGACCGCGCGCCGGACAAGCTCCTTCAGGTTCACGGCGACCGTCTCACCGGACTGCTCGGTTGGCTCCGAGAGAGACGGCGGCGGGACGACCGGCGCTCGCGCGTTGAACGGAAGCGTCGGCGACCGAGCGGGCACAGGCGGAAGGGTCGCGTCGGGGTCGGCCACGGCGATTGAAGGCGGAGCAGGCGGGCTTGGCGGCGCCGGTATGGGCGCCGTAGACGGCAACTGGAAACTCGCAAGGTAGCGCTTCGCTGTCGCGCCCTCAGGCACCACCGGCTCGAGGCCCCCGGTCGAGGTGGCTTTCGGCGCTTCCGGCTCCTGCGGTTTCGCCATCGGCGTCCACGGGAACGGCTTCAGCTGAGGAGGGGAAATGTTCACCGACGCGGGAGGCTTCGCATCGGGTGCGAGCTCCGCGAGCTTCTTCGCGAGCGCGGGATCTTCCGCCGCGCGTCGACGCCATTTTCGTCCGAGCCGAGCGAGATCCGAGGCTGACAGGCCAAGCTTGATAAGCCAGAGCTTCGACCCGTTGACGGCCATGGCGCCCAACAGCCCAACCCACGCGCCGGGGTCGTCATCGAGCGGGGCAATCGGGCGGAGCAGACAGTCTTCGGCGATACGCCGCTTTTCCATGTACTCGAATTGAGTATCCATCGAATGGGCGATGGACTCGCGCCACGCGCGCTCGGCCTTGGGCCAACCGGCAGCGGCGATTTGCTCCTGCGCGAGGACGTCGGCGAGCGGAAGGCCTTCGGCGATTGCGGCGGTCACGCCGGCGAATTGTTCGAGGCTGACGCAAGCTCCAGCAGGCTGCGACGCGTCATCCGGCATAGACGGTCCCCTGGGCGATGACGTGCCCGGTCTCCGCATCGACTGGGTCGTTGCAGCACTCGGCGGCATCGTTCGAGCGCGCGACCGCGGTCTTGCCCACGAAGACCGTCTCGCTTCCAGCGGAGATGGTCGCGCGGTTCGCCGGGGGCGAGTCGAACGGCCCGCCCATCGGGATGTGCGCCGGGAGGTTGTTCGCGACGCTCCCCACGACAGCGACAGGCTGGTTGTCGACGAAGACACTATCACTCAGGTCCGATTGCAACGGACCGTCGAACGGAAACTGCATCGGAGTCGGCTCGCCCCCTTTCTCCTTCACGAGGACGATGTGCGTATCGAGGCCGACGACACGATCACCCTTCTTGGCTACCGGGTCACTCATTTGAGTTCACGCTCACCGGCGCGCGCTCCTCGATGCCTAACGCTTCCGCTATAGCCCATTCGAGCCAGCGCGCGGTCGCGGGCTCCGTCACATCAGACAACAGCGTCACGTGCTCGCCCGACTTGAGCTCAGCCACGAGGCGGTAGCTGTTGTAGCTTTGGCGGCCGGCCAACTCGGAAACGTGCTCGCAGACGAGCCGCTCGATAGAACCAGCTCCGAGCGAGACGGCCGCTTCACACGGCGGCAATGGTCCATGGTTGACGCTGAGGGACGCGCCGCTCACTGACACCGTGCTCCGATTGCTCCAGGCGCGCGCGCAGGCGTATCCAACGATGAGACCAGCAACCGCCAGCAAGCAGGTTGCCCATTCGGCTTTGTGCGAAGCAATGAGAACGAAACCCATCGCCAGCGACACCGCGGCCACGATTGCAGCCACCACACCACCCCCAATGGGATCCGCCGCCCACGAGACACTAAGCTTTCGAGATCGATCCGAAGGTGCACCACGATACGCAGGCGTGGCGCCCATCTGCGTCGGCTCCGCGACGGTCAATTTCCAGGGTCTGAAGACGCGGTTGCACTGCTTCGAAATCTTGTGCGTCCCGCTTTTCGATCCACCGGTGCTGCGGTCAAGGGCTCGCTGGATTACCTCGAACAAGGCCTGCGCCTCGGGGGCGCGTTGAGACCGTTCCGCCAAGACCTCGAGCCGCAGCTGCTCGCCCGACCGTAGACACACCGCCACGCCGACGACATCCCCCCCCGCCGAGTCGGACATGCGAACGAGTTCGATTTCATCGAAACTTAGGCGGCGCTTCTCCGCAACCCAGTCGACCGTCAGCCCTTCTACGTCAATTTCCACCGAGCCGCGCCGCAAGGCAGGAAGGAAAACGGCGACAGAAAGGACCGTCACCGCGATGAGACTCGCCCGATACTCATCCAATGCCGTCATGCTCGACGTAGCTAGCAGGACCATGAGACCGCCGAGGCCCGTTCCCATCGCCGCAAACTGGATTGTCGAGTACCAGCGCGTGCCGGCCACGATTCGAAAGCGCAGGGGTTGCCGAAGCTCTTCTACTGACATGCGTGACATCATTCCTCAGCAAAACCTTGCACAGTTCTACACGTACCCAGTCGTCAGGCGTCGAGGATTTACATATCGTACTTTGCGGGGATCGGGGTATGCATCGTTGGCGCTTCCGGCATCACCACCCGCTGGATGATCTCCTCCGGTATGCCGGCCTTCCGAAGCTTCACCTTTGTAGTCTCGTAGGGACCGGCATGCCCGAGCCACTCCTGCTCGAGCTGGTCCTGGACGAAGCGCATGCCTAGATGAATCTTGCCGTTCTCTGACTCGATGTGGCTCCACAGGGGGTTCGCTCGGACCTCCTTCACCACGCCCAGGCAGACGGCATTTGGACCTGAAGCGGAGGCATTGAAAGCATCCACGACTCCCGAGATTACCAGTAGACCCAATGAGATTGCGGAGACGACCGGCAGGGCGACGTTCACCATGGCGGCTGCGGAGACGACAACCATTCCAAGCGAAGCCGGCGTCGACGCCGCCGTCTTCGCGAGTCCGATTCCGTCGCCGCTCTTATAGGCCTTCTGATACGCGCACCACTCATTCGATACACTTACGATCGCACCAAGCAGTCCGATAGCGTTCCCCGCAGCAGTGAGAAGCTTGGTAACCCTCTCAAGCTTGCCGACGTAGCTAAGAACCGTATCGATGCTACCAATTGCTGCCGTACCGACCGTTGCGCCCGTCGAAAGAAAGTCCGGGATTGTGAGCTCGGACTTTTCGCCCTTGTCCATACTGTCTCGAATGGCAAGCACAGCAGACACGATCGAAAGTATCGTCACCGCGCCTTTCCACCTCACGGAGGTCTGCGAAT
Organism: Polyangiaceae bacterium; assembly: GCA_013361525.1. Lineage (GTDB taxonomy): Bacteria > Myxococcota_A > Polyangia > Polyangiales > Polyangiaceae > Xiheicaenibacterium. The sequence goes on along the minus strand of JABFXY010000173.1, from coordinate 8,801 downwards.
CACCACCCTTCAGAGCGCCCAGCTCATTTGCCAGCTTGTCGAGCTCCGCCTTGTCACCCGCAAGGAGCGCCTTCTTTGCCTGCTCACGCAGCTTGGTGCGGTCGTTGAGCGTGATCGGCAGGCGGTCCAGCACATCCCTTGCGAAAGCATCGAGCTCCTTCTTGAGACTCGTGGCGTCCTTGATGCGCCCAAGCGTCGAGCGCGCAAGTGAAGCGTAGCGCCATGCTGCGTGCGATTGAAGAATCGCGATCGACAGGCTCGGAGGCCCGGCCGTGTTCCCGACCAAGGTCGTCGTGATGCTCGACCCTCGCCCCACGATGCTCAACACGACTTCCATGGGCGAGTCGCCTTTGACGTCCGCGCCCGAGCGCGCGTGAGACTCGGGGATCTTGTCGTACAGCTCTCGCATCGCGTCCGCCGAATTGATCTGAGCCGCTTCGGTGAGCGCTTCTTGGGCCAATGCCATTGTCTCAGCGAGCTGCTCCAGCTGAGTCACCTCGCGAGGCTTTGGCTGCCCGGGAAAGATCGGTTTCGTGTGCATTTGGGCGACGACGCTTGCCGCCCACTTCTTCAACGTATCGCGCCAGTGTTCGCTCTCGTAAAGAAGCTCCTTCAGCTTCTCGGCTTCCTGCTCGAGGCTGGCTCCTGCGTTCATCGTGAGATCGCGGTTCTCGCTCAGAAATTCCTGAATACGAGCCTCCGTTGACGCCGCCCTTTTCGTCGGCAGATGCAGAAGAAAGTCGTACGCCTCGGGCAGCACCTCATCGAGCCTATCGCGGATCTCTCCGGCCAACGAGGAAGGCTTTCCAATGTCAGCGTGGATGACGTCCACAATGGCTCGGACGGCGTGCAGCTTGTACAAGAGCTGAAAGCGCCGCTGGATCGACTTCCGAGTCAGCTCCAGCGCACCATTTACCTTTTGAATACAAGCGGTTAGCGCGCCTATATAACCCTTGACTGCGTCGAACAAGTCGGGGTCCACGCGCATCGCGATCTTCGTATTCGGCGATGCGGCGGCCGGGGCTATCAAGGGCTTCCGGAGCACCCATTGAAGAGACTTCCCACCGCGCTCGATCTTAATGTCCTGAGGATTCCTGCTGTACGTCGACCAGTCAAACCCCTCGGCAACAGTCGCGTTACGATATTCGCCGTTCTGCCAGTAGTCAAACAGCATCCGGGCAGCCTGGTTGACCCGGCCCGCGCCATAGACGCTGGACGGATAGAGTAAGACGTCAGTCTTCGCGAGGTGCGCGCATAGCTGGCCGAGCGTGTCTATTCCGGCGGGGATACTGTACTTGATCCATTCGCCGTCGGCAGCAAATGGGGGCGCGGCCTTTTGCGCCGGCGTAGGATCCTTTGGAATCGGATACCAGGGCAGCGCGACGTGAAAGCGGTCCGCGAGCCCCGGCTGGCCCCCGGCTGCTAGCGAAAGGTCGATTGTCCGTGGTTTACCAACCTCCCCCTGGTCAACTTTCTCTGCGCGTATCCCATACGGCGTAACGAAACAGGTATGGACCTTGGTTCCATCCACCGTAGTACCGTCGAGACACTGCGGGTATCCGCCACCGCAAGGTTTGAAGACTTTGTTCTTCTGCGCCTCCCGGATCGCGTGGTCCGCTTTGGTCCAGACGTATGTGATATCGTGCGTTCCCATTCGGTTTGGCCTTGCGTTCTCGGTAACGATTGTCAAAAGCCCCGGGTGAGAGCCTTCCGGTTCAGTACGGGTTTAGGCGCCGTGGTCGCGCTGCAGCGCCTCGATCGTGGGCTGGTCGAACTCACCTGTCAGCTTTAGGCCGCGATGATGTTGAAAACGGAGTAGCGCGGCGCGGACGGCCTCTGAGTCAACATGTCCCTCTCGCGACAAGTAACCGAGGTTGCGGAGTCGTTGCACTCCTCCGCTGTGCTCGTCGACCGGGTCCAGGTCGCCAATTCTGACGGGGACGAGGAGCCCGACCTGAGGCAGCCGTACGGTGACCTCGCGGACCCACACAGGCAGCTGCGCCTCAACCTCACCATTCACGCCGCTGGTACCCTGGATGGGCGCTTCGCCGTCGCTGGCCCCATGGATCTCGAATGGCTGATTCGCGTACCGGTTGTCGTCACTCCCGATGGTTATAGCCAGTTGAACCGTCGGGATTCGTGCCTTGTATCGGTTGACGGTGCCTGCGGAGATGCGCAGCCCTGGTTTCGGTTCGGGGGGTACGTGAAGGATGTCTCCGGGATAGAGGACGTGCGGGCTCTTGCGCTTGCGCGCGAGCTCTGCATTCTTCTCGTGCGCCCAAATCTGGTCTGCATCGCCGCCGGACCTGAACGCGATCTTCTCGAGATGGTCGCCTTGCTGAACGACGTAGGGAACCCAGTCCTTGTTCACGATGATTCCTTCCGTGATCGGGTAGTAATTCCCGTCAGTTGCTTTCGATTTCAGCGAGCTCGGGAAAGAAGACGGTGCCATCCGCGGTGAGGTCGATGGCCGCTTTTCCGCTCTTGTCGGTGACGCCTGTGCGCTGAGACCCATCGGCGCAGTCGACGATGAAGCGCCGGTATGCGAGCGGCTTCCCGTTCTCGTCTACGAGCTCGATCTCTGTTGGCGGCTTTCGGTCGGGCGGAGGCTCCTCCGTCGCGATGTCGGGAGCATTCAAAAGGATCTTCTTGCCGTCAATCTTCACTTCGGAGCCCATCGAGACGCTTGCCGCTTCCGTTTTGATTAGCAGCTTGTCACCGAGGTGGACGTACGTGCCGGCAGACGTCAGCTTCACGCCATCTTGGCCGGCCACCAGTCCGCCGCTTTCCCCGGCAGTCCTGACGGTGGCCCCGACCAACTCGATCCCGTCCTCGCCTAGCCGCAGCGTCGTTTTGCCTACCCTCAGCGTGATGCCACCGTTCGCCTCGAGCAGAAGGCCATCCGAGGTGGAAATGGTACCGGCTCCCTCGACCCGAAGCATCATGGAGCGTTTGGCGTCATTCCTCCCCACTACGGTCGTGTGATTGCCGGCGATGCGCTGGACGACGTCGTGTCGATAGACCTGTGTCGTGTTCCCGCGGACGTCGATCGTCTCCGCACCTTCGATGCGCGTCGTTCGTCCGCCACTCACTCGTTGGTCGAGATCGCGTTGCACGACGTCAATTCGCGCCCCGAAGTGCTCGATTGACACGTTTCCTCGCACCATCTCTCGTCGGTCGTGGAGCACCTCCAGCGCGTGATCTCGCTCGACCCGAGTCCGTGCGTCATTGCGAATGTGGGCCGCGTGATCATGCTCGACCACGACGTCGAAGTCACGTTGGGCATGCAGATAGACCTGTTCTTGGGCCCTGCTGTCACTGAAAGAAAGCTCGTTCGAACCGCCACCGCCGGGAACGGAGCTCGTCCGGATGCCGCTGCGCGTCTTATCGGCGGGCAGCGCAAACGGCGTCGGATGCGTCCCATTGTAGAGCGACCCAATTACCATCGGCTTGTCCGGGTCCCCTCCCTCGAACGTGACGGCAACCTCCATCCCAACACGGGGAATGAATTGGTGACCGAACCCCGCGCCAGCCCAAGGCTGAAGCGAGCGAATCCAGCAGGAGGATGTCGCCGAAACGCCGCGGCGGTCCCAATGAAAGTGGACGCGGATCCGACCGAGCCCGTCGACGTGAATTTCTTCACCCGGCGGTCCCACGACGGTGGCGGTCAATACAGCCTGAACCGTTTTCCGCTTCGGCCGCCTCGGCGGATAGACGACGTTCGCCGGCACGGTGTGAAATGCGTTGCTGTAGATTTCGTGGTCCTGAGCGACCCGGCCACGGTGCTCGACAGCGATGACGACGTGCTCACGGTTGAAGTCGGAAATCGGGTGTTCGTCGAGCTTGAAGCGGTGCCCCGAGGTGAGCAGCGCGCAGAGGCTCTTTCCCTCGGCGGCGGCGCGATCGCGTGACCGCTGCGACCGAATTTGCGTTGCAAGCGCGTTCGCGTCCTTCCAATCGGGAAAGAGGAAGGCGCCGTGGTGCTCATAGGTCTCGAGCCTTCGGACCGTGAGCAGCTTCATCACGGCTTCTGCCGCGGCGCCCGCGCCGAATTGGCCGGATGCGTGTACTCCATCGCCATCGACGGAGACCGTCGCGCCGAAGGTGTCCTGCGCGATGTTCGATGCCTCACCGAGAAGTCCGCCAACCGAGCTCAAGTCGGGATCGCGGCTGACGAGCGGGACGTGCGGTCGAGCAGGATCGAAGTCCCGGTATTCGGCAGCTTCCGACCGTACGCGCCGCACGGCGACGAATTCGGTGACGACCTCGTTTCGATTCGATGCGAGCCCGTGGCCTTGAATGTAGGAAAGCGACGGTGCGCCGATACCGACCGTTACGGGGCCGGCCGAGAACTGCGTGGGTGCGCCGAGCGCGGTCGCCGCGCTCACCAGCGCGCCCTCGATGCCGCCTTGCCCAATCGGCGCGTAGGCCGAGACGGAATCGCCGAATACGACGATCTCCTGCGGAAGGACGACGTTCGCCGCGTAAGCAGCGAGAGCGGCGACGTCGTTGACCGGGTCGGAGGGCGACGTGAGTGCCGCGACAAACGTCTCGAGCGCTTCAGCGAGGTTCGCAAAGGAGTAGAAGATGCCCGCCTCGGCCAAGAGGCGCTCGATGAACGCGAGATCGGTCTCCTCGTACTGGGTCACATAAGGGCGTGCCGGATACGTGCGTGTCAGTTGCCAGACGGCCGGGATCCCATGGTCCGCGAGAACGCGATGCACGACTTGGTCGACCGAAACATCCTGGAAGATGCGCGACCCTCGCTGATGCCGGAGGAGCGCAAGCGTCGGGACGAGCTTGAACGTGAACTGCGCCGACCCCTCGCGCTCCCGCACGCCCTCCGACCGGACGCTCTCGATCACGCCGGGGATGACGCGCGGAGCGTCACCCAATCGAATGGTGAGGGAGCCGCGCTGCCCTACACAGATCCTCTCCAAATCCTCGCCCACGAGAGCCGTGGTCGAGACGGTGACGTGGAAGCGGTACGGCTTGCTCAGCGCTTCTCGACCGCGAATCGCGTGCACACGAAAGTGCCCAGGTGGGAAGGGGAAGCACGCAAACGTGTACGGCGTGCCCGGTGCGGCTCCGCCCGCCGTGCTGGAGATGTGGCTATGGGCTTGCAATGTCATCGGCCTCTCGCGAGAGATATTCGGAACGGACCGGCTTCCGTAGACACGGAAAGAGAATCGGAGGGTATTTTTTCCGCGCACCAGCACTATCTCGGCCCGACGCGATCGTCATGACCGATGCGATCGCGCCTCGTCGCGCCGGCGGCACGTCAGATCGCATCCGGCTCGGCGGGATGGGCGACGAAGTCGGGTGCGCGCCGAGCAGATCCGCGAGGCCGACAACGAGAAGCGGAGCGCGCCCGGTGAGCGGGTAGACGATGACGCGCCCGACCGGATGGAGGTCCTACGCGCATCGATCGCCCCCTGCATGATCTGCTCGGGCGCCGCGAAAGCAGGCGTCCCCCACGTAGGACACGCAGCGCGCCCTCGTGACGGTGCAACGTCGTGTTGTAACGACAGCCCATCTTCGACGCGACCACCTCCGTCGTCGAAATGCGCAAGCAATGCCAAGCAGTATTCGGTGGGGAATGCGCCGGCTTGCTCGCGACTGAGCGAGCTGAGAGGAGCTGCACCGGCGCGCCAGCGCAATGACCTCCTCTGCGATCGGGGGGTTGCTCCAACAAGGGGGGTTGAAATGAAGAACGCGGAACAGAACGAGGTTGCACAGGCGGAAGAGGCTGGAGCCCTGTCCGACCGAATCACCGCTTGGCTGCTCGGGAGTCTACCGCGGCTCGCGCTGCTACTTCTTTTCGGGTTTCCGGAGGAGCGGAGGTACGCACGGTATCAGTTGCTCTACCTTCTGCTCGGAACCGTAGCGGTGGTCGTTCTCGTCGCGTCCAACGTGCGGACGGTCGCCCTGATGGGTGCCGCCTACATCTTTGTCCGAGGTCTCGACAACTACCAGGGCCGCAATGCCGAACGAGTACGCCAGGACGCCGACGTGGAGCGGATCGCAGGTTGATCGACGAGCATCACCAAGACCGCCGTACATTTATGGCGAAGCTGAACTTTGAGCGCGAACTTCGTGGCTGCCGAGCCCGACCCGCTCCGGCCTCCGCAGGGCCGCCTTGTCCGTCAGCGTCGAGACTGCTGTCTGACGCCTACGTCAGGCCCGCAAGCTCGATTACAAAACATTACAAGCCTCCAGACGTCGATTCCCTGTTCCATTTCGCCCCACCGTTGTTCTAACGTGTGAGGATCCGTTGTTGGGCACATTTGCAGCTCAGCGACGGGAGGAAGGTAGGGGAGATGGTGCAACGCCGCGAGGGGCTCAGGCAGTATCAGTCGTGAACTGAGCGCGCGGTACTGGGTTGGTCAGGGGGATCGGTTCGGGAACGTCCGGGCGCCGTCGTTTGCGCGTCGTCGGAAGCGTGTGACCCGCGCCGCCAATCAGCGAAAGTAGCAGACCGTGGGTACCCGGCCGCGCGTTTCCGACGCGAGCGAAGGGCACTCGTGCGTCCGCGCCTGCGACACCTACCGAGGGAGGTGTCGCCCTATCGATGTTTGCTTATCCGGGGGCCCCAAAGGAAGCCCCTCGAGGGATTGTCATGAACAACGCGATTCGCCTCTATCTATTCTGTCTTACCGCAGCCGCGCTGCTCATGCACGTGCGCGATGCGCACGCCGACAAGCCGCTCAAGAATGGGTTCGAGCTGATCGATCTCACGCCTGCGGATCTGGACGAGTGCTCACATTTCACCCAAAAGACGTGGCCTGCCGCCGGTCCGGCTGACGCCTGCACGGAAGCGAACGTCGCGGCGTTCTGCGTCGCCATGGCGACGAGACCGGACATCGCCGGTCAATACTCCTGTGCTCCAAAGATGTTGCGGATCCGGCGTGCATGCGACGGGCGCGCCGCTCGCCCGTTTCCCGCGTCGTGCACGGACTCGTGCGACGCGCTGAGGCAGGACCCCAACACCCCCGTGAAGGACTGCGTCGAGGACGAGCTTGCGGATCGACTCTCGCCTCAGCAAGGGATCGTGGGCGCGGCCGGGCTGACGCAAATCGTTCTAACGGGAGCCACGGACTTCTTTGTCGGTCGCGCCAAGAAGGAGCTTGCCGCGTTTCTCCAAGAGCGGATCGCGGACGAGCTCTGCGGGTCCAAAATCGGGAAGGACCTACTGAAGGCGACGTGTGAGGCTCTAAAGCCCGCCGATGAAGACGCCCTCCCGGAGGCGGTCACGTCCCTTCATATCGCGTTCCGCGAAGATCTGATGCAGGTGCCGAGCCGGCTCGTTGAAAAGGCCTTTACGAACCCCTCCCCGGAGGGGTGCTTTCTGACCGTCTTGGCTAGGGTAGGTCCCCGCCTGATCCGCGGAGCCGACCTCGAGCACGCGATCAAGACCAGCCTCTCCGGAGACCGGCCGACCACGTGCGAGCAAGCGGCGTGGGACAACATCCTCAAGATCCAGCCCATCTTGGCAGACATCCTCGCGGCCGACTCGGAGGCGAGCATGCGTATACGAATTGCAGCGAACTCCGAAGCGCTGAAAAAGCTCGGTGTCGAGGCCGAGCTGATCACCGCGCTCCTCAATGACGGCATCACGCTGTACGGCGCGATCAAGCAATACAAAGAGGTACCAGGCGACTCGGAGCGTCGTGCAGCGCTGGTCCGAGCAACGTTCGGCGTGATGCAATCGACGATCGCCGTGCTCGCAAAAGCTGCGGCACTGAATGACGTACCGGATTTGGTGGCAAACGTCCGCAGCTTCGGTTCCGTCTTCGAGGCAATCGCCCTCGGTGACTATGCCGCCGCGATGCTCCGCTTGTTCTCCGTTCCCGCCGTTCTCACGGTCGTCACCCAGGCTACCGATCTCGGGGAGTTCGGGAAAAAGTTCCGTCGCTACGCACAACTCGTCGCGAGTATCGCATCCGCCAAATCGGCAGAGGAAGTCGAGAAGGCGCTCGAGGTCGCAGCGGCACCGATCGGGAGCTGGCGCGAGTTTCGACGACGACCGGGGGCGGGATTCCTTGGGGGCCTCATCGGCGTGAGCGCTGGCGGAGAGTTCTCCCTTTCCGATGAAGGTTCGAACGGGGCCGTGATTGCGCCGACGCTCGCGGTTGGATTGGAGATAGGCTTCGCGACTGCGGGCAGCTCATCTTTTCAAGTCTTCATTTCGGCCCTCGATCTGGGCGCGCTCGCATCGCTTCGCGTGGACGGGCCGTCCGACGCCGAGGGAGCGGAGGACAAGGACGCCGAGCTCGTCTCAGAGCCAACGTTCGCATCGGTGTTCGCTCCCGGTCTGTTCCTCGTCTTCGGCATGGGGAATACGCCGCTAGCCCTAACGGCGGGTGCCGAGCTCGCTCCTGCTCATCGGCGCTTCTACGCATGCTCGAACCAATGCAACGACGACGAAGACTTCACGACGACCACGCTCCCTGCGGTCCGCGTGCAAGCCATGCTCGGCGTCGATCTCCCCGTGCTTCCACTGTTCTGAGGGTGCGCAGATGAAACGAGCATCGACAGTATTGCTTTCGGTCCTCGCGGTGGCCTGCGGCACCGAAGGGGGTGGCGCGATGTCGGCGAGCGCCAGCTCCAGCGCGTCGTCGGCGACGCCAGCTTCCAGCGCGTCTCCGTCCGCATCCGGGGACCATATGGCCGTCGTCGATCGGTTCTTTCGCGCTGCGCCCGAGGCCAAGGCAGCGTTTGACGACCTAACCAAGGCGCAATCGTCGGCCGCCGCTCCGAAGCCCTCGACCACAAGTTCCTTCAAGCTCAATGTGGAAGAC
>JABFXY010000154.1 GCA_013361525.1 Polyangiaceae bacterium | reverse complement strand
ACCGGAGAGCCGAAGCTCCCGCTCACGGAACGACGGTGCAGGATCGGACGCGGGGCGCGCGCCACCGAGCGGCGTCGGCGCGGTGAAGCCGCGCAGCTGCTCGCGCCAGAACGCCTCCGAACATGGAGCGTCTCCGCGGTGCAGCCACTGGATGTAGTCACCGTACGCGCGCGGCGTCGGCGCGGCGTGATCCCACCCGTCCTCGATCGCCGCGAAGACCTCACGGAGCACGAGCGGGAACGATCGGCCGTCGAGGATCGCGTGATGAAAGGTCCACACGAGCTCCCACGTCGACTCGCCCATCCGAAAGAGGCAGAGCCGCATCAGGGGCGCTTCGTCGAGGCGGAAACCGCGCCGGCGATCCTCCGTGAGGAACGCTTCGATTTCTGCGCGCGCCTCGGCCTCCGCCACGTCACGCAGATCGCGCACCGCGAACGGCACGTCGACGCTGTCGCACACCTCTTGGACGGGGTCGTCCACGCTCGTCCAGCGGAACTGCGTCCGAAGGATCGCGTGGCGCGCCGCGACGACGTTCCAGGCTCGACGGAGCGCCGACGGATCAACGGGTTCGCTGAGCGAGCAAATCATCTGCTCGACATCCACGCCTGGCACAGGTGAGGAGAGGCTGTTGAACAGCATCCCGTGCTGCATGGGCGATAGGGGGTACGTCGCCTCGATCGACTGAGTCGGTAATGGAGATCGCATGGGCCCGATCGAATAACCATGCACCATCCGCCGCTCGGCGTAAGGCGAATTTGAGGGCTCGACGCCTCAATGCGAACGACGAGTCGCGTGGCAACACACCCGTGGCTCGGTGCCCCGCGCCGTCGTGCACACGGGGCTGGCGCACGCGTCACAGCGTCGTGACGATCGCGGCACGCATGAGCGTGGCGAGCGTGGTCAGTCAGTAGAAGCCTTCGCGACGCGCGTACCGTGCCGCGCGCTCCTCGTCGTAGGTCGCCGCGTCGAACGCGTCGCCCTTGATGGCGCGGAAGATCTCTCCATTCGTCGGCAGCACGCTTCGATCGTGGAAGCGCGAAGCGTCCCAGAAGCTCGAGCGCAAAAACGCCTTCGAGCATTGGGTGTACGCGACGTCGATGTCGACGAGGATGCCGAGCTTCGGCGCCTTGCCTTCGAGCGTCGAAGGCGCGAGCAACTGGGTGTCGGTCGTGAGGGTGGCGCGACCGTTCACGCGGAAGCTGTCGGTGACGCCGGGGATGACGAACAACAGGCCGACGTGCGGGTTTCGCAGGATGTTGCGTAGCGAGTCGGCGATGCGATTGCCCGGCCGCTCGGGCATGAGAAGCGTCGTGTCGTCGAGGACGCGCACGAAACCCGCCGGATCACCGCGGGGGCTCACGTCGCAGTTGCCGTGCTCGTCGGACGTCGCCAGGCAAACGAGCGGCGAAAGCTCGATGAATTTGCGCGTCAGCTCGTTGAGCCGATCGGTCATTTTCGAACAGACGAGCTCCGTCGGCTCGCCGATCAGCGCTCGCAGCCCAGCTTCCGTTTCGATGACCTCGGACGTGAGCCTGTGCGCCGGCATGCGCCTTCTTAAACGCTGGCTGGCACCCGGTCCAGGCGCCGCTAGCGCTTCTTGAGGCCGACGAGGAAGACCTCGATGCTGTTCTTCCGGACCGTCTCGGGGCGAATCGTGCGGACCTCGGCGTACGTCTCGCGGATCGCCGCGCGAGCCTTGTCGAAGTCGGGGCCCATGAAGATCTTCGCGACGAAGCTGGAGCCTGGGGAGCCGTGAACGCGCGCGATATCGAGCGCGCGCAAGACGAGCTCGTAGCTGCGCGCTTGGTCGGCCTCACGCATGCCAGAGGTGCGTGGCGCCATGTCCGAGAGAACGACGTCGAACGGGCCGTTATCGACATACACGTCGTTCGCGACGTCGAAGGCATCGCCTTGAAGCGCCGTCGCGTTCGGGCCGAGGCTCACCGTGAGCGGGTCGAGGTCGATGGCGACCAGGTGCCCATGCGGACCAATCTTCTGGATCGCGTAAAGCGACCAGGAGCCCGGCGCGGCACCCAGATCGAGCACACGCTGCCCTTGCCGCAGGAGGCGGCAGCGCTTGTCGATCTCTTCCAGCTTGAAGACGCTGCGTGCGGGGAACCCCGCGCTCTTCGCAGCCTTCGTGTACTGGTCAGGCTTTTTGTAGGGATTTTGCGCGCGGCGTGCGGCGGCTCCCGTCAATGACGAACCACGCCTGCCTGCCACGCGCCAATCTCCCTATGGAAAGCCGGCGGCCCTCAGGCCTTCTTGCCGGCGTTCTTCTTCTTCACCGCGCCACGGAGCGTGATGATGGTGTTCTTCGCGCCGGGGATGCCACCCTCGACGAGGACGATGTCGTCCTCCGGGATGAGCTTCGCGATCTTGAGGTTCATGATGCTGACCGTCTCGTCACCGTAGTGACCGGGCATCTTGAGACCGGGGAGCGTGCGACCGGGCGTCATGTTCGTACCGATCGAGCCGCCGTGACGGAAGTACTCGTGGGTACCGTGGCTGTCGACGCCACCGGCGAAGCTCCAACGGCGCATGACGCCGGTGAAGCCGCGACCGCGGGTCTTGCCCTTCGCGTCGACGAACTGGCCGACCTCGAACACCTTGTCGACGGCGACCTTCTCGCCGAGCTCGTACTTGGCGACCTCTTCGGCCGAGAGACGCAGCTCGCGAACGACGCGCTTCGGCGTCTGGTTGATCTTCTTGTACTGGCCGGCGAGCGGCTTCGACGTGTGCTTCTCTTTGCGCTCGCCGAGGCCGAGGACGAGGGCGTCGTAGCCGTCCTTCTCGGTGGTGCGCTTGCCGACGACGACGCAACCGGCTTGCACGACGGTGCAGCGGATGACCTCGCCCTTTTCGGTGAAGAACTGCGTCATGCCGAGCTTCTTGCCCAGGATGCCGGGGTGCTTGTTCACGATGTGTCTCTCTGTTTCTGCCCCTCGGTGATTGTCGATCGAAGGCTCGACGGCCGTGGCGTCATCGGATGGACGGCGCCTGCCGCTCGAAAAAAAGCGGCTTCCCTCCTCGTCATGCCTGGTCGTAAGTAGCTGAGGGGCTGCGACCAGGGCCCACGGCTCGTTGCCGATGCCGGGACCAGGCGATTCGGGGGCGCGGAGCATACCCTCCGAGCCGCGATTTGGAAGCAAAATCCTCCCGAGTTTGGGCAAACGAGCGGGGGACGGCGAGCAGAAGTTTGCTGAGCACGCTCAAATGGGCAAGGTTCAGGCTTCGCAGGGATGTTGAACCGGCTGCGCTCCGCCCCGCTCGCATTGGTCGTGCTGTCGATTTCGGCAGCCGGTTGCAGCTCGCAAACCGGCGAGCCGCCGGCGACGAGCGCCGCGACGGCGACCGCGGCGGTGAGCGCGTCGGAGGCGGCGTCGGC
>JABFXY010000107.1 GCA_013361525.1 Polyangiaceae bacterium | reverse complement strand
TCTCCCCCCTCACGAAGTGAGGGGGGCGGGGGGGGAGAATTAGCAGCCATGATCGTTCGACTCGATTGAGCGCTGCGCCGTCCCGATCACGCCAGCATCGCGACGGCTGCTGCCGTTCCGATGTAGCTCGTGGCTTCCAGTGCGGCGACGCCGACGTTTCGATCGCGCGCGATCGCGACGTCGAGATCTCCCCCGCGAATCGACGGGCGCCCGCCGAGCACCAGCGATTGCACGAGGAGCTGCCGCACCGGGTAGAGGCCGAACGCGGTTGCGCTCAAAAGCCCAAATCCCGCGATTGCATGGGGCCAATCCACGAAGTCGCCTTCCAGGGCGCGAGCGACGATCGTCGCAACCGCAAGCGACACGCCCGCGTAGCTTATCGCCGCGGCCAGGTTTTCACCTTCGATCTGCTCCGCGTCGTCATAGGTCGTCAGCATTCGAAACGCCGCGACCAACAGCTGATGCACGACCTGCGCGAGCGCAAAGAAGACGAGTGAAAGACCAATGCCGCGCAAGTCGCTCCCCGCGACGGCACGCGACGTCAGGAGCCCGGTCGCGACGTAATGGGCGCCTGCCGCGGCGCCGGCCGCGACGTTGCCGCGGTCCAGCGACGCCTTGAGGCTGCGGCTGAACAGGAGCAAAAGCCCCAAATGGCCCGTCACCTCCAAGAGGAGGAGGCCGAGCGAGGCGAATGCGGCACACCAGATCGCGTCCGTGGACAGCGATTCACCGTGGACGCAGTTTTTGACGACCGCGGCCCCGACGAGGAACACCGCGAGCACGTCCCCCGTCTCGCGTAGCGCGTGGGCGCGGTTGTCACCGAGCAGCTCGGCGCGCGGCGTGGCCGAAGGGGAGAGGATGCGCCGAAGGATGCGGTGCGCGATGAGCATCGCGAGGATCGTGACTCCTCCGAACGCAGCGACGTATCCGGTGCTCAGCTCCATGACGAAGGCCGACGTTATCGGATTTTCGCTCATCCGAGACAAGGGCGAGGGGCTTGTCGGATTCGGCCGACGACGGCATGCTGCTCACCGCATGGCTGGTGCTGCGCATCCGGGGCTCGTGGGGATCTTCGGAAGGCCCTACCTCGACCTGGAGACCATCGTCTTCGAGCGCGCCTGGGGCAATGCCTCCGGGCCGGCCAGCGCCGCGATCTTTCCCGAGCTGCACGAGGAGATTTGCCTCGCGCTCGCGCAGATGCCCCTCGACTACACCGGCGGAAGCCACCGCTCGATGGACATCATGCCGGAAGCACGCCGCTCGGAAGCACTCGTCGATTACCAAGAGGTGATCCGCGGGATGACCGACGCGGAGTTCGAGACGTTTCGATCGCTCTCGGACGATCCCCGAGCGATCGATGCGTCCCGCCGGCGCGAGCTCGAATTCGGGGAGGAGCGCGCCATTTCGCTTTCGCGCCGTCAGATGCAATGGTTGAAGATCCGCTTCGGCGTGTTCTTCCCGTGGAAGGGGTACGTCGAGCTCATCCCGAATCGCAAATGGGAAGACAAGTCGAATGCGGAGGGTAAGTCGTTCACGCGCGCCGCGGAGGCGTTCTTCCCGAAGACGATCGCATTCGTGCGGTCGCTGCCGTTCGCGTCGATTGGCCGATGCAACATCATGGGCCTCGAGGGCTTCGACTACGGGACGGTGCACCGCGACGGCGATCCCGCCGATCAGAGTGCCCCCGACCAATTCATCACGGTCGTCCCCGCCGCGAACAAGCGGCTCTACCTGTGGGACGACCGCTGCACCCGTGAAGTAGACGTCGATTCGCGCGTCTATTGGTTCAACGACTTCGACTATCACGGTGTGCGCGCCGACCCGTTCTTTCGATACTCGCTTCGCGTCGACGGCGTCTTTCTGCCGGCGTTCTACCGCTCGTTGGAGGAGCGATTTCATGCAAGGTAGGCGTGTCGAGGGGTCGCAACATGGATAATCCGTTCGTTTGCGACGCGGGCGTGGACAAGCCGGGGATCGTCGGCTCGCGCTGGTGGAACAAGGCCCTCAAAGAGTCGAGCTCTCTCCACACGCGACGCAGCTCGCTCGGGACGGGTTTGGTCGTCGCAGGGCTGGTCCTCCTCGGCGGCGCGACGGTATGGGCCGTCGCGAGCGCCTCGTCCGGCGACGACGACGAAGAGACCAAAGAGGAGCGCCGCCGCTCGCTCGAGCTTCAAAAGGACTACGGCTGGAACTTCGGCGTCGTCAGCGAGACCGTCGTGTTCGACGTGCAATACACACAGACCTACGCGCGCGAGGCGCTCGCGAGGTTGGAGGCGGATCTCGCGCCGAAAGACGCCGCGAACCTCAAGTATTACGTGCCCACGCTCTTCCAATCGCCGGAGGCGGTTCCACGACTGACATTGCCGGACGGCGACACGACGCGGGTGAAACCGCTCGCGGAGGCGCTGCGCCCCATCCTCACCCCGACGATGCGCGACAGTGAAAAGCGCGGAGCGGCCTATGCGGCGCTCGTCGCCTCCGCCGACAGCCGCGTGGTGACCATCATCGATTTGGTCGGACCCGATGCGGTCGCTTTTGCTGCCGGCGCCGCCGCCCTCCTCGACCCGGTGTTTCTGTTCGACAACTGGCCACACCCGCGAGGCGTCGTTCCCGCCCACCTCACGCTGGCGGCTGCGACGTATTACCAACCGAAGCTCGCGAAAGCGAAAGAGGAGCGGCGAGCGGGCGCACCTCCCATGTTCGTGATCGAGCGTGGCCGTCTCAATCCGTATACCGACGACGCGTCGCAATTCGACAATCGTTACGCAGCCAAGCTTCCCGCGTCGGCCGTGGCCAATACCGACAAAGTCCTTTATGTCGTCCCCACGCAGGCAAACGTGCCGGAGCAGGACGATCTCAATGCCCAATTCAGCGATTGGGTGAAAGCCGGCGTCGAGGTGCGAGCGATCGCCGCCGACGCCTTCTTCGTGGGCGCGGACAAAGCGACCTTTGGTACCACGCCGGAGGCGAATACGTCGTTCTTTGCCCATTACCCGTGGAAGAAGCCGGCGCCCCCCCTCGTGCCCGTCCCGACGAACGAGCGAACCGCCGCCTACCGTCCGGTCGCGCGCCCGGCCGCCGCCACCAGCGTGGATCCGGCCACCATCGGCCTCGCCGGCGTCGTCATCGGCGTGGGAACCGGTCTGTTGCTCGGGTCCAAGCTCAATCGCAGCGGAACGTGGAACAGGACGTATTCGTCCTATGGTGGGGGCTGACGATGGGCGAGCGATCCATTCTCGCGGTCGAGCTCTGCCTCCAATACGATCGCCAGGCGCACGAGGCGTTGCGACATCTTCTCGTCCAGGAGAAGCGACCGCTCAGCTACCAAGAGAAATGGAACCTCTATGGTCACGCGGCGATGACGCTGCTCGCGCACCGTGGACTGTGGTTTCGCGGCTGTTGGGACTTCTACGACAACGATTTGCGCGCGCGATCCGACTTCAACATGTGGGTCTCCGGCATGCTCACGGAGGAGGGGGCGCGGACACATCCCTCGGGCACGGGCGACCCTTATCGGAACGATCCGCGCTACATGACGTTCACGATCGCCGTGCTTCTCGTCCAGGGCTCACCCAGCGAACGGACGCTGTGTCGTGCTTGCGACATCCAGCAATCGAGGCTGTGGCAAGGCGACACGTTCGCCCACATCTTGAGCTCGATGCGATATCTCAATTTCGCCTCGGTCGAAGCGAGCACCCTCTATTTGATCCCGAATGATGGCGGCTATGCGCTGACGGGCGACGACTTGAAACACCCGAAGTTTCAGTATCTGCGGCCGATCGTGTGAGGCGATGACCGCGCGCCTCGCGGTCGGGGTCTGGCAAAAAAAACTTCGCCCCTGCCGCGACCGCGGCAGGGGCGAAACGCGTCACGATCTTTGGTCGCCGATTCAGGCGCGCGTGATGAGGCGATTCACGTCGTCGAGGATGTTCTGCGCCTCCGTCTGGAGCGAAGCGAGCGATGTGCGAAGCTGCGGCTTGATCGGGTCCGGCGGGTTCTGGAGAACCGGATCGAGGCGATCCAAGCGTGCATTCGCCTTCTGAAGGATCCCGGTGATTCGGTCGAGGCGCGCGATGATGCCGTTCCAGCTCGTATCGTCGCTGTCGTCTTTTTCGGTATCGGTGACGGTGCGTTCATCGGCCATGTGCCGTACTCCTCTCGAGAGCGTGATTGGACAATGGCTGCCCCCCAACCTGCTGGTTCGGCAGCGGCGGGGCGATGCTAGCATCGCGTCCGTGGGTGAGGGGAAGAACGCCAAGGAGGCCGAGACGATCGTCGCGACCGACGGATGGTCGACGGTGCGCACCATCGCTGTCGGGCAACGCGTCGAATCTTCCCCGGAGAGCTTCTCCGCCACCATTGCGGTGAGCAATGCGTCGCTGGCCACGGCGTCGTTGGCCACCGCCGCCGACCCCACGGCGCTCTCGACCGACGACCGGTATGCGCCGCTCCGCGAGCTCGGCAGAGGCGGAATGGGGCGCGTCGACGTCATTTTCGACCGCGCGCTCGGACGGTCGGTGGCGCGCAAGACGGCTTTGGAGGGCAAGAGCGCGTCGCTTCTGATCGCGGAAGCGCAGATTTGCGGTCAGCTCGAGCACCCGTCGATCGTGCCGCTCTACGATCTCGGTCGGGACGAGCACGGGAACGTCCACTACACGATGCGCGTCGTCAATGGGCGCACGCTGCGCGACGTCCTCGACGACAACGAGGTCAAAGGTCGACCACACCTTGGTTTATCGCAGCTCTTGGGCGTTCTTCGCCAGGTCTGTTTGGCCGTCGATTACGCGCACAGCCGCGGCGTCATTCACCGCGACCTGAAGCCGGAGAACATCATCGTCGGACGATTCGGCGAGGTGTACGTCCTCGATTGGGGCGTCGCTTACGTCCAAGACGGAAGCGACATCGTGCGCGGAACCTCCGCGCCCGCGAGCTTATCCATTGCAGGCTCTCCGGGATACATGGCTCCGGAGCAGGCGATGGGCGGGACCATCGATGCCCGGACGGACGTGTTCGCGCTCGGCGTCATTCTCCACGAGATGCTGGCGGGGGGCCGACCGTTCGACGATTCGTCGTTATCGGGTCTCATCGAGCGAACCTCGAAGCGAAGCTTCCCGCCGCCGTCGACGCTCGTCCCGGACCGCGCCCCGCCGCGCTTCTTCGACGAGCTCGTTCGCGCGTGCCTCTTTCACGATCCTGAGCGGCGTCCGGCGTCGGCCCGTGCACTCGCCGACTCGATCGATTCGTTCCTCGACAGCGAACGCGCGCGCGCAGAGCGAGAGCGAGAGGCGTCCACGTACGTACAAGAGGGCGATGCGGCCCGACGCCGCGCGGAGGAGCTGCACGGTCGAGCCGACGAGCTGGACGAGGGGGCGCAAACCGAGCTGCTTCGATTGAAGCCGTGGGAGCCTGCGGATGCGAAGCGGCAGGCGTGGGACAAGCTCGACGAAGCGAGGCGATTGCGCGCGGAAGGGGCGCGCGCCCTCGCCAAAGCCGAGGTGGAGTATGCGCGCGCATTGGGGCGTATCGCCGACCACTCCGACGCCAGAAGCGGCCTTGCCGCGCTCCACTACACGCAGTTTCTCCAAGCAGAGAAGTGCAATCAGGCCGAGGGAATGGCGCAGCACCTGGATCTGGCCCGCACGTACGACGACGGCGCCCTCCGCCTCGAGCTCTCCGACGAAGGAGAGCTGACGGTCGAGACGTCCCGGCCCGCGCACATTCGTATCGCTCGATACGAGCTCGAAGGCATTTTATCGACGCCGCGCGCATGCCATTCGAGCGACGCACCGGTATCGTCGTTGAAGCTGCCGTCGGGCTCGTATTTGGTGATCGCGACGACCTCCGCCGGCGAGGTTCGCTATCCGGTGCTCGTTCGTCGCGCGGAAGCGCAGCGGCTGCGAATTCGCATTCCGGAGCAGGGGGAGCTGCCGGACGACTTCGTCCTCGTGCCCGGAGGTCCCTTTTTGGCCTGGCCTCCTCGCGCTCGCAGCGCACAGACGATCGAGTTGCTGGACTTCGCCATTGCGCGCTTTCCCGTCACGTTCCGCGAATACACCGCCTTTCTCGACGACCTGGGGCAAGGCGAGCGCACCGTCAGGATGCCCGTGGATCACAGCACCGGCGCGCCGATCGAGCGCATCGAGGCGGGAAAATGGGCGCTCTC
Organism: Polyangiaceae bacterium; assembly: GCA_013361525.1. Taxonomy (GTDB): domain Bacteria; phylum Myxococcota_A; class Polyangia; order Polyangiales; family Polyangiaceae; genus Xiheicaenibacterium. The sequence goes on along the minus strand of JABFXY010000107.1, from coordinate 123,172 downwards.
GGCACGAATGCTCGAGGGAACGGCTCGCGAGCGGGTGCCTCCGAGCCGTGAGCTGGACCTTCCCGTCAACTGCGTGACGTGGTTCCAAGCCCTCGCCTACACGACTTGGCGCGGCGCGCGCGACCGCAGGCCGTACCGTCTGCCGACGGATCTCGAATGGGAAAAGTCGATGCGCGGCGCCGACGGTCGCGCCTATCCAATGGGCAATCAGCTTGACCCGTCCTTCGCGAAGCTCCGGGAATCCCGCCCCGAGGCTGCCCAATGCGAGCCTGTGGGGACCTTCGAAATGGACGAGTCCCCCTACGGTGTCCGTGATCTCGCCGGGGGCGTCCTCGATTGGACGTCGACGTCGGTCGACGGCCGCCCGCTACCCCCCCTCGAGGACGAGCCTCGCGCCGAGGCTGGCGATCGCCAGGCCTACTTCCGAGGGGGCAATTGGGGCATGCTCGCGACGTCCGCTATGGTGCGCGCCTCGATGCGCCTCACCGCGTGGACGACCGGCGTTGGCTTCCGGCTCGCGTTGAGCCTCGACGGGGCCGGAAGCTCGTCGCTCGAGATCGAGCCGATGCGGCGCTGACGGGCGGGGCGTCCGGCGCCGTCAGAACCACGTTTCCCAGACACCGCGATCCACTTCCTCTGCGTGGAGGGTTATCGAGACGCGGTCTCGGGTGCCACGAAATGGCCGAATCTGATGCAATCGATACGAGCTCATGAGGAGCGCATCGCCATTTCGATACCGCACCGTCGCGCGGGGAGCCTTCAGCTCCTCGTCGCTGACCGACTCGGTTCCGCTGTATTCGACGTCGTAGAGCCGCAGCCCACCTCCGTGCTCCGGGACTTGCAGCATGACAACCAGGCTCAACGCCGCGTGCCGGCGCGCGAGCGCAATGGGGGTGAGCCCTTCGACGTCGTAATGGACGATGCCGCCGTGTTTCGCGACCTTCTCACGCGCGGGGAACACGTGGACGCCGGGCCCGCAAAACCCCATTCGCTTTCGCGCCGTCGCGCCGACCATCCGGGCGAACAAATCGGTCACCCATGTTTGCATGCCCGGAAGATGTTGCTCGACTCGCCTATCGGAGGCAGCCGCGTCGCGAAAGTAGAGGTCCGAACGTTCGGTCTCGTAATGGGTATAGAAGGCGCGACCCAGCGTGAACTGCTCGCCGCCGAAATCGCGCGCCCAATCTTTCTTTGCCCGCCGCACGTTGCGTATCCATGCGGCGCACGTCTCTTCGCCGAGGGTGCCGCGCACGAGGACGGCGCGCGCGTCGCTCAAATGGGGAGCGAGCGGGTGTGATCCGTCGCGCCTCCACGCGGCGTCGCGAACGACGTGCACGCGCTGCGAGGCGCCGGCGCTCATGCGGCTTTGGGCTTCTTGCCGCGGCCGAGCACGTTGCGCACCATCGCGAGGTCGGCCTTCGTGAGCTCGCCCAAAGCGATGAGGACGATCATGTAGAGCGCCGCCATTGCGACACCCAGGACCGGCACCAACAGCTTGCCCATCCAGGGCAGAAACGACCCGGCGGTCACCGTCACCGCGACCGCCACGAGCACGCGCACGAGCGACGCGGTACTCACGAAAGCACCGGCCGCGTAACGGAGCAAAACACACCCCGCGACGCCGGCCACGACCATTGCACCGGCCGTCGCATAGGCCGTCGAGCGAAGGAGCTCGGGTCCGAACGAGTCCGACTTTCGCGTGAGCAGAATGGCGGCGACGACCGCACCCGTCGCGCACCACGTGAGGATCATGCTGAGCCGCTCGCGGCGGAGGCTGGCAAGCGCGGATGACGCGACGCCGAGGATGGCGAGCGACGCCAGGCCGAGGACATAGAAGCGAGCGAACGGGACCGCGCCCATTGCGATCGGCTCCGGGAACGCAAAGCGCAGCAGGAACGGGGCGATCGACGCAATCGATGCCGCGAAGAGCCCGGTGAGGACGAACGCGGTGCGCAAACCGGACTTCGTGAGGTTGCGAACCTGCGCGGGGTCGCCGTCGGCGTGCGCCTTTGCGAGAAGCGGGAACAGCACGAACTGCACGCTCATGAGCAGCTGATACGGCAAAAAGCCGAATAGCTGGGCCGCCCGATACGGGCCCAGGAGCTTGTCGGCCTCCTTGTCGTCGAGGCCCATGAGTCGTGCATATTTCCCGGCCGCGTTCGACAGCAAGAGCAGGTCCGCTTGGAGCAGCAGGTTGATGCCGGCCTGCGCGACGAACACCGGAAGCAGAAACGTCAAATACTCGCGTGTGTCGGGCCCCCCGGGGCCCTTCGAGCCGAGGCCGCTGCGCGTCACCGCAATGGGCACGATGAGCGCGGCCGAAGCGACGAACCCGATCGCTGCGCCGAGCGCACCGTCGCCGCCCAAAAATCGCGCGAAGACGTACGCGGTGGTGGTCATTGCGATCGTGCGCGACACGCCATAAAAGATGTCGAGCCCCGCCTGATCGACGAAGCGGCGTCGACCATTGAGAGAGCCGACCAGCGGCGCGTACACGCCGTAACAAAGGACGACCCCGGCGGCGACGCGAAGCGGGGTGGCGGCGCGCGGTGCCTCCACCCAGTTGGCGATCGAGCCCGCGAGGAGCGCAAATGTAATGGACGCGACGAGGGCCACGACCGTGTGCACCCTGAGGGTCGCGCGAATGGTCGCTGCCTGCGCGCCGGGCTGGGCTGCCGCCACCATGCGCGAGACACCTTGCAGGCTGGTCGCGACGATCACGTTGTTCAAGATGCTGACGACCGCCAGCATGCGCGAAACGGCGCCGTATCCCGCTTCGTCCAGAATGCGCGGGAAGACGAGCTGCTGAACGAACCCGACGAGGATGAACGAAACCTTCGCGACGGCTATGGCGAGGCCGCCGCGACCCGCTTCGCGCGCCGTCGCCTGGCCCGCGTCGGAAGCGGATTCAGAGGTGGGGTTCGATGCAGACACTCTGCGGCTATCGCACCAAGCTCGGGCGGCGCGCAACCTTCTCGAGCGAAAGGCGGGGATTGGTCGTGCGGGCGATCGTTCAGCCCTCCGGGATTCGTCGCACGAGGAGAGTCTCGAGATCGGGATCGCTAAGGATCCCCTCGACCTCGGCTTTCATCCCTCCGGCGAAGAACACGCTCCAACATGTGCCCTCCCGGTCCGCCGCCTCGAGCGATCCAAAGATGAGGAAGTCGTGGTTCAGCTCCGCATGGAGGATTCCGATGTCGTCCCGCCTCTTTTGGCAGTCCACGCGCTTGGCCCGGAAATCGTGGCCGCCCTTTTTCATCACGGCATCGATGGCGTCGACGATTGCGCGATCGCGCGGCGTAGCGCGCGGGACCACTTGCGCGCTCCAGGCGCGTTTGAACGCGAGGACAGCCGCAGGCTCGCTCGGACCCCGCAGCGGCGGCGGTGATGCGCTCTCGATCGTCGCTGGCGCCGTCGACATCGCGGAGGGTGGGCCGCTCGAGACGGTCACCGATGTCACGGCCACGGAGCTATCCGGAGCTACCTCGCCGCCACACGCCGCGAGGAGCGACATCCACGCGATCACAGCGCCGGGGCCGCCGAAGACGTGCTTCATTGCCACACCGTAGCGCGTCATCGCCGCGGCCTCGCGCTGCGTCGCGCCGCGGTCGTGCTGCGGTCCCCTGTGGCAAAGTTCCTAGCTATCGCGAACGTGCACGTAGCCTTGCAGGCGTGCGAGTCGATTTGTGGGCGCGCGCGCTGGACGGGTTCCACCACTCCGGTAGATTCGTCGCCGCATGTCATCCGCACCGCGCCTCGTTACAAGGCGCCGCGTGACGGAGGTCGATATCACTCGAACGGGGGAATACGTTTCGGGCTCGATCGTCCTCGACGCGGCGTTGAATCCGCTCGGTTGCGTGCAAGATCTCGCACGCCTCTGCGCCCGCCTCGCGATCGCTGCAGCTCCGCGTGACAGCATCCTCGCCGATGCGGGGGTGGACGTGACGATCTTAGAGGAGGCTCGTGCCCGCTGGAGCCACCCGATCCTGAGCGACCGCGCGACCGCGCAGCAGTTTCAGGTGTCGTACGCGGAAGAGTGCCGGTCGTTGAAGAGCCAACCGACGCGGGATTAGTACAGCCGGCCGGAAGTCCGCTCGAGCAAGAATCTCCAAGATCGCTTGCGTCTCGCCTCCTACCTTCGCGCGCACACCGAGGAGGTTTCGAGATGGCCAGCATCCATGAAGAGATTGTGATCGACGCTCCCGCCGAGCATGTGTGGGACGCGATTCGTGACGTCGGCGCGCTCCACACGAGGCTCGTGCCCGGCTTCGTGACCGACACCAAGATGGAGGAGGCGGGCGCCGTCCGCGCCGTGACCTTCGCGAACGGCTCCACCGTCCGCGAGCGCATCGTCACCGTGGACGACAAGCGCCGCCGGCTCGTCTGGTCCGTCGTCAGCGAGCCGTTCTCCCACCACAACGGATCCATCCAGGCGTTCGCGGAGGGCGACCGCCGGACGAAGGCGGTGTGGATTGCCGACCTGCTCCCCGAAGAGCTCGCGCCGCGGGTGCAGCCGATGATGGCGCAGGGACTGAAGGCGATGAAGGCTGCCCTCGAACGATCGAGCGCCGGCGGCTGAGGGCTCCGCGACGGCAACGCGAGAAGTTGCTTGACGAAGGGGAGCGGCCGAGTATTCTGCCGCTCCGCTGAAGGCTGCGGCAACCCCGCGGAATTTGGCAGCAACCGACGCATTCCAGCTTAGCTCAGTCGGTAGAGCAGGTGACTGTTAATCACCGGGTCGCTGGTTCGAGTCCAGCAGCTGGAGCCAAAATCAGGCTGATTTGAAGGGGATCGACGATCCCTTTCTTCGTTTTGTCCGCCTGAGGGTCCGTTGAGACGCGCCAGTCCCTGCCCGACGCCGACGGACCTGGCGTGGGTCCGTCGTCGCTCCACGGGCAAGACGATCGTGGAGGAGTGCTCGCAGCGATGCCGCTCTCGATGGACCAGCCTTCGAGCGTCCGGACGATGCCGTCGACTTCGTAGCAGTGCTTGGGGAGTGGGAGCGCCGTCAGCGGCTCCTGGGTCGTGGCGTCGATGTCCGCGCATGCCCGGGGCGAGCATTGATGAGGGTAGGGACCCGACCACGCCCCCGGAAGGCCTTCGTCACTGCGGTGGGATGATCGCCCGACCCCGGATGCGAGAGCAGCAGAAGGCGAGGAAGCCCTCCGTCGACGCTGACGCCGACGCAGTTCCTGCTCGCGTTTGGGAGACGGTCGGCGTCCGGGTGATTGACCCTCAGCTCTCGATACGTGAGCGTCGCATCCTCGTGGCCGATCACCAAGTTGGCACGGACCGCCTGCTGGGCGGGACGCCCGACGAGCGTCGCCTCCGCGCGCGGCCGTTTGAGACGGCTCATCACCTCATCGAGTCGGAGCGTCAGCGCACTGGAATGCTGTCGTGCTCCTCGGCCGAGGGTGTGTCCTCAATGCCTTCCTCTAGCAGCGCATCCCGCCACTATATGCGTATGCGTTGCGGTGTCGGACCAAGGATAGGAAACCTACTGGATCACTGGATCACTCGTGGCCGTCTCACCGGAGGTTGTCCAGTAGTCGCTGACCGGCGGCTGCCCGTCGCGCGTTGTGTCTGCCAGGACCTCCTGTGCGTCTTGGAGCACCTCACGATCCCACTCCAGAGTCTGGTCTCTTCCGAAGCCCGCAATGATCGGGTGACTCGAGCGCTCGAGAAGACCGCGAACACCCCCCGCCTGAGCCTCTGCGATCTGCCGGAGGAGCGACTCCGCAAGCTCCGCCGCTCGGCCGAAGCTTCGAATGTAGGCCTTGCCGTTGAACGCGTGGATCCGGACGCGACTCTTTGCGACGAGCGTTGGTCCCTCCACGATCTCGAAGCCCAGCTCCCTGATCTCGTACACAGCCCGCGTCGCCCCTTCCATGGGGGAGCTGCTGAGGAAAGCCTGAGGAATCTCCTCGGCGAATATGCTGGTCACGTAGCGGCTTACGTCAGGATCAAAGCCCGAATAGGCGAAGAAGAGCCTCTCCGTGCCGTCGCGATCTTTCGTTGCAATCACATGTTTCCACATGCTGGTATCTCCTAGAATCGGACCGGGACAGATCCGCGCACGGTACCGCCCTCCCTCGGTGGAACAGAATGAGACGGAGAGGCAGCAGCGCGAGAAATGTTGAGTAAGGTGACCAGGAGCGACGCTCAGGTCACTTCCACCACGACCACATGAGCCGGACGAGCGGAGCGACGACGAAGACTGAGGTGAACAGGCCGACAAGGACCCAACGCACCTTCTCTGCGACCTCGTGGCGCTGCGCACCGTGACCAATCGCAAACGTCGCGATCGGAAAAAACTTCCTGTGCAACCAGCTCACTCCGAAGCCGAAGATCCCGTCCACCCCAGCCAATAGCGCGAGCGACGCGAGCATCACCGCGGGTGTCGTAGGTTTCGATGACTTCGGCAGGGTCTGCGCGAAGACCACTAGAAGCCAGCCGAGGCCGACGAGGATATAGAAGATGCTGACGCGCGCGAGGAGATTGAACCACGGCTTCGTCGCCGCAACGACTTCAAGAAGGGCGTCTCGCAGCGCCAGGACCCGCCTGTCCTGCCCACTGGCGACGATCAGGATCGGAGGGAGGTAGTCGCTCGACGAGAACCGGATGCCCTCGTCCTCCGGCAGAACCTTCATCTCGAGTTCCCGGATCTCTTTGCCTCCCAGGTTGCTGTGTTCGACGACCGAGTCGGGATCCGAGACGACGAACTTCAATCCGTCGTCGCAGTAGATGTTGCAGACAATCAGCATTCCCGGGTGACGCTTCTCGAGTATCGCCCACAGCCGCTTCACCGTGTCCGGCGTCACCACAAACGCTTGCTTCCGGCTCAATTCTAGCCGAGCGAGGCGAACGGGCTCGCCGGTCTCGGGGTCAATGTGACGGCCCAAACGCTTCGCGGAGTGTGGCGCAGGCTCCACGATGGTCACGGGAGCATCCTCAACGACAACGCTCGGCTCGGGCGTGCGCTTCGTAGGCGGAGCTTTCGGAGCGGGCATGGAAGCAGCGAGCGAACCATGGCCCGTCGCGGCCAGTCAACAACCTTGGCGCCGGAGCGACTTCCAGATTGATGCCTCCCCGACTATGCATCAGGGGCCGACACGGTCGCGAAGGCGTGCGATACTGGACGGCTCGCCATGTCGAACGCCAAGCCGCAAGGGCTCGCCCGAAACCAACACTACGTGCCGCAATGCTACCTGAAGGCCTGGTGCGGCCCGAACGGCAAACTGGTCCGCTACGCGAGCGAGCGCTCAGGCCTTCATCGCCGTGAGGTGGTTCCGAAGGGCACTGGCTTCGAGATCGACCTGTATACCTATCAGGAAGCGCCTTTCATGCGACACGCGGAGCCCGCTCGCATCGAAACCCGCGTCTTCCAGAAGTTCGACGATCTCGGCAGCAAGGCCCTGCAAACCCTACGCACACGACCCTTGCGCGATCTTTCCGATGACGAGAAGGATTGGTGGACGATTTTCGTGCACGCCGCACACTACCGCCACCCAACCCAACTCGAGAAGCTAAAGGCCCAGACGCAGGCCATCGCGGACGCCTCAGTCGCTCAGACTCTGGCCGAGTATGCACCGATCAACCGACAACGCATGGAGGCGGTACTCGCACGGCCGGTGCGCGACGGGATGACGTTGAAGGACGTGATGATTCAAAACGTCACCCTCGACGGACTCCAGAAACAACTGACGCACTTGCCGCGGCTGGAGAGCATTCGAGCGATGACGTGGGCCGTCCTCACCATGCCGCCTGAGCAACCGCTCATCACCAGCGATCACCCCGTCCTCTTCAATATGCATGGGCAGTTTCGGGTCATCACGGTGGCGCTGAGCCCAAGCAAGCTTTTCCTCGCGTACGACCCTCATCCAGAGATGGACGAGGACCTCGAGAAAGAGTTCGCTCTCACGCATAACAGGCTGCTCTACGTGCTGAGCCCGAAGTTCATTTACAGCCAGGGAGACCTGACCGGCGACGCCTTGGCGATGGCGAAAACGTACCTCGGGCGGAGCAACCCCCTCGACCTTCCGGATCCGTCGCCAGCTTGACGCTCTCGCCCCGTCGGTTGATACTGTACAGGTGAGCAGCACCAATCCGGAGCCGACCGACGGTTTACGACCTGACCTCGCCAACGTCTTGAGCAGGCTTCTGCGCGGCGTCTCGATGCCGCACAAGAACGACGCGACGAGCCGGCTGTTCGCCGAGGTCTCGGGCCGACACGCGGACACGTGCCCGCGGAGCGGGGAGACGATGGCGATCACCCTTCAGCCGCACCTCGAGACGAGGCGGGATGTCATCGCCGTCGCTGGGCTCATCGCGACGGTCTTGAGGGAGACGCCGCTCAAGGGGCGGGACCTCCACGGGGAGTGGGTGACTGCGTGCAATCGAGCTTTCGAGGCCCACGAGAGCCCGTGGAGGTTCGTGGACGGGCGGTTGGTTCAAGCGTGAGTGGTCACACCGCTGACCAACAGAAGAGCGCTCCGGCATCAACCACGTCTTGCCGGATCATAGGAGGCTCGCCGGTAATGAGATCCGTCAGAAGCCCCCGAGATGCTGCCTCGTATTGCAACCCCTCGCCCGGAGGCGTAACAGCGTCAATGGCAATCTCAACGTAATGGCGCTTCTGGATTGCGACCAGGCGCCGCAGTAACTCGGCGGAGAAGGCAAAGGCCATCACCCGTTCCGGAGGAGCGCTCATCACGAGTGGTAGACGTGCGAGCCTCAGGTGTCGGCGGGTGGGGTAGGCGGCGAATTGCTTGGCGGCGGACTCCGACGTGAAGAATGGCAACACGATCGCATCACGCACCGAATAGCTGAGCGGGGCAGGTGCTGGCAGCGGCAGCATCAGATTGCATAGATCGGGATGGGTTCCAGGCTTCGGCTCCGGAACGCCCCAGACATCACACACATCGTCGACCATCGCTCGCACGCCGTCGAGGGACCCCACCAGAACGTCTTCGAGTCGATCGCCGTCTTTGAAGGTCCATTCGTGCTGTTTCTTGAACCCTTCGATCGATTTCCTGTCTGGAACGAGCAGCACGTCGCGAGAGGGATCCGTCCTCTCCGTCTTCTCTTGGAAACCTCGTGGAACGTACTTACCGAACAGATCTCGCCAGCCACGATGGATCAGAACGTTCCGGTAGAGATTCAGCGTCTTGTAGGCCTTCAAATGCTTTCGCAGTGCGTTCACCTCTGCGATCGCAAGGTCCGTTTCTACGGACAGGTCAGCGTCGAACAGTTCATTCGCGGACCATTGGTTCTTCAGCTTCTTCGCTGATGAGACGCCGTGCCGTCGAGCGATAAGGTGTGCTAGCTCGTCGAGTAGCTGACGAGCGGCACCTAAAGCCGCCGCAGCCTCAAAGACCGCGTACTTCGCCTGTAGGTCCCAGGTGAACGCCGTTTGCAAACCAACGCGGCGTTCCTCGAGATGGGCGACAACCTGACCGAAGCGAGCCTCGTGGTACTCGGCGCGGGTGAGTGTGAGGGCAAGCGAATAGCAAAGCCCCTCAAGCTCCTCCTTCGGCATCGGCTGGAACACCGTCGAATCGGCGAGAAAGCGAAGACGAGCGGCCCGCTGCGTCTCGACGGGTGGTAGGTGCGTCGGGAGCGGAAGCTTAAACCCCAGCGAAACCGGATTGTACCACGTCGGGTAGATAAGGGGGTCGCCCATCACACGAATTGGAGCTGCGGGTTGGCGGCCATAAGGCACAAGCCGACCACAAGCGCCTAGCGCTGGTCAATCACCCAGAGGCGCGTTCGACGGCCGTGGCCTTCCTTGCGGAGCCGACCCAGCATCACCTGGCGGCGCACCACATTCACCCAAGAGGGCGGCGCGATTCAGAGCGCTTCGGCGGCCTTGATCGAGTTCACGCCGGGACGTTTGCGAATCGACGCTAGGCATCGGCCGACGTTCGTTGGGGGGCGACTCTCTCCGCGTCGGCCCGGTCCCCATTGATGAGCAGCAGCCGTTTTCGGCTGGATCTCGAAGAACCCCGACTTCATCAATCAGCTTCGCCAGAAGATCAGCGTTGTATTCGGACGCCCCGAGTCAGCGAAGCGTGTCGACCGGGCTCTATTCATGCCAAGCGCGATTCGCCGCGCGGCGCCGTGACGTCGGGCGGACCTATCCGCGCGCACCCGCAAGGCGCGCCAGCACCAGCCGTCCATCCTCGGAACACAGCAATCCCTCGATCATCGCCACCCGCACCTGTTCAACCACGCGATCGGGCAGCGTATCCGCGAACGCAGCCAATGCCTCCTCGACCAGGAGCTCGGCTTCACGCACCTCCTGGGCTGTGACGACCCCCCACATGGCCGTCAGCTCCGATGCGGCGCCCAAACTCGCCGCTCGACAGGCACGCGCTCATAGCGGTGTCCGGGGAAGAGGTCGCCCGTTGCATCATCAATGACGTCGTATTTGCGGAGCGCCGCATTCAGATCGAAACCGTGCAGCTGCCCGGCCTCGACGACCCGCCGGAAGATCATCGGGTGGTTGAGCCGGCCCTTGGGCACGACGCCGTTCTTCGCGGCCAAAACAGCCCATGCGGCGTCGCGATAGGCCATCGGTGCATCGCTATACCGCGCCCACACGCCCTGCCGTTCGCGTCGCGCCGTCGCACCCGCCGCGAGCAGCCGCGGCCGATAGTCGGCAGCGGACTCGAAGACGTAGGGGAACGCGAGGCCGCGGCGCACGAGCTCCAGCGAGACGAAGATCTTCTTGTTTGCGTGCTCGTCGCTGGCGAAGACGAAGCCGAGAACGCGCCCGCGCCGATCGGTCACGTCGCGATCGATCTCGATGAGCAGGTAGCGCGACCGAGCCTCGACGCGACGAATGTATTGGAACGCGGGCTGGTGATACGGCTGGCAGACCTGGACGTGGCGACCCTCGCGTATGCGGTAGGTCGGCCCGTCGGGATTGGGTCGCACGCTGGCGACGTAATGGGCCTCGGGGGCGTCGAGACCTGACAACCGAATCGGCAGGTAGGGCCGCTCCGTTCCGCGAAAGAGCAAGGTACGCGGTCGCGTGTGCCCGGGCATCGTGACTTCGAGCGCGCCAGCCGCCGGACGAAAGCGCCGCCCGCCGTGGAGGAGCATGACGTCGCGCAGGTGAATCGTGTCGCCGTCAGGGCGGAGTAGCTCGTCCGGCGCGTATTCGAGTCGGCCCCAAAGGTGGGGTGTCGGAAACCAATTCTTATGCTTCATTGTGATTCCCCCGACGGTGTGATGGGACCGTCATTCGCGTTCGCGACGGGGGCGGTCGGTGCAGGGCTCGCGGCGCCATTGGAAACGGACTTGGGCGTCTTGCCTCGCCCGCCGCGACCGCGATAGATCGATGGTGCAATGCGCTCGGCGTCGCCCTCGTAGTAGCGAACGAAAGCGACAATCCGGCGTACTTCTTGGTAGCTTCGCTCGAAGAGCGTGAAAGCCTGATGACGCGTTCTTGTCGCCTCGAGCCGCGCTTTGACAGCGTGCTCTCGTAGACCAACGGCTGTGGTCAACCGGTCGGCGAGCTCTTCTGCGTTATCGAGCTCCGCCGATTCGATCGCCGTCTTGGCCTGTATCGTTTCCCAGTTCTCCCGCAATAGCGTCGAGACGAAGAGCAGGTCGTAACCAAGATTGCTGAACCCTGTGGTTCCGCGCAGCTTCTGCAGTGCATCCTTCGGGAGCCGTCCCCGCTCGACGAGCGCGATGATGTCCGTGACCAGTCGCGTGCGCACGACGGTGGCTGCGGCGACGAGGGCCGGGATTGGTTCCGGCGGACGCGCCGCTGCCTTATGCAGCGAATGCGCATGTGACAGCGCGAGGGCGTACAGCTCCACGTTGTCGTAGGGTCCGAGACCGTGCCCCGGCAATGCACTCGCGACCTCGGGCCGGAGCTTCTCCAAGTGGGGCGCACAGCCCAATACGGTGGTGATCGCCGTCTCGATATCGACCTTGATCGGGATGAGTCTGTCGTCGGGGATCTGGTTGATCTGGTCGCGCGCGGCATGAAACGCCGCCCGCGGCCTCGCCGCCTGGAAGTCACCCGGAAATTGGTTGCTCATGACGTTGAATCCTCGAGTCACCGGGGCCGTGGGCTCCGATACGAGTGATGGAGGAAGCTAGCTTGGATCCGGAGACGCAGTGAGCGCATTCGGGGCAATCTGGCTTGCTGCCTGTGCTGCAGTATTAGGGTGAAGTACAAGCTGGCTTGGCTTTTAAGCCGCGTGACCCGTTTACACGGCAAGCTGGCTTTGCTGCTCCGCGTGCCAGCCTCAAAAATTTCCAAGCTGGCTTGGGTTTTGAGCGAGCTCTGCGGCTCCGGCCACTAGCCAGCTTGTCGTTGTTGCCGGGCCCCGAGAAAATTCCCCAAGCCAGCTTGGCTGCGATTCTCGAAGCAAAGAGTTGATGCCAAGCTGGGTTGTTTTTTCTGCCGACGAGCGAGGAAAAGTTCCAAGCCAGCTTGTTCGGCGCGCCTGTATGTCAGCGAAAATTCCTAGCTGGCTTGGCGTTCGGCCTCGACCCTTCCAATCGCGACCAAGCCAGCTTGTCCGCGGCGCTAAGGTCCTACTTCCGTCTAGCCCGCTTGATCTCCTGCCGCGTCATCGGCCCGCGCAGGAAGGACATCGCCCACCGCGGTTGGAGCAAGACGCTCGGCCCACCGCTCTGCGCGTCGCGAACCACGAACCAGCGTGGCTGCAGGCGCTTCAGGACATCGCTGAGCTCCTCGGCGGATTGGCCATTCCCGGCTTCATTGGCCAACCCGTCGAGGACGCGTTCGCGATCTGCGTCGGTCTGCAGCCTTCCGAGGCACCAGAGGCCGGCGTTGCTGAGGGCGCGATAGTCGAGGTCCATCGGGTTCTGCGTCGCGACGAGGACGCCGACCCCATAAGCGCGCGCCTGCTTCATCAAGGCGACGAGCGGGCGCTTGGTTGGCGGTGAAGCCGGATGCGGAGGCAGGAACCCGTAGACCTCGTCGAAGACGATGAGCGCTTTGAGGCGCTGCGTACCGGGGAGACTGCGCACCCAGGTGAGGACTTCTTCGAGGACGACGCCCAGCACGAGGGCGCGTTCGTCGTCGTCGAGGTGTGCGACGCTGAGAATGGTCGCCGGGGTCTTGCCGTCGACGGGTTGCATCCACGCGCCGACGTCGAGCGTCTCGCCCTGGCGCCAGCTCGCGAACGAAGGTGACGCGAGCAGGGTATTGAGCGCCGCGGCGAGATCGCGCCGCGCGCGCTTCGACATGAAGCCCTCGACGTCCAACGCCCCAATGGTGGCGAGCGGTGGGTCGACGATCTCGGGCAAGAGCGAGCCGATATCCGCGTCCTGTCCACTCGACAGGCGCCGCTCGGCCAAAACGGAGAGAAGGACGTGCTCGCGGCTGCGCGCCGGATCGGGATCGCGACCGAGCAACCGCAGAATGAGGGAGATGGCAGCGCTCAATGCCGCGCGGGCGCCCTCGACATCGGTGTCCCACCGCGCCGAGCGACGCTCGAGCGCGGAGAGGACGTGGAGGAGCTCGCCCGCGTCGGCGCCGGGCGTGATGACACGCACGTGGGTGCGTTTGACGAAGTCGACGAGCTCGACCTCGCCAATGCCGTTTGCTGCGAGACCCTTCCGGCGATCTTCAGCGAGGCGGGTAGCGGTCGCGAGATCGCCATTGGGGTCGTTTGGTGAAGCTTCGACCCACGGGGCGATCACCTTGGGATCGAAGCTCGAGAATGCGAGAAGCAGATTGGGAATATCGCCTTTGACGTCGATCACGAGGACCGGCACCGATGCGCGCAGCGCCTCCTCGATCATCACCATCACCAATCCGGTTTTGCCCGATCCGGTCATACCCAAAACGCAACCGTGCGTGACGAGATGGTGGGCAGGGATGTGGAGCGGGCTGACGATCTTGCGACCGTCGAGGGGACGGGTGGTCCCGAGGTGGAGCTTGGGCTTCATCGTTGTTGGTCCTCAGAGACGACGCGCACGTCACGCGGGGCCGAAGGGCTCGTTGTCGGGCATGCCCGGCGCCGCGGAGCCACCGGTTGCGACCGGTGCGGTCGGAGCAGCCGGACCGGTTGGAGAAGCCGGCGACGCGCCTCCCGCCGGAGGAGTCTCCGGCTTGGGCTCGATGTCGCTCTTTCGGCGCGCGGAGCGGCCCGTCGTGTAGAGCGAAGGCGCAATGCGGTCCACGTCGTCGTCGTGCCAGCGGAGGTACGTAATGGCGCGACGGACCTCCTCGTACGTGCGCATGAAGAGCGTGAAGACGCGCTGGCGCATCTCGGTCGCCTCGGCGACCGCTGCCTCACCTTGCTCGCGACGGCCGACAGCGCTGATGAGACGATCGGCGAGCTCCTCGGCTTCGTTGATCTCTGCCGTTTGCACGCCAGTGCGGCCGGAGACGGAGTCCCAATTCTCCCGAAGCATCGCGCAAAGCATCAGGACATCGAATCCGACGTTCCGGTAGCCGTGCGTCCCATTGAGCGTCTTGAGTCGCTCACCGTCGAGCAGTTTGCGATTCGCGAGCGCCGTGATGTCCGACACGAGCAGGTCACGGATCTTGATCAGCTTTTCCGCGAGCTCTTGCACGGGCTCGGCCGGCTTGGACGCCGCCTTGTAGCGCGACTCCGCCGAGCCCAGCGCGAGCGCATAGGTCTCGAGCCGATCGACGTGATTGAGATCGAAGCGCGGCAGCTGTTCCACGATCTGCGCACGCTGCGCCACGATCTTCGCGATGCAACCGATGGTCGTGGTAACGGCTGCTTCAGGATCGAGCGTGATGAGTATGAAATCGTCCTTCGGAATCGCAGCGGCGACCGAACGAACGGTCTCGAATGCTTGCGTGAACCGAAGCTGCGGAATCGGCGCGGGGGCGTCGGGGGCCGGAGCGCCGGGGTTGTTCATCGTCATGGGAATAGACCTCTGCGTTGCGACGGCGCGCTACGCGCGTGTCGCGGGTGAATGCGATGTGCTTGTCCGCGGCCGATGGGGGCGCGCGGCAGAGCGGTTACGTCATCAATGGCAAGCCCGGACGAACCGGGACACACGAAGACACCTCCGGCGGTCTCTCAGCCGGCGCGGATACGCCCCTCCTTCGCGGCAATGGTGCGGTCTAGAAGCATCGCCTCCGTTCCCGCCGGGCTCGCTCGCCGCCTCGCGACCCTCTGATTGGTTATCCGGTCGGGGATGCCCGATCTGGAAAGAAAATGAATGGGCGGCGAACATTTCTCGACATTACTCGCGCCGCCACCCACCCCTTGCCGTCCGAGACGAACACGAACGTCCAAGCTGACGTCCCCGCGCTCGAAGGCGACGCCCTGACTGGGATCACAAGTACTCAGAAGCACGCGGCTTCCGGGTTGCCCGCCCCGCGGCTGGCTGTTCTCATGTCGATATGTCGTTGCGCGACGAGTACATCGACGATCTGGTCGACGACGCCGTCGATCCCTATGCCGACCTTCTATCGCCGCTCGCGATGAAGCACCTGCGGTCCGCCGTGCAGGACGCGCTCGAAGCGCACCCCGTCCTCAGCCAGCTCGTCGATGAGCACGCCCCCCGCGGCGCAGTCGACCAGAGCGCCGAGATGGTCGACGGCAAGCCCGTGCAGGCTGACCCCCTTCAGCAGAAGAAGGCGCGATGACCACCACGGCCGTGCGCACCGGGTACTGCCCGACCAATGCGGAGCTCGACAGCCTCTCCCGCGCCATTCGCCGGCTCGCGCAATCGTTCGCGCGAGGGCAGGGCAGGGCGGGGGAGGACGACCTCTACCAGATCGGGATGGAGGCCTCGCATCGAGTGATTCCGTCCTATGTCCCCGGGGGCAAGGCGACGCTCATCACGTTCTGCGTTCACCGCGCGCGCGGAGCCATGCTCAACGCGTGCGAGACCGACGAGCGCGCGCTCGCGATGGCCAGGGCCATCCATCGGGGCACGCATGCCCTCAGCTCGGCGCTCAGGGAGAGCACGGTCGACGAGGTCTTGGAGGAGGACCCTCCCGCCAGGCGCCACCGACTCGATGAGGCGAAGAATGCTTACGCCGCGGCGGGCGCGATGGGCCTGCTCGCGCAGCCTGAGACGCCGGAGGAGCAGATCATCCTGGCGGAGGAGTCTGCGCTGCTGCGCGAACGGGTAGAGGCGGCGCTGGCGAAGTTGGACGTGGTCGACCGGACGCTGGTGCGGGAGTGCACGATGGCGGACCGGTCGTTGGCCGAGGTCGCTCGGATCATCGAGCTGGACTATGAGCAGGCTCGGTATCGGTTTGTGAAGGCGTTGGCGGAGTTGGGGAGGACGTTGCGGGAGTGCCTACGGTAGCGTTCATGATTCTTCAGAGTTTGCGGTCGAGCGCACCACGCTGGCAGCGACGCGAGTTCTTCGACTAGCCAAGCCGGCCGTCGGCAAATGCCCTTCAAGCACGGTTCCTCAAGCACAAGCGATGACATCCTGGTTGCCCTACACTAGAATTTTCAGCACGCCCCAATCGCCTGCTACAATTGGCCCATGGTCAACGACGAGAGAGTCGGGCTAGTGTAACCGAACGCCAAGGTGCTCGACGCGCCGTGCACAGCTCCGCCACAGGCGGTTGCCAAAGCATTCGCGGCCGGAAGGCTACGCCGCATCTTCGTCCGTATTGCATCCCAGCGAGACAGGTGTTCTGGCGATCTGCGAACGGAACCGAGGCCAAAACCGAGCTTACGAATCCATCGCTGGACGAGCCCGACGCGTATTCTATTCAGCCAGCATCTCGTTGTAAGATGTGCGATGGCGAGGTGAATTGGACATGGCCACCGCGGATGAACTTAACGAACTGATTACGTCGGGACGCATCCTATTTGATCCCCCAGCAGAACAGCTGCGTCGCGAATTGCTCGGCATCGAGCCGGCAAGGGCAGTCCACTCTAGAGTCCAGACGTTGGTCGTCGCCCTGTGTGCGAAGGTACCGGGTCGCGCACTAAGGATCTCATCGCTCTATCGCAATGAGGGGCACCATGGAGTCGGGCGCGCAGTGGACATCGCAAACGAAGAGATTGCGGGCGAACTCCTTCCTCTGGTAGCAATCCCATCCGAGGTTCAGCGGCTAGGGATTGATGAGATAATTTTTGATGCGTCGCTAGTTACCGGTGAGCCTAATCGCAATCGCTACAATTTTGATCAGGGACGCTCTCACCAATATGACGCAGCGACGCTAGGTAGACATAGAACACATATCCATTTTAGCGTTCGCGCCTAAGTGCAAGAATAGGAGGGTGATGGATTTCTCAATAGACCCGAATCGTATTGACGAAGCCCTTTGGGTTACGAACGCCATCCATCACGTTCGTCGCGGGGGTGACGTCTTCTTGCCGATGCTTGCAAGCGTCGCAATTCGCGCTACGGATCGCCACCCGGACGACGTGGGCCTGGCCGATGCCCTCGGGCAGGTGCGCGATCATTGTTTATCCGAACTTGGGGGCGCCCGGAGTTTGGAGGTGGCGCCTCATTCTATGCTGCTCGGGCTGCTGCGTAAGGGTGTGGATACTGTTTCCGTAGCCGGTCCGTACAGAGATGATATCATTGCCGTGTCGCGCGACATACTGCGCGACACGGATAATTCGCTCCAGGCCTTTGGCAGCAATCCTGCGGTTGGCTCTATCCCAGGGCGACGTGCCCAGATGCCAGACGCGCAGCAATTCGCGCGTCGCGTCTTCGTGGAAGCTCGGAGGGCTGCGTCCGCGAACTCGCGAGTGGAGGCGACGATGGACGCGTTGTTTCGAGGTGCTTTGGGCGTGGGGATTGCAGCTACGGCGGCAGAGATCCTTAACCCGAGTACGAATCCTTCATTTGTTAATGCCGTGGCGAGCTTCGAGGGCGCGTTCGGTTCTGGCGGATTCTCGTTGCGGTCCGGAGACGTCCAAACCAGCCTCGGCCAGCTATTAGGTACCCTTGAACCGCTGATGAGCGCCAATCTCGCTGAACTGCGCCCGCTGGTTGCGCGTGCGGGCTCGCTCGTTGACGCCGTCAATTTGGGGCAGGACGTGATTCCTGGTGCGCCTACAGCGACCCAAGTGACTCAGCTCGAGGCTGTTGAGGCGGGCGTTGAGGCCCTCGGGCTTCTCGTCGGCTTTGCGAGTCCGCGGGCCGGCCGCGTGGTCGCGACCGTGGGACGAGCAGCGATCAAAGTGGCTCAAACAATCAATCAGGTTACTAGTGCCTTTCGCGCCGCAACCACGGTAGTAGGTAGCATGTTAGCCGTCACGAACGTAGTGGGCGCGGTAGCCGGAATAGCTGCTCTATTCGGTGGCGGATCTAGCGCCACGGAAGGGCGTGTTCTGAATGAGCTTCGCGATCTCAAAGACACCGTAGAGCGGATCGAAGAGAAGATAGATGCGCTCGGCGCCGAATTGAGCGACCGGTTCGATCAGGTGGACCGGCGACTCAGTGAGATTATGGCCGGCGTGCGCGGCGGCTTTGCGGATATCACGAGGCATCTTCGTGGCATCGCGGTTGATATCAATAATGTGTCACGCGAAATCGTGGTGGTCGAAGATCGTTTGGGGGGGCTGGAGCAACGACTCTCTCAAAGGTTCGAAGACGCGCTATGGGTGGAGCTCTATACGCAAATAAGCGCGAGTTTGACTCATCCTAGTCCCCAGACGCGCGCGTTTGAGGCTTACTGGCAAGATCTGCACTCGTTCTATGCCGGTGCGACGCTCAAGGCCACGCGTGGTGAGTGGGTCGAGCGGCGACGAGACACTGCGGACGAAGCGATACTTGCAGTCTTGTCGCGGCCGGATCTGAGTGGCGCGGGCATAGCAACCGGCCATGCCCTTGGGTTTCTCACGAACGTAGCAGCGCAAGAGCTCGGCGCTGTGTTGGGCGCCGATGACCACATTGCCAATCCGCTCGCGTGGTCAGTGAACGCTGAAGCATACATCCAAACGTTCCTGCTCTATACACAGCACGAGCAAACTTTGCGCGTTGCATCGGCCAGCCGTAACGTCGCCGCGGACCAGATCCAAGGGATGATCGATACCGGGAGGGCTATTCAAACCATGGTCGGCGCGGTGCAGCGCGGATTCCTTCCGGTGGAGGAGGGGAGGCCGGCGCTATACCAGGCACTCGTGACCCGGTATCGCTCGAGTGGACGTGACGTAGCACAGGCGGTGGTAGCCGTACTTGAGCGCTACCAAGGCGATGCGGGACTCCAGATCGACCCGTTCGATGCAGACCCATACAGCTACTGGGTGGCGCAGAAGCTCGAAGGTCATGACCGCGAATTCCGACCGCAAAATACCGCTTCCCGCGTCGCTCGAGAGCAGGAGCTCTGGGAGCTAATTATCGGCCACCGTGTCGCGTTCGCTGCTCGACTAAGGATAGATACGGAGAACTCTAGCCCGCTTCGCGCGGCGCTCACTGCGCTGGATTCGTCCAAAGCCCTCATCGTTGCGTTTCTTTCATTGGCTTTCCCGCATCGATTGCAAGTCGACGATGCTCTCCGCGGGTTGCTGTTCGGAACCGAAGCGCTTCTCGACTCCTTCCTCTTCCGCGCTGACCTCGTGCGGGATGCGAGGGGAGCGCATTCGGGACTCGAGCGATTCCCAGTTCTGACAAATATGCTTCGATTTCGTCCTGTTCACGCCGGACACACGCCGCCAGAGGTGTGGCGCGGCCCCATTGACGAGCGTCTTGCCGCGCTTGAGCTGCTTGTTGCGCGACTTGATTACAGCAATGAACCTCCGCCATTCGATCCCATCGTTGCCTCCACGCTTGCGCGTCTTGAAGCACTGCTCGAGATCACGACGACCTAGGTGAGTCATGAATGAGACCGCTCAGAAACGCTTTTTGCAGGCGCGCGAGGCCTTCGGCCTTCGTGGCTTTGGTCAGATAGTCAAGGCGCAATTGCTACTAACAGAACTCGACGAGTCGGCGGGCAGGAGCGACTTAGCGGGCACGCAGCCACTGTTGCTCTGCGAAGGCCGTCTGTTACTCGCCCGTGCCATCACTTGGCGCGCGGAGCGGGCGGGTATTTCGGCGCAATACGCACTCGCACAGAGAGCAGTGGATGTCGCCACAGCGGCTAGTCACATGATCCGCCAATCGCTGGAGGGTGCCGGGCGCGACACGCTGGAGGGAATGGCCTGCTACTATTGCGGCTTGGCGCAGGCGATAGCCTGCGACTT
This sequence comes from Polyangiaceae bacterium, assembly GCA_013361525.1. Taxonomy (GTDB): domain Bacteria; phylum Myxococcota_A; class Polyangia; order Polyangiales; family Polyangiaceae; genus Xiheicaenibacterium. The sequence continues at coordinate 103,034 of JABFXY010000107.1, read as the reverse complement.
CGGTCGTCGAACCGATTTGTATGATGTAGCGCGCAGCGCGATTCGCTACGCACGCGTGGCGTTGCGCCTAAATCCGCATGTGGATGCCCATGGTCCGAATCGACTACTCGGTCGGATATACGCAGCTTCGGAATATTTTGTGAGGCCGCCAGGGGATCTCCGAGGTCCCATCGATCACCTTCGACATGCGGCAGAAAAGTCGCCCTCGTATGCGGGAAATCACTTCGAGCTCGCAAGGGCGCTTGCCATCTTTGGTCATGCAACCGAAGCGAGGCAAACTCTCGACGCGCTATTGGCGCGAGACCCGGCGACGATGGCCCCTGAGTTTTCCGTCGAGGTCGCGGAGGATCTCGCCCGAGCGAAATCGCTACGATCGGAACTCCTGTGATGCAGAAACACCCGCGGGGATTTGGTTTTCCGGAGGACGGCTCAGCAGCCGGGTCCCGTGGACGTCTGGCGCGGCTTCAGCGCATCGCGTGCGGAAGCAGTTCAAGGTCACCAATGGCGGTCAAAGCAAGGACGGATTCATTCCCTCCGGAGACTCGCGCCGCCCTCGACGATCTCATTGGCCCAATCAGCTAGCCGGGTTAACCACTCGCGAGCGGTCATGCCTTGGGGCGCAACCCCACGCTTGAGTTGCCCAAGATCACGCCGAAGCAGTTCTTCGAGGCGTGGAGAATGCGACGCGACCGCAGCAGCGTTAACATACTGATATGCGAAAGCGTCAAGGTGCTCGGGGGCAAGCGGCGGAATATCGATCGCACGCTGCCCCTCGAGACGGGAAAAGAGCGCTGCGTAGTCGCGTGTTAGCTGGTCACTGATATCTTCGAGGCCGGACTCTACGGAGGTATTCCACGCTAGCGCTATGGCAATCGGAGCTCCGGCGAGAGCTTCGTCCACGAGGGTTCGCAGCTCTGTGAGAAATCGCGCTCGCCGTAGCGGCGTGGTCACGTGAGGGCGCCAGAGATCTTCGAGCTGGTCGATCAGCACGACCCAGCGACGAAATGAACCGACCTGCTTCGCAAGTTTGGCCACGTGCGCAAGTGCGCGCACCCAGGGTCCCTCGGAATCCATGACACCGGCGACTCCCAGCGCCCGGTGTTCCGCTTTGCTCAGAGGGGCCCGCGAGAGCCATTGTACCGCGAGGTCGACCAACTCGTAGTCCTTCGCCATCCGCGGCAGGATAGAATGCAGCGGGGAGGTCGGCGGGAGGTCGAGCCTATCGGCGAAGTCCCTAATTGCCCTGAATGTCCGTTTCGGCAGCTCGCTCGAGGCGAGCCCGCCCCAAAGAAGCGCGCCGAGACTCAGGTTCTTCATACCGTGACCAGTCAAAACATGACTTGTCACTAAACCAGATCTGCCAAGTGTCTGCCGAGCATCGTGCTCGAAGGCTCGTAGCCAGTGAGTTTTGCCGGCGCCAATAGTACCCTTTATGGCCAAAGGCTTTGAAGACTCATCTTTGCGAGTAACCGAGAAGAGCCAGGCCTTCATCAGCCGCAGGTCGTTGGGGTCTAAGTGCTCCTGGTAGAGGACCTCTGGCGTATCAACGTCGTGAGCAAAAAATGGATTTCGCGTCACCCCGAGTCGACGCCAGGCCCGCCCGCTTGGTTCGTCCTCGGACAATAGCAAGAGCTGGTTCGAAACGGGCTTTCGCTTCATTCCTTCCAACTCCAACTCTTTGCGCCGGCGAGAAAGTCCCCGCTAACGTCTACGGACGCAAATTTGCCTTTGTTGAACATTAGCACACTTTCTTGCAGAACAGGTACGGCGCTCCCGCCTCTTCGAGCTTGAAGCCGCGCGTCGACAGCCAAGACTGCCGCCAACCCATCCTGCAGACGGGCTGGAGACAGCTGAACAGCAAGCGCGCATCTAGAAAGCTTGGACGATGGGGCCTCATTCAGATGGTCATGCTTGGCAATATTGAGAATTTCGCTCCTCAACCAAGTCACGAATTCATCCTGCTTTATCTCACGCCCTCCGGCCGACAGCGAGTTGGCGTCCCGCACCGCGAGACCGAGAAAGCGGGCCAACCGAGCAGTCGATTCTAGGAGCTTGCCCTGCAACGAACCTATTCTCGCGCCGCGCTCCACGCCGACTCGCCCGCGCTTCAGCAATTGGGACACAAATATGTGTAGCGGCCGGAGACGCAGAAGCGCATTTGCTATCGCATCTCGAGAGCCGGTGTTGGCTAGTTCGCGAAACTGTTTGGAGATGCCGCCGTCTGGGTCAACCAGGCCTATTCGTCTTAGTGCGCGGGAGGTTTCGCTCGTTGCGAGCGGAGACGATAGCGATGGTTCTGTTCGAGCGTCGTTAAGTGCACGAACCAGATCGCCCACGATAATCCGACTCGCGTCTTCAACCAGATCAGCCTCCGATGGGTATCGGAGCGAGAGCGGCCAATTGCTGTCCAAGCCCGGCGCTGACGCCGCGACCGGCAATGTGGCACGCGACGGCGCGCGGACCGGTTCGACTGACGACGATTCAACCTTCGCCTTCGATTCGGGAGGCGTCGTAGATTCACCGTGGCCAGCGCCGCGCTGGGGCGCCGACTCCGCGGGAACCTGAACTGCTGGCGACGTCCGGATTGCATGCACCCACACAATCGGGTTTGTCCAATAGCTAGCAAACTCGTTCTGGCCTTCCTGATATGCACACACCTTAAAGCGGCACGAATTCGCGGAGACCACGATATGAGACGTCTCTGCCAACACTTCCCAGATCAAGTGTGCGAGATGCGATTGAGTGGCGCGGCCGTTGAGCGATGGCCACCAGTGCAACGGTGATAGATACCGAGTGCCCGATGGCAAGGGATTTACCCAAGTAGTGATGACAGAACCGGCTGGCAGGATTTGCGCTGCGGTCCGCGCACCCTTCTTGTCAGCTGTCATAAAGAAGCGCCTGAGGCCCCGCTGGGCGTCAAGGATGTAGCGACTCGCTGCGCGTAAAAGTAGGATGTCTGCGTCCTCGCTCTTGCCACTATGACCCGGCTGCGGCTTACTTCCCTTCGCGAGCAGAAGTGCCGCTTCATCCTCTACGTCGAGACGACGCCAGAGTGGCTGCCGGTGCGGCAGTCGCTCCAATGCGCGCATTGACGCGAGAAATTTTGCATCCCTATCTCCCCAGCCCACAATCTCGCGATGGGTGATGGGCGTGTAGACGAGATCAAGATGTGGCCCCAAGAAGCGAACTAGCCAATGAACGGTGCCGCTGTTAAGCTCTGCGGTGTCAACGACAACTTCGACACGAACCTTGTTTCGGCGTAGTTCGATCAGGTGCCCATACATCTCCGGGTCAATTCCGGGCCGAACATATCCGGCTCGAACTAATGCCTTTGTCCAACCCTGACGGTCTTCCCGCGATTCCTTGGATGCTTTTTCCAATCTCGCGGACGGATTCGGGTCGGAGGCAGTGCCTTCCGGTGCCTTTGGCGCATTGCTCGACGCTGGTTTTGTCTGAGCGTGGCGCGGCTGCTTTTCGGGTGGCAGGACGTCGAGAAGCTCGACAACGGAACCACGGGCGTCCTTGGAGACACAGAATGTTCGCTCGTCGCTGAAAGAGAGTTCTACCCTGCCTTGAAGTTCATGTTCGAGGTAGGCTGGCCATTGATTGAGCGCAATGAGCTTTCCTGTCGTCATCTTGCGCTCGTCGGCTCAGGGCTCTCACTCACTTCAAGTTGCCCAAAGGGTCCCACCAACATGGCTATCGTTTCCAACACAGCCGCGAGAGCGCTGAGGACGCCAGGTAGCGTTGCGCGGGCGTTCTCGACGACCATCGGCACTTCGCCTGCGGAGCCGCCATCAAACTCAAGATGCCGTAGCTCGTCGACGAGCATCGTGAGCTCCTGCGCCGTGTGAGAACCCGCCGTGAGGAAGGCTTGCGCTCGACGGACTACCTCGGGGGCCGCGTTTTCACTGGGGTAGAAGTTACCGACCGCGTCAACGACGGTGCGGATCGGTCGTGTCGGTACGGTGCGGACGCGAGCCTGTCCGCCAACAATCCTGCTCACGATTCGGTACCGGCGTGCCACGGGCGGCGAGGTGACCACGATTCCGCGGGAAAGGCCAGCTTCTGAACAATGGCCGGCGGTTGCCGTGTATAGGCCTCTCCGACCCGAGAAATCGGGACCGAAGTTCGAGCCGCCGGAAAATTCGCTCGTCGAAATGGGCCGGGTATGACGGGGAAGCCGCGATAAAAGATCGAACGCCAGGAGTTGCAGCACCAGGCCCTCATGTCCCGCGGGCGCGTGGACGGGCCGACCGTCGCGCAGGTCGGGTAGCGGGGCGAAGATGCCTGCGCGGCAAGGCGCGTGACGAGGACGAGGTCGAGCTTCGCTGCGGGGGGCCGCAAGATCTTCACGGTGTGCGCAGCCTGGCTACCGTGGGCAGGTTTATTGCTATGTATGCCGCGGCGCTCGGCGCCGGGTTGCACGACGCAGAGCCCAGAAGCGGCATCGCGCGAGCCGGGAGGGCCGCCTTGGTCACCGCGACCGCCAAGGGGAGTACCGGCGCCGACGTCGGCTCAGCGTAGGCGATCGCATTCCGGTTACTTGCCCGATCCTCGCATTGTCGCTCCAGCGCCCGGTCAGCGGCAATGGCCGAGGCCATCGACGGGGCGAGGAGCGACGATGACGGACCCGATTACAGTGACGATCGCGTAGCGCGGTCAGGTGCGGATGCTGGGGAGGTGCGGCCGGCACGACGTTCTCAAACCAGTGCTCGGACCGATCGCCGCGAGCCATCCCAGTGCGGCGACGACGTTGCTCAAGGGACTGGCTCTGTGGCACGACCAACGGCTCGCCGGTGCATTGTGTGCGGACGACGAGTTCGATGGTGCGGCGCTGGGCCTTTGGGACGGCGGCACGCGACGCTCCATTACGAGTGGGCCTCGTCTACCGCGGGCGCCGAAGTGCCCCGACGGCGCATTCACGGACGTGGGCGATTTCAGGGATCTCCGCCAGGTCTCCCTTTTCGCGACCTGCTGAATGGTTGTAGGCCGGCCGCCCCGACAAACCGAACAATCGAGCTCGTCGCGGAAGATCCGAAGAAGTACCAATTCCCCCGCGAAACCCACGGTCTCGAACCAATGGTCGAGCAGCGCAAGGTTCGAATTGCTTCCGGAGGGGTCAGCGTCCCAGACGGGCACCGAGCGCCAATTCGAGCGCAGCCCTCACCGTCGCCTTCGCCGCACGTAGCCGTCGCGTGCGCCGCAAAACGTCACTCCTCCGAAAGTTGATCGACGCGGTCCCGACTTCATTGCCAGCCTGCCGGTACAAATACGCCGCCAAATCGTAGAGCCCGTCGGCCTCCGCAAGCTGGTCCTTTGCCGCGCCGCAGTCGGCCATCCCGACAATGAGCTCGGCGGACACGCCCGGCCTTACTTCTTCCGCGGCTTCGAGCCCGAGCTCCATCCCGCGTTCGTACGCGAAGACGGCGAGGTCGACCTCCCCTGCGTGGAAGAGCACTCGGCCGGAGTGAAGCGCCGTAACAACGAGATCGCCCTCCGTGTTGGCGAGCGAACGCGCTTTCTTCACCAGCTCCATCGCCTCGTGGTGCTTGCCGCAGAACGAAGCGAGATCCGCTGCTTCGAGAAGGCGTCGCATTCGCTTTCGGGGGCTCACCGCGGGCTGATCGGCTGCGCGTTCGAGCGAGCGAAAGAGCGATTCATCCGCGAAGAGTGATCGCGGCCCGGCCTCGAGGACGACGAGCCGCGCTCGTGTCGCGCCGATCGCCGACGCGCATCGCCGGAGAGCGTCCCTGATCTCTATACGAGTGGATTCGTCGACAACGGCTACGAGGACTACCGGGATGGCGACTGCCTCGAGCCGTGCGGCGACTCCGTCGACCCAGGCGAGGAACGCGTCCGTTGGGCCTTCCGCGCGCGCGAAGCTCGGTCGACCCGGAGTGGTCGCCGACGATAGGGTCCACGCCTTTGCCCAGCGCGCCTGCCGCGCACCGTTCGCGTGTAGGGCGTCGAACGCCTCGTCGAGCTCGGCTGCCCAACGCTCGAAGTAACGATGGATTGGCTCGTCCGCGGGCTCGGGCGAGAACAGAACGAGCCATTCGTCGGCTGCGCTCATGTCCGCCAAGACCTCCTTGATGAGGTCGAGTTGCTCGTGACCCGCGAGCACGGTGAGCACGGACGGACACGGCGAATGCGAGAGTGGTATGCGTGAAGACACAACGAGGCCCCCACCGCTTGCGTGGCAAGCGAAGTTCGAGTCGGTTCGCGCAGAGGCGCACGGTGCCCGAGCTGGCGCGTCGCGCTCTGCTATCGAACAGTCCGACTTCGGCCGCGGACGAGGACACGTTTTATGTGATGGCCGGAGGCATCAGATCGAGTCGATCTGACCGTCATGACGACCTCGTCAGAGTGGCGGTTGAACGGCCTAACCATGAGGGAAGAGGCGTATTCTCCCGGCGCCGAGAGGAGGCGCGAGGGTGGGGATTCAGGCTGCTAGCACCTGCGGGGCAAAAATTGTTGTCGTGGTTCCGACGGCAAACCGGATTGGATCATGATGAGCGGGGAAAGCGAGCAGACGGTCGCCGAGGAGGTTGCGTCCTCCGGCAAGTACCGTCTCGTCTCGCGGCTCGGGAAAGGGGCCATGGGCTCCGTTTTCGAGGTCGTGCATCAGGCGCTCGGCACGCGCCACGCAATGAAGCTCCTGCACGTGCACGATACAGCGGCGGCGGCCGAGTACGGCAAGCGCCTGCTGCGCGAGGGCCGCGTGGTCGCCGGTATGAAGCACGAGAACCTCGGTGCCGTGACCGACTTCGGGACGACCGCCGCGGGCACGCCGTACCTGGTCTCGGATCTCCATCCGGGCATGGACCTGAAGAAGCTCGTGAAGGCGAGCGGGCCGCTACCGATCAGTGACGTCCTCGAGATCGCCCGCCAACTGATGGCTGGCTTGGGCTTTGCGCATCGATCGGGTGTCGTTCATCGGGACGTGAAGCCCGATAACCTCATCTTCCTGCCGCCGGACGAGGGAGGCCGCCGCGTCCTCAAGATCCTCGACTTCGGCGTCGCGAAGATCTTGAGCGACGACTTGAAGAAGAAGGTCGGTGCGACCGAGACGGCGGCCGGCATGCTTCTCGGAACTCCCGCGTTCGCCGCGCCGGAGCAGCTCTCTGCCAAGCCCGTCGACGCGCGCACCGATCTCTATGCGTCTGGGGCGACGATCTTTTATCTGCTCACGGCCCGCGCGCCGTTCATCGGCAGCGACCTCCACGACCTCATGCGCAAGCAGCTCATCGAGCCCGCACCTGCGCCGAGTGCGTTTCGATCCGAGGTGACCCCGGCGCTCGACGCCGTCGTTCTCAAGGCGTTGGAGAAGGCGCCCGATCACCGCTATCAGAGCGCCGCACAGATGCGCGACGCGCTCGACGCCGTACGCATCGATACGACGACAGCTCCGCTGCCCGCCGCCACGCCTTCCGCTCCGCGCGCGGCGTTGGGGCCGGGAGGCACGGGGCCGCTCCCGATCGAGTGGGAGACGCCGACGACATCGTCGACGAGCGCCGATCACGAGACGCTGTTCCAATCGTCGCCCGTCGATAAGGCGATTCGTGCGGAGGTCCCGGGGCACCTGGACCCGCGCCGCACCGTCCCCATGGCTCATTCGTCGAACAGCGAGCCGAACGAGCGAGGCCCGAGCTCGGAGATCCGTTCGCGTCGCAGCGTCGCGATACCGAGCCGAGCTCGCTGGACCTACCTCGCGCTGCTCGCGGTGGCCTGCGTCGTCCTTCCGCTCGCGGTGATCGGTCTATTGCACGTGCTCGGGGTGGATCCATGACGGTCGCGACCGCCGTTCGCGGGAGGTTCGCGCCATGAGGAGCGCCGTGAACAACGGGGACGACGATCCGCGGCGCGTGACGCTTCGGCATGGATCGCCTGCGAGGGACACGGCAGTGTCATCGCCGTGGTTCGCGGTCGACGCGCCCGCCGAGGCGATCGATGCCGAGATCGCGGAGGAGCCCGCGCGGGTGCCGCGGTCATTCGATCTCGGCGCCGCGGTCCGCGAGGCGGACGCGGCGGCCGAGCGGAAGATCTCCGACGTCGTGCAAACAAGCGGTCCCACCGCCGCCGCGACTGAACCAGCGCCGAAGCACCCTGCGCCGAACGACGATAGCGATTGCGCGAACGACGCCGATGCTTCGCTCACTTCTCGCAGAGGCGAGTCAGCGCTTCCCCGCGAGGGCGAGCTCCTCGGTAGTTACCGCGTCATCGGCCACTATCGCAGCGGCGGCATCGCGCACCTTTACAAGGTCGCGCACCAGAACACGGGCGAGATCTACCTACTCAAAGCGCTGCACGTCGAATACCGCAAAGACGAGACGCACCGCGCGCGCACGCGCTCGGAAGGCAAACTGCTAATGAGCTGCTCGACCTCGAGCTACTTGCCGCGCGTCTATGAAGTCAGCGAGCACCCCGTCTACGGCCCGTACTTCGTCATGGAGCTGCTGCGCGGAATGACGCTCGACGAGTACATCGCGAACGAGCACGCTGCGGGCCGGAAGATCTCGGTCAGCGCTGCGGTCGAGACGGCGCTCACTCTCTGCGAGGCGCTCAGCGGTATGCACCAGATCGGCGCCATCCACCGCGACGTGAAGCCCGACAACGTGTTCGTTCTGAAGCGCGAGATCGGCACGACCGAGCTGCGCCTGCTCGACTGGGGCCTCGCGCAGCACGCGACGTTCCCGAAGTCGACGCACCTACCGCCAATGGGCACCCCTTGGTACGTCGCGCCGGAGCAGGTTACGCGGCAGTTCGCGATCACCGGCGCCGTCGACCAGTACGCCGTCATCCTCATCCTGCTCGAACTACTCGGCGCGCACCCGGTGAAGGCGCTCACCGCCGATCGCAAGGCTGCAGTGCTCGCGCAGATCAACAATGAGGTGCCCCCGGCGCCCGCACACCTCGTCCCGCGTGAGCTCGACGCGATCTGCCGCCGCGGGCTGCGTAAGAACCCGCTCGATCGCTATTCGTCGATGGGTGAGCTCTCGCGGGTGCTGCGGGCCTTCCTCGCGAGCGATTGGAAGCTGGCCGAGCCTCCGTCCGAGCAAGTCATCGCGCGGACCATGACCGTGCTGACCCAGAAGGCGATGGAGCACGCCCCGACGTTTCAGGGCCGCGCGCCTACGCCCGAGATGCCGGCAGTTCCCCCACTGAAGGCGCGACGCGTGCCGCTCGAGGAGGTGTGCCACAAGCCGACCGCGCTCGTCGTCGCCCCCGCGAAGCTCCGGGGCCATCGGTACGAGCTCAACCCCGAGGGCATCATCGGGCGACACCCTGCTTACGCGAACCTCGTTATCGACGACGAGACGGTGTCGACCGCGCACGTCGAGCTTCATCAGGTGAATTTCGAGGTCGACGAGCCGGTCTACTCGGTCGAGGCGCTGACCGAGCACAACCCGCCGTTCATCGGGCCAGACAAGATCAACCCACTAGGGACTTGGCGCGCCGGGCAGCGCTTGGAGCTCGGGCACGCCGAGCTGATCCTTATCCCTGCGGGTAAGGTCTCGCCTGATCTCGAGACCCATACCCCGCTGCGCGATCTGCTGCCCACGACCTTTGAGCAAGCGCACGGTGTCGGGCGGAGCGCGCCGGCTCCTCGAAAGCAGCGGAGGAAGATCGATCTCGGCGCGTGGAGCAAGCAACCCACGCTTATCGTCCTCGAGCCCGAGCACCTCACCGGTCAGCGTTTCGAGCTCGGCACCGAATCGATCATCGGACGCCCGCCGGACGAGGGGTTCCCTGTGCTCGCGGACATCCTCATCGAGGACCGAGCTGTCTCCCTCGACCACGCTCGGCTGACCCTCGTCACGAGCGCCGTCGCAGCGGGAGAGCGAGTCGCTTTCGAGATCGTCGATCTCAAGAGCACGAACGGGCTGTTTCTCCTCGAGGACGGCGGTCGGCGCGTGAAGATCGAGCGCGCGTGCATCCACGACTTCTGCAGAGTCCGCATCGGCGGACCAATCGTGACTATCGCGCCGCCAGGCCGCGGGCGACGAAATGGGGACACGATCGACTGGGACTACCTCCCAGCGCAATCGAGCCCGCCGGCCAACGCAGATGGGCGCGCCGTCGCCCCGAAGCAGCCCGGATCGAAACGCGAGCCCATCGAGGCGTTCTTCGATCGACCCGAGAATGCGGAGAAGGTGGCAATCGCCGCACCTTACGAGGGGACCTCGTTGCTAATCGTCGAGCCCGAGGAGATCGTGGCTCGCTACAAGCTGACGCAGCAGGGCGCGGTCGTCGGTAGCGACAAGGCATACGCGTCGCTCGTGATCGGCCAGCCATCGGTGTCCGACAAACACGCGACGATCACGTTCGACGATGCGGAGGGTATTCGCGTCCGTGACGATGGCAGTCAGCACGGCACCTTCGTGCGATCCGGGCCCCAAATGAAATGGCGGCGCTTGTCGTCTGGGGAGCAAGTCAGGCTTTTCAAGTTCTCGAGCATTCGTCTCGGGAGCGTTCGCGTCGTCCTCTGCCCGGGTGGTCGCGCCGACACGATGGGGCGCTGGGTGTTGCCGAAAGAGGACTCGCCGGCGCGCCTGCGTCGAGACAGGGAGCAGTGGAATCGATTGGAGCAACTTGCGAAGGACGAGCCGGACGCGTTTCGACAGAAGCTGCGAGAGCTGCATCGCGGGATCCGGGCACTCGCGCCTGTCACGGAGACGCGAGGCTCGCGGCTCCAGAAGCTGTGGCCAATTCTGGTCGCCCTTTTGATCATCACGATCGTCGGCGTGATAGCCACGTACCTCGTGGCCCAGCATTGGGCGAGGCAGCCATGAGTCGCCGCACCAGCATGACCGGCGCCCTCGAGCGCTTGAAGGCACCGGACCCGGTCGTCGCCGAAGCTGAACGTCGCGCGCAAGTCGCCGAGGCGGCGGACAAGGACAGCTTCGGAACGGCGCTTCACGAGCTCCACCGCATCAACAGCGTAGACGCCGGCGCTTCTGATGCCGGCCCGCTTGTGATCGATACGCCGGCAGTCCCCGGCCCTCGGGGCACGCAGCCCGCGGTCGAAGGGGACCAGCCCACGCGCAAGCTCGTCGGCGCCAAACTCGACCTCCCGGCGAACGAGCTCGCTGTGGTGCCCGAGCCTCCTGCTGGGCCGGGCGAGGATTCGCCGACCAATGACATCAAGCAGCCTGGAAGGCGCTGGGTAATCGTCGCGATTCTCGGTCTCATCGCGCTCATTGCGGCCGTCGTCGTCATCCTGGCCTCGAAGGGCAGGGCGCAGAGCGACGGGACGCGCTCAACGGGGCCTGCCCCCGCGAGTGCACCGAAAACCGCAATCGAGACCGCGCGCGCGACGGCGAAGGCAACCGCCGAGTCCACGCCCCCTATCGTCACAGCCACCGAGAGCGCAGAACCACCTGTACCGAGCTCCACGCATTCGACCGCGACCGCGCGATCGACAACGAAACGAACCGCCAAGCCGAGCGCCCAACCCGGTCGCTCCGCGAAACCATTCGAATGGATCGACGAATGAAGCAATGGCTGCAACACGGCGTCCTCCTCGGCGTGCTCGTGCTCGCTTCCCCCGCGCACGCGCAACCGGATCCCGCGGATCAACTCCTCGCTGAAGGCATGGAGCTGGGAAAGAAGTCCCAATGGCAGGAGGCGCGCGCGAAGATCGCCGAAGCTTGGAAGCTCAAGAAGTCCTACGACATCGCGGGCAACCTCGGGTTGGTCGAGGTCCAGGTCGGCGACTACGCGGCCGCGGCGGAGCACCTCGACTACGCGCGCCGGACAATCCCCGCGCACGTGAAGCCGGAGAAGCGTAAGCGCATCGAGGACCAGCTCGCTGAGGCCAAGGCGAAGGTGGGTTGCGCGCGCGTCACCGTGAACGTCGACGGCTCGCGACTGAAGCTCGGAGACCGAACGCTCGGTCCGACGCCGACCGATGACTTGCTCTGCGCAGCGCCAGGCACCCACACGCTCACGATCGAGCGCGATGGCTATGCGTCCCAGCAGAAGTTCTGGAGCGCACAGGCGAACAAGGAAGAGCGCCTCGAGATCGTGCTTCAGCAACAGGGGAGCGGCGGTGGTGGTGCGGGTGCCGCAGGCGGCGAGGGGGGTTCGGGCGGCGAAGGGCTCGGGGGAGGTGCCGGCGGGACCGTGGGCTCAGGAGGCGAAGGCGGTGGCGCCCCAGACGGCGGCAAACCCGTGTGGCCAGCCGCGGTCCTCGGCGGCGTTGCGGCCGCCGGGCTCGCCATTGGCATCTCCGGCATCGTCCTCAGCGTTCAGAACGCAGGGAACGCCGACGACGCGCAAGCTGATCTCCCGGACGGTGCATGCACCGGACCAGACCAGGGGCCATGCGCCGCCATTACCGATTCCCTCGACGAAGCGAGCTCGTTTCGCGCAATGGGAATCGCCGGCTTCACGATCGCTGGATTGGCGGGCATCGGCGCAATCATCTATGCCGCCGTCCCCGCCGACGATAAGTCTTCGACCGCCGTCCGTGTGACCCCGGTCCTCGGCAGCACCAATGGCTTCGTCTTGGAAGGAACGTTCTAATGCGTGTCTACGTCTCGAAGCTCGCGCTCGTCGCGCTCGCCGTCCTCGGCGCCGGCTGCTACGGCGACGCCTGCGAAGAGTTTCCGCGGATCTGCGGCTCGGGCGGTGGTGCGGGCGCCGACCCCGGTGGGGGCGGTGAAGGCGGCGGCGAAGTCGGCGGCAATGGTGCGAATGGCGGCTCAGGCGGGGATGGTGGAGGCGGAGCGCCGCCGGCTGGGTGCACCCCGACAGAGGGCCAGCCCATAGGCGCCGATTGCGGTGTGTTCGTTCAGAGCGGTCGCAATGGTGACGGCACACAGGGGAGCCCGTTCGGTAGCGTGGTTGACGCGGTCGGTGCCGTCGGCAATGGAGGCCGCATCTACATCTGTGGCGCCGACTCGTTCAACGGAAGCGTCGCATTGCCGTCCGGGGTCTCGATCTTCGGCAGCCTCGATTGTGACGATTGGTCGTACTCCGCCACCAATGCGAAGCCGACCATCCTGGGCGCACAGGACGTCGCCGCGGTCACCATTCAAGGTGAGGAGATGTCGACGATCCAATCGATTCGCATCGAGAGCCCAAGCGGTCTCGGCGTAGGAGCTTCGTCGATTGCCTTGGTCGTCGAGAACGCGACGGTTGACGTCATAGACTCGGACATCGTGGCCAATGCAGGCGCGATCGGACCGCCTGGAGCGAATGAGTCTCAGACCAATGCGCTGGTCGGCGGCGAGGGACACTCAGGCAACCAGGCGTTCGCGTGCGGGACGGGCGGGCTGAACGACGGCGGGCTCGAGGTCGTGAATGTCTGCCCCAATGGGCAAAGCATTGGCGGTATGGGCGGGGGATCTCAACCTTCCCAGGGAAGCGACGGCATCATTGGCGAACCAATGAGTGGTGGTCTGGGCGCTGGGGGCATGGGGCAACCCCAAGTCGGGGCCTGGTCGTGTTCCGTTGGCGGAACGAATGGCGGCGGAGATGCGGGCGCGACCGGGGGCGGGGGGACGCCTGGTACATCGGGAGCGCTCAAAGGCGCACTGACGTTCTCCGGCTTCACTGGTGACCCTGGGGGCGCTGGCGGAGCTGGTTCCCCGGGCCAGGGCGGAGGTGGTGGCGGCGGCGCCAAGGGATTGGTCGATTGCAATGGCGGAACTGCAGGCAATCAACCGCAGGCCGGCGCGAGCGGTGGGAGCGGTGGCGCCGGAGGCTGCGGCGGTGAAGGCGCCGCTGGAGGAGGCGGCGGCGGGAGCTCGTTTGCTCTGGTCTCCCTGGGCGCGACGATAACGCTCACGCGCGTTGCGCTCACGACCAGTACGGGCGGCACTGGCGGCGCAGGCGGATTGGGTCAGCCCGGGGCATTCGGCGGCTTCGGCGGCGACGGCGGTTCACCAGGCACCGCGCAAAATGGCTGCAGCGGCGGCGACGGTGGCCAAGGAGGTGCCGGCGGCGGTGGTGGTGGCGGACGTGGTGGCCACTCCGCAGCCATCGTCTTCGTCGGCGACCCGCCAACGGAGGTCGAGGGCGTCACGCGCGCGCCCGGCGGCGCCGGTGGAGGCGGCACCGGACAGGGCAATGGCATCGATGCAGGCAACAACGGGCTAATGGGTACTTCATGCGAGCTCATGGACTTCAACGCTGAAGCCGAAGCTTGCGTGGAGTGACTGGACTCGTGACGAGCTGAAGAACCTTTGGAGTCATCCAATGCTAGAAGCGACGGAAGAAGAAAACGCATTGGCGGCCTCACTGACCAGCAAGGCGCTGGAAGGATTTGATGCGTTCCTGACGCCGGATGAGCTGGAGCTTGTTCGCGCGGTGATGGAGGCCGATCTCGTGGCTACCCCCGAGGGCCGCAGGCTCTTGCGCGCCTGTCGGCCCGATCCGACTGTGAACCAGAGCGGCGACCTAGCGGTGAAGCCCGAAGCCAGCCCGGGCCCACGCGCCGTCGGAAAGAAGAAATGAAGCCGGCGGTGGTCGACAAGCTCACGCGCGAGGAGCAGTCGCTGATCGAATCGGTCACGCCCCGCGTCCTCGCCGTCGCCGCTGCCCTGTCGCACCGCTTGCACGTGCACCGGGACGATCTGGCGAGCGCGGCGCATTTCAGGCTCATGAAGCGGGTCAAGACCTACGACCCGGCATTGGGCGAGTTCTGGTCGTACGTGAAGCCCGCCGTCTTTGGCGCGATGATCGACACGGCTGTTGCGGAGGGGCGCGTCCGCGCTGCAAAAGCGGTTATCGAGGCAGCGCCGAAGCTGCTGCTGCTCGCGCCTGCTTCGGAAACAACAGATAAACAGATCTCGAATGCGGCGCCCGCGGAGGCTGAGGGGATCGCGGTCGACAAGCTCCGCGAAGGGCTTGGCGAGCTCGCAGCGGTATTGGCGCTCCAGCCACGGTCGACGGGTGGCGAGGACGAGCTCATCGAGAACATGCGCCGCGCGAGCGCGCGAGCGCTTCTGATGGCTACCGTGGCCAAGCTATCCGAGCACGACCAGCAGCTCGTGAACCTCCTCTACGTGGAGGGCAAAACGCTGGCCGAGATCGGCCAGGCGATGGGAGGCGTGCACCCTCGAACGATCCAGCGCTCGCATGAGCGCGTTCGACGACGACTGCGAGCCGCGTTGAACACAGCAGGGTTCGGCGCATCGAGCTGAACGAAGGCACCAAGGAGCTATGACAATCGAGCAATCTCAGCTCGAGCTCGAGCGCATCGCCTCGCTTTGCGCAGAGCTCGATCTCACCACTGAGCCCGACGCCCTTCTGAGATCCAATGGCCTGGAGCGTCCGCAATGGGACGCAATGCGCGAGCAGCTGCTCGAGGCGATGGCCGAGGAAATGGATCGCGGCGACGCCACGCGGGCAGACCGTTTCGCCGTCGCATACGCGTTTCGACGCGATGAGCTGCTCGGCGAAGCCACGGTGAAGACGCTCACCGTGGAGACCCCCACCGGCGCCACCCCGGCGGCGCCGTCGAGATCCATCGAGTCCGAAGGGACGCGGGTCCCCACGCCGCAGCTCGCGAGCTTCCAGCTCGCTTCGCCCCCGGCGGCGCCCGCCGCGTTCGACGCGGACGCCACCGCGCAAGTGGATAACCGGAAAGTGATCGAGGCGCTGAAGAGTCGCGGCATACCGTTCGACGACAAGGCACCCATCGTCGTGCCACCGTCGACGCCGATTACGCACGAGCAGAGCGGGGCCACACTGTTGGCGGATGCGCGGGACGTGCATGCGGCGCTCCGAGCGCGCGGAATCGCGATCGGCGGTGAGCCAACGTCGCCTGCGCCTTCGGCGACGGTTGCAGCGCCGAACCCCGTCGATCCGGAGACGACCGCACCGCCGAATACGCGCGCGATCGCTGACGCAATTCGCAGCCGCGCGGTGCCGTTCGACGAGAACGCACCGGTGGTACCTCCGCCGCCGGGGCCGATCGCCGCGCAGAGCGGGGAGACCCTCGTCGCCGATGCGCGCGCGATACACGCGGCGCTCGCAGCGCGCGGTATCCCAATCGGCCCCCCGAGCGCGTCAGCGACGGCCAATCCACCCGCCGGCTCGTCACTGCCATTGGGACCTCAGACGTCCCAGTTGGCTCCAGCTTCGCCTCCGCGGCCGGCTCAACCGCTCATGGCCGCACCAGCGATTGCCGGCGCTCCGGGGGAAACCACCGAGATCGACGCGACAAAGCTCTCGGCAGCGCTCAGCGCTCGCGGAATACCGTTCGGGCGCGAGGCGACGAGTGCACCGCCACCGACCGCGCGGCCATCGCAGCCGATGCCCGTCGAGCGATTCGCGCAGATTCAAGCCGCACTGACGCGATCACGCGATCGCGACGGTGTGCTCGCATATTTCCAAGTGCCGCCCGCGCAATGGGCGGCCGTTGTCCAGCAAATGGGCGCAGCGATGGCCGCATCACCGGCGCTTCGGGCTCAATACGAAGAACTTCTCCGAAAGGCACTTCAACATGGCAGGTGAGTCTCCGACGCCCGACTTCGTCTTTCACTGGGAGGGCGGGGGCGCCGAGTGGGATCAACTTCGCGTTGTTTCGTTCCACGTCGAGGACGCGATTAGCGCGCCGTACGAGGCGAAGATCATCCTGAAGGCGAAGAGCCCGGACGATGAAATCGATCCGGAGACCATGATTGGCCAGCTCGCCACGCTTCGCATCGCGACGCTCTCCGACCCTGTCGTGCGCTGCATTCACGGCATCATCGTGGAGGCTTCCGAGATCGGTTCGAGCCGCGCAGGCATGCTCTACGAGGTTGTCCTCGCGCCCCCGGTGGTCCGCGCCGCCCATCGCGTCGGGTGCCGAATCTTCCTCGAGAAGTCGACAAAGGAGATCATCGAAGCGGTCCTCACGACCGACCCCAAGATGAAGGCCGACGACCCGGAGTTCGAGGCGCCGGGCGCGATGACGGATTCCTTCGAGGCGCCGACCGAAGCCTTTGCCTTTCGTGTGAAGGACACGGCGCGCATCGAAGACAAAAAGACGCGGCCTTATTGCGTCCAATACAACGAGAGCAACTTCGATTTCGTGTGCCGATTGCTCGCGGAAGAGGGCATCGCGTACCACTTCGAGCATCACGCGAAGGCTATCGTCATGGTGCTGGCGGATTCGGACGAGGGGCGCACGAAGCTCGATCCGTTCGATCCGGTTGGTCCAGGCGAGAAGGGCAGGCAGCTCGATCAGATCCGACTCGGCGGGCGCATGCGTGCCACGAAGTTTCGGCTCATTGATTACAACTGGCAGAAGCCGAAGCTCGACATGAAGACGGAGGCGAAGGGCGACGGAGATGAGTCGCTGACCGTCGATGTCTACCCCGGCCTGT
This sequence comes from Polyangiaceae bacterium, assembly GCA_013361525.1. Lineage (GTDB taxonomy): Bacteria > Myxococcota_A > Polyangia > Polyangiales > Polyangiaceae > Xiheicaenibacterium. The sequence goes on along the minus strand of JABFXY010000107.1, from coordinate 85,710 downwards.
ACCCCGACGAGCCCAAGCAAGGCGAACCGTTGGTTAAAGCGCGTCTCGAGCGCCTCCAGACCGAGGCTCGGTTTGCCCAGATCGACACGGGCTGCCGGTTGCTCGGTGCCGGAACGGTGTTCGCTGTCGCACACCCGACCGCCCGGTACGAAGGCGAATACCTCGTGACGCGTGCGATTCTCGACGGTCACGCCATCGGTGAGCTCGCGCCTGGAGAGAGCCTGCCTTTCGGAATCCGCACGCCAGGAGATCGACCGTTCGCGGCTCGAATCGAATGTGCGCGTCGTGGAAATGGTGATTCAGCCGAAGAATCTAAGTTCCGTCCGGCGCTACTCGCCAAGCCGCGAATTAATGGGTCCCAAACTGCAATGGTAACGGCCGAGCCCTCCACCAAGGGTGCGGAGATTCACGTCGGCGGTCCTGAAGGAAACGAGAACGGCTGCGTCCGGCTCAAATTCCATTGGGACCTCGAGACCGAACGACACGACAAGGAGCCGACGTCCTGCTGGGTTCGTGTGTCGCAAGCCTTCGCGGGTGCCGGTGGCGGCTCGCTTTGCCATCCGCGTGTCGGGACCGAGGTGATCGTCAACTTTCAAGACGCTGATCCCGATCGGCCGATCGTCGTCGGCCGCGTCTACAACGGCGAGCAGCCGGCGCCCGCGAACGGAAAGGGTGCCGCGACCGTCTCGACGCTGAAGAGCATGGCGTCACCGGGTGGGAAGGTCTTCAACGAATTCCAGTTCGACGACACCGCGGGTGAGGAGAAGGTCAACCTCACTGCAGGGAAAGACTGGAACACCCAAGTCGGTAACAACCGCGACGAGAAGGTGAAGAACGACTCGACTTCAACGGTCGATGTCAACCGCACCGAGGACACCGGCGCGGATCGCAAGACGCACGTTGGTGGCGGTAACGAGGAGTCGGTCGACGGGAGCGAGAAGGTCACGGTCAGCGGTGATCAGGAGATCTCGATCGGCGGCTCGCAGAAGGAGAGCATCGGCGGTGACCAAACCCTTTCCGTCGGCGGGTCCGAGAGCATCAGCGTCGGAGCTTCCCAGACGGTCGCAATTGCAGCCGATCGCACGCTGAGTGTCGGCGCCGCGCATTCGGTCGCCGTCGGTGCTGGCGAGACCTACACCATCGGCGCCGCGCAGGACTTGACCGTGGGCGCTGGCAAAACGGATGTGGTCGGCGCGGCCTACAACCTTACCGTCGGCGCAACGATGACTGTCTCCGCGGCTGGCCCCCATACGCTGAACGCGCCCGTCGACACGACCAACGCGCCGGCTCACTCGATTAACTCGGTCACCACGGCAATCAGCGCGTCGGGCAGCGCCAGCATTCAATCGCCGACCATCAACATCGTCGCGGACGGCCAAGCCCTGCTCGCGGGCGCGACCATCTCGGTGACTTCGAGCGGCGACGTCGTGATCAACGGCGCATCGATCAAGCTCAAGGGCGGCACGGTCGAGATCGAGGGCGGCAGCGTGAAGATCGCCGGTGGAACGACGGACATCACCGGCAGCGTCGTGAAGGTGAACTGATGGATCCCATCACCATTGCGGCGAAGCGGTTCATGCGAGAGCACGAGACGGCGTGGAACCCGCCGCCTGGCCAGGCAGCACCCGCGGTGCTGCGCCTTGAATGCGCGGCCGAGGACCGAACGAATGCCGTCAAAGCGCTCCGCGTGCTCGAATGGCAACCCGAAAACCGTCGGCCCTTTGTCGTTTTCGAGGCAGCCTTCGATAGCGAACCCGAATACCTGAAGGCCCTCGTCAATCAGCTCGAGCGCGACATCGCAGCAACCGACGAGGGGCTTCGCAAGGACGGAATCGAACGCGCACCAGCGCCCCGCCGCCCGGCGTCGACCGAGCTACCAGCCGCCCTTGCGTACGCGGAGGCCCTCGCGCGGCACGTCGCGAGCTTCCTTGACGGGCTCGTCGTCGTCCTTGCCCCGAGCGCAGTCCCCGCTCCACAAGCTTGGATCAAGCTCGTCCAACTCGTCGCTGCGGTTCGCCCGGCCGGCTCGGCGTTGCGCGTGGACGTTCTGTCACCGACCGTTCCCGAGCTCCGGGAGGTCCTGCCCATTGCCGCACGGTTCCAAGTCGATCGGGCTGCGCTCTTCGAATACCTAAAGCAGCTCGGCTCGAAACCGTCGCAAGGTCCCGCGGATGATTCTGCGCCGAAGCTGTCGCCCGACAAGCGCCGCGCGATCGAGAAGGAGCTCGGCCAGCCGCTCATCTCGATGGAGACGGGGCACACCCTGAAGGTCCTCATGATGGAAGGTTCGCGCGCCCTTCAGGACGGGGCGCCGAAAGTCGCCGTTAGAAAGCTCCGCGCCGCACGAATGCTCTGTGACGCGACGGGTCTCGTTCGCCAGGGTGCGCTCATAACGATCGGACTTGGCACCGCATATATCGGCACCGGCAACATGCGCGGCGCTGAGGCGGCCTACCAACTCGGCCAGCGTCGCGCCGTGGAGCTCAATGAGCGCGCGCTCGACGTGCAGGCGTGCTTCGGGCTCGGTCAGCTGCGAATCATGATGAAGCGCTTCATCGAGGCGCGGCCCTGCTTCGAGCGCATCGTCGAGCTCGAACCGGAGGAGTCGCCGCTTCGCGCGGAAGCGCTGCGACTCGTCGAGGTGTGCAAGCGTGAGGACGTCCAATACGGGCTTTCCGATGCGCGAGCGCAGGCAGGTGCCGCGTGATCGCGTCCAAATGGGGCGATCCCGTCGTCGGCATCGACATTCATGCGGTCATTCCGCCGCCTCCCGCGCCGCCGCCGGGACCGCCGACACCGCTGCCGCATCCGTTCGCCGGTGTCGTGTTCGATCCGATGGGCGCTGCCATCGGAGCGGCGATGGGCGCTGTGTTTGGTGGCGGCGGGCCGGTTCTGGTCAATAGCAGCCCGTGTGGCAACACCGGGACGAACGTAGAAGGTTTGCCGCATATCCCCACGCCGCCGGGGGTCGGGCCGCACCCTTCGGATTGCCCCACCGGTAATGAGGGTGTGCTCATCACCGGCTCCAAGACCGTGCTGTTCGGAGGGTCGAGCGAGAGTCGCACGCTTTCGAGCGTGATGAGCTGCAATTACCCAATCAACCTTCCGACGAGTCTTTGCATGTCCGTCCCCATGGGCGCGCCGGTGCTTATTGGCGGACCAGAGGCTGTCGACTTTGCGGCGGCCGCGACCCAGGCGATTCGGACGAAATGGGTCAGCGGGAAGCTGCACGCGCTCACGGGTGCTGCCAAGGGCAGCAAGCGCAGTAAGGTCATCTGCTTTCTGACGGGCCATCCCGTCGACGTGATGACCGGGGAGCTCCTTGCCGAAGAGACTGATGCTGAGCTACCCGGTACGATCCCGGTCGTCTTCGAGCGGAACTACCGGAGCCGCGAGAGCGAAGCTCAGTCAGTGGGCCCTGGTTGGTACCACTTCTTCGACGCCTATATCGAACCGTGCCCCGGTCGAATCATGTTCCGGCATCCCGATGGTCGTCCTGCCGAGCACCCGGCCATTGAGGTTGGTGAGACGTACTTTCACCCACCCGATCGCTATTCGATCGCTCGGGACACCGACGGCTATCGGCTGCTGCTTCCTGAAGGAATCATCTACCACTTCAAGGCGACTGAGCCCGCTCGCTACGGCATCCCGGTACGCCACCGGATCGTAGAGATCCGCGACCGCGGTCGCAACGTCATCGCGCTTGATTGGCGAGGCGGATACCTCGCCGCGATTCGCGACACCGCCGGCAGGAACATCGTCTGCCGCTACACGCGTGAAGGGCAGCTCGAGCGTCTTCTACTGGTCGAGGACGGCGAGGAGTTTCTCCTTGTCGAGTACCGCTACGAGGATGGCTTCCTGGGCGCCGCCGTGAACCCTCTCGGACACGCTATTCGATACGCGTACCGCGGCGGCGTGCTTGTTCGCGAGGTGCAGCGCGATGGACTCACTTTCCATTTCGAGTGGGACTGGGACCACCCGGAAGGTTGGTGCGTGCGTACTTGGGGTGACGCCGGTAATGGCGATCCGGCCGTCATGGATCTCGCGCCAGGAGCGACGCCGCCGCGCGCGATCTACGACCGGCGTCTCACGTTCGACAAGCTACGGCACCGCACGATGGTTCATGACCTTCGGGGAGGGATCACCCTCTATGAAGGCAATGGTCTCGAACTCGTCGACAAGATCGTCGACGCGACTGGGCGCGTGACAAAATTCGAATGGAATCCGCATGCCTGGAAGACAGCGGAAGAGGACGGGCTCGAGCAACGGTTCGAGTGGAAGTACGACGATCGTGGTAATCGGATCGCCGAGAAAGACCCGCTCGGGAACGAGACGCGTTGGGGGTACGACCCGCTCGACCGATTGGTCGAAATAGGCGAGCCCAATGGTGCCGTCTACCGCATCGAGTACGACCGGTCTGACAAGCCACGAAGCATTCAGCGCCCGGACGGGACGGCGATGGTCTACACCAATGACGTCTTCGGCAGACTCGTCGGTATCGATGACCCGATGGGCCGGCGCTTTCGATTCGAATGGTCCGACAGGCACGATCTGCTGAGCGTTGCTGACGGTGAAAACCGAACGACGTCGTACGTGACGGACCGTTTTGGCCGAGTCACCGCCGCTAAGGACCCGCTCGCACGAGAGATGCGGGCGGATCGCGATGCTGCCGGCAACATCGTCTTCATCGAACAGTTCGATAGCGAGCAACTGGCACTGAGGTATGACCCCGCGGGGCGGGTTATCGAGCAGATCGACGGACGCGGCAGACGCGTGAAGTTGCGCTACGCCGGCATGGGTCGTCTTGTCGAGCACACCGACGCCATGGGGTACCGAATTCGGCTGCGATACGACGCGGAGGAAGATCTCGTCGCCGTCGAGAACCAAGCCGGCGATGTCTACGCGTTCGACCTGGATCGAGCTGGCAGGGTCTTGCGGGAAACGAGCTTCGCTGGGCATCGCCGGCAATACACTTACGATAAGGCTGGCTTGCGCGACCGAGTCGTCTCGGGTCAAGGACGCGTAACGAAGATCACTCGTGATGCCTTGGGCCGCGTCGTGGAGACTCTGTGCAAGGGTGGGGAGCATCGGGCGCTGAGCTCGCCGGAGATCGAGAGCTTCGCGTACGACGAGCTCGGCCAGATGGTCGCGGCCCGGGCGTCGGGCGCAGACGTTGTTCTAGAACGGGATCCGCTGGGGCAGATAACGCGCGAGCACCAGAAAATCCGTGCAAGTGGGCATGAAGCGGCGCTGACATCGCGCTACGACCTCAGCGGTTTGCGGGTGAAGCGATCGACAACGCTCGCGCACGAGACGAGCTACGAGCACAACCGCGTCGGCGACTTGATCAGCGTTCGCGCCGATTGGGCTCTGGGGCGTGGTCGGGCCGCACTGCAGAAGCTCGGGCTTCCGCAGGCGACGGTCGGCGCGTTCGAGGTTCGCTTCGCGCGTGACGCCCTGGGACAGGAAATTGCTCGTCGGTTGCCTGGGGGCGTGAGCGCCGTCTGGTCCCGTGACCGTTTGGGAAGGCCCGTCGAGCAACGCGTCGTGACCGGCGCCGCCGCGGATCGACGCGGAACCGAGATCATCCGCAAAGGGTACGCGTGGCAAAGTCCCGACCAGATCGCTTCCGTCACAGATATCGACCCAACGAACGGTCGCATGCGGAGCGGGTCGGCGTTCGAATACGATCCGCGCGGACATCTCGTGCGCGAGATCTTGTCGACCGGCGGTGTGCTCGAACGGCAGAGCGATGCTATCGGCAACCTATTCAGGACTGGTGACAAGACCGACCGCATCTACGGAAAGGGCGGAGTACTACGTCGCGCTGGTGGAACAGATTATTCGTACGATGCCGACGGTTACCTGATCCAGAGGACACTAAGTGATGGCGCCACCTGGATCTATTCCTGGAGCGCACAGGGCCACCTCAAAGAGGTCACTCGCCCCGACAAGAGGAAGGTCACGTTCGACTATGACGGACTCGGCCGTCGCGTGCGGAAGGCATTCGACGGTAGGATCACGGAGTACGTTTGGGACGGCGATGAGCTTGTTCATGAGCGAACGCAGGATGCGACGGGGAAGGAGCAGCCGCTCGTCACCTGGGTGTTCGAGCCGGGGACCTTCTCCCCGATCGCGAAATTTGAGGGGCGAAAGCGGTTCGGTGTCGTCAGCGATCAGCTGGGCGTACCTTCCGCATTGGTAACGGAGACGGGAACGCTCGCATGGCGTGCGCAGCTCGACGTCTATGGAGTACCCCACGAAGAGGTAGGTGTTTCCGAGGCCGCAGACCGAACGGAGAATCCTTGGCGATTCCCCGGGCAGTATGCCGACCCAGAGACGGGGCTCTACTACAACCGCTTTCGATACTACGACCCAGATGCTGGACGCTATATCAGCGAGGATCCGCTCGGACTCCGAGCTGGCGACACGAACCCATTCTCGTACCCCGACGACCCTTGGGGATACTGGGATCCGTACGGATTGGTCGAAGGCGGGTCGTACTCAAAGACCCGAAGAACCAATAAGGGCGGCGAGGTTCATCATACCCCAGCTCAGTCGACGTATTCGGACGTTAAGGGCGCTCCCTCGTATGGCCGCGGGCCTGCAGTGCACATGTCCATTGCCGACCACGCGAAAACGGCGAGCCACGGCTCGCAAGGCCGAGCGGGGCAGATCTACCGCCAGCAGCAGGAGGCGCTGATCCGCAAGGGCAAATGGGCGGACGCAATCGCGATGGACGTCAAGGACGTGAGCAAGAAGTTTCCAGGCAAGTACAAGAACGGACTAAAGGAAATGATTGATCATGCTCGCGCACAGGATCTGATTACCGACGCTCAGCAAAAGAAGCTAAAGGGGATGTGCAAGTAGCATGAAAGCCACCATGGAATTCCGTCCGTACCAGGGAATCGGAGCGATGCGGTTCGGCGCTACGCGCCAGGAGCTCGACGAAGTGCTCGGGCCGCCCGATTCCATCGAGCCAGACGACATCGTGAAGGAGACCAGGCAGCGCCGTGGCCCATTAGTCCTGCGGTTCCGCGGGCCATTCGGGACGCTGAAGCAGGTGAATCGGCTGCGGACGATCGATATCTCGAAGGGCGCCGACGTCACCTTCGACGGCAGCAACCTCATCAGCGACCCGAGGATCGTGGAGAAGCTCAGCGCTCTCGACGACCCGATCGCCAAGGAGCGGGCCTACATGCTCTTCCCGAAGCTGGGCTTGTGTCTCGGAGGGTACGGGAAGAAGAAGATTCCGGAAGGGAAGTTGATCATCGCTTTCGCCAAAGCGGCGCTTGCCGAGCACATCCACCTGGTCGAAACCGAGTGACGTTCGTTCGTCACTCGTGCTCGAGCGCGTGCGTCGGTCGCATGTAAGTCCGAAGGTCGCCAAGAGCCGAGAGAATCACGTCGAAAAGCCCCTGCTCGAGCTCGCGAACCTTGCCGCTCGACGGAGACCAATAGCTGAAACGGTTGGCGACATATCCGAACGTGCCGTCGTCGCCGACACGCTGAAGCACCGGCAGCATCTCGGCGTCGATCGAGGCGTTTCGAAGCTCGCGTCGAATCCGACGGAGGTGCGTGTCGAGGCGAAGACCCTTGGGCACGTCGGCGCCGATCCCGAAGGTTCCAAACCCGTTCATGAGCGCCGCCGCGGGTCCGCCGCCGCGCTTGGGCCAAAATTCGGGCTTAGCCTCGATGTAGAGAGCGTCTGTCTCCGCGAGCAGCGCGCGAAATTCCTTGGGAAAGCTCGCGCGGAAGAAACGCTCGGCTTCGGCGATTGCTTCGGGGCGGGGTGGCGTCTGTGAACATTCGACGATGAGGCGCGGCCGAAGTTCCGTCAGCAGCCGCTCGATAGCGCCCCAAGTGGTCATCGATGCACCTTAAGCGACTCCTGCCGACTTGGCCACTCCGGGTCACTTCCGGGACATGAGCTTACCGCAATAACGTGACGTCGTCAGTTGTGAAATGCAATCCGGGTGCGGCTCGAACGACTGCGAACGAGCCGCATCCCAATCACAGCTGTACGTAGACGACGTTAGGGCCGTCGTAGACGGCTCGATAGCGGACCGCGCCGCATGTGTAGATCCCTCCGCCGAACGCGCAGCCGTGGGGCAACGTGGCGATCGAGACGGCCGCAGCCGTAGCTGCGACCCCGGTGGCCACCGCGGCCGTGGCATACGTCGTCCGTCGGACGGTTCGACGGGCGACACCGGCGTAGCTCACGGGGGTGAGCGGCCGGCCGATGATCGCGTGCGCCTCGGGGGCCTCCACGGTGACGCTGCCGGGCTCGAGACCGACGTACGGGATCGCCAATGCGGCAAGGCCCGTCACGAGCGCTTTCATCCAGGGTTTCGAGGGCTTCTTCATGGTCGTCTCCGTTGATCTCGGAATGCGAAGCCGGTCACTTCTTCGCGGGCTCGCCGCGTTTCATAAACTCGATCTTCTGCGCGCCGGCCGGCGGGGTGAACGCGAAGCGGTCGTCCAGCAACGTGGCCGAGACGTTCCAGTCGCGAAGCAACACCGTAAACTCTGGATTGCCCTTCACGTCCTTGGTGGTGATGACGTACTTCATCGGCAGCGGCTCGTCGCCGTTCTTGACCCAGAGCTGCCAGTCGACAGTCTCGCCCCGGAAAGCGATATGCGTGGTTGGTACGCCGGCGATGGTTTCCTGGCCGACCACACTGCCGGACTGGATGCCTTCGGTCAGCACCGAATACGGATCGCTCATCAGCAGATCCGCCCCCGGAGCCTCGACGCCGAGACGGTCGCGCGCAAAGTCGATCATCTCGTCGATCGTGGCGGGCGCATCTGCCTGCGCATACATATTCTGCTTCTTGCCGAGCAACGTAACGGTCTTGCCGTCGTAGACGAACATCAGGTCCGCGACGTCGCCCTTACGCTCGCTGCGTAGCTTGTCGGGGCGGCGCACGCTCAATGCCGACGTCGCCTTGAACGTCTCCTTCTGGCCGGTCTTGAGCACCGCCTCGATGCTCGAGTCGGCTACCACGCTGAAGCTCTTCAGGCTCGCCAGGTAGTCGCTCATCTTGCGCAGAACCGCGCCAGCTTCCGGCGAAATCGATTGTTTGACGGCTCGAGGTGGAACTTCTCGCGCGGCAGCGACGGGCTTGCCTTCGCCAGCCGCGTGTTCGGGCGCGGGCGGCTCACTGCAGCCGAGAATGGGCAGGAGCGCCACCGTCGCAGCCCAACGCAATCGTTTTAGATTCATTGGTGAACCCCTTTTGCGGAGGATCCTGCAACGCGGGGACCGTCGGGGCGTTCGTCCAAGTACCGGGAGCGAGCGACGATGGGCTCAGCGCCGGCGGCCGGTCTGGCCGACCGCGCCGCGCAAACCGACGCATCCAAAACAGCCCACGCAGTCAATGCAGTTTACGCACGCAACGCAGGCGACGCAGCGAAGGCACGCGACGCATGCAACGCACAGGGCGCAGCCAGCGACAGCCGCGCTCAACAGCGTCAGCACGCTGCCCGCTACCGCCACGCTCGCGACCGTGACGGCGCTTCCCGCGACGGCAACGCTCGCGCGTGTCACTCCGCTTCCAGCGACGGCCACGCTCGTCGTCGTTGTGCTCGAGCCGGCGACGGCCGTGCTCGTCCGAGTGTCGACGCTGCCGGCCACCGCGACGCTTTCCACGGTTCCCACGCTCGCGGCGACGGCCGATGCCGGTACGGACTTCACCACGGACAGGCGCGTTTCCATCATGCTCCCTCGAGTCTGGATGGGGCAGCGATCGTGCCGTTAGCGCGGCTGAACGTTCGCTTCCTCTTTGGTCGGCTCGCCGCCCACCGCACCGCACCCAGCGTCGAGCGCGCCCTCTCGGCCGATCAGAACCAGCGAGCGAGCGCATCGTCGACTGAATTCGACGACGCGTCGGTCCAGGCAATGCAGCCGTCGGGGCGGACGAGCATCGAAATACCGTCTTTGGTATGTGCATGTCGAACACCAGTCGGCAATGACCGCTCCGAAGGTGAAATGAAAAGGCCGCCCCCCTTCTCCATGAGGACGTAGAGCCGCTCTTCGCCGCCATTGCTGAGTGTGAGAAGCTGGTCCTTTGCGAGCGTGCCCAGGAGTGGGTCGTCTCCGAGGTCGTAACGAATATCGACGCCCGAGAGCATTTCGCCGAAGTAGCGATTGCCCTCGGGTAGCTTCATCAGATCGCTCACAATCGTGCGGAGCGCGCTCGTGAGTGGGTCGGGACGCATGAGCGCAACCTGCGCGCGCGTATTTTCGAGGACGCGCGCAGCGACGGGATGGCGCTCGGCGGTGTACGAGTCGAGGAGATTGTCGCGACCCTTCAACGCGGCAGCGAGCTTCCAACCGAGGTTCGCCGCGTCGACGAGGCCGAGGTTCAAGCCTTGCCCTCCGAAGGGGGAATGGACGTGCGCGGCATCACCGGCGAGAAGAATGCGCCCCATTCGGTAGGTCGTTGCTTGCCGCGCGTTGTCGGTCCAGCGCGTCGCCATCGTCATCGTTCGGATTTTCACGTCGGTGCCGCTGACGCGCTGGATCGCCGCTTCGACCTCGGCTTGCGTGATCGGTGCATCGCGATTCGGTGGCGGACCATTGAACTCCGCCGTGAATACACGCCCCAGCATGGGTCCAGACGCGATCAAGCCGCGCGGCGTCCGATGCCAGCCGGGCGCGAGCTTCTCGGGCGCGTCGAGCTCGACGATTGCCTGATAGCCGGTGATGGTCGCATCCGTGCCGGGGAATTCGAAGCCGGCGAGCTTGCGGACGCGGCTTCTGCCGCCGTCGCAGCCGACGAGGTACTTCGTGTCGAGCGGCCCCGCGCTCGTCTGCACCGTGACGCCGCCATCGGTCTGCTCGAACGCTTCCATCGTGACGCCGCGACGAACCTCGACTCCGAGCTCGTTCGCGCGCGCGGCCAAGATCCTCTCGAGCGGCTCTTGGGCGACGAACCGCATGCGGCGATGCGGGTCCCGCTGGTTGCTCTGATCAATCAAGAACAGCCCCGAAAAATGGCCGCCCGGCCTCTTCACCGCTCCAGCCCCGAAGCGCGCCTGCAGCGCAGGCCCCATCAGGGCCATGGTGGCGCGAGCTTCGTCGTCGAGCGCAGGTGCGAGGCCCCGTCGTTCCAGCGCCTCGGCCGCCACCGCGCCTACCCCGCCGGCCTTGATGGTGCGGTCGGGCTCCAGGAGCCGCTCCACCACGAGCGGCCGTACCCCCGCTACTGCGAGCTCGATCGCGAGGAAAAGCCCAACCGGTCCGGCGCCGACGATGACGACATCCTGATGCATGGCCCGAACATTAAACCCGGTACAACTTTGTGCTAGCCTAATTTTGTACCGAGTTTAAGATTTGAGCCATGGGTGAGCTCCGCGAGAGCAAGAAGCGCGAGACCAGACAGCGGATCTCCGACGTCGCGACGGAGCTGTTCTTCACGCGCGGCTTCGACACGGTGACCGTCGAAGAGATCGCCGCCGCCGCGAACGTCTCCAAGGTCACGGTGTTCAACTACTTCGCCCGCAAAGAGGACCTGTTTTTGGATCGCAAGGACGAGGCGAAGCAGCTCCTGCGCGAGGCGCTCGACGCGAGACCGAAAGGGCAGTCGCCGATCGACGCGCTCCGCCGCCTCGTCGATAGGCTCTACGAGGAGAAGCATCCGTTCGCTCGCATCGACAGCCGAACGGTCGGCTGGTGGGGCATCGTTTCGGCGAGCCCGTCGCTGAAGGCGCGCCTCCGCGAAATGGGGGACGAAATGGTCGAGGACCTCGCGGTCCACCTCGCCGGTGTGAAGGCCGACGGCCTCGCGCGGCTCGTCGCCGGCATGGTCGTGCTTACCTGGCGCACGGCCTACGGCGAAGCGATTCGCGTGTTCGAAAGCGGGGGCTCGGCGAAGAAGGCGAATGCCGCATTCATCGATTTGATCGATCGCGGCTTTGCGGCCGCGCACGCAATGGCGACGAGCTCGAGAGGCTAGCAGCCACAGGCTTGGGCCCACGGCGAAGAACGACAACGGAGATGTTCTATCGAACAAAAGCCCCGACGACCTCGAGGTAATCGGGGCTTCTGTTCGAGCGGGTCCTCACCAGGGGAGCGGACCAGCGTCGTTCGAGAACGTGCCGGTCGGACCGTCGGCGCCGAGCAGCGCCAGCCGCACCGGCTCGCGCGCAGCTTCGACCACGCTGCGTGATCCGCTGCGGTTGGTGTGGTCGGTCGCGGTGTAGCCGGGGCACGCCGCATTCACCTTGATCGGCGTCGCCTCCAGCTCCTGCGCGAATGCAACGGTCACAGCGTTGAGCGCACTCTTCGATGGGGCGTACGCGATCCCGGTCATGCCGCGGAACGGATAGGCGGGGTCGCTGATCGTGGTCAGCGACCCGACGCTGCTCGACACATTGACGATCCGGCCGGCAGGCGCCTCGCGCAAGAGCGGGAGCATCGCCTGCGTGACGGCGATCACGCCGAAGACGTTGGTCTCGAATACCGCGCGCACCTCGTCGAGGGACGCCACGCTCGGCGTGCCCCTGCGCATGAGCTCTGCGAGCGTCACTTCGCCTCCTTGGCTGCGGTTGATGCCAGCATTGTTGACGAGCACATCGAGCCTGCCGAGCTCGCTGCGGATACGGGCCGCAGCAGCCGCGATCGAAGCGGGGCTGCTCACGTCCAGCGCCAGCGCCCGCGCATCGCCGGCAATCTTTTCGGCCGCGGCTCGACCACGAGCCGGGTCGCGCGCGCCGACGAGCACGGTGTATCCGTGCGCAGCGAGCTGTCTCGCGATTTCGTGGCCGATTCCCTTGTTTGCACCAGTGACTAGAGCGACAGATTGATCGTGCACGACGCCAGCATGGAAACCTCCGCAGCAGCCGACTTGGCGATTGTTGCAGAAAGACACATGCCAAGGACGCAAGGGCGGCGAGTGTCACGCATCGGGCCTATAGTGCGCGCATGACGATTCGCAGCGAGGTGCTCAGCCTCTCTGTGCCCGCTCTGCAGGCCGTGCGCTGGTCCATCGACCATCTCTACGCCGGAATGAAAGAGACGTACGCCATCGCGCGCGTCGAATCGGGCCGCTTGGAGTGGCGGGTTCGCGGCAAGGTCTTTCGCAGCGAACCGGGGTCACTGCTACTCCAGCAGCCAGGAGATGTGCACCGCGACCTGTCCCGCGACGGCCCGGCGACCTTCCAGCTCGTCGCCTTCCCCGGAGCGACCATCGAGGACGCTGTCGGTCGGAGCTCCATTCAACCCTCGCTCGCGGCGCACGACGAGCGCGGCGCGGCGTTTCAGCGGCTGCACGACGCGGTACGCGCCGGCGCCGAGCGGCTCGCGCTGGAGGTCGCAGTGGCGGAGGCCATCTCCGCCCTGGCGCGCCTCGGCGGCGCCGAGCATGGGCACACACCTCCGGTGCGCCGAGCCATGGAGCTCTTGCGCGAGCGGCTCACCGACTCGGTGCACCTCGACGCGCTCGCAGCGCATGCTGGCGTCGACAAGTACCGCCTCTGTCGGGCGTTCCGTACCCAGGTCGGAATGCCGCCACACGCCTACCTGACGCGTCTCCGCATCACGCGGGCCAAAGAGCTATTGGCAGCGGGTAAAAGGCCAAGCGAAATCGCGCGGCAGGTTGGATTCTACGATCAGAGCCAACTCAATCGGCACTTCCGACGCATCGTCGGCACCACGCCCGCCCGCTACGTGCGCTGGGGCGATGATCAGCGCCCTTTCCCCACCGATGCTTCGGGTCATTTCAGATTGGTTCGGAAGTCAATAACAGCCTAACAGCTATGCGTTCGCGGAGAGTCGGTTCAGCGTCTCGAGGTCTTCTGCTCCGAGCACGAGCGATGCGCTGGCGAGATTCTGTCGGAGGTGCGCGACCGAGGAGGTGCCGGGAATGGGCAGTAGGTTGGGCGAACGCCTCAGCAGCCACGCGAGCGCGACCTGTATCGGCGTTGCGCCGATCCGTGCGGCCACGACGTCGAGCGCGCTCGACTGCAATGGCGTAAACCCTCCGAGCGGAAAGAACGGCACATACGCGATGTCCGCGGCGGCGAGGCTGTCGATCAGCGCATCGTCGGTTCGTTGCGCGAGGTTGTAGAGGTTCTGCACGCAGACGATCTCCGTCATCGCTCGGCCCTGCTCGACTTGTTTCGCGGTGACGTTGCTGAGGCCGATATGGCGAACCTTGCCCTCGCGCTGCAGGTCGATGAGCGCCGCGAGGGGCGCCTCGATGGACCCTTCCGCGGGGCCGCGCGGGTCGAACATGGCGCGCAGGTTCACGATCTCGAGCGTGTCGACGCCGAGGTTCCGAAGGTTGTCGTGGACCTGGCCGGTGATGTCGTCGGCCGACATGGCGGGGTCCCAAGAGCCCTGCGGTCCGCGTTTTGCGCCGACCTTGGTGACGATGACGAGATCCTTCGGATACGGGTGCAGCGCTTCGCGAACAAGCTGGTTCGTGACGTGGGGACCGTAGGCGTCGCTCGTGTCGATGTGATCGATGCCGCTCGCGACCGCTTCACGCAGCAATGCGAGCGCGGCGTCGCGATCCCTCGGCGGTCCAAACACGCCCGGCCCAGCGAGCTGCATGGCCCCGTACCCGAGGCGGTGGACCGTTCGATCGCCCAACTTGAATGTTCCGGCTTTGGCGAGGTTGTTCATGACGGTGAACCTACGCCGCAAAGGGGTGTACGATAAGGGTGACGAATTGGTACGGGCTGTACGAAAACGCGAACAATGACCATCAACCTCGACGACGTCCGAGTCTTCGCTGCAGTGGCACGTGCCGGCGGCTTTCGCGTGGCGAGTCGCGCGACGCGCAGGAGCGCTTCGAGCGCCAGCGAGGCGGTCCGTAGGTTGGAGTCCGAGGTCGGCGTTCGACTTCTCCATCGCACGACCCGCACCGTCGCGCCGACGGAGGCGGGCGCGCGGCTCCTCGATCGCCTCGGCCCCGCGCTCGCCGAAATCGAGTCGGCGCTCGACGTCGTGAAGAGCTCGCGCGATCAGCCCGCCGGCACGGTGCGATTGAACGTTCCCACCATCGTGGCGCGCGTGGTCCTTCCACGGATCGTGCCGGCGTTTCTTGCCGCCTATCCCGATATTCGCGTCGAGGTGACGGCAGACGACGATGTCGTCGACGTTCTACGAGCGGGCTGCGACGCGGGGATTCGTTACCAAGAGACGCTCGAGAAGGACATGATCGCCATTCCGATCGGTCCGCGCGAGCAGTGCTACGCCCTGGCAGCCTCTCCCGCGTACCTCGAACGGTATGGACGCCCCAGCCATCCGCGTAAGCTGCTCGACCACGCGTGCCTGCGCATCCGGTTTTCCAACGGCGCGCTCATCCCGTGGGAATTCGAGCGCGAGGGGGAGGTCGTGAAGGTCGAGCCGACCGGCCCGCTCGTCGCCACGCTCGGGAACGCGGCCGATCTGCTCGTAGCAACCGCCGTTGCGAGCGGCGGCATCGTCTATTTGTTCGAGGATTGGCTGCAGCCGCATTTCGAGAGCGGCGCATTGAAGCCGATTTTGCAGCGTTGGTGGCTGCGCTTCTCGGGACCTTTTCTCTACTACCCGAGCCGTCGCCACATGCCGGCGGCCCTACGGGCTTTTGTCGATTTCGTTCGAAACGACCGCCACCCCCGCCGACGGACTTAAGGCCCCTCTCGAAAGATGCTTCCCTCGAGATCGAACAACTCGAAGTCTGTCAGAAGGACAGTGGCCGCACCCGAATCGTCGAATCCCCAATAAGACCCGTACATGAGCGCATCGCCGAGACCGGAGCTGAACATGATGACGTTGCTCTTGGACTCCTTCTCAGGGTGAAAATCGACCCAGCGCTTGCCCGCCGCGGCCGGCGCGATCACGTTCGTGTAGTAATCGCCATCTCGGTGTTCCGCGCGGAACGTCGCCATCGACCGACCGAGGGCCTGGGCGGCAGACGGATCGGCGAAGCACCCCATTCCGGAGTCGACGGGGTAAATGGTGTTCATTCCCTCCCCCATCCCTTCCAGCGTGGTTTCCGCGGGCTCCCAGCGCGAGGGCTGAGCGTCGCCGAACCGGATGAACGCAAACGCGACCATCTCGCCCCAGGTCCCGGCGTCGACGAGCGCGACCTTCACGGGATAACGCCCAGGATCGACACGCCGCTTGAACGGCTTCTCCTCGCTCACGTTGAATGGATCCGCGGCGACGATCGAGCCACTCGGGGTTTCGAGCGTGCCTATCGTGGGCGTCGAGATTCGCGTGCCGGCCACCACCCCCGGCTCGAGATACTGGGTAAACGCGACATGCTCGCCGAGACCGTAGTCCTTTTTGCGGCGATTCGCGGTCCGGAGGGCCTCGTCACTATAGGCCATCAATCTTGCGTCCGCGATCGCAGCCGAGGAGGAACCACTCGGCCCGTCCCCGCCCGGAATGGGCTTCCCGTTGCAGCCCCCGACGAACGCAGTGAACAGCAAGAATAGGAGGGGTTCTCGGTAGCTCGCCGTGGTGTCGGCCATGCATTTCTTTTACAGCGGTTCCAACCGCTTCGACACACCCTCGACACTCGAGCCCGAAAACGTGTGACGGCTCTGCCGTCGTTCGCACAGCGTGCGGTCACACTCACCCCTTCGCACTTGTCCAACC
The DNA here is from genome assembly GCA_013361525.1 of Polyangiaceae bacterium. Lineage (GTDB taxonomy): Bacteria > Myxococcota_A > Polyangia > Polyangiales > Polyangiaceae > Xiheicaenibacterium. The sequence goes on along the minus strand of JABFXY010000107.1, from coordinate 69,113 downwards.
CATCGATGACCCTTCTCGCGAATGTTTTGACCACGCTCGTAGCGGTGTTTCACGTGGGCTTCATGGTTCTCGAGATGTTTTTCTGGAACCACGCGGTCGGTCAGCGAGTGTTCCAGTTGCCCCCCGATGTCCTCGCCTCGTCCGCCGTCCTCGCCGCCAATCAAGGCCTCTATAACGGCCTATTGGCCGTCGGGTTGCTCTGGTCGACGTGGACATCGAAGCGCGACGTCCAAGCCTTCTTTCTCGGCTGGGTCGTCGTCGCAGGCATCTTCGGCGCGGCCACGGCGAAGCTTTCCATCCTCTTCACGCAGGCTCTACCCGGAGCGGTGGCGCTCGCCTTCGTGATTGCCGTCCGCCGTATTGGACCGGCGCGGCCCGTCACGGGATAACATCCGTCCGCGATGCGCTTCTTGTGGCTCGGGCTCGCGATCGCCGGCCCCGTCGTGCTCACACTCGTGATCCTGACGGTGGTGTTCGCCGCGATCCGGCGATCGATCGCCCGCGAGGCTGCCACGTTGGAGGGCGTCGTTCGCGACAGCGGCCCGATCAAGGTGACCACACGCTTCCGCCGCTTCCGCAGCGCGCGCGTGTACCGCGGCGGCGGGATCAGGGTGACCCCGGCGCAGCTCGTGCTGACCGCCACCCACCTGCACGTGCTCGAGCGACCGCAGCTCTACGGCAGGTTCAAGCGCGAGGACCTGGCGCGCTTCACCGTCGGTGTGCTCGACGGTCGCCTCCACCTGTTCTCGAAGGATCCGCCCGACGCGTCCGGTGAGATCGACTACCGCTTTCGGGTCGACGACCCGGAGACGTGGGCGGGCGTGCTGGCCGATGCCGGAGCGAAGCGCGCCGCTTGAGCTCTCGCGAGCGCCAGCGGTCCACACGGCCGACCGCGCGAAGCGCGGCGCGGCGGGTCAGTGCACAGCCCAACAAATGAGGGGGATCGGGATCCAGGCGCCACACGTGAAGATGTCCAAAGCGATGTGGATCCCGTGATTGAAGGGCGCCTTCACCACCATGACGTTGCTCTGCTGGATCACGTTGATCTGCGGCTGCATCGGTGAGGGGCCGTAGCCATACGGGCCGGGCTGGGGCTGGTAGTACGGCGCGTGGTGCTGATGCGGCTGCATCGGGTAGCCGCCCTGTGCGGGCGGCGGTGGATACGCGCCCCATTGCGGAGCATGTCCTGGCGGGGGTCCCCACGGATTCTGATTGCTCATGAATCCTCAGCAGACGGCCCGGTTCAGCGCTCTCTTAAGGCTGAACGGCTTCTGAGTGTCGCGTCCGTGAAGGATCGTCCTTCCATCCGCTCGCTCTCACGCTGGGGTGGGCGGCCGCTCATGCCGGCGCCTTCTGCAGCGACACCGTCGATGACGACAATGTGGGCACTCAGGCCGGCGTCACCCCGCGGGCGACGAACGCGTGCGAATTCTTCGCGCTGGCGCGGTCGTTTGCGGAGCTCGATTCGAGAGGATCGCGCTCGCGATTACGTTGAAGAGGTGATCGGCGCGTGGCGCGAGCGACGGTTGGTCGCCGAGCCACGCGAGCGCGCCGACGAGCGCGAACAGGTCGGCGCCGTCGAGATCGGTCCGCGCGACGCCCTCGGCCTGGGCACGGACGAGGAGACGCGCGCCTGCCGCCTTCATCGTGACGCACGAAGCGTGAAGAGCGGACGCAGGATCCTCGATCGCCGCGACCATCGTCGAGATGGCGCCGCGGTACTCGTTCGCGCACGCGACGACGTCGCGTAGCCACGCAACGAGCGCGTCTCCAGGTGAGCTCGAGGTCTCGAGCTGGCCTGCGCTTGCCGTCAGCCCGTCGAAGCTCGTACGCAAGAGTGCCTCGAGCAACGCCTCGCGCGTAGGGAAGTGGCGATAGAGCGTGCCGAGCCCGACGTCGGCCCTGCGTGCGACGTCGCGCAGCGATGCGTCGGCGCCCTGCTCGGTTACGACGGCGCGCGCGACCGTGAGGAGGTGCTCGTAGTTCTTCTTGGCGTCGGCTCGCATGGGGCAACCCTTGACAATCGGAGCGGTGCTCCGCATATGTGGAGCACCGCTCCGATTATACGGCCATGTGCCGAGAAGGCAAAAGGCGATGTCGAAAGAAACGATGAGGGCGATCCGGCTGCACGAGTTCGGTGGTCCCGAGGTGCTGCGCTACGACGTTGTTCCGATTCCCCAGCTCGAGCCGGGCGAGGTGCTCGTTCGCGCTCACGCGGTCGGCATCAATCCACCGGACTGGTATCTGCGCGACGGGTACAAGATGCTTCCTCCCGAGTGGCGGCCTGCGGTGCCATTGCCTGTCATTCCGGGGACGGATGTGTCGGGTGTGGTCGAGGCCGTCGCGCCGGATGTGCGGGAGCTCTCCGTCGGCGACGCGGTTTTCGGCATGATTCGCTTCCCGAGCTTCGGGGAGAGCTCCGCTTATGCCGAATACGTCGCGGCGCCTGCGTCGGAGCTGGCTCGAAAGCCGGCGCGCGTCGACCATGTGTTGGCCGCAGGAGCGCCGATGGCGGGGCTCACCGCGTGGCAGTTCCTGATCGAGCTGGGACACGATCACCCGAACGCCGTCCAGCCGATGACGCATCGCCCGGTCCCGTTGGGCGCTCACACGACCGTGCTCGTCAACGGCGCCGCTGGTGGCGTCGGACACCTCGCAGCGCAATTGGCGAAATGGAAGGGGGCTCGCGTCATCGCGGTGTCATCGGGCGCGCACGAGTCGTTCCTGCGTGAGCTCGGCGCCGACGAGTTCATCGATTACGCGAAAACGCCACCGGAGGACGTCGTGCGTGACGTCGATCTCGTCGTCGATACCGTCGGCGGTCCAACCACCGGTCGTTTCTTGCGCACGCTGAAGCCGGGCGGCGCATTGTTTCCGGTGTTTCCGTTGGGCTTCTCCGGGGCCGAAGAGGCCGCGAAGAACGGGTTTACGGTCTCGGCGACCCAAGTTCGCTCGAGCGGCTCGCAGCTCGCGGAGCTCGGGCGTTTGCTCGATGGGGGTACGGTTCGCGTCGCCATCGACAGCACCTTTCCGCTCGCCGATGCTCGAAGGGCGCACGAACGAGCTGCGCGGGGGCACATCCGAGGCAAGATCGTGCTCACGGTCCCGTGAGGCCCCGGGCTGTCCTCCTGGTCGTCGTCGGCGAAACCGATCAGTCGGCGAACGCCGCGGCGTGATGCGCGACGTGGTCACCGATGAAGCTCGCGATGAAGTAGTAGCTGTGGTCGTAGCCCGGTTGCATCCGCAGCGTGAGCGGATGGCTCGCTTCATCACAAGCGGCCCGGAGCAGCTCGGGCTTCAGCTGGACGGCGAGGAACTCGTCCGCGTCACCTTGATCCACGAGGAGCGGCAAGCGCTCACGTGCGCCGGCAAGGAGCGCGCAGGCGTCCCACTCTTTCCACAGCTCGCGGTCGTCGCCGAGGTACGCCGAAAATGCCTTGTGCCCCCACGGGACCTTGGACGGCGCGACGATCGGCGAGAGTGCCGAAACACTGCGATAGCGCCCGGGGTGCTTGAGCGCGGCGACGAGGGCGCCGTGACCACCCATGGAGTGTCCGCAGATGCCGCGCACGTCCGTCGCCGGAAACGTCGCTTCGACGAGCGCCGGTAGCTCGTGAACGACGTAGTCGTGCATTCTGTAGCTCTTCGACCAAGGCGGTTGCGTGGCATTGACGTAAAAGCCTGCGCCTTTGCCGAGGTCCCAGCCCTCCGCATCGGGAACGTCCTCGCCACGCGGGCTCGTGTCGGGCGCGACGATGATCACGCCGTGCTCGGCGGCATAGCGCTGGGCGCCGGCTTTCGTCACGAAGTTCTGCTCCGTGCAGGTGAGGCCCGACAAGAAGTAGAGGACCGGCAACCGGCGTAGCGCCGCCTGCGGCGGCAGATAGACACCGAAGGTCATCGAGCAATCGAGGACCGTCGAAACATGCCGGTAGACGTCTTGGAAACCGCCGAACGAAGCGCGGTGCTCGATTCGATCCATGGGCTACCTTTCCACCATCGCACGATAAGACTGCGACGACCCCGGCTTTGTCGGAAGCGCCCGTCCACGAGAGGCAAAGAAAAATGTCCGGAGTGTCTCTTGCCGAACGTTGACCGTGTGAAAACAGGCCGGCCTGCGGCCTTCACTGGCAAGGAGCGTTCAAATGGCAGATTTTCTCTTCATCTATCGCAACACCGATGCCGAGGCGCGACAGTACATGGGCTCGCCCGAGGCGGCGCAGACCTCGATGAAGCTTTGGATGGCGTGGATGGCCGAGCTCGAGGCGAAGGGCCACCTCAAATCGCGGGGTGAGCCGCTCGAACGGACGGGCAGGGTGGTAACCAGCAAACAGGTGACCGATGGTCCCTACGCCGAAGCCAAGGACATCGTGTCCGGCTTCTCCCTCATCACGGCAAAGGACGAGGCCGAGGCGGCCGAGCTCGCGAAGGGCTGCCCGGTTCTACGCGGGGGCTCGGGGAGCGTCGAGGTCCGGCCGGTGATGAAGCTGTAGCTGGCGTGCAGCTCGCGGAGCACTTCTTTCGGCGTGAGGCCGGCCGCCTGGTGGTCGCCCTCACGCGCATCTTCGGCGTGCACAACCTCGCGCTCGCCGAGGACGTCGCGCAAGACGCGTTCTGTCGCGCGATCGAGGTGTGGAAGACGCGCGGCATACCCGAGAACCCGTCGGCCTGGCTCATGGCGACGGCGAAGAACCGCGCGCTCGATCGAGTGCGGCGCGAGCGCACCGCGCGGACGTTTGCGCCGGAGCTCGCGCGGCATCTCGAGAGCGAATGGACGCTCGCGCCGACCATCGACGAGGCGTTTCAGCCCGCAGTCATCCGAGACGAGCAGCTCAGGATGATGTTCTCGTGTTGCCACCCGAAGCTGCCCGAGGAGGCGCAGCTCGCGTTGATCCTCAACATCCTGTGCGGCTTCGGCGCACCGGAAATCGCTGCCGCGTTCCTCACGGGACGTGCGGCGATCGAGAAGCGGATCAGCCGCGGGAAGAAGGCGCTCGCAGGAACCAAGAGCCTGTTCGACCTCGCCGACGCCGACTTCGGCGCCCGCCTGACAACGGTGCAGCGTGCGCTCTATTTGCTGTTCAACGAGGGCTATCACGGTGCGTCGGCGGCGGCGCCGGTGCGCGCCGAGCTCTGCGAAGAGGCGATGCGTCTCGTCGCGCTCTTGAGCGAACATCCGCCCGGAGCGACGCCGGCGACGCACGCGCTCGCCGCGCTGATGTGCCTTCACGCCGCGAGGCTGCCGACGAAGCTCGACGCTGCCGGAGAGTTGAGCGTGATGGGGGAGCAGGATCGCTCGCGTTGGGACGCGCAGCGAGTCGCCGAAGGGCTCGCGCTGCTCGAGCGATCCGCGCGCGGTGACGAGTTGACGCCGTACCACATCGAGGCGGCGATTGCGGCCGAGCACGCGAGCGCGCCGTCGTTCGCTGCGACGAACTGGCGCGTGATTTCTTCGCTGTACGACAAGCTCATGACGATCGCGCCATCGCCGGTCGTCGCGTTGAACCGGGCGATCGCTCTCGCCGAGTGTGATGGAGTCGAGCGGGGACTCGAGGCCCTCGGCGCGATCGACGATCGCGAGCGGCTCGCCGAATACCCGTTCTACCGCGCAGCGTTCGGCGAGCTCGAGCTCCGAAGAGGCAACGGTGCCGCGGCGGCAACGCACTTCCGAGCCGCGCTGCATGTCGCGCGCAGCGAACCGGAGCGTCGGTTTCTCGAAAAGCGGATCGCCACCGCCAGCCGCCCGCGGGAGCGCAGGTGAGCTGTGTTCACCGTTCGTGCGTGACGCCGTCCCGCGCGAGTGGGGTCCTGGCAGCGAAGAGGAACACGATCGTCATGAAGGCGTTCGCGCCGCCCGTGAAGAAGCCGCGCAGATGCGGCCATCTCGACGCGCCCAAGAAGGCGATGAAGAACCCGACCGGTGCCAGCTTGAGACGTGCATCCATCGTGATGACGATGAGCGACAGGACGATGCCGTAGAGAAGCGGATGGATTGCCTGCGCGTGGGACGCCGGCAGACCGAGCAACGACCCGCCCAATTGAAGGAGCAGCTGCGCGATCATGGTCGCCACGAGCGTGTTGATGAAGCGGCGGTTGACGGTGCCCTCTTCACCTCGCAAGCGGGTGAAGTACAGGAGCAGCGCGATGACCAGCCAGGCCGCCGTGCCGAACGCGGTGTCGGCGTAGGTCACGTGGTGCAGGCTCGTGAGCTCCGCCAGCGTCGTGAGCACGGGCACGATGGTCCAGAGAGCTCCGAACGCCAACGCGAGGAGCACCCGCGCGCGCTGGCCCTGCCGAAGGTCTTGTGCGGCCACCGCCCGCGCTTTCAGCGCCTCGGCCTCTTCGTGTTGCCGCTCGGCGCGTTCGACGCGCCGCTCGAGCTCCGCGTCGACCAGGTCCGACTCCGCCAGGTGGGCACGCGCGGCGCGAGGTTGGTTCGCTTCGAGCTCGTGCTCGATCATCAGCCGCGTCGCCTTGTCGAGCCCGGCCCTCGCACGCTCGTTCTCCGGCCACTCACGAAGTGCGGCGCGGAAGCCGAACCGGCACGCCCCGAACAATCGGTAGCGATCGAGCTCCGGCGCGGAGCCGGACCCGAGAGACTCGATCTCGTCGAGACGTGTCTGCGCCTCGCGCGTGAGCGCCATCGAGGGGCGGTGCCGGAGGAACGCGCGCAGCGCATCGCGGAACGCAGCGGCCGTCGGACGCACCTTGGTGTCGGTCGCCATCGCCGCAGTCACGAGGTGCGCAAGCTCTTCCGGGGCGTCCGCCGGCAGCGCGGGCGGCCCGGAGAGAATACTGCTGAGCATCTCCACGATGCTGTTTCCACCGTGTGGAGGTCTGCCGGCCACGATCTCGTAAAGGACCGAGCCCATGAGGTAGACGTCGGTCCATGTTCCCAGGGGCCCGTATGATCGATCGACCATCTCCGGCGCCATGTAGAGCAGCGACCCGGCGATTCCCTGCTCGTCGGCGACCAACGGGAAGCGGCCGTCGTTGCTCCCGCCGAGGGTGACCGCGATGCCCCAATCGACGAGGTAGACCTCGCCCGCGCTGCCGATCATGACGTTCTCGGGCTTTACGTCGCGGTGGATGATTGCGCGCGAGTGCGCGAGCTCGAGCGCCTTCGAGACGTCAATCAGAACCGAAAGGTTCCACTCGAGGAGGTCGGTCGCCCCGAGTCGCTCTCGAAGGGCGGCCTCGTCGCGCATGAGGTGACCCCAGTGGACGCCCTCGATGCGTTTCAGGACGACGAACGGTGAGCCCCGGTCGTCGAGTCCGATCTCGTAGACGGGGGCGATGTTCGGGTGCTCGAGGCTGCCGGTGACCCACGCCTCTCGCAACAGCTGGTGCGTATGGACCTCGCCCTGCAGCTCTTCGCGCAGCTCCTTGATCGCGACATGCCGCGCGAGCGAGCGCTGCGTCGCGAGAAACACGATGCCCATGCCGCCCTCGCCGAGCAGCTCTTGGCGCATGAACCGAGCAGCGATCGGGCGAGCATTCACGTCGGCGAGCTCGCGGATCGCGATCTCGATCTCGTCCGGCTGGGCGAAGGTCGGCGGCTTCAGCGTGGAGACGAGGCGCGCCCCCGCCAGCCCCGTGATGGTCCGGGTTACGCGGGCGATCGTGTTTTCGATCTCGTTCGGGTCCATCGGCTCGCGGCGCAGACAGCGACGTGCGCCGCGCCGACGATACCAGCGATCGCCCGCTGGTCACCCTAGGCAGTCCACGACCGCCGCGGCCAGGTTCGGCGCCCGGCGTTCCCCAATCCGGAAGGACCAGAGGTTCGTGACGTAGCCGAATCCGACGTTCGCATCGGGGTCGGCGAAGGCGATCGATCCGCCCGACCCCGGATGGCCGAACGACCGCGACCCCACGAGCGGCATCGGCGGGCAGGCCCGCCAGAACCCGAGCGACATATTGAAGGAGCGGTTAGCCGGAATGTTCAGACCCTCAGGCAAGCCGTGCATTCGCGTCTTGTGGGTCTGGATAGCGATTGCCCGCTCGACGGTTTTCGGATTGAGCAATCGCATGCCGTCGACGTCACTCACTGTGGCGGCATACATCCGGGCCACCGATCGCGCGTTCGCCATCATGTTCGCAGCAGGGACCTCTGCCGCGCGGTAGGCACGCTGGGCGTGGTACCCAGTGGTCGGATCGAACGCGCCGCCGAGGACGCCGGCGCGCGCTTGGACCGAGTCCGGACCCCATACCGCGCTGATCCATGCCGTGACGGTGTCCGCATCGAGGCCGGTGGTCTCGATCATCCCGGCGGTCATCTCCTCCAACGTGAAGGGCTTCGCGTACTCGGTCCGGGCGACGTTCTGTTCCTGCTCCTCGGGCAACCCGATCCAGGCATTCAATTGTAGAGGACGAGCTATCTCTTCGGCGAAGAACGCGCCGAGTGACTTACCGGAGATCCGACGAACGAGCTCCCCGACCAAATACCCGAACGTGAAAGAGTGATAGACGTGCTCCGTTCCGGGCTCCCACAGGGGCTTTTGGACCTCGAGCGCGCGGATGACCGGATCCCAAGCGTAGGCTTGCTCCGTCGTCAGCGGCGTGTCGATCACCGGCAGGCCGGCCTGGTGGGAGAGCAGCCAGCGCACCGGGATTTGCTCTTTGCCGTTGGTACCGAATTCGGGCCAATACCGGACCACCGGCGCATCCAGATCCAGCTGGCCGCGCTGCACGAGCATGTGAGCGCATATCGCGGTAGCGCCTTTCGTCGTGGACGCGACCAGCGTGATTGTGTCCTTGTTCCACGGCCGTTTCTCGTCGCTGTCCGCAAGCCCACCCCAAAGGTCGACCACGGGGCGGCCGCCGACGTAAACACAACACGCCGCGCCGACCTCGCCGGGGTTCCCCTCGAAGTTCGCCTTGAAGACATCCGCCACCTTCCCCCAGCCCTGCTCGACGTGCCCGTGCACCACGACATTGCCTGTCGTTTCCAACATGCCGCACCGCCTGTTCTAGAATGTCCGAAAACGAATCCAATGCGCAGCTCCGCACTGATTACGGCGCTGCGCTTTCCGACTGACGTTTATCGGTAGGCTGCCGCTCGTGGCTCGAGACAGCGGCGAATCGCGATGTCGCCACAGCCTGTCCGAGCACGGATCTCGACGGCTTCCTCGCTCGCGTCGGGCGCGGCGGCGGCCTGGAGCTCATTGCGAACTTTTCCGCAGCCGGTATGAAGCTCCAGCCAGGCGGGGACGCCGTTGACGACGCCGATATCCACTCGGCCAAAGGCGGTCTCGGCGACGACCTCACCGCACGCGACTTCACCGAGCACGATGCTTCCATTTGCCGTTTTCACGAAGGCTGCCGACTGCGCGCGATCGACCGCGATTTCTCCATTGGCGGCGTTCACCCGGAGCTCGCCGGCGACGTCTCCAATCCAGGTATCGCCGTTGGCGTTCTGGACAGTTGCCGACCCCTCGACTTGGCCGATCTCGATGAGGCCCGTGCCGGTCGAGATCTCCGCCCTTCCCGCGGCGCGCTCGATATTGACGTTGCCGGCACCGGTGCGGACCACGGCGGATCCTGCGTGTTCGACGTGAATCTCACCGGCACCGGTCTTGAAGCGGAGGTCGTCCAATCGTCCCTCGCAATGCAGGGTGGCCATGGTCGCCTTACCCTCGAACCGGGAGCCCGAGGGCAACGCAATCTCGATGTCGATCGATTCACGGCCGCCCCACGCGACGAAATCCCACCACCCCTTTGCGGCTTTGACAATCAGCCTGCCGTTTGCGCATTCGACCCGGGTCTGGGTCGCGGCCGCGATGTCCGCCCTGCTCGCGGGATTGCTAGGTCGCACCTCGACGATCGTGTCCGACCGGTTGCTCGCCGCGATACGAATGGCGCCGACACCAAGCTCGACGTGAACGGAAATAGGCTGAGGAGTGTCGAAGGTCGGCATTCGGTTCTCCCCGTTCTCGTTCAGGAACAGCGTATTCATGGTTAGCGAGCCCATCCCTTGAAGCGCTGACCGCCGTAGGAGCCGTGCTCGTCCCGCGCGTCACCCTTGGCACCCTCGGAGGCCTGCTCGGCGGCCTGCGCCGCGGCGCGCACGAGCCACGCATTCACGGAGAGGCCGGCGGCCGTGGCGGCTGCCTCGATTCGCATCTTCAAGCGCGCAGGCACACGCAGGTTGATGCGGTCCACGGCGCCTTGATCCACCTCCGGCGTGGGCGGTAGAGGCAGCGGTTTTGGCTCTGCTCGATCGGGCGAATCCGACGCTCGCCGGATGACCACGAACTCGAGATCCCGACCTCGCAGGCGGAGCTCGACCGCGCCTGGAGCCAGCTCGCAGGTGATCTCGCTGACGGCCGACGCCACTGCGTCTTGGACGGCCAGGCGGACGGCTGATTCGAGCGTGGCGGCGAGCTGAGCCGCGAGCGCACGCGCCTGATCCCCGCCCGTTTCGGCGGCAGCAGCGAGCTGGCGTTGAACGGCTTCGACGTAGGGGTCGAGCTGCATGGCGCCATAGTGGTGCCATGATGGTGCCATGTCAAGGTGCCGCCATGGTGCCATCGTGGCTGGATCGACCGCGCCCGATGAGGTAACGCCGTCTGGGGCATCACCGGCCCCGACAACCGCATATGAAGCTCGACCAGATCCCTTTTCAGCCCATCGACTGGAATGCGCTCGCGCCCACCCAACACGCCGGCGAGAGCGGCGGCGCGACGTGGAGAACCCGAGAGTGTGGCGACGTTCGCACGCGCATCGTCGAATACAGCCCAGGGTACGTGGCTGATCACTGGTGCGAGCGCGGACACGTCGTCTTCGTATTCGAAGGCGAGATGACCACGGAGCTCGCCGACGGCCGTTCCTTCACGGCGCGCGCCGGTCAGGGCTACGTCGTATCGACGGGAGACGGCGCGCATCGCTCGCGCACCACGACCGGCGCGAAGCTTTTTATCGTCGATTGAGTCCCGGATCGATCTCGGCCCGACTACGTCGTTGCGATCAACAGCTCTTCCGAATTCATCGGCGGTCGAAGACCATCCGCCCGGCCCGCGAAGTACCGCTCGGCGAGGGTAGCCGCCGACACGTGCGTCACATCGCGAAAGCCGGTTTCACGAGCGAATGAGAGCATCTCGTCCGGGGTGAAGAAGCTGATGAAGGGCGTGCCGTTCGCGCGGGCGCCCTTTGCGGCGGCCTCGATGCCGGGACGCGCGCTCGGCTCCGCGAGCTCGATCGGCAACATGAACGACATGACCAGTGTCGAGCCCGGTGCGAGGGCCGCGATCTGCCGCAGCGTGGTCGCGATGGCCTCTTTCGTCAGGTACATGCTGACGCCGGTCGACGCGACGAACGTCGGCAGATTCGCGTCGAAGCCGGCCTCTGCGAGCTGCTGCAGCCAATCGTCACCGCGTTCGAAATCGACAGGCACGAGGTGCAGGAACGACGGCACCCCGAGAGCGAGCTCGAGCAGGCGCTGGCGCTTCCACGCTTGCGGACCCGGCTGATCGATCTCGAAAACACGAAGGCGGGACGCGAGCTCCTGGCGACGCTGAGCGAAGGTGTCGAGACCGGCTCCGAGAATCACGTATTGGGCGACACCTCGTGCCGCTCGCTCCTCGAGCAGATCTTCGACGAATCGGGCGCGCGCCACGATGGAGGCGCGAAACGGCCGCGTGAATTCGCTCATGTCCGGTCGCTTTTGCCAATTGGCATCCGGATTCGCGATGGCGAGGCCGATCGTGTCCTCGAACACGTGAGGCGGCGCATCGGCTTGCGCGTGCAAGGCCCGCCACAACGCGACGCGCACAGCCGTATTGTCGGGAGAGGGCGTCGAGCGCTCACTCATGGTGATTGCCCCCTTGGGTCGCCGCCGCGCCTGCCGGCAACGGAGCCTGAATGCTGAATGGTCGACCATCGGGATCGGCCAGCAACAGCTCGAGCATGTTCCAATGTTGCGCCTCGAAGGGGCGGACGACCGCGCCGGAAGCCGGAGGCTCGAACGTCGCTGCGTCGCTCACCGACAACATCGGCTGAATCTGCAGCGCGGAGCCCTCCGGCCGTTCCGCGACGAAGAGGAAGGGGCCGCCGCTCGGATGCCGAAGCTGGCCCGAATGATGATCCGTCTCGAATTCGAGCTCGTACCCGAGCGCCTTCCAGAACGCGACCGTCTTTCCCCAATTGTGGGTCTCGATCAAAAGTCCTTTGATGCCGTCCGTCGTCATTTCTTGCTCCGCTTTGGCGGCAGCTTGTCGAGGTAAACGCGCAAGGCAGCCGCCACGATGGCGGACAGCGACTGCTCGGTCTCGACGGCGTGGTGCTTCACCTCGCGGATGAGATCGGCCGGCAGGTACACGTTGAATTGCTTGACGTCGTCGGCCATCGCTGCCCGTTGCTAGGTTGCTAGCATGCTAGCATGCTAGCGCGAGCGAGCAAGCTTCGACTTCCCCCACGGTCAGGACCACCTTGCCTCGGACATGCCCCCCCTCCGCGTAGCGGAACGCCTCCGCTGCAGCTTCGAGCGAAAATGCGCGGTCAACGACCACGCGCAGCCGTCCATCCACGAGCAACCCGCGTATCTCCTCGAGGTCTTTTGCGCGCAGGCTCTCGTCGATGGTCAGCACCTCGATCTTCCGCTCTCCTGCTGCAAACCGGGCCTTCCCGAAGAGTAGCGCCTCGAACAGCTGGCGATTGGTTCCGCCGACCATCACATACGTGCCGGTCGGCATTAGGCGTTCGCGGTAGTATCCCAGCGGACGGAAGCCGTTGACGCCGAAGATTGCGTCGTATCGCTGATCGATAAACAGGAGGTCGTCCCGTGTGTAGTCGAGCACGCGGTCAGCCCCGAGCGACCGGACGAGCTCGACGCTCCCGGGACCACACACGGCGGTTACGTGAGCACCATACGCTTTGGCGATCTGAACGAGGAACATGCCGACACCGCCCCCCGCGCCTTGGACCAACACGGACTGTCCCGGCCGCACCTTCGCCCGATCTCGTACGGCTTGCAGCGCCGTGATGCCGGCGAGTGGCACCGCCGCGGCTTCGATGAAACTGATGCTTTGGGGCTTCTCCGCGATCGCCTGTTCGCGAATGCAGACGTACTCCGCAAAGGTGCCCTGCCTGTCGGCGAAGAGGGCCTCGCCGAAGATCTCGTCTCCGATTGCGAGTCGTGTGATCCCGGCTCCAATTTCCACGACGATGCCCGCCACGTCGGCGCCCAACATCGAGCGACGTGGTCGGAACAGACCATTGTAGAGTCGCACCAGGAACGGGTTCGCTCGCAAAAGGCGATAGTCTCTCGCGTTGACGGAGGCCGCCTGAACGAAGACGAGCACTTGCCCGGCTGCCGGCTTCGGTCGCGGGACATGCTCGATTCGCAGAACCTCGGGGCCACCGTAGCGGTCGTGGACAACGGCCCGCATGAGGCTCGTCGTCTCGAGAGGTGCGCGCTGCCGGCGCCGCCGCAAAGCGAGCTCTGCGACGACGACGTTGACGATCCACCCCGCGCCCATCGAAAGCGCGTAACCATGCTCGGTCTCGGATCGGTCGAGCAGCAGGGCCTGCGGAATCAGCACGAGCGCTTGCGTGCCTGCCGCGATACCGAGCGCATACGAGCGGGTCAGCCAGCGCCCGTGGGCGTGGAAGTCGCGGCGTCGCAGCGCGAGGACGCCCAGGAAGATGAACGCGACCATGGCCGCGCCCACAAAGAGCCGCATGCCGCGTAGGAGCGGGCCGTCCACCGCTGCGGCCGGGTAGACGATGGCCATCCACATACCGGAAAGCGCTGCGACGATTCCAGACGACGCAAGCACCCATCCTGCGCGCCGGTGCCACCGTGGCCGATTGCGTCTCAGCCCGGGCGAGAACTGCAACGCTCCAATCACACAGAACGTCGTCGCGCCCACGATATGGAGAACGGCCGGCAACGGATCCGCCGCGAAGCGGGCGTGTCCCTCCATCGTTGCGACGCCGCGTGCGAGCCCGGCCAACCGCCCGATCCCGGCGAGTGTCGGTATGGCGCCGAGCGCGATGAGAGCCGCAGGGATCAGCCAGTCGGCGCGGGTGCGCGATGGTGGCCGCGAGTGGAGGGCGAGCGGGGAGGCGAGCGCATCGTCTTGCATCGCACGCGAGCATGGGGCGTGCATGAACCGCGAACATCGGGCGAAAGGTCGGTTTTCGACTCGGCCGAAAGTACGAGCCTTCGCTGAGTCCGCCCGAAGGGCGGCCAAGTGACTAGAGGGATTCAGCGACCGACGCGTTTGGAGTCGTACGCCCACATGGCGATCTCCACGCGGTTTCGCACGCCGAGCTTGCCCATGAGGCTCGCGATATGCGTCTTCACGGTGCTCAGGCTGATATGGAGCTCGCGCGCGATCTCTTCATTGGTGCGGCCTCGCGCGACGGTCATCAGGACTTCCTCCTCGCGCTCGGTCAGCGGCTGGTGCGGTTGAGGGGGCGGTGTGCTCGTGGCGGCGTCGGCGAACGTCGCCAACAACCGCGCCGTGACGCTCGGAGCGATGAGGGCGTCGCCCGCGGCGGCGGCACGAATTGCCTGCACGAGGAGCTCCGGGCTTGCTCCCTTGAGGAGGAAGCCACGCGCCCCTGCCTTCAACGCGCCGTGTACGTAGCTATCGAGATCGAACGTCGTGATGACCACGATTGCGAGCGGATCGGGGACGTCGATGCCGGCGAGGCGTCGAGTCGCCTCGATCCCATCCATGCCCGGCATTCGAATGTCGAACAGACACACGTCGGGACGCAGCGCGCGGGCGAGACGCACCGCCTCTTGCCCGTCGGGTGCTTCGCCGATCACCTCGATGTCCGGCTGTGCGTCGAGGATCATGCGAAGCCCCGCGCGCACGAGCGCCTGATCGTCGGCGACGAGAACGCGAATCGTCACGCCGCACCTCGCGTTCGCGGAAGCACCGCCTCCACCGTCCAGCCCCCACGATCGTCCGGGCCCGCGCGGAGCGTCCCGCCGAGGAGCTGGGCGCGCTCGGTCATCCCGACGAGCCCGAACCCCGAGCGCGGTCGAGCGGCGGTACGCTCACCATCGTCGCGCACCGTGAGTCGCACCGACGCATCTTCGGCCGCGAGACGGACGTGGATGCGGGTCGCCTTTCGCGCGTGGCGCCGCGCGTTCGTGATCGACTCCTGCGCCATGCGGTAGATCGCAGCCTGCACCGAAGGAGCGAGTGCGTCGAGCGCGCCGACAAGCTCGATTTCCACGGCCGGGCCGTCTCCTGCGCCCTGCGCGAGGCGCCCGAGGTCCTCGATTCCGGCGGGCGGCGCGTGCTGACGTCGCGGATCGTCGCGAAGCGCGCTCACGAGGATGCGCAGCTCCGCGAGGGCCCGCGCGGCTTCGTCTTCGATGGCGGCGAGCGCGCTGGCCGCCGCCTCGGGTCGAGTTGCGAGAACGGCGCGGCCACCCTGCGCCTGGATCGCAATGGCTGCGACGTGATGCGCGACCGTGTCGTGCAGCTCGCGCGCCAGCACCTCCCGCTCGCGCAGCCGAGCGTGATCGACGTCGCGACGATGGGCGTCGTCGCGAAAGCGGACCGACGCACCGAGAACCGCGGGAAACAGCAACACCATGGCGCTGCCGATCGCGTCGGATGCGTGTTTCATGTCCCCGCGCAGCGCCGAAACGACATACGTGCCCGCGACGATCGCGAGGCCGACCGCGATTTCGCGCCCGGAGCCCCAGCGCAACAGCGAATACGGCAAGAGGAGCAAACACGTTTGGGTGTAGAGGCCGTTTATTTCGACGCCCGCGAAGGCCGCCCCGATACTCGCGATCGCGAGACCGAATGCCACGCCGACCGCGCCGAGCGGATGCGTGCGTCGGAACCAGAGCGTCCCGACGACGATCACCGCGATGGCGATTTCCACTGGCCTCATCGCCAGCCCGTCGCGGAGCAGACCCTCCGCAATCGCGGTCGGAACGAGGACGAATACGAGCGCTCGATCGAGCACCGAAGGCGTGCGCGGGCGGCGTGGACGGTCCTCGCCGAAGAGCGCTCGCAACGCAGGCCACATCGCCGCCACCCTACGGGCTGGCCGGGGTTTCGTCACGCGTTCGGAAGCAGGTCGTCCAGCCCGCTCACATCGAGGTATCGGCCCGCGCCCCTCAGTCGAGCTTCGCGAGAAGCTCGACGAGCTTTCCGGTCATCAGATTCCAGCCGTAGCGCGCGCCGCCGAGCTCCTTGGTCTGATCCGGCCGGAAGCCCGATTGAACGATGGAGAGGCGCGTGCCCGACGCCGTGGGCGTGAGGGTGAACGTCACGACGGTGTCGAGGAACGGGACGGTCCAGGTAAGGCTGAGCTTCCGCATCGGTTCGATCTCGATGAATCGGCAATTCACGGTGCCGTCCCAACCTGGATACGGTTGGGTCTTGAGCATGAACGCAGCCTGCGGCGCGAGCTCGAAACCCACCGTCGGCAAAAGCCACTCCGCGAGCAGGGTGGGGTCCGTGAGGGCACGCCACACTTTCTCCGGCGCATGGTTCAAATCGCGCTCGAGCGACAGGGAGTTGGTCTGCGGCTGCGTCGTCGTGTCGGTGGTCATCATGGGTTTGTCCTCTCCATCCATCGTTGAAGGGCGATAGAAATTCTCAGCGGAAAGCATTCACATTGCGCGCGGCCCACGCGGCGAACGGCTGCGCCGCTCGGCCGAGCACGCGCTCGATGTCGGGGCTGACGCGGCGCTCGACCTCGTTGGGCGTGCCGAGCGCGTCGAGCGTGGTTTCGACCACCGTCGCGGGCATGAACGCGCGCCATGCGTCGGCGGCTTGTGCCCGTGTCAGCTCGACGAACGCCAGCGGTGTGTCGATCGCGGTGGAAAGCACTTTGCTCTGTTCGCGCGGCGTAATGCCCACGGGGCCGGTCAGCTCGTAGACCGCGCCGTCGTGCCGTTCATCGCGAAGCGCGGCGGACGCGACCGCCGCGATGTCCTCCGGATCGACGACCGGGATCGCGACGTCAGCGAAGGGAGCGGCGACGGTGCGTTGCCCGCGGACGCTCGGGATCCACGCCATTGCGTTCGAGGCGAAGCCGCCTGGTTGGAGAATGGTCCAGCCGAGCCCACTTCGTTTGACCTCCTTCTCGAGCACGCGCAGGGGCTCGTGCGACGGCGCATCGGGTCTCGAGTGGGTCCCGATCGACGACAGGAGCACGATGCGCCGTGCACCCGACTCCGCGATTGCGCCGACGATTGCGCGTGCATCGAGCCCGTCGCCCGAGCCCGCCACCATGAGGAAGACGGCGCGCGCGCCGCGGAGCGGATCGCGTAGTTGCTCCGGGTGCGCGAGATCGGCGGCGACGTGCCGTACGCGCGACCCATCCGCACCACCGCGGCGCGAGATCGCGACGACGTCCTCACCCGCCTCGGCGAGCATGCGCGAAAGGGATCTGCCGACGTTTCCAGTAGCTCCGATAACACCGATCATGGGGGACCTCCGCAGACAAAGCGCAGCCCCGACGGCGCGTCGACGGCTCGTGTGAGGGGCTCGCCGGCGTCGTCTCTCGTCTGCGCCACATGAATCTGCGCCACGACGCGACCTGCGACAATCCGCTACTAGCGAGCAACATCTGCTAAAAAACGATCCTAATGAAGGATCCGGTCGAAAATGCGGAGCTGCTCGCCTTTACCAAGGCGGTCGACGCGAAGTCGCTGACACGCGCCGCTGCGGAGCTCAGGATCCCGCGCGCGACGTTGGGAAAACGGCTCGCCCGGCTCGAGGAGCGACTCGGGGTTCGGCTCCTTCGGCGAACGACGCGGAGCATGACGCTCACCGATGCGGGCGAGACCTTCTATCGACAAGCTCGGATCGTGCTCGATGCGGTGACCCAAGCGGAGGCGAGCATTCGTCGACCCGGGGACGCAGTCTCCGGAGAGCTGCGCGTATCCATGCCTCCCATGTCCGGCGGACCGTTTTTGGACACGATCGCCGACTTCGTCGAGGCGCATCCGCAAGTGCGCCTTCACATCGTGTTTTCGAGCCAGATGGTGGACCTGCGGCGCGAGGGCTACGACGTCGCCATTCGAGCCACCGCGGAGCTCGAGCCGGGCCTCGTGGCACGCACGATTGCGCGCACGAGCCTGATCGCCGTCGCGTCTCCGGGGTACCTCACCGCTCACGGCGAGCCGCAACGGCTTCGCGATCTGAGCAACCATCGTTGTTTGATGGGCTTCGTTCGAGGCGAGCTTCCCCAGACTCATTGGGCGATCGGCAAGGCGAAGATCCCGCTCGAGGGGGCGTTCTTCTCCAACAATCCGGACCTCTTGTGCCGGTTGGCGGCGCGCGGGCAGGGGATCGCGCTCGTGCCCGGTGTCGTCGCCGCAGGCTACGTCGCGCGCGGCGAGCTCTCGCTCGTGATGGCGAAGACTCTACGCGTCGAGGGCAAGATGGCGCTCGTCTACGCGGATCGGGATTTCGTGCCCGCACAAGTCCGAGCGTTCATCGATTGGATGGTCGCTCGCTTGCCGCCGTTGTTGCAGCGCGCAGCCGCGTTGCCCGACGATCAACGTGTGCCGCCGTCTCCAAAGCGATAGGCGCTTCGGCCGCGGTTGACGGTCGCGCCGGCTCGGGTCATCAACGCCCGATGCGACACATTCTCGTGACCGGGGGAAACAAGGGAATCGGCCTTGCAATCGTCGAGGCGATCCTCGCCGAGCATTCGGACACCTTCGTCCATATGGGGTCACGCGATCTCGAGCGCGGTCGCGCGGCAGCTGCGCGGCTCACGACCGAGCGCCCCGAGCTCGGAAAAAGGCTCGACGTCGTCGCGCTGGACGTGGCCGATGATCGGTCCGTCGCCGACGCCGCCCGGACCGTCGAAAACAAACTGGCGGGCGAGCGGCTCTACGGCATCGTCAACAATGCCGGTATCGGTTCGAGCGGCGGAGATCTCGAAGCGGTGCTCGAAACCAACGTGCTCGGCATACGACGAGTGTGCGAAGCATTCCTTGCGCTCCTCGAGCCGAAGGGCGGCCGCATCGTCAACGTGACGTCCGCATCCGGGCCGATGTTCGTCGCGGCGTGCAGTGACGAGAAGCAACGCTTCTTCGTCGACGCACAGATTTCCTGGCCGATGCTTCGCGCGTTCATCGACGATTGCCTCGAAATGGCGAAGAAGGGCGCGACGGCATTCGCCGCGAACGGGCTCGGCGACGGCTCACCGTATGGGCTGTCGAAGGCGTGCGCCAATGCGTACACGGTCATTGTGGCGCGCGAGCACCCTGCATTGCGCGTCAATGCCTGCACCCCTGGCTTCATCGCAACCGACATGACGCGCCACTACGCCGAGTCGGCGGGGAAATCGCCCGCCGACCTCGGTATGAAGACGCCGGCCGACGGCGCCCGCGCGCCCATGCACCTGCTGTTCGGAACGCTCGAGGGCAATGGTCGCTTTTATGGCAGCGACGCGAAGCGTAGCCCGCTCGACCGTTACCGCGCGCCTGGGTCCAACGAGTACACTGGCAGCTGATCACCGCTTCGTTCGTCGCCCGCGCTTTCCGCGCGCGATCTCGGTCGCGAGGGCGTCGAGGGCGGGCGCCCAGAACTGTCGAAACTGATCGAGCCAGGCGTCCACGTCGGCGAGCGGTCGGGCATCGACGGCGTAGAGACGGCGCGTGCCTTCTGCGCGCACCGTCGCGAAGCCGCTGTCCCTCAGAATCTTGAGCTGTTGCGAGACCGCCGATTGGGTGATGCCGAACTCGCGTGAGATGACCTCGACGACCTCGCCGGAGGCGTGCTCGCCCGTCGCCAAGAGCTCCAAGATTCGGCGACGAACCGGATCGCCGAGGACGTCGAATGCGTGCATCAGGCGCCAGTGTAGAACGCAATCGTGCGCTCGGCCCTGGCGCGCGCTTCCTCCGGGTCTTCACCGGATGCGGCATGCGCCTCGCCCCATGCCGTTCCGCTCGCCCGCGAAAATGCCTTTCCCTCGTCCGACATCGTCCACGCTTCGTACTCCTTGGGATCCAGCGGGACGGATGGATTGAGCAAATGCAGCTCGAGGCCACGAAGGCCGAGATCCCACCCGACACCCACGGCGCCCGGACCGAATTTCTTCAGGTGCTCTTCGCCGATGCCCTCTTTGTGTGCGATGTGCTCGAGCGTGAAGCGAGCCCGCTTTCCGGCTTGCTCGATGCGGACGGTGACCCAGCTCGTCCCTCCCATGAACTCCCAAGTCACATCGAGCGCTCCAGGGCGATCGCAGCGGGTAATCGTGCCGCCCGCATTGCCCTTCAGCTGATAACGCCCGCCGACCCTCAGATCCCCTTCGACGGGGAGGAACCAGCGCGCGAGACGCTCCGGTGTCGTAAGCGCTTCCCACAGATCCTCGACCGTCGTGTCGTACGTGCGAATGGCGACGGCGACGATCGCCGCCTTTCCCAAATGCTCGCGGTTTTCGACCCGACGAAACTCTGAACCGAACACATTTGCCATATGCAGCTCTCCCGGCTTTCGTGACCTTATATCAGGACGAACTAATATGAGCAACGACTAATATTGTCGATGGCGCGCGCGCGAGCGTTGACCGTCGACGGCTCGCGCGATATTCAACCTGAAGGTGGAACGTTCGAGCCAGCTGGACCACACCCTCCTCGCGCTCGCAGACCCGACGCGGCGCAGGATCCTCGCGCGCCTCTCGAAGGGAGAGGCGCGCGTGACGGAGCTCGCCGCGCCGCTGCCGATGTCGTTGAACGCGGTGTCCAAGCACATCAAGGTCCTCGAGCGCGCGAAGCTCGTGCGCCGCAATGTGCGCGGCCGCGACCACTACCTGTCCTTGGATGCGCGGCCGCTGGATCAAGCTGCGTTGTGGATCGAGACGCAGCGGGCACAATGGTCGCAGCGCCTTCGAAAGCTCGACGAACTCTTGCAGGAGGAAGATCGGAAATGACCAGCGTGACCGTCACTCATCGCTTCGCGGCGTCGGCCGAGCGGGTTTACGACGCATGGCTCGACCCGGAGAAGGCGCGCACGTTCCTCTATGCGACCGCGACCGGCGAGGTCGTACGATGCGAAATCGACGCACGTGTCGGTGGCAAATACGCAATCGTCGACCGGCGAAATGGCGAAGACGTTCTGCACGAGGGCACGTATCTAGAGCTCGACCGGCCGAGGCGGATCGTATTCACGCTGCGCGTGCCGAAATATTCGCCGGAGGAGGATCGTGTCACCATCGAGATTACGCCGCTCGCCCACGGCTGCGTGCTCACGCTCACGACGCAGACGCCCGACGAGTGGGCGGACGACACGCAGCGCGGCTGGACGATGATCCTCGACGTCCTCGACGAGACGTTGCCCGCCCAGGCGCCGACGTGCGGCGCGGGGCTCGCGCAGCACGCGGCCGTGCCACGGCGCGTCGCGATCTACCTCGCGGAGCTCGCGGAGACGCTCGAGCTGCACCGCGCGATGGTCGTTCCGGGCGACGCAGCCTCGAAGAAGGAGGACGATGTCTACAGCGAGCTGGCGGCGCGATACCGCGACATCGCATCGAACCTCCGCGGCGCCGCAGATCTCATGGCGGCGCAGCATGCCCTACCGATGGGCGCGCACGACGAGACGAAATGGACCGACAAGCATATGAAGTCCTTCGCTCGGTTCGTGCACGAGCAAGGCGCGCTCGCGTCCCTACTGCGTATTGCCGCGGCGCGCGACGAACAGATGCTCGCCTCGATGCAGAAGAAGCCGGAATGAGCGCGCCGGATTCATGGGCTCTCAGATCCGTCGAGCGTCGGCCTGACCGTCTTGCGACCGGTAGAACGCCGCATCGAGTCCACTTCCGACGCGCGAGGCGAGGGCGTCGAATGTCCTCCGCCTCGCGCCGCCGATGGCGGGCGCCGTGCGCTTTTCACCCTGGGAGGCGAACACGTTGAAGCCGACGATCGCGCCGTCGGAGCGCATGACGGTGATTCCGTCGGAAGCCATCATCGATTGCACGACCATGCCTGCCGCGTGGATCGAAGCGCGGGCCGCTTCGCCGTGCTCACGGCGGTAAGCGCGAATCTTCGAGACGATGTCGATCGGCTCGGCCAGGAAAAGGCCGTCGCTGAAAACGTCGCGAGGATCCGTCTCTTTGGGCAGGACGACCGCGAGCGTCCCGTGCGGCGCGCGCAACACGTCGAGCATCACGCGCCGGTAGAACGTCAGGGTATCGGTACGCTCGGCTTCAGGAACGTCACGCACGACCGCGCGCAAGAACTCTTTTGCGGCGGCGATAGGCGGCGGACCGTCGGTGCGCGCGCCGGACAGATAGATGTATTGGGAAGTCCCCGCGCTTCCTCGAAGCTCGACGATGCTGTCGGCGAGCTGGACGACGCCGATAACGCGCAGGCTCGGATCATTCGCTCTGCGTAGAATCTCGAGAGGAGTCTCGCAGAGGACGAAGTTGTCGGTGCGAAACAGCCCGAAGCGCAATCGTTCGTCGTGCCGCTCGACGTAGACCGACCAACCTGCTTGGCCGAGCGGCGCGCCGGTCTTGAGCGCGCGTCGAATGGTGTCGGCGTGTGCAGGGCCGTCTCCGAGAGGGATCGGATCACATCCGTCGACGAGCCGAAGGAGCGGCTCGAGATCGTCGCAAACGAAGACCAGCGGATAGAGCGCAGCGCCCTCTTCGCGATAGCGAGAGAGCGAAACGACGAGCTCACCGAGCGCGTCGACCATGAACGGCGAGCTCATCTGCTGCGCCTCGAGGAACTCCTCGAGCGCGGCGGTGAGGAGGTGGTGAAAGCTCAGGACGGTTGCGCCGTGTTCGGGGGTCATCGCGGTGTTCCTTGGTTTCCAGCCACGGTAGCTGGGGAGGTATGACAGCGTGCGAACATGCGCGCACCGACGAAAGCGAGTGAGCAGCCACGCAAAAAGTCGATCCCCAACACTCCGTGTTGGTCCTTGGTGCGGTGGTCCATCAAGAACACGTCGACCGTCCGCCTGACCCCGCCTGCGGTGACCCCGATGCCTTCTGCCAATGCGCTGGCGGTGTCGTCTTGAATGTCGCGAAGGCCCGTGTCCGCCTCGCGTGCCAATGGTTCGAGTGACCGACCGGCTTCCGTGTCGGGATGAATCGTCGTGCAGCACGAGCCGGTGTCGACGACGAGCCGCGCCGTCTTCCCGGCGATCTCCGCGTCGACGACGAACCCTTCGAATGGATCCGGCGCGACCCCGACTTCGGGTGTCAGCCAAACCCCGTCGAGCGATTGCAGCGCGTCGACTCCGGTCGTGACGCGCAAGACCCGACGCTCCAGATCGATGACCACGGCTTGGCCGTCCACGACGAGGCGTTGTGGCGACAATACGCCGGCCGTGCCGCAATCGCCGACGATGGCGGCGTCGAGCGCAAGGATCGTCGTATCGGGGACGACGCCGACCCCCGGCATTGCGAGCCGCAGCGGGCTCAGCACGTCGGCGTCGAGCCCGGCGCCGTCGCCGACGCGGATTTTCTCGCCGCTCCTGCCGAGCTTGTGGGTGCGCGCATAATTGTCGGAGAGCACGTGCCGGAAGGCGCCCGTGTCGATGATCAGCCAGGTCGCGTGCGCGCCGATATCGACCGGCGCGGCCAGCACGGGCTGCTTGGAGCATGGGTCGCGAGCGAGCCGAACGCCGCGCTCGCCGACAGGGGTGCGGGGCGTCTGCGCGAGGACCGTCGTCGGATCCGGCGGTAAACATCCAACAGCAGCGAATCCGATGGCGGCGACGACGGCTCCGATGGTTGCTCCACGGACACAATCGGGGCGATTCATGCGTTGCATGCGTCGAGGCATGGACATCGCCTAAAGCGGCGCGTTCCGCAGAAATGCGGCCGTAGCCGGTGGCGCCGTCAGCGGGGGATCGCGACCGTATCGAGCCACGCGAGCGTGCGACGGAGACCCTCTTCGGGCGCGACGACGGGCGCATAGCCGAGCTCGGCTCGCGCGCGTTCGCTCGAAAAGAAGAAGTCTTGCCCAATGACGTAGAGATGAAATCGGTGGAATGGGGGCTCGCGGCCGGTGAGGCGGTGCGTGAGCTCGGCGGCGCGTGCGACGGCGAACGCGACGGGACGCGGTAGACGGCGCCGGGGGATCTCGATGCCCTTCGATGCCGCGTACGGGCGGAGAAATTCGAAGTAGTTGGGGGCGTTGTCTTCGGTGACGAAATACGCCCGCCCGCCGACGCGATCGACCATCGTTGCGTCGTGGAGCTTCGCCGCTGCGAGCAGGTGCGCGTGCGCGACGTTGTCGACGTAGACGACGTCGAAGCGCGCGCGCGGGTCGCCGATCAGGATGGGGACGCGGCCGCTTGCGAGCTCTTGCAAGCTCTTCACGATCGCGTGCGGATCGCGCGGCCCATAAACGTGTGTGGGGCGGACCGCGCAGGTGCGAAGGCCGCCGGCCGTGTCGGCTGCGAGCGCGATGCGCTCGCCCTCGATCTTCGTCCGCACGTAATCGTGGATGAGATCGATCGGGTAGGGGATCGACTCGTCCCCGCGGGCGATCGGTGATCGCTGCAGCACCACGTCCTCGGAGCTCGTATAGACGAGGAAAGGCACGCCGAGCTCGCGGCAAACGTCGACGACATTGCGCGTCCCCTGAACGTTGACCGCGTCGATCTTCGGATTCTTCGTGAGGCCGACGTCGACGATCGACGCGAGGTGAAATACCGTGTGGGCGCCGCGCAATGCCCCGCGGAGATCGTCGCGGGAGCACACGTCGCCGATACGTGTGGTCACGCGATCGCCGGTACCGTCGTACGGCGCGCGGTCGAGCACGAGGATCTCGTCGAAGCGAGGCCAGCCTTCTCGCTGCTCTGCGCCCGCCATCATCTCCACGAGACGCCTGCCGATAAAACCGCTTCCGCCGATGACGACCGCGCGCACGGCCGCACTCTATCGGGGCGCGCGGTGTTTTGCGAAGACATCGCGCGACCGGTGTTCAGCCCGGAGGCGCCCGGAACAAAGAATCGGCTTTTGTGCACGGCGGCTGGCGGAGCGATGCGACGGGCCGATACCCTGCTACGGCCCGATGGAAGCTGCACCGATACCCGACGACGAGGAGAGGAGACTCGCGCTCCTGAAGGCGTGCAACATCATGTTCACGCCGGCCGAGGAGGCGTTCGACGACGTCGCTCGTTTGGCCGCGGACCTCTGCGGGACGGAGATCGCGCTCATCACGCTCGTCGACTCGGACTACCAATGGTTCAAGGCTCGCGTCGGCGTCGAGCAGACCGGCACCTCGCGCGATCTGTCGTTTTGCGGCCATTGTATCAATCACCGACACCCGCTCATCGTCGAGGATACGCACGCGGATCCGCGCTTTTCGGACAACCCCCTCGTCACCGGGGAACCACATCTACGGTTTTATGCCGGTGTTCCGCTCGAGGTCGAATCCGGCTCGGCGGTCGGGGCGATTTCCGTCGCGGATCGGTATCCGCGAACCTTGAGCGAGCGTCAGCTCGAAGCATTGCGGCGCCTCGCACGTCAGATCGCGCGAGAGCTGCGATTGCGACGAGACTTGGACAAGGCGGGAGGCAAGGTCTCCGGCGCCAATCTGCCCCTCGGCCCAGGGGCCATCGTCGGGGATCGTTGGCGCATCGTGCGTGAGCTCGGTCGCGGAGGAACGGGTGCCGTGTTCGAGGCGCGCGATGCCGACGGTGAGCGCGCAGCCATCAAGGTGCTCTTGCCCGAATGGCGAGCGAACGAGCAAGTCGTCGAGCGATTCGCGCGAGAGGCGCGAGTGCTCATGCACATCACATCGCCGTACGTCGGGAAGCTGTTCGAGGTGGGCAATCTCGACGCGTCCCAAGGCGGTTTACCCTTTCTGGTGCTCGAGTATCTCGAGGGGACGGATCTCGAGCGGGTACTCGAGGCGCGGGGCCGCATACCGTTCCGCGAAGCATTCAACTGGTGCGCCGACGCATGTGAGGGCGTCGCGGAGGCCCACGATCTCGGCGTCATTCATCGCGACATCAAACCGTCGAACGTCTTCCTCGCGGGGTACGGCGGCGGCGGCGGTGGCCTCGTGAAGGTTCTCGACTTCGGCATCGCGGCAGGCGACCCCTCCGGCTCGGCGAAGCTGACCGCCAATACGATCATGGGATCACCCGCGTACATGGCGCCGGAGCAAATGGTGTCCGCGAGCGACGTCGACGCACGAAGCGATATTTGGTCGATGGGTGTGACGCTTTACGAGCTCGTCACCGGCAAGCTCCCCTTTCCGGGTGAATCGGATCTCCAGCGCTTCGCGAACGTCATGACGAAATCACCGACACCGATTCACGCCCATTTGGGCGATACGCCGCCTGCTGTCGAGGCCGTGCTGCACAAGTGTTTGCGGCGCGAGCGCGGCGATCGTTACGCGTCGATGGACGTTCTCGCCACGGCGCTTCGCGAGGTCGCTTCGGGATGAGCGACGAAGCCGTTTCGGACCATTACGTCCAGTTTCAGCCCCTGCAGCGAATTGCAGGTCGGTACGAGGTGATTTCGCAGCTCGGTCGCGGCGGGATGGGCGCGGTCTACCGCGTGCGCGACCTCGAGCTCGACGAAGTCGTGGCGATGAAGATCCTGCACCGCAGCCTCGTCTCCTCCGCCGAAGTTCTGGCGCGCTTTCGCAACGAGGTGAAGCTCGCGCGCAGGGTCACTCATCGCAATGTTGCGCGCACCTTCGATATCGGCGAGCACGAGAGCAGCCGCTTCTTGACGATGGAGCTCATCGAGGGCGAGTCGCTCGCTGCCGTGCTTCAATCG
This sequence comes from Polyangiaceae bacterium, assembly GCA_013361525.1. GTDB lineage: Bacteria > Myxococcota_A > Polyangia > Polyangiales > Polyangiaceae > Xiheicaenibacterium. The sequence goes on along the minus strand of JABFXY010000107.1, from coordinate 42,425 downwards.
AAGGGTCCCTTCGATATCGGCCGCGCACTAGCGATCGCGCGGCAAATGCTCGAAGGGATGGCCGCCGCGCACGACGCCGGCATCGTGCACCGTGACCTCAAGCCCGAGAACGTATCGATTGAAACTGGCGGACGCGTCGTTTTGATGGACTTCGGCATCGCGCGCACGAACGTCATCGACGACGCTTCGCACACCACCGGCTCGGCGTGGGGCACGCCGGCGTATATGGCGCCGGAACAGGTCGAAGGCAGCCCCGCAATCGACGCTCGGGCCGATATCTACGCGTTCGGCGCCGTATTGTATGAAATGCTCACGGGTCGCGTCGCCTGGGCGGGATCGTCCGCGTACGTCGTCGCGGCGGCTCGGCTCACGTCGCCACCGCCCGATGCGCGCGTGCACCGGGCGGACCTCTCCGCGCCGCTCGCCGACCTCGTGCTCCAATGCATGGCGCGCGAAAAGGAAGAGCGGTTCGGGGATGCCCGTGCTGTGCTCCGTGCGCTCGACGAGCTGCCGGCTCCGGATGCGGGCCCACCGGCGGTTGTCCCCACGTCGTCGCGCCCCCCATCGAAGCCGACGCCGAGCGGATATGGCTCTTCGCCGCTCGCGCTCACCGTCGATCGATTCGAGCGAAAGCACGGCGCCGAGGGCTTCCGCGACGATATCGGGCGGCAGCTCGTCCTGATGGGAAATGCCTCGCCGTCTTATCGTCGCCTCCTCCAAGAGCTCGAGGCCGTGCTCGGTTCGAGCGCCGGTGACGACCTGCTCGAATACCTCGAGCGGATTTGGGTCAAGCGAACCTTCGAAGGGCCCTACGAGCGCGCGCTCCTCTTTCTCGCCGCGCTGCGCGCCGATGCACGTGCGGAGGGCGCTTCGCATCCGCTCTACGCGGCCATCGCGGCCGACAAGCCGGACGAACGTGCCGTCACACCGGCCGCCTTGCGCGCCGCGCTCGGGCGCGAGCGAATCGGGTTCTGGATCACATTGAGATCGCGTCGGGTTCAAACGAACGAGATCACGCGCTCGCTCGCGTGGCTGTGGCCCGCCACGCTCGCCGGTGCCGGACGGCGCGCGCGTCCATTGCGCCTCTTCGATGTGGGCGCGAGCGCCGGCTTGAACCTCGTCGGGGACGCCGTCGACGTGCGCTGGAGCCGTTCGACCGGGGAATCGATAACCATTGCGCGTGACCTCGACATTCGGCGGCGCTTGGGATTCGACCCCAGACCGCTCGACGTTCGACGCGCCGACGATTGCGAATGGCTGAGAGCCTGCGTGTGGCCCGAGCAGCGCGACCGCCATACCCGCCTCGACGCGGCGATTGCTGCGTTCCGCGTGGCGTCACCCGCTCCCGAGATCGTCCTCATGCGCGCCTCGTCCGTACCGACGCGCCTCGAAGCCGAAACGAAAGCCGGTGAGCTCGCGATTGCATACCAAACCTTGGTTCGCGGGTACGTGCCTCACGACGAGCGCGAAGCTTACGAAGCGGGCATGCGCGCGTGGCTCGCCGCCGGGGCCCGCGGCGAGCGCATCTGGGGCGTCCTCGAGCTCGAAGAGATTGGTCGCCCCGAGCTCTCGTGCGCGCTCGACGTTCACGTGGCCACCGGAGGCGGTGCGGAGCGCGTTCGGCTCGGTCGAACGAGCTACCACCCACAGGCGATCGAGGGCGGGCAGAAAGCAGAAATGCGGCTCGTCGACCTGCTGCGGTGAAGCAGCCACGTCCTCGTGACGGTCACTGCTGATTTTGCGGTAGCCCGTCCGCGATATCGTAATAGTCGCCCTTGTCGGCGACGAAGATGTGAATCCTGAGCTTGGTATTGGTGGGTTTGTCGAATGCGCCCATCGAGACGCCTATCCAGTCGTGCTTCGTTTGGTCGAGCGGGTCGAAGAACAGGGACGCGCCGCATACCGAGCAGAAGCCGCGCCGCACCTTTTCCGACGAGTGATACCAGGCGACGTTGTCCGCACCGTGAATCGTCAAAGCGTCGCGTGGCACGTCCGTCCCCGCGTAGTAATGGCCCGAGTGCTTGCGACACTTCGTGCAATGGCACGCGTCAGGCGGCGGTAGGTCACCTCGGACCTCGAACGTAACGGCGCCACACAGGCAGGATCCCTTGTGCATGCCGACACGTTTTCCGTGGTTGTCGAGGCGGTCAAGTGTGGTGCGGGGAGGAACGCGAAGGGCGACTCGGCTGCCGGTGCCGCGTTTGGCGCGCCCGCGTCCCCGAGCGCGCCGCATGCGGCGGCCATCCCGGCTCGGCGGCCCGCGTCCGGCCCATCCCATCCCTCTTCGCGACGAAGAAATCCTTGGTCGCCCGGTCGATCCGGCAGTAGCTCGTTCGTTGCCCCAACGAACACGGCGCCCGACGCGCCTCGACGAAAGGAAACGACGATGAAGGTGATGGTGATCGTGAAGGCGACGAAGAATAGCGAAGCGGGCGTCATGCCCAGCGAAGAGCTGCTCACCGCGATGGGCAAGTACAACGAGGAGCTCGTCAAGGCGGGCATCATGCTCGCCGGCGACGGACTCCACCCGAGCACGAAGGGCAAGCGCATCCAGTTCTCCGGTAGCAAGCGGACGGTCGTCGACGGACCGTTCACCGAGGCGAAGGAGCTCATCGCCGGCTACTGGATTTGGCAGGTCCGGTCGATGGAAGAGGCCGTCGAATGGGCGCGCCGCTGTCCCGATCCGATGCCCGGCGAAGAGGCGGAGCTCGAGCTTCGCCCGGTCTTCGAGGCGGAGGACTTCGGCGAGGCGCTCACCCCTGAGCTTCGCGCACAGGAGGATCGGCTGCGCGCCGAGGTGGAGCGTCAACGAAAGGGTTCGTGACGGTCAGCGCACCAATACGTCGCAAAGCAGCTCCGACACCTCGCGCATGAACGCGTAATCGAGCGTTTCCGGGGTGTCGGTCAGCCGGTGATAGTGGGGATTACGGAAGTTGCCGGTGTCCGTCCACAACAGGGCGGGCACGCCGGCGAGCCAAAACGGGAAGTGGTCGCTACGAACGAGATCGGGCACCACCCGATGCACGGGCCCCCACGTTTTCGCGCCGACGAGCCTCAACCCGGGCGCAGCGCGTGAAGCGATTGCGTCGTCGAGCAGCGCATTCGACCCGCCCTTCGCGACGAGGCCGATGAAGTCGGGCACCCTCAGGCTCGCGGGCGCCCACGGCAGCGGAAGCGTCTGAGTTGCCGACCGGCCACGGAACCCGACCATTTCGAGGACGTGCACGGCGCGCACGTCGACGCCGATCTCGGCGAGACCATGCTCGACGAAATCGCGGCTCCCGAGCAATCCATCCTCCTCCGCATTGAAGGCGACGAAGCCGACGCGGGTCGGGGGGGAGACGCTCGCGACGAGCCGCGCGCATTCGAGCATGACGGCCAGTCCGCTCGCGTTGTCGTCGGCGCCGGGGCAATCTGGCACGGTGTCGTAATGCGCGGCGACGAGCGTGATCGGGTCTTTCGCTACGCATGACGGGAGCGCGACGACGTTGTCGTATCGGCCCTGAAGCCTGACGCCAAAGCCGCAGCGCTCGAATTCGGCGGCAAGCTCGCCCCGTACCCACACGTTGCCGCGGGCGTTCACCGAGATGTGGCGTGGGACGGCGAGCCGCCGAACCCACGCACGCAGACGCGGCTCGTCGGCGACGAGCCGCGTCCCGGATGAGGAAGAAGCCTCGAGCGGCGGTGGTCGTTCGCGAATCCACATGATGGACTTACGATGTAAGTTTATGGTGTAAGTCTGTCAAGGCACCATGGTGAAGGCGGCTGGCAAGCGCGAGGCATTGTCCAGGGAGCGCATCCTGCGCGCAGCGCTGGAAATCGTGGACCGAGAGGGGCTCGACGCGATTTCGATGCGCCGTCTCGGGGAGGAGCTCGGCGTCGAGGCGATGTCGCTCTATCACCACGTCGCGAACAAGGCCGCGATCCTGGATGGCATCTTCGAGACGGTGCTCGCCGAGCTGCCACCGTTGTCGAGGTCCGCCTCCTGGCGCACGGTGCTCTCGCAGCGCGCCCGCGGCCTACGTCTGGTCCTTCGTGCACATCCGCATGCGCTTCCGATCTTTGCGACGCGGCCGGCGGCGACCGAAGCATCCATTCTCCACGTCGAGGTCGTCCTCGACGCCCTGATGAAGGGTGGGTTTTCGGCGGAGGATGCGTTGAGCGCACTGCAGGTCACCGCGGCCTTCGTCGTCGGTCATACGGTCGCGGCGTATGCGCCGGTCCGCGCCGACGAAACGTCTCGCGCCGTCTACGACCATTTGAGCGAGGAACGTTTTCCCCGCGTTCGCGAGGTTGCGCGCATCTTGCCGCGACACGATCTGGAAAAAGAGTTCGAGCTCGGGCTCGAGGCGATGATCGTGGGCATCGAAGCGCGTTTGGAGCGTAAGCCCAAGCGCTAGCCGCTCACGCGTGTTGTGCAGCCGCCGTCCCCTTCAGCCACGTCGCGAACGGGATCGTGCCGCGCACGTCGGGGTGATCCGTCGTCAACACACCGGAACGTAGCGCGCGCGCCGTTTTCCCAGCGAGAGGAAGCGGGAGGACGGCGCAATGGCTGCCGGTGATCGCTTTCCAGGTGCGCGCGAGATCGCGCAAATCGGCGGCTTCGGGCCCGATGATTTCGACGCGGCCGCGGCGAGGCTGTCCTTCGGCGACGTCCGCGACGGCGCGCGCTGCCTCTGCGCTCGCAACCGGTTGGAGCGTCACGCGCGGCAATGGAACGACGCGGAGGCGCGCCATCGAGCCGAGTAGATATGCGATGAGGTCGTGGAACTGGGTCGCTCGCACGATGGTCCATGGAACGGGGCCGCGCTCGACGACTTTCTCCTGGGCTGCTTTGATTCGCAGATATCCAAACAGGTCGCGCTCGCACCCGACGATGGAAACGCACACGTGGTGCCGCACGCCGGCCGCGTTTTCCGCGTCGAGGAGGCGTTTGGAGCCTTCGACCAATGTCGCCTTCGCGCCCTTTTGCGAGGGGTTGTTGCTCGCGTCCACCACGGTATCGCAACCCTGGAGTGCGTGGCCGAGCCCCGCACCTGTATTCAAATCGACGGGGTAGTCCGGCGCGTGGCGGCTCAAGACGCGCACTTCGTGCCCGCGTTGCCTCAAGATCTCCACGACCTGTTTGCCGAGCGTGCCCGTGCCACCGACGACGCCGATCTTCATGATGGGGTGACGATAGCAACCCCCCCGCCGTGTGACACCCTGTGGAGCGAAAGTTTGCATTGGGATGTCGCGCCTCGCCGCATGAGGCAAAGTGGGTCAGCGGTCGACCAGAAAATTACGCCCCAATGGCTGCGGCCGGCGCGGGCGCGACGTCGCTGCTCGCTCGTCGAACCGTCATTGCTGCAAAGAGCCCTCCGACGATTGCCGCTGCTGCAAGGGCCGTGGTGGTATCCCATGCCCAGCTCCGCGGGGTGAGGAGGAATCCCGTGTTGATGATGTTGTTCGCGCCGTGTGCGATCGCGGCGGGCCAGACGCTGCTCGAACGGCGGGTGAGCCAGCCGAACGAAAACGCCATGGCGAGGACGACGAGCGGAAAGAACAGCAGCGTATTGAGCAATGGGTGAGCCGGGTCGTTGTAGCCTGCGAGGTTCACGGGCAAATGCCAATAGGCCCATATAACGCCGACGATCACCCGACTGCGGGTCGCGCCGAAGCGGTCCTCGAGCGCCGGTTGCAGGACTGCGCGCCAGCCGAGCTCTTCACCGACACCTCCCAGGACGCCGACGAGCAACGACCCGATGGTCAACGTCACGAGGAGATTGAGCGAAAAGAATCCGTAGCTCTGAGGACCGACGCCGAGAACCATGGCGACGCCGTTGACCGCGGCGATCCCCGTTCCATCGGGATTCGTGGAAAAGAGCTTTTCGTTCCAAGTGCCGCCGCCGGTGGTGAACAACAGCGCATTCTGAACCAACACCAGCGACCACCCGACGAGTAGTGCGAGTGGCAACCAGATGCCGCCGCTTCGTCGAATTGCTCCCCACGCAAGCCGGCGTGCGGACCGGCTGGTCAACACCGCAACGGCAGGTGCCCACATCGCGAGACGGAGCCAACCTCCGCTCGGGGTCGCCCCTCCCGAAGCGATCGCTGCGCATTGGGCTCCGAGCCCGAGGGTGAACACGACGAATAGAAACCGACCGATCTCGCGGTTCGACATGGCGCCTCCAAGACCTTGCAATGCAAGGTCTCTTGTCAAAAAAAGGATCAGGCTCAAACGAGGGGTCGGGCACGCGACGCGCCGAGGCGTCGCGTGGCGACGAAACGCAGCGCGCGATTGCACGCCCATACGATCGCGATACCCCCGAAGACGAACAACGGTATCGCCCAATAGCCCAAAAGCTCGCGCAACGGCTCGACGTCACCACCGTACGCGCCGATGGCGACGAGCCGACCTTGTTGGTCGACGAACACGCCGACGTGCGCCGGCATGAAAGGCTTCAGGGCGCCGACCAATACGAGCGCACCGCCGAGCAGCTGCAACACCAACAAAGGCACGACCGTGAGGAGCATCGCAATGCCGGTCGCGGCGCCGGTGAGGAGCGCCTTTCCCAAATGGACCGAGGTGCCGCGGGCCAGCGCATCGCGGAGCGCGGTCTCGGACACGAACCGCGACGCATACGTCTGCGGATCCTCGAACCCTTCGAGGAGCGGCGTCTTCCCGTTTGCGCGACGCTCGAGAAGGTGCGACCGCACCTCCGCGACGATGTCGTCCCGCTCTTCGCGGGGGAGGCTGTCGAGCCCGAGCCGCAAATGCCGAAGAAAGGTCTCCGCCTCGGGCGGCAAGGTCTGGTCGTTCATCCCTTTTTCCCTGCGAGGCGGTCGAACGCCGCCACGTAATCGCGCCACGCTTCCAACAAGAGGGAACACGTCTGCCGCCCGTGGTCCGTCAGCTCGTAATACTTGTGGGCGTGTCCTGCCTCGGCCTGGACCCACTCCGTCGTGACCTTCTTCTCCGCCTTCAGGCGTGAAAGAAGCGGGTAGATGCTGCCCTCGCTGATGCCCAATCCCGCCTCGTTCAACACGTCGACGATCTCGAGGCCGTAACGCCTCCCGCGCCGAAGGAGCAGCAGCACCGCGAGCTCCAGCGTTCCCTTTCGAAGCTGGGATCGCCAGGCCGAAGCCTCCTTGTGCAAGTCATCTTGCATCGCAAGACATCTTGCATCGGCGTCCTCCGCCGTCAAGGGGTGCCTAGCTCGCCCGGTAACAAGCGTGCCGACACCCCGCTGCTAGGCTGCGCCGGCGATGACGTTCGGAGCGATCTTGGTGCTGGCGCTCGGTCTTGCGATGGACGCGACCGCCGTCGCCGCTGCGCGCGGGCTGGCGGCTTCACGCATCTTGCCGAAGCACGTGCTCATGGTCGCGCTGTTCTTCGGCGGATTTCAGGCGCTCATGCCGCTCCTCGGGTGGTTTCTCGGGAGCGCGCTCGGCCCGAGTGTCCAAGCGTGGGACCATTGGATCGCCTTTGCGCTTCTCGGCGCAATCGGCGGCAAGATGCTTTGGGAGGCGCGTTCCAAAGAGGGCGACGAAGCGGACGTCGCGAAGGATCTGTTTGGGTTCCGCGTGATGCTCGTCCTCGCCGTCGCGACGAGCATCGACGCATTCGCGGTGGGTGTCACATTGCCGATGCTGAATGCGCCATTCGCTCTTTCGCTCGTCACGATCGGGTGCACGACGGCCATCCTCAGCGCGCTCGGGCTCTACGCCGGTCGACGATTCGGCGCGGTGCTCGGCAAACGCCTCGACGCGCTCGGCGGCCTCGCTCTGATCGGCCTGGGCACGAAGATCCTCATCGAGCATCTTCACGCCGCAGCGTAGCTTCAGACCGCTTTTCGAAACGTGAGATTGATGCGGTACCCGCCGGTGAGCGGGTGAACGCCGCCCTCGAGCGCGAGGACGCCGTGATAGAAGAATCGCGACGGTCCTCCCCAAACGACGACGTCGCCGTGGACGAGCGGCACACGAGCGGTGCGGTCGCTCCGCGCAGCACCTCCGAAAAGGAAGACGGCGGAAAGCCCGAGCGAGACCGAGACGATCGGGGCCCGTGCGTCGCGCTCGTTCTTGTCTTGATGGAGCGTCAGCCGCGCGCCCGGCGCATAGCGATTGACGAGACAGGCGTCCGGCACGAACGACGGGTATCCCGCGCTCCTCGCCGCGGTCGTCGCGAGATCGAAAAAGGACTGCGGCATGGCGGGCCACGCGAAGCCCGTCTGCGGGTCGACCGGCGAATAGCGATATCCGCGCTCGTCGGAGACCCAACCGAGCTCGCCGCAATTGGTCATCGCGACGGACATGCGGAAGCCGCCCGGCGTCACCAAGTGTCGGAACGGGCAATGGGCCGCGACGCGCTCTACGTCGGCGAAAAGGCGCGCCTCTTTCGACTTCGCGAATCCTCGAAGAAGGACAGCCCCTTCGGCGAGCGCATATGTCGCTGCGCCGGCTGGGTCCAACGAAAGAAGGCTCAATTGCTCGCGCGTCATCCGGCGTCGTGAAAGATGATGCCGACCGTGTGTCTCCGCCCGGAACGAACGCGGCTGACGCCGTGGCGCAGCTGCACCCGGTAGGTTCCGCGCGTCCCTTGCACGGGTCGTTGGTTCACGGCGAACACGATTGCATCACCTTGTCGCAGCGGCGGCACCATGGCTCTCGATTGCATCCGTGGCCTCTGCTCGGTCATGACGAACTCGCCGCCGGCGAAGTCACGGTCCGGCTCGGAAAGCAGAATGGCCATCTGGAGCGGGAAGACGTGGTCGCCATAGAGATCCTGATGAAGGCAGTTGTAATCACCCGCTTCGTACGCGAGCAGAAGTGGTGTCGGTCGGCTCTGCCCTGCTTGGTGACACCGCTCGATGAAGCTCGCGTGCTCCTCCGGGAACGAGACGTCGATACCCATGGACGCGTACCAGCGGTTCGCGATGGGAACGAGCCTCGGGTACAGGCCCGAACGCAGCTCCGCGATGATGTCCGGCAATGGATAGGCGAAGTATTTGTATTCGCCCCGACCGAACCCGTGTCGCGACATCACGACACGACTTCGGAATAGGTCGTCGTGGGGATAGAGATCGCAGAGCCGTTCGCATTGGGTTCGGGTGAAGAGGCGCTCGATGGTCGAGCACCCTTGCTGGTCGAGCTCTTCGCTCAAGCGCGCCCAGTCGACGTCCGCGAGGCGGTCGGCGATCCGTTCGATCGGGCGCGCGTGGTCGATTGCGATCACGACCGATGCTCCCGCGCCAGCAACGCACGCTTGCGCTCGACGCCCCACCGATACCCCGACAAGTCCCCGTCCATTCGCACGACGCGGTGGCAGGGGATCGCGACGGCGAGCTGGTTCGACGCGCAGGCTCGCGCCACGGCGCGCACCGATTTCTCGGCGCCGATGGCTTTCGCGATGTCCGAATAGCTTGCTGTCGTGCCCGCCGGGATGGCGCGCAGCGCGTTCCACACGCGCTGCTGGAACGCCGTACCTCGGATGTCGAGCGGAAGGTCGGTTCCGGTGCCGGGGTGTTCGACCAGGCCGATGACCTGCGCGACCAATGCTTCGAATGCCTCGTCGGCGCCGACGAGCTTCGCGCGTGGAAACCGTCGCTCGAGATCGTGCATCAACGCTTCGGGGTCGTCGCCGAGGAGGATCGAGCAGACGCCGCGTTCGGTCGCCGCCACGAGCACGGACCCGAGCGAACACTCGGCGACGGCAAACCGGATCTCGAGATCCGTCCCGCCGTGCCGAAAGGCCGTCGGCGTCATGCCGAGCGCGTCTTTCGCCGACTCGTAGAACCGCGCCGACGATCCGTATCCGGCCTCGTAGATCGCGGCGGTGATGGATCCGTTCGAGCGAAGCGCGCCGCGCACGCGCTTGCGGCGATGCTCCGCGGCGTACGCCTTCGGCGTCACGCCGGTGACGGCCTTGAAGATTCGATGGGTGTGGAATGCGCTCAAACCCGCACGTTGCGCGAGCTCTTCGAGGCTCGGGCTCTCGTCGCTTTCCTCGATGAAGCGGCAGAGCTCGGTGACCAGGGCGGCTTGACGCTCCGCGAGGGGAGGTTGTTTCGGCTTGCATCGCAAACACGCCCGAAAGCCCGCGCGCTCGGCGTCCGCGGCCGTCGAGTAAAACGCGACGTTCTCCGGCCTCGCCGGGCGCGCAGCACACGACGGTCGGCAAAACACACCCGTCGTCTTCACCGCATAAAAGAAGGTTCCGTCGGCGCTCGCGCGGCGCGCGACGACGTCGGCCCAGCGCGGGTCGGTTTCGGTGGTGCGAGCGAGCGCTTGATTGTTCAAAAGCATTTCTCCGTGCTCCTTTCGGCCTCTCGTGCCGGTCACGGGAGGGAAGGTACCCACGGGGTTTCGGCTCCCCACTCCGCCTCTTGCTTTCGAATTCACTTTCACGCGACCCGTCGCTGCGAGCGATAGTTAAGCACGCGCTTGACGGTTCGGCACGGGCTCGTACGTTGAGCGAGTGCTCGAACAGCAGGCGTCACTCGACAGGGTGTTCCATGCGCTCTCGGACTCGACGCGTCGAGCGATGCTCGAGCGCTTGAGCCGCGGGCCTGCGTCGGTGAGCCAGCTGGCCGAGCCGCTGGACATGACGCTCGCGGCCGTCGTTCAACACCTTCAGGTGCTGGAGCAGAGCGGCGTCATCCGATCCGAAAAGGTCGGTCGCATTCGCACGTGCAGCCTCACGCCCGGCGGCTTCTCCGTCGCGGAGAAGTGGATCGCCGAGCGACGCACCTCGATGGAGCGTCGATTCGATCGGCTCGGCGAGCTTCTCGCGGAGGAGGCGGAGGAGGAAACGAAAGCGAAGAAGGATCGAAAGAAGAAGCCGTAAGCGATGCTCGAGCTCCTCGCCGGTCTGCGGCGAGGAGCTCAGCGCGGCGAGGAGCCGCAGCGCGACGAGGAGCAGAGCAAGACGAGGATCACTCCGTCGGAGCGCACACCTGCTGCGTGCACGCGCCGCCGTCGGGCGCGCAGATCCCGCAGCTCTCGTTGCAGCAGAACGAGCCAGCGCCGCAGACGCTCGAGCCACAGGGCTCGCCCCCGGGGCCGTCGATGCAGATACCGCCGCAATCGGCGCCGCCGTTGTTCGGATCGCAATCGTCGGCCGGGTCGTCGATGCAGATCATGCCGCCCGGGCACTGCAGGCCGGCGAATCCGCCGCAGTGCTGGACCGGCGCGCCGTCGAGGCATTGGCCATAACAAACCGCGGGACAGACCATCCCGTCGGGGCAATTGCTGAGGCACTCCGTGTGATCGCAGTATTGGCCCGCGCCGCACGACGCGTCGGTCAAACAGAGCTCCGGCTCCGGAGCGGCCTCACAGACGTCTTCGTAATCGGCACAGCAATCACCGAACTCGACGCACTCTTCGTCGCACCAGCAATTGCCGCCCTTGGACTGCGTCTTACCGCCGCACGAATCGACACAGCTGCCCTTTTTCGCTTTCAGCTCGTCGCCGCGCTCTGCGGTGGACTCGTCGTCGTCGAACGAGACGGAGCCCGGAGCACAGCCCGCGAGCGCGAAACCGACTGCAGCGAGACCCAGAAGCGTCGTGGTGATCTTCATGTGTGCCCGAGTAGTCCACGGTGAGAGCTTCGGGAACCCCCAAAATGTCAAAGAGGGCTCAAGTGAGCGTAATTAGAGCCACATTTTGTTGATGCCTCAAAAGCTCATTGGCGGCCCCTTTGAGGGTTTGGATGAGAGCGACGGCGCGCGACCTTGGTCCTGGCGCGCGGTCGAGCACAATTGCCGATGATTCGCGATTACCGCGTGCTCGACGACGATTGCGCGGTACGTCGCTGATTATGTCGGATCTGCACGAAGAGGTGCACCGACGCTAGGGGATTTGTGCACTCCTGCACTAGCCTTGCGCCGCCGACCCTCTAAGCTCGAAGGCCATGAACCGCCTTCGGCTTTCCGCCCTCTGTCTTCTGCTCTGCATGCCCGTCGCTTGCGGCGACGACACGACCGATCCCGAAGGAGGCGGCGGTTCCGGCGGCTCCGGCGGGGAGCCTGCCGCGGGCGGCGACGCCACGGGAGGCGGCGGCTCGGATCAGCTCGCGCCTCAATGCGCGTCGGACGTCGGCCTGGCCGATCTCGAAAGCGGGCAATGGGACGAGCGGTTCACGATTGCGGGCTTCACGGGGCACGACGGCATTGCTCCGATGGTCTACGACTTCGCCCGCGATACCGACGGATCGATCGTCGCGGCGGGGCGTTTTCAATGGCTGGAGGGCAAAGCCATCCCGCCCCTCATGCGGTGGAAGGACGGCGCGTGGGAGCCTGCGCGAACGAATTGGGAGATCGAAGCTCCGCTCGACGGCTTCTCCGCCATTGCGATCTCCGGCGAGGGCGAGCTCGCGCTCGCGACCAACGACTCGTTCGGCGAGCGTGACGGCGAGATCTGGCTCGACGACGGGACGGGACTTCAGTCGGTCGCGTCGTTCAAAGGGCAGGTTCGCGGGCTCGCGTGGTTCGAGGGCTCCTTGTGGGTCGCCGGCTTGTTCGAGCTCGACGATGTGCCCGGCGTCGCGAACCTCGCAGTTTGGAACGGAACGGCGTGGACGGCGGCGCCCGGCGGCGCCATCGACGGGCCCGCGTTCGAGCTGCTCGTCTCCGACGATACGCTGTACGTCGGCGGCGCGTTCACCACGATCGGCGGAGCACCGGCCGCAAACGTCGCTTCGTTCGACGGCACTGCTTGGGAGGCCTACGACTTCCCCGACGCGCTCACGATCTATGGGCTTGCGCGCACCGACTCCGGCGCGTTGTTCGCCGGCGGCGCCTACGGTGAGTTCGAGCAGGCAGGAGGCCTCGCGCGGTGGGACGGCAGCGCCTGGGTGACGGTCGGCGGCGGGCTCGGCATGTACCAGACCCGCGGTGTGGTGACCGATATCGTCGCGCACGGTGAGACCGTCGACGCGACTGGATGCTTCAATACGGCGGGCGGCCTCGCGGATGCGGCCGACACGGTGCCCTCCCAGAGCGTCGCGCGCTGGACCGGCGAAGGGTGGGAATCGCTGGATTCGGGCGGCGGTGTGGTCACGCCGTGGTTCGCCCCGAACGTCTGCGGTGACGAAGGCGTCACCGCGATTTGGGACGTCGGGCACCAGCGCCTCTTCGCGGACGGCGACAGCGTCTTCGCCGGTGGCTCGTTCTCCGGCGCCGAAGGCGTTCTGTCGCAAGCGATCGTCGTTCACGATGGCACGGCGTGGAAGGCGCAAGGCGTCTCCGGCATCGGCATCGGCGGGTCCATCGACCGCATTGCCGCGGGCGGTGAGGGCTGCGACGTCTACGGGCTGGGCATGTTCTCGCACGTGAGCGGCGAGTCCGTGACCGCGAAGGTGGTCCATTACAACGGCAATGGTTGGGACGTGCTCGCGGACCCCCTGTCACGCGATGCGTATTGCCCTGGGCTCGACGTCAGTCGCAATGGTGAGGTCGCCGTCGGTTGCATGGATTTCCCGGAGAACGGCGACGCCCGCGGCGTCATTCTTCGTCGTCAGGGCGACCAGATGGTCGAGGCGCCGATCGAAGGCCTCGGGCCCGTGATGAACGTTCAATGGGACGACAATGGCGTGCTCTGGATCGTCGGTGCCGGCGTCACCGGTTACCTCGCCCGCCTCGACGGCGACGACCTCACCATCGTCTCCTCCGACTTCGACAACGTGGTGAACCAACTCGACGTCGTCTCCGACAACGATATCGTGGTGGGCGGCGCATTCACGAAGGTCGGAGCCGTGGATGCATCACGCATCGCACGCTGGGACGGCACCGCGTGGTCGCCGCTCGCCGACGGCATTCCGGGTCAGGTGCTCGCGCTCGACCGCGACGCGAACAACGTCTACGTGAGCAGCTACGACGAGGGTAATGGCGCGTACCTGCTCGGCGCTTTCGACGGCGAGAAGTGGACGGAGCTCGCGTCCCCCGCGGCCGGCGTCACGCCGCAATCGTACTTCTCGTTCAACCAGATCCGCACGTTCGAGGGCGGCCTCGTCGCCGTCGGTACCGCGGATATGGATGATGCGTCCGGGCGCGGCGCGCTCGTCTATCGCGATGGAACGTTCCACGCTCTCGGCGGAGGCGTTCGCGCGAGGGGAATGGGCGGTGTCGCCGTGACCGACGACGCCGTGTGGTTCGCGGGAACGATTGCGGAAGCCGGCGCCGAAACGGATCGCGTCTCGACGGTCGGTGTCGCGCGTTATCAGATCGCTCCGTAAAAACCGCGCACCGATTGAACGCGACACGAGCGGGCCAGCGATGGCCCGCTCGCGTTTTGTGGCTCGTCGAGAAGCTGGCGCGCGACTACTTCGACGGCTTCGGGAATGGGTTCGGGAACGTGCTCGGAAGGGCCGTCGGAATCGCTGTCGGTAGGGTGGATGGGATCGGGAAGGGTAGGCCCGGCCGCGTGCCGGCATCCGTGGTGCCGGCGTCCTTCGTGCCTGCATCCGTCGGCTGGGTCGTGGTCGGCGTCGTGCCTGCGTCGGTGGGCGTCGTCGCCGTCGCGCCCGCGTCGGTGTCCGTTGCCGGCGGCGGCTCCGGTGGAGGTGGTGGAGGCGGAGGTGGTTCGGTGGCCGTCGCGGTGGCAGTGTCGCTCTTCGATTTGATCTCGATGGGCTTCGCGTCGTCGTCCTTCTTCTTGCTGCTGCAAGCGACGGCAAACGCGAGGTTTGCTGCTGCTGCCGCGATGAGAACGCTGCGAATGAAGCCCGCCCGGTTGCGATACGCGATGAGAGACCTCACGCCGGCAATGAAACTACGAAGAGTTGACCAAGGGAACCCCTTCGACCTGACAAGATTGCCACAGCGCTCGCTTGCGGTTGGTCGTGGGTGCGCGACCGCGTGGGTGGCGCGATGCGATCGTGCGATTCGCGCCCCACGATCGTCGTGTGGCGGCGTCGTCACCGCGCGAGGTAGTCTCGTCGCCACGTGAACGACGAGGAATCGAAGGATTTGGCATCCACGAAGGAGGAGGCCCGATCCGAAACGAAGAGCGACACGAATATCGACCTCTCCGCAGTTCCCCCACGCGATACGCCGGCGACGCTGCCCGCGTATGACGTCGCGGCGAGGTTGCTCGAGAAGGCGCTCAAGACGCCCCAAGACGAGATGTTCAGCGCGAAAACGGTTCGCCCTGGGCCCGTGACGGAAGATGATCTCGAGCCCGATGCCCATTCGAGCGAAGAGGCCGATTCCGACTCGAAGGGCGTAAGCAAAGAGGAGTCTAGCGAAGCTGAAGCGACCGGCCGTTCCACGGACGTTGCCGCGGCGACCGAGCCTGAGGAAGAGGGCGGCGCCGCCGAGGCGCCCGAAGCGGAATCGAGCCCGGCGGAAGCACCCTCGCCAGAACCCGCCGCTGCGCAGGCGACGCCGACCCCGGGGGCTGCGCGAGCGGCCGTGCCGCAAGGGCCGCGGGGGACAGCGGTCATGGGCGTGTCGCGGCCGGGGGCGCCGGTTGCGCAAGGGCCGCGCGGAACCGCGGTGATGGGCGTGTCGCGACCGGTCGTGCCGAAGCGTGGTGATGCTCCCGATACGTCGTCCGCCGAGCAGACAGCGTCGCATTCGTTCTCGAAGCTCGCCGTTTCCGAGCGCCATCGACGCGTCCAGGCTGCGCTCGGCGTGGCCATCGGCGTGCTGCTCGCGGTTGGGCTCGTCGTCCTGGTCATCGTGGTGAGCTCCGACGACAAGCCCGAGGCGGCGGCGAGTGCGTCCCCCGAGGTCACGGCGACGGCGCATCCTCAACAGGCGCAGCCTGGACCGGAGCCCTCTCCTGCGGCCGTGACGGCGAGCGCCTCCGCTGCTCCGACGGGCGCCGACGCCGAGGCGATCGCGGCGCTCACCGAAATGCGTGAGCTCGTCGGCGGCTGCATGAAGAAGCTGAAGCAGATGCCGGGGACGTCCCACGCCGTGCCGGCGACGCTGAAGATGCTCTCCGAAGGCAGCTACAAACCGCTGCCGCGCGACTTCAACGCGCCGTTTTACAATTGCACGACGTTCAAACTCGATTCACCGATGCGATTCGTCATTCAATGGCAGTTTCACGCAGCCGATCGAATGGGGATGGGCATCGCTTGGATCGACGAGGACAAAGACGGGAAGGCCGATCGGGCGTACGGATTCACCGCCAAAGCGACGACCAAAGACGCCGCCGAATTTTCCGCGGTCGGCCCGCTGGACCCGGCGACGCGGATCGAGAAGCCTATCGGCAGGTAACCGATGATGCTGCGTCGCGCTCCGGGGCCCAGGCTCTCGCTGTTCGTCAGCGATCTCTGGGTCTCGAGCCTCGTTCCGACGCCGGGCGCACCGCGCGAACACGTGTTGCCGACGGGCGGCATGCATCTCGTCTTTCGCCTCTCCGGTGCGCCCCTTCGGATCTACGACGCAGACGACGCGCCGGAGGGACGGGAGATCGGCCGCGCCATCGTGGGCGGGGCGCGCTCGTGCCATTACGTGCGTGACGTCTCCGTCGCCACCCGCTCGGTCGGCGCGCAGCTGCTCCCCGGCGCAGCGGAGGTGCTGATCGGCGAGTCCGCCGATCGCCTGGCCGAGCGACACACGAATCTCGCGGAGCTCTGGGGCGACGTGGCCGTCGATGAAGCAATGACCCAGCTCGCCGAGTGCCGGACCGATGCTGCGGTGCTCGATTGTTTCGAGGCCATTCTGGTGGCGCGGCTCCGCCGGTTGCGCCGCATTCATCCCGCCGTCGCCGCCGCGCTCGTGAATTTCTCGGCGAGCGCGGACATCGCCACGGCGGTCGACGAGAGCGGGTTCAGCCATCGTCACTTCAATTCGTTGTTCCGGCAGGCGGTCGGCATCACGCCGAAGCTCTATTGTCGAATCACGCGCTTTCGACGCGCAGTCGAGATCGCGGCGTCCGACCCTTCGGCTTCGTGGGCCGACCTCGCGCACGCGTGCGGCTACAGCGACCAGCCCCATTTCGTTCGGGACTTTCGCGCTTTCTCGGGCCTTTCACCCACGGAGTACCGAAAGAGCTCGGGCCCGTTCGCAATGCACGTGCCGAGACGGGCGGATGTCGATTCGGTCAAATCCGTTCAAGACCGGGACGATCGCGGAGCCTAGAGTTCCTCGCACCAACGAGGTGATCACGATGAGTATTCACGAGGTATTTGCCTATTTGCGCGTCAAGAACGCACCCGCCGCGATCGAGTTCTACAAGGCGGCGTTCGGCGCGAAAGAGAAGTTTCGTCTCGCCGAGCCGAGCGGTCGTGTCGGCCATTGCGAGCTCGATTTCTGTGGGACGACCATCATGCTCTCGGAGGAGTATCCGGAGCTCGGCATCCAAGGCCCGCAAACCCTCGGCGGGACCTCGGTCGGGATTCACCTCCACGTGGACGACGCCGACGCGACCATTCGCTCGGCCGTCGCTGCCGGTGCGAAGGTCGTCCGGGAGCCGCAGAATCACTTTTATGGCGAGCGCTCCGGGACCATTCGCGACCCGTTCGGCCATGATTGGCTGATCGGTCACAACCTCGAGGAGCTGACACCCGACGAGATGCAGCGGCGCTACACCGAGATCATGAAAGACTCGAAGTAGCGTCGGGGGAGCGGCGCGGTGACTTCGCGCGGTCGAGGAGGATGGAGAGGACCATGTCGCTGAGGACGTTGGTCACCGATCGGCCGCGCGCGATGACCCAATCGACCGCGAGCAAGAGCGGCAGGATGTCCAGCGGCAAGCCGACGGTGTTGAGCACGAGCGCGAGCGACACGAACCCCGCCTCGGGGACGCCGGCGACGCCCATCGCAGCCACGATGCAGGTGACGGCGGCGAGGACTTGATCGCCGATGCCGAGGTGGATCCCCGCTGCCTGCGCCACGAAGAGCACCGCCATACCCTCGTAGAGGACGATGCCGTCGTTGTTCAGGTTCGTCCCGACGCACGCGCCCAACGTGGCGGAGGCCTTCGACACCTTGAGCCGGTCGAGGGCCTGCAAGGTCACGGGCAACGTCGCGAGGCTCGAGTTCGTCCCCATTGCATAAACGACGGGCTCGCGCGCCTCTTTCCAGAAGCGTCGCAGCGATTGGCCTGCGATGAGGAGCCACGCCTGATAGGTGATGACGATGTGGATGAGCAAGCCGAGCAGGCCGACGCCGACGTAAACGGCGAGGCCTTTGAGAGGGGCGTAGCCGTTTTCCGCGACGGTCTTCGCGGCGACGCCGAACACCGCGAGGGGGATGAGCTTGATGACCCATGCGAGCACGATCTCCATCATTCGAAGGAGCGTCGCGACGGCGTCCTCGACGCTCTTCGACGTTTGGGCGAACGCCGGCTCCCGCCGGACGCGGCGTAGCGCAAACCCGAACAAGAGGGCGATGATGATGATGGAAAGGATCGCGTTGTCGGCGAACGGCGAGACGAAGTTCGTCGGGATGTAACCGACGAAGGTCTTCAGAAAGTCGACCTTCTTGCCGGCGTAAGCGCTCGAGGACGGATCCGAGCCTTGCGTGACGACGAGGTGCTCCCCGGGCCGCAGCACGTTCGAAAGGACGAGGCCGGTGACGAGCGCGATCGACGTGTTGACGAAGGCGATGACGACCATCGTGCCGGCCGAGCGGCCGTCGACCTCGGTCTTCAAGATCGCGTGGATGATCGCGAAGAAGAGCAGCGGCGCCGCTGCTGCTTTGATCGCGCTGATGACGACCTTGCCGACCTCGCCGAGGAGCGCGGTGTGCTTGCCGAGCATCGGGCCGAGCACGAACCCGAGCACCATTGCTCCGAGGATCGTCGCGTAAAAGGGGATCTTCGCTCTACGAGAGTCGCTCAACGCGGCCGAGCATACCCGTTTCGCCACGGCAGGTCGTCGCGCCGCGGCGCGCGAAGCACGTGACGCAGGTCATCAAACAGCGTTAGTACAGGCGGCCGGAAGTCCTCTTCCGGATCCGGCTGTACCCAGGAGCAAAGAGTCTGATGGCCAGACTTGGGGCTTCGTGCCTGGATCTGCTCCGGCCCGCACTCTGCCGCGCTTTGCGCGGGGGCCGGAGTAGATCCAGGCACGAACTTACGGTCGGATGTACTAGCGTCTGCTCGCGATGAACGAGCCCGTGCCCGCGCGACCGTCCGCCGTCGAGCCGCCCCTCGCGGCGTACGACGACCCGGAGGATGCTCTCGGCTGGTCGATGCTCGCGGTCGTGCTGGTCGCGGCGCTCGGTTGGCTGTTCATCCCTTTCACGCTCTACGCGATCCTCGTCTCGATCGCGGCGTTCATCACGACCCTCTACTTGATGGCGAAAGACGCCATCACGCATCGGCAGCACCCGGCGCTTTCGGTCATCGGTGGTGTGCTGCTGTTTCCCGCCGCGTTTTTGGTCCAGATGCACGCGCGCAGGCGTTGGGGCGCGACGTGGCTCCTGCCGCATGCCGCGGTCGCGCTCGGTGCGGTCGTCGTCGGCATCGTCTTCCACGGCGCGGTCTGGGGCCCCGAGGCGCGCGTGACCGTGTCGTGTCGTGCGGCGGGAACGACGCTGAAGGAAGGGTACCTATGCACGCCGAAACACCTCGGCGGCATTCAGGACGCCCGCGCCTGTTGGGATCTGTCGATTACGTGCAAGAACGGGACACACGTCTCCGAGCACGTGTGCGCGATCGTGACGCTGGGCTCGGCGCACGAATCGAAGGTGCCATTCGACTATTCGCCGGGCTTCGAGGAATGTGACGAGATCGGAAGCGCGAGCGTCGACGACCTGCGCGTGGAGATCGATCCGCGCCGGCCACATCCGGAGCAAGCGCCTCCGCCGCCGCCACCGCCTCCGCCGAATAAGGAGTGAGCGCCGGAGCGATCAAGCCTCGGTGGCTTCGCGGGTCAGGTACTCGCCGAGCGCATCGAGCCCGATGCGCGTGCCGTGCTCCCGGTCCGCGATGGAGGCGAGGCCGTCGAGCACGACGACCTGCTCGGTGAAGCTCATGGCGGTGCGAGCGCCTTGCCCCTCGAATTGAACCGTTACGAGCGACACCGAAATCAGCGCGGCGTCGAGGCGCATCTCGTACGAATAGACGATTCGTAGATCGTCGACGATGTCGTGATACCGCGCGTCGAATGCGTGGACCGTGCCGCCGGCCGGGCCCGTCCGGGATCGCTCGATGCCGCCGATCCGAAAGTCGAGCTCGTAATGCGTGACGACCCACTCGTCGTGGCACGCGAACCATCGGCGCTTCTTCTCGGGCTTTTGCCATGCGGAAAAGACCCGTCGAATCGGCGCGTCGTAGACCCGCTCGATGACGAAGTCGCCGTGCGACACCGACCTTTCGCTCATGAAGTCTCCTCCTTCGGGAAGTTATGAAAGTACGGCTGCGCTTCGTCCAGTGTGCGCGCGAACGACGGGCGCGCTTTCAGACGCTGCAGATAGGCCGCCGCGTTCGGGAAGCCCGGTGTGAGCGGCTCGACGAGGTCGGCGTAATGGAGCGCGGGCGCCGCGGCGCAATCGGCCATCGTGAACGCGTCGCCCATTGCCCACTCTTTGCCGGCGATGTCGGCTTCGAGGATGCCGTACGCTGTGCGGAGCGAAGCGCGGGCCTCGTCGACGCCGAATCGATCCCGGTGGTTTGCGGGTCGAAGCCGGTCGCCGACGATCTTCTGCATCGGGTTTTGCACGTACGTATCGAAGAAGCGATCGAAGAGGCGCGTGCGAAGGGCCTCGTCGGGATCCGCCGGCACGAGCCGCGTTCGCCCCGGAAATTTGCGATCGAGGTATTCGATGATGATGGTCGACTCGGGGATGACGCGCGGGGCTTCGCTATCGCGAAGCACGGGGAACTTTCCGGCGGGCCATACCGCGAGGAACGCATTGCGAGAGCGCTCGTCTCCGAGATCGACGACGATCTTTTCGAAGGGCGCATCGTTTTCGTAGAGCGCGACGAGCACCTTCATACAGAACGACGCGAACGGGTGCATGTAGAGCGCGAGGGACATGGGCTCCGCCTTTGACGAATGGAGGTGGGCGCGTCGTCTGCGACGACGGCGGCAACAGTTAAGTGATGGCCTAAGTATCGTTCGCGCGCCGCGACGGTCAAGGGAAACTTTAGCTTTTACTTAACCGATGCCTCGGCCGGTGGGCCCGAAGAAAGAGCCGGCGTCACCGCTCGAGGGTGTCGAGATCCGCGTGAAAGCTCTCCTGCATGTCCCAAAGCGCGGCGAACCCGATCACGATGCAGGTCACGCCGACGACCGCCGTCGCAGGGATCACCCCGAGCGGGCCTTTGATCGCGAGCCACAGCGATGTCACGGGGATCGCCGTCGCGCGAACGAAGTTCGGCGCGCTCGTCGTGACGGTCGCACGAAGGTTCGTCCCGAATTGCTCGCTCGCGGTCGTCACGAATACGACCCAATACCCCGTCGCAAAGCCCACGAACGCAATGAGGCCGTAGAACGTCGGGACCGATCGTCCGCCGAACGTGAGCAGCGCGCCCAGCGCAACCGCGAGCATGACGAGGAATGCGCCGACGACGCGCTTGCGGCTCGCGAGCGCCTGGCTCAGCGCGCCGCTCGCGAGGTCGCCGACGACGACGCCGAGGTATCCCCAGAAGATGGTGCGGCCGCCCGTGGGCTTGACGGGGAGCCCGAGCGATAGACCAATCTCCGGCGCGAAGACGAATAGAACGCCGCCCGCGAACCAGATCGGCATGCCGACGAGAACGATGCGTGCGAATCGCACGAAGCGGGGCCACGGCCGAATGAGGAGGCGCACGTCTCCGCGCGGTGCGTCGGCTGCGGAGGCGCGGTGAAAGAGCGTGCTCTCCAGCACGCCGACGCGCAGCACCAGCAAGAAGAGCCCGATCACGCCGCCGACGCCGTACGCGATTCGCCAGCCGTAGGCTCCGTAATTTCGAATGAGGAACTCCGCGAGCGCGCCGGCGGCCAGGGCACCACTGAGGCCGACGGAGGCGACGATCGTCGTGCCGATGCCTCGGCGTGATTTGGGCAAGAGCTCGCTGACGAGCGTGATTCCTGCGCCGAGCTCACCCGCGAGGCCGAAGCCTGCCAAAAATCGCAATACCGCGTATTCGGTCACGGAGGTGATGAACGCGTTTGCGAGGTTGGCGATCGAATAAAGGACGATCGATCCGAAGACGATGGTGAGGCGCCCGCGCTTGTCGCCCAAAACACCGAGCGCGACGCCGCCGAGGAGCATGCCGGCGAGCTGCAGATTGAGCAGCAGACTGCCGACGCGCGTCTGGTCGGCTGCGGCGACGCCGAGTCCCTCCAGGCTCGGGACGCGCAAGATCGAAAACAGAACGAGGTCGTAGATGTCGACGAAATAGCCGAGGGCCGCGACGACCACGGCGATTGCCACTTTGCTCGACAAGGCATCGCTGCGCGACGCCTCCGGCGCGCCGTCGAGGTGCCCCGTCGTCACTGCATCCTCGCTGTCGTTCCGCATGTCGAGCACATCGAGGCCACCGACGGTACTTCATGTTTTCTCCTTCCGTCCACGCGTGGACGCGCGCTGCCGCGGCGGCGCGTTCTCGAGGAGAAGGACGCGGAGCGCCGCGGCGGCGGGTGACAGGCGCTCGACGCCGCGGTGCAGTAGGCCGAGGCGCCTCTTGATCGGTGTGCGGGAATCGGGGACCTCGACGAGGCGCCCGAGCTCCAAGTCCGTTCGCACCGCGCTCTTCGAGACGAGCATTTTGCCCAGACCGGCGCGGACGCTGCCTTTTGCGGACGAAATGCTCGCGAGCTCCATCGTGATCTCCGCACTCGGAAAGTATCGATCGAGGAGCTCACGAACGGCGCTGCCCGTCGGGAAGGTAATGAACGGAAGCGCATTCGGGTCGGCGCCTTTCGGTGCGACGAGGATGACGTCTTCGTCGCGGAACGATTCGCCCGCGGCGCCGGTCACGACCGCGAGGTCCAACCCGCCGGCCTCGAAGGTGTCGACCACCTGCAGCTCGGGCATCTCGCGCAGGTAGATTGCGACCTTCGGGTTTTTTCGCCGGAACACCGAAAGGATCGGCGGCAAGAGGTACGTGCACGCGGTGGAGCCACCCCCGATTCGGACCTCGCCGGCCTCGAGCTTCTCGAGCGCCGCAATAGCGCGCACGCCCTCGTCGACGGCGACGACGGCGGCGCGCGCGTGCGGGAGCAGTGCGCGCCCCGCCTCGGTCAAAGCGGCGCCTTGCCGACCTCGATCGAACAATCGGCTGCCGCCCACGCTTTCTTCGAGCCGTCTGACCGAGGAGGTCAGCGCCGGCTGCGACAGATGCGCGTGTCGGGCCGCGGCCGTGAAGGTGCCGTGGTCCGCGACGAGCAAGAAGTGCCGGAGCAGGTCGATCATAAGAAAACATTATCGAAACTCGTCGAAAGATTCATAGGACGAACCGAGTCGGCGGCCCCATATCAAGGCCAACGATGCTCCTACTTCTCTCGCTCCTCGGCCTTGTTGCAGGCGTCCTGACGACGCTCGCCGGGATGGGCGGCGGGTTGATGCTCCTCGCCGTATTGACGGTGATGCGCGGACCACATCTCGCGCTCGCCCTCTCGTCACCCGCTCTGTTCGTCTCCAACTCTCACCGTGCGTATCTCTTTCGCAACGACATCGACCGCCGGCTGGTCCTCTTGATCGGATTGGGCGCGCTGCCGGGCGCGCTCCTCGGCGGTCTCGTTCTTCCGACCATTCCCGACGCGATCGTCACCGCGCTCCTGGTCGCGACGACCGTGTTCGCGGTCCTGCGCGCGAAGGGCTACATCCAGATCAAGCCCCGAGCGAAGTCGCTCGCAATGGCCGGTGCCGGCGTCGGCGCGCTGTCGGCCACCTCCGGAGGCGCTGGAATGCTCCTCGGTCCAATCCTCATGAGCGCCGGATTGACGGGTGCGGCGCTCGTCGCGACCATCGCAGCGTGTGCCGCGACGATGCATATCGGCCGCGTGGCCGGATACTTCGTGTCCGGCCTGCTCACGTTCGAGGCCGCGCCCGGTGTCCTCGCGCTCCTCGTCGGTCTCGTCGGTGGCAACCTCGCCGGCCGCCGGCTCCGCTCGATCATCCCCGACGGAACCGAACAGAAGATGGAGCTCTTCGCGCTCGTCGCCTCCACCGGGTTCGCCCTGATTGGGCTCGTTCGCTGAGCGGCACGGGAATGGCACGCCGGCCGCGAGCGTCCTGGCTCGGGTTCCACCGAGGATCGGCGTGACCTATCGAAGTAGCTCGGCATCATCCCTGAGCCGCCGCGCGTGGCTCGCCCTCGTCGCGGCCGCTTGTACGCCAGCCGGAGAGCGGCGAACCACGGACCGTTCGGCGTCCAGCTCGGCGGAGGGGGCATTGCCGACGACGTCGGCCGTCGCCGAAACTCCGCCGCCGGCGCGCGTGAAAAAGCTCGATCACCCGTGGATCGAAGCGCTCGGAGCGCTTCCGCGATTGTCCCTCGGCGATCTGCCGACCCCGATCGAAGAGGCACAATCACTCGCGAAAGCCATTGGGGTGGGGGAGCTGTGGCTCAAACGTGACGACCTCTCGAGCCGTGTTTTCGGAGGCGGAAAGGTTCGAAAGCTCGAGCGGCTCTTCGGCGATGCGCGCGCGCTCGGCCGAACACACGTCGTGACGTTCGGCGCGGTCGGCTCCAATCACGCCGCGGCCACCGCGGCATTCGGTGTGCGGAACGGTTTTTCGGTCACGGTGCACCTCGCAGGTCAGCCGAAGGGGCCCGTCGTCCGGCGAAACCTCGCGCTCTGCATCGCATCGGGCGCCCGAATCGAGGCATCCAGCGGGCTCGCCGATACGTTCGCGAAGGCCGTCCGTGACGCGGGATCCGGCCCCGAAGCGGATCGGCCTTACGTGATTGCGCCAGGTGGAACTTGCCACGTCGGCAACGTCGGCATGGTCGACGCGGCATTCGAGCTCGCCGAGCAGATCCAGCTCGGCCTCGCGCCGGCGCCGGACGATATCGTCGTCGCAATGGGGACGATGGGCAGCACCGCGGGCCTCGCATTCGGGCTCGCTGCTGCGGGGATTCGAGCGCGGATCATCGCCGTTCGATGTTCGTCGGAGGCGAGCTCGAGCAAAGCCGCATTGCGAAAGCTAGAGGACGGATTCGAGCATTACCTCGAATCGATCGGCGCAAAGGTCACCTCACGCGCCGAGGTCGACGTCGAGTCGCGGTACCTCGGCCGTGGCTATGGTCGGCCGACGCGCGAAGGAGAACGGGCGATCGCGCTCGCAAAGGAGCATGCCGGCATCGAGCTCGAGTCGACGTACACCGCGAAAGCCCTGGCGGCCTTGATGGGTCGCGCGCGCGACCTCGAAAAGCGGCGGGTCTTGTTTTGGGCCTCGCAGCCCGCGCCGCTGGCGTTCGATCCCGGCGCGGTGGAACGAAGCGCGCTCCCGGAGGCGCTTCGTCCGTACCTCGATGATTGACTCTTATTGCTCGAGCACGATCCGCAGCATGCGTCGCAGCGGCTCGGCGGCGCCCCAGAGCAGCTGATCGCCGACCGTAAAGCCGCCGAGGTACGTCGGCCCCATCTTGAGCTTGCGAAGCCGTCCGATCGGCACCTCCAGCGTCCCCGAAATGGCCGCGGGCGTCAGCTCCGCGAGGGTCGCGGGCTTTTCGTTTTTCACCACGCGCGCCCACGGATTGCTCTCGGCGATGGTCGCGTCGAGCTCGTCGAGCGGCACGTCCTTCTTCAGTTTGATGGTGAGACCCTGGCTATGGCAGCGCATGGCGCCGATGCGCACGCAGATGCCGTCGACGGGGATCTCGTCCGCGCCCCGGAGGCCGAGGATCTTATTGCTCTCGACGTGACCCTTCCACTCTTCGCGCGATTGCCCAGCCTCGACCGGCTTGTCGATGTACGCGAGCAAGCTCGCCGCGAGCGGAAAGCCGAATTCGTCCTTCGGAAGCTTCTCGGAGGCGAGCGCTTGGCCGACGGCTCGGTCGAGCTCGAGGATTCCGCGCGCGGGGTCGTCGAGGACCGGCGCCGCCGATTGCCCGATGAAGCGCATCTGCGCGACGAGCTCGCGCATGTTCTTGGCGCCGGCGCCCGAGGCGGCCTGGTAGGTCATCGTGCTGACCCATTCGACCCAGCCTTTTTGGTAGAGGCCGTGGATCGCCATCAGCATCAGGCTGACCGTGCAGTTGCCGCCGACGAAATCGCGGACGCCGCGATGAATTGCGTCGTCGATGAGCGAGCGGTTGACCGGATCGAGGATGATCACGGCCGCGTCGTTCATTCGAAGCGTCGAGGCCGCGTCGATCCACACGCCCTTGAAGCCGGCGCGGCGAAGGGCGGGGTGCATCTCGGTCGTGTAGTCGCCGCCCTGACAGCTGATGATGACGTCGAACTTCGCGAGGGTATCGACGTCACCCGCGCCGGCGACCGGGGCGACGTCGCGCCCGATGGCCGGCGCCTTCGCGCCGGTCTGCGAGGTGGAGAAGAAGACCGGCTCGCAGTGGTCGAAGTCCCGTTCGGCGACCATCCGCTCGACGAGGACCGAGCCCACCATCCCGCGGAAACCCACGATTGCGACGCGCTTCATGACGCGCTTACAGAATCACCATCGCGCTAGGGGCGCAAGCTTGCGGCCAAAAGCAACCAGCCGTCTCGATGGCTGCTCGTGTAAAGAGACCGGGTGGAACAACTCATCGACGGCGCGATCGAGCGTCGCCAAGCCTTCGTCGCCGAGAGCCGCCGCACGCCCCACCCGAAGAACGCTTTCCGGCTGTTCGACGGTTTCCGTGAAGGTGCGCCGAGGTTCGTGCTCGACGTTTACGGGACGAGCCTCGTCGTGTTCGACCACGGCGATCCGGAGGAGGAAGGCGCAGGAGTCGAATCCGCGAGAGCGCTTGCCGATCTGGTGATCTCGAAGCTCCCGTTCCTCAAGACGGCGGTCCACAAGCCCAAGGGCGTGCGCGATCCCATCCTGCGGCGCGGGAGCCTTCTCGCCGGCGACGAGGCCGAGCTCTGCCGCGCGATCGAGGAGGACGGCGTTCGCTACGCGATTCGCCTCCTTTTGCACCACGACGCGAGCTTCTATCTCGATACGCGCAACCTCCGGGCTTTCGTCCGCGAGCAAGCGCCCGGCAAGCGGGTCCTCAACGCGTTCGCGTACACGGGAAGCGTCGGTGTCGCGGCAGCCGCGGCCGGCGCGAAAGCGGTCGTGCAAACGGACCGGAGCAAGCTGTTCCTCAATGTCGCGAAGGACTCCAATGCGTTGAACGGCTTGCCCGTCGCGCGGCCGTCGTTCCTCGCCGGCGATTACTTCGACGTGACGGCGCAGCTCCGTAAGAAGAACGAGCTCTTCGACCTCGTGATCCTCGACCCGCCGCTTTTCGCAGATTCCGCGCGAGGCCGCGTCGATCTCGAGGCGACCTACGGACGCCTCGTCGACAAGGTTCGCCCGGTCGTCGGCGACGGCGGCCTGCTCGTGCTCGTCAACAATGCATTGTTCGTGTCGGGGATCGCGTTCATGCAATCGATCGATGCCATCGTCGGGCAGGGCTACGCCAAGCTCGAAAAGACCATTTCCGTCCCGGAGGATTGCGCGCCGGTCACGGACGACGCGAGCGAAGCGAAGCTCCCTGCGGATCCTGCGCCGTTCAACCACGCGACCAAGATCGCCGTCCTCCGATTGAATCGCCGAGACGCGCGCCGCGCGAGCTGACGATGACAGAAGCCCAGATCCACCACGTCGCGACCATCGCCGAGATCGTCCTCGCGGCGGCGACGTTCATCGCGCTCTTCTTCATCACTGCGCCGTACGGGCGGCACAGGCGAAGCGGATTCGGCCCGGAGATCGGGCAGCGATTGAGTTGGATCTTGATGGAGTTTCCGGCTTCTGTCGGCTGGGCGGTGATCTACTTCACCGGGCGCCACGCGTTCGAGACGGTGCCGTTCCTGATGCTGCTGGTCTGGCAGACCCATTACGTCCACCGGACCTTCATCTTCCCGTTTCGCATCCAGGCGTCGGGCAAGACCACGCCCGTGACGATCGTCGCCTCCGCCATCGTGTTCAACACGCTGAATGCGTACGTGAACGCGCGCTGGGTCTCGGAGCACGGCTCGTATCCTTCCGCGTGGCTGACATCGCCGCAATTCGTCATCGGCGTCGCGATGTTCTTCCTCGGGTTTGGGATCAACGTGCACGCGGACAACGTCCTTCTCGCGTTGCGTCGCAATCGCACCGACGGCGGCTATGCGGTGCCGCAGGGCGGGCTCTACCGTTATGTGTCTTGCCCGAACTACCTCGGCGAGATCATCGAATGGGTGGGGTGGGCCGTCCTGACCTGGTCGCTCGCCGGAGCCGCGTTTGCGCTGTACACCGCGGCGAACCTCGTCCCGCGCGCCATCTCGCATCACCGGTGGTACAAAGAGCGGTTTTCGGATTACCCGGCGGATCGTCGGGCGCTCGTCCCGCTCCTGCTGTGAGATCGCTCACCGCGAGATTTCGCGTCAGCCTCGGCGTAGAGCTGCCGTCGCTCTCTCTACACCGGCCATGCACCGGTGACGCCGATCCGATGTAGCTCAATGGCAGAGCACCTGGCTGTTAACCAGGGAGTTGAAGGTTCGACCCCTTCCGTCGGAGCGGGCTGTGAGCTGGTCGAGTGATAGCGCCTGGTTGAAAACCGGGAGAACGTGGTGCGAGCCCACGACAGCCCACCCGCGCGAGTGGTTTCAATGGTCGCGCGCGACTCTCCGTCCTGACGGCTACTTTCAGGCTCGGGTCTACGAAGCCCGTTGTCCCAGGTTCGACTCCTGGCGGGGAGGCCGGTTCGCTCTCACGAGCGGACCGAACATTGCGGTGTTGGTTCAACAGTAGAATCCGAGGTTGCCAGCCTCGAGACCCCGGTGCGACTCCGGGACGCCGCTCCGAATCGCTGCGCTCCGAGGTGGAGACCGGGTCTCATACGCCTGTGTCCGGCGGTTCGAATCCGTCCGCAGCGACCAAGCGCGCGGGGCAAGCGATCTGGCGGTCGCGTCTGCTCGACAAGCAGAATCGGGTGAGTTCGATTCTCACGCCCCGCACCCCTGCGAAGGTCGGCGAAAATCGTCGATCGTCGAGATAAGCTCGACGGAATGTCCCGGCGGTCGGACGAGCTGCCTCAGATCCTCTCGCGTTGTTTCCTGCGTGTCGTGCGTGACTTCGACGTCGCTGCGCGCGTGCGGGGGCTGCTCGGCGGGCGCAGGCGCGGTCGCGTGTTGGCCGTCGGAAAGGCTGCGCCCGCGATGCTCGCAGGAGCGTGGGACGCGTCGGTCGATCGGGCCCTTTTGGTGGTGCCGCAGGGGACACGCGTCGCTTGGGCCGGCGCGCGCGTCGACGTTCGCTACGCGACCCATCCGGAGCCGACTCCCAGCAGTGTCGAGGCGGCCGACGCCGCCATCGCGTTCGCCGAGGAGGGTTTGGATCTCGCGCTCGTCTCGGGCGGCACGTCGTCGCTCTTGTGTCGGCCCGTTCCCGGCCTCTCGCTTGAACAGAAGGTGCACGTGACCTCGGCGCTTTCGAATGCCGGCGTGCCGATTGCCGTGTTGAACTTGGTGCGGCGTCATCTATCGGCGATCAAGGGCGGTGGGCTCGCGCGCGTCGCGAACCGCCCGATCACCTCGGTGCTCTTGAGCGACGTCCTCGAAGGAGGACCCCACGATGTCGGATCGGGACCCACGGTTGCCGATCCGACGACGGTGGCCGATGCGGAACGTGTCCTCTCCGAGCATGGCCTCGAGGCGCCCCTGGTCGAAACGCTCAAGCCGCAGGAGGCGTCGGCGCTCGGTCTCGAGACGCTCTTCGTCGCGACGCCGAAGGATCTCGCGCTCGCAGCGGTCCGCGCCCTCGAAGCGGAGGAATTCGAAGTTCATCTCATGCCGCCCACCGATGGAGACGTGGTGGACCTCGCTCGCGCCTATGCGGGTCTGTCGCGTGAGCTCGTCAGCGGGCAGGCCATCGTCCGCGTCGCGGAGCCCAGCGTGAAAGTGACGTCGACGAACCCTGGACGGGGCGGCCGATCCACACACCTCGCCGCGCTCGCGGGGCCGATGTTGGATCCCAAAGCTGCACTGCTATGCGGCGCGAGCGACGGAGTCGACGGGAGCAGCCAATCGGCCGGCGCGGTGGTAACGGCGGCCCGTCTGCGCGGCATCGACGTCGCTGCAATGGTCGCGCGCTTCGACACCGCGCGGATGCATCGTCAGGCAGGTACGCTGATCGAGATTGCGTCGCCCACAGGTCTGAACCTGTGTGATCTCCACATCCTCGCGAAGGCTTGATTGCTAGTCAGCCCGCCTGGAGGCGGCCGGCTTGGAGGCGGCCAACGCCCGCAGCGTCCGCCGGACGGAGATACACGACGCGCGCCTCGCCGAGCTCGGCGTCGCTGGCCAGCGCCTCGACCTTGGCGTGGCCGCTCGGGTGCGCGAACAAGAGCTCCACGTTGCTGCCGCCGCCCCACGGAATGATGCACAAGCCCTGAGCCGCTCGGGAAATCGTCGTTTGACGCCGGCCGCTCGGCCGCCAAATAGCAGTTAGCTCGACCGCGCCTTCGACGAAGCCCGACGAATCACGGAGGCGTACCAAGAGGGGCGGCGGCCCTTCCGTGCGAAACCAGCGTTTGAGCAAGCCGAGCATCCAGTCTCATTTGTAGCCGGCAGCCGACGAAAGATTCAAGCGTGCTCGAACACGGCCTTCACGGCGAAATGGTCGGACGCAAATGTCCTTCCTCTACCGTGTACGTGGAACGGATCCCGGAGTGAGAGGACACACTCGATCGCACGAAGCAGGGGTGATCGACCCGGGCGGGGGCGGCGGAACAACATGTAATCAATACGTTGTCTCGGGCTCGCGGCCTCGAACCGGTGGGCCAGCTCGTTCACCTCGGGGTCGGGGTGAAAGGTCGGGTGGTCGTCGGGGGCCCCGAGGTCTTCGAAGTCCGACAGCTGGTCGCGCAGGAAGGCGTATTCGCCCTCGGCGCGGGCCGGGGTCAGCCCGTCGATGTTGAGGTCGCCGCAGATGATGAAGGGCCGGTGCTCGTCCTGGACCTCCTCGACGAAGGCACGCAACTGCTCGATCTGCCGGCGTCTTACCCGCATTGCGTCGCCCCCATAGCCGGACTGCATGTGGGTCGTGATGATGTCCGCCGACAGATCCGCGTCGCCCGAGACGTGCACGCGCACGTGTAACATTCCTTTACGCGCGAAACGCTCCGTACCGAGGTGCGGGCGATCGAACGGACGGACCTTGCGCGAGATGATTGGGAAACGGGACGCGACGCCGAGGCCGGAGCCGCCGAAGGTCGGCGGCCACCACCGGGACACGTTCTCGTCGCGCACCTTGTGTGGGTGCGAGAGGCTGTCGAAGAAGCCCTCCGCATCGGCGAGGAAGAGCTCCTGCATGCAGACGACGTCTGCCTCCTGAATCGTCGTCGCGAGCTCCGCGACGCCGAAGCGGTGGGTGTCCGGGGCACCCCTCCTTCGTAGGAAGGCCGCTGCAGTCTGAGCAGCTCCGAAGCAGTTCCACGTCTTGATGACGAAGCGCGCCACGCGACAAAAAGATAGCAGTCCGTCACGCACCTGCGACCCGAACCCAGAGCGAATGTGATAGGGGGAGGAATGCGTACGGGGCGGTTTGGCCAGCGGTCGGTCGTCGTGGGGCTGTGTTGCGCGCTGGCCCTCGCGGCCTGCTCGGACGACGACGACGGGACAGGCGGCAGCGGCGCCACCGGCGGCGGCGGATCGACCACGTCCCAAACGTCCGACGGCGCCGGTCCCGCCAATGGCGGCGCACCCGCCACGGGGGGAGAAGCCGCGACCGGCGGCGCTCCGACCGGTGGGCAGGGCGGCGCGGGCGGAAGCGGGCAGGGCGGTGAGGGCGGCGGAGCCCCGGGGGGCTTCCTCCGTTTCGTCGCGCTCGGCGACGCCGGCGAGGGCAACGAGCGGCAGAACAAAGTCGCCGACGTCATCAAGACCGTGTGCGACGCGCGCGGCGGCTGCGACTTCGCGCTCTACACCGGCGACAATCTGTACCCGTCCGGCGCCGACTCCGCGGACGACCCGCAGTTCCAAACCAAGTTCGAGCAGCCGTACTCCGAGCTCGACTTCCAATTCCACGTCGTCCTCGGCAATCACGATTACGGCGGCGACGGCGCGGGCTTCGAGTTCGACAAGGCGCAGAACGAAATCAGCTATTCGCAAGCGAGCACCAAGTGGTCGCTTCCGAGCCGCTATTACTCGATGAAGTCCCCGGAGGACCTCATCGGGCCGAGCGCCGAGTTCTTCATGCTCGACACGAACTACATTCTCTTCACGGGCGACAGCGAGCAGCAGGATTGGCTCGACGGCGCGATCGCCGCATCCAACAAACATTGGAAGATCGGCGTCGGTCACCACCCCTACGTGTCGAATGGCCCGCACGGCAACGCCGGCGCCTACGACGGCCTGCCGGATTGGTTCCCGGTCGCGAGCGGCGCAAACGTCAAAGACTTCTTCGACGACTCGGTCTGCAACAAGATGGATGTCTACATCTGCGGTCACGATCACGACCGGCAATGGCTCAACCCGAACTGCGGTATCGAGTTCATCGTGACCGGCGCCGGCGCCAAGATGACGGACCTCGAGGGCGACAACCCGACCTTCTACGAGGACGATCAGAAGGGCGGCTTTTTGCTCGTCGAGCTCACCGAGACGACGTTCACCGGCACGTTTTACGATGAAGACGGCGTGATGAACTTCACGCGCACGGTCACCAAGCCATAAGCCAGGCCCGGCGCGTCGTCGGCGTCAGCGGAAGGGGTCGATCCCTTCGACGAAGCGGTTCTCGAAGCGGCCGGTCGTCATCGCGCGCTCGCCGTTGATGTCGATTGTCTGTTTGCGCGCGAAGAGCCGCAGCTGAACCGGCGCGTCGAAGGGTGCGCCCGTCTCCGATTGGTTCGTGTAGCCGAGGCAGAGGCTCGCGCCGGGCGTTAGCGCGTCGTGCAGGTCATTGCCGATGTCGACGCGGGCAAGGTAGTTCGTCGAGATGGTGACCATCCCGACGCGCGCTGCGTTCGCGTGGCTCGCGAGGTGGGTCTCGACGCCGGCGGCGAGCGTCGGATCCGTGGACGATACGGCGGTCACGCGCCCACCCGCGATGGTCAACTGAATCGGCGCGCGCCGGATCGCCGCGCGATCGGCGCGAAAGACGTCGCCCCAAGCGGCGCGGTCCGCGACGAAGACACCGTCTGCTTGCGCCGGGTGCGTGAACACGAACCCGGAGGGGACATTGTCCCAATGACCCGGGTCGGGCCGGCCTGCCGAGCACACGAGCTTCTGCTCCATGCCGAGGCCGAGCTCGAGGATCGATCCCGACTCGCCGGTTACCTTGAGCCGCGCCGGGGCGCGCATCAATGCGGCGAGTCGATCGTTGATGGATGCAATGAGCGACGGCTCGGCGCGCGCGGAGCTCGCGAGGACGCGTGCATCGACGCGGGGTAAATGCAGGTGGCGTGTGCCCGCGCGCTTCGCGGCACGAATGACCGCGCGCGACATTGCGGCGGGGACCGATTCTGGCGCGAGCATGATGGACGCTTGCGCCCCCGCGAGCGCGCGCCCGAGCTGGGTATCGGCCTCCGCCGAGGTATCTGCGGGTTTGCCCTGCGTGTCCGGGAAAAAGCGGAGGTACGTCTCGATCTTCTCGCGGGTGACGGCCGTGCTGCACGCCGTTGCCGCGCGCACGATCATTTCTCCCAGCGGATCGGTCGACATGGAAAACACGACGACGCGCTCGCCGCTCTGAATGCGGAGGCACTCCTTGGCGAGGTTGTCGAGGCCCGCCTGAACGTGCACAGGCGACACGAGATCCAGCCCCGTCGTTCGTGTCATGCGTAACCCTCGCGACGAACTTTAGCAGGCTAACGAAGAAGTCCCGCCTGCCATTTCGGGAGGGTCGAGGCCGCTATTTCTCCCCCCCGGCCCCCCTCACTTCGTGGGGGGGAGCCGAGCTTTCAGCAACCGATTAGCGATCGGTGCGCGCGAGCTCTTCGGTGAGCATCGACAGGACCTTTCGAGCCATTTCGAGCTCGTCTTTGTCGAGTCGAGACATCGTCCGACGAACGGCCGCTTCGACGCTGCCTGCATGCAGCGCGTCGAGCTTCTTGCCTTGGGGTGTCAAGACGAGGAGCGCCCGCCGGCCGTCGCGACGATCCTTCTTGCGCTCGAGCAGGCCCCGCGACTCCAGTCGACGGAGGACGCCGGTGAGGGTGCTCGGGTGAACGAACATCGCGCGGGCGAGGGACCCCGCGCTGACGTTCGGTGACCGACCGAGGATGCGCAGAACCAGACGCTGTGGGCCGGTGACGCCGAGGTCCGCCTCCATACGCTTCGAGCGGCTCTGCATGCCGTGCGCGAGGGCCCACAACATCCGCATGAATTCGAGCGTGGATCCGAGTACCGGCTGAGGGTCTTCGTCCATTGGACGGCGCGATACTACGACGAGCATCGGGAACAAGGCGATCAAATGGCCGGCGAATCGCGCGCTGTCGGCGACGGCTTCACGAGGACGTCGCCCCCGGCCTCGCCGCGTGTACTAGACTGCCACGCCCGATGACGTACCAGCCCATTTTGCCGCTAGGAACGGACGAAACCCCTTATCGTTTGATCACCAAGGATCACGTCTCGACCTTCGAGGCCGCGGGTCAGACCTTCCTCCGCGTCGAGCCGGAGGCGATCACCCGGCTGACGTTCGAGGCCATGCGGGAGATCGCCCACTACCTTCGGCCGGGCCACCTGCAGCAGCTACGCAAGATCCTCGACGACCCGGAGGCGTCGGCCAACGACAAGTTCGTCGCCTTGGACCTCCTGCGGAACGCCAACATCGCCGCCGGAGGCGTCTTGCCGATGTGCCAGGACACCGGCACCGCCATCGTCAAAGGCAAAAAGGGCCAGCTCGTCTTCACCGGTGGGGGCGACGCGGCCGCCATCTCGAAGGGCGTCGCGGAGACGTACACGAAGACGAACCTGCGTTACTCGCAGCTGTCGCCCGTCGATATGTACGCCGAGAAGAACACCAACAACAACCTTCCCGCCGAGATCGAAATCGAGGCGGTCGACGGCGACGCGTTCAAGTTCCTCTTCATGGCGAAGGGCGGCGGCTCCGCCAACAAGAGCTACCTCTACCAAGAGACCAAAGCCCTCTTGAACCCGCAGAGCTTGCTCGCGTTCATCGAGGACAAGATGCGGTCGCTCGGGACGGCGGCCTGCCCGCCTTATCATCTCGCGATCGTCGTCGGCGGGACGAGCGCCGAATATGCCCTCAAGACGGCGAAGCTCGCGTCGGCGCGCTACCTCGACACGTTGCCGAAAGCCGGAAGCGACCGAGGACACGGCTTCCGCGACGTCGAGCTCGAGGCCAAGGTGCTCGAGATCTCGCAGCGCACGGGGATCGGCGCCCAATTCGGCGGCAAATACTTCTGTCACGACGTGCGGGTCATTCGATTGCCCCGTCACGGCGCGTCGTGCCCCGTCGCGATCGCGGTTTCTTGCAGCGCCGATCGACAAGCCCTCGGAAAGATCACCAAGGACGGCGTCTTCCTCGAACAGCTCGAGCACGACCCCGCGAAGTATCTGCCGGAGACGACCGATACCGATCTCGGCGGCGAGGTCGTGAAGATCGATTTGGCGCGGCCGATGAGCGACATTCGCGCGACGCTGTCGCAATATCCCGTGAAGACGCGACTGTCGCTCACGGGGCCGATGATCGTCGCGCGCGACATCGCCCACGCGAAGATCAAAGAGCGGCTCGATCGCGGCGAGGGCATGCCGCAATACCTCAAAGACTACATGGTCTATTACGCCGGCCCCGCGAAGACGCCGGCCGGCTACGCGTCGGGATCCTTCGGTCCGACGACCGCGGGCCGCATGGACGCGTATGTCGACACCTTCATGGAAAGCGGCGGTAGCTTCGTGATGCTCGCGAAGGGCAATCGGTCCCGCGCCGTCACCGAAGCCTGCAAGAAGCACGGCGGCTTCTACCTCGGGAGCATCGGCGGCCCCGCGGCGCGCCTCGCTCAAGAGTGCATCAAGAAGGTCGAGGTCCTCGAATATCCTGAGCTCGGGATGGAGGCGGTCTGGAAGATCGAGGTCGTCGATTTCCCCGCGTTCATCGTCGTCGACGACAAGGGCAACGACTTCTTCGCGGGCCTGTCGGAAAAGCCGAAGCTCCCGGTCGTAAAGCGCTGATCTGCGACTCGCTCGTCGCTCGGGGCAACAATCTTGTTCGTGACACCGGTTGCAAAACGCAATCGGTTTTCTCGGCGACATACCGGTTGCAAAACACAACCGGTTTTGTCGGCGCAGCACCGGTTGCAAAATGCAACCGGTGTCGCCGTGGGATGCATGCCTTCTTTCGTGAAGCAGCCGCGGGGGCAAGCTTCGTTGGTGCGGCGGTCGCGACGCCGTCAGCCGGTCGGGAACTCGACCCCTTGCGCGAGCGGCAACGCGCTGCCGTAGTTCACGGTGCAAGTCTGACGGCGCATATAGGCTTTCCACGCGTCGGAGCCCGACTCGCGGCCGCCGCCGGTCTCTTTCTCTCCGCCGAAGGCGCCGCCGATCTCGGCGCCGCTGGTGCCGATGTTGACGTTGGCGATGCCGCAATCGCTCCCAGCGGGAGAGAGGAAGTGCTCCGCCGCGCGGAGGCTGTCGGTGAAGATCGCGCTCGAGAGGCCTTGTTTGACGGCGTTGTGTTGCTCGATCGCGTCGGGTAGCCCGTCGACCTCGAAGACATAGAGAATGGGCGCGAAAGTCTCTTCCCAGGCAATGGGGAATTGGTCGTGGCGCGGCGCGCGGACGATCGTCGGCTCGACGAAATGGCCGGCGCGCTCGAGTTT
This sequence comes from Polyangiaceae bacterium, assembly GCA_013361525.1. Taxonomy (GTDB): domain Bacteria; phylum Myxococcota_A; class Polyangia; order Polyangiales; family Polyangiaceae; genus Xiheicaenibacterium. Next base: position 5,645 of record JABFXY010000107.1, on the reverse strand, counting down.
GTGACCGCCGCAGACGATCTGCCCTCCTTGTTTGACGGCCTCCGAGACGGCGTGCTCGAACGACGTGACCGCGTCCTTGGAGACGAGCGGTCCGAGCAGCGTCGCGCTCTGCATGGGATCGCCGATCGCAACCGTCGAATACGCTCGGCGAAGGCGCTCCACGAGCTGGGGCGCGACGCCGCGCTGGACGAACAGGCGTCGCGTGGTCGTGCATCGTTGACCCGCCGTGCCGACGGCGCCGAATGCGATCGCGCGCGTCGCGAGATCGAGATTCGCGTCGTCGAGGACGATGATGCCGTTGTTGCCCCCGAGCTCGAGGATGCTCTTGCCGAACCGGCCCGCGACGCGCGCGGCGACGTCTCGCCCGACGCGGATCGATCCGGTGAACGACACGAGGGGCAGGCGCTCGTCCTCCGCCATGGCGCGTCCGATGTCGGCCCCGCCGACCACCAGCCCGAAGACGCCGTCGGCGTCATGCTCCTGCATCGCGCGGCGGCAGAGGCCGTGAACGGCGACCGCACAGAGCGGCGCGAAGGGTGACGGTTTCCAAATGGTGGGGTCGCCGCAGACCGCCGCGAGCGCTGCGTTCCACGCCCACACTGCCATTGGGAAGTTGAACGCGGTGATGACGCCCGCCGGCCCGAGTGGATGCCATTGCTCCATCATTCGGTGGCTCGGTCGCTCCGACGCGATCGTCAGGCCATGCAGCTGCCGGCTCAGCCCGAGCGCGAATTCGCAAATGTCGATCATCTCCTGGACCTCGCCGAGGCCCTCGCTTCGAATCTTTCCGACCTCCAAGCTGATGAGCGCGCCGAGCTCGTCTTTGTGCGCGCGGAAGAGCTCCCCGAGGTGGCGAACGATTTCGCCTCGCTTCGGCGCGGGGCGCAGGCGCCATTCGGCGAAGCGCGCGCGCGCGACCTGCACCACGGCGTCGTAATCGTCCATCGTCGCGTAGGCGACGCGGGCGAGCTCTTGCTCGGTAGCCGGGTTTTCGCTCGCCTTCGCGGTGCCGGACGGGGGACGCATCGTGACGGAGCCCGCGCCGGAAAGGGGCGTTTCGCTCGACGGAAGCGGGAGGTCCAGCCGCTGGAAGATGGTCGCGAGGTCGGTCATCGAGACGCCATGCACCAGGAGCCGTATCGCATCAACCGGCCAGCGTCCGCGCCGCGCTTTCCCCCGTCGACCCGGACCAGCGCTGGGGTTATGCACGCCAGGTGACGAAAACGATCGTTCTCGGAGCCGGCATGGTCGGCTCGGTCATCGCTTGGGATCTGAAGCGAATGGGGTTCGACGTCACGGTCGCCGACGTGCGAGCGGAGGCGCTCGAGCGCGTTGCTTCGCGCGCCGACGTGCGGACCGTTCGCGCCGACCTCTCCGATGCGGCGGTGTTGAAAAAGACCGTGGACTCCTTCGATCTCGTGGTTGCCGCGCTGTCGAGCCACATGGGCTTTGCCTCTTTGCGCGCGATCCTCGAGGCCGGGAAAAACTGCGTCGACATCAGCTTCATGGCTGAAAATGCGTGGGACCTGGACGACCTCGCGAAGAGCCGCGGCGTGACGGCGATCGTCGACTGCGGCGTCGGGCCCGGGATGAGCAACATCATTGCCGGTTACGCGACGACCGTGCTCTCCCCCTGCGAGCGAATCGACATCAAGGTCGGCGGCCTGCCTGTCGTGCGTACTTGGCCCTTCGAATACAAAGCGCCGTTCGCTCCGTCGGATGTCCTCGAGGAGTACGTCCGCCCGGCGCGCATCGTCGAAGCGTCCAAGATCGTCGAGCGCCCCGCGCTGAGCGAGCCGGAGCTCGTCGACTTCGAGGGAGTCGGTACGCTGGAAGCCTTCAATACAGACGGGCTGCGGAGCCTCGCGTATTTTCTAGACGTGCCCAACATGCGCGAAAAGACGATGCGCTATCCAGGGCACATCGGGCTCATGCGGATCTTGCGCGAGACGGGGTTCTTCTCCAGCGAGCCAATCGAGGTCGACGGCGCGAAGGTCTCCCCGATTGCGCTCACCTCGAAGCTCCTCTTTCCCAAATGGTCCTTTGCGGAAGGGGAGGAGGACATCACGGTGATGCGCATCGTCGCGGAGGGGCGCGCCGGCGGTGATCGCGTGCGTCGCACATGGGAGCTCTTCGACCGCTACGATCCGGCGACTGGCTTTCGGAGCATGTCGCGGACGACCGGCTTCCCCGCGACCATCGCCGCGGAGCTCGTCGCGCAGGGCAAGGCGGGCGGGCCGGGTGTTCACCCTCCGGAGGTGCTCGGGAAGATGCCGGGGATGCTGCAGCACTTCATCGCCGGCCTCGCCGATCGCGGCGTACGCTTTACGGAGCGGACCGAAGTCCTTCGATAATCGGTAGTTCAATCGACAATGATGCGCGCTACGATGCCCATCGTGCGCGCTTTCTTTTCCACGCTCGGGCTTCTGCTCTTCGCTTTCGGGTGCGCGGAAGGCACCGCTCCGGCCGGTGGTGCAGGGGGCGGCACCACCTCGAACGCAGCGGGAGGTAACGGCGGCGACGCGACGGGGGCCGGCGGGCCGAGCGGTGGCGGCGTATCGCAAGGTGGAGACGGCAATGGCGGCGTTGCGACCACCGACGGCGGCGGCGGCTCGGGGACCGGCGCGCACGGCGGCGAGGGTGGCGGAGGCGCGCTCGAACAGGCCTGTCCGGCAAACGAGTTCGCGACGGGCTTCGACGCGGGCGGCGTCATTCAATGCGCGCCGATCGAGCCGTCCGTCGTCTCTGCGGTGAACAACGGTTGCGACATCTTCTATGGCATTCGCGACGGGTGCGGCGCCTGCTCGGACCCGCCGACGAAATGGGGCCGGGTGAACGGCGCGACCTGTGCGAACGGCGTCGGCGCGGACAACACCTGCTCCTCAGCGACGATCGGCGGACAGAACGTCGGCCTCTTCGGGCTCAACGCGGACGGCGACGTCGACGACAACGACAAGCTCTATGCAGGCTTCATGTGCGACGCGGGGGTCCCCGACGAGGGGCCGGGGCCGTGCGACTCATCCGGGGAGGCGGTCGTCGGTTACGACGGCGCGCAGGTGACCTGTGCGAAGACGGGGGCTGCTGCGCTCGACTACATGCGCGCGAGCTGCTCGCTGTACGTCGGTTGGCGAGACACCTGCGGGGCGTGCACCGACGCGCCGAGCAAATGGGGATATGCCGGGAGCCAGGCCTGCAGCGCCGGGTCCGGTGCCGGCAATACCTGCGTATCGACGGTGCTCGGCGGCGAAACGGTGCCGCTGCTCGGTATCGATTTCGACGGCGACGTCGACGAGAACGACAAGCTGTATTTCGGGCTTCATTGCGCGGGCGCGACGGAGGCGTCGGGGCCCCAGCCCGTGGATTGCCCGGACGGCCAATTCCTCGTCGGGACACACGCCGACGGCACGGTGGAGTGCGAAAGCCCCGCGCCGCAGATTGCCGCGTACGTCGCCCAACATTGCACCGCGTACATCGGATTCCGCGATTCGTGCGGAGCGTGCACGACGATGCCGGCGAAATACGGTCGCGTCCGCGAGGGCTTCTGCTCGAACGACGCGGGCGTCGACAACACGTGCACGACGGCGAACCTCGCCGGGCAGGCGGTGAGCTTGTTCGGGCTGAGCACCGACGGCAACGTCAACGACGACGACAAGCTCTATATCGGATTCAAGTGTGATTGAGGGCGATCACAAGAGCGGCTCGACGGCGCGGGCGAGCGCCTCGTAGCCCTCGAGCCGGTTGTACCGCTGTGCGCTGACGCGCAGCACGCGGCCTTTCGGCGTCGGCCAGGGCATGACCGGCACTTGTATCTTGTGCTCGGCATAGAGACGGTCGTGGGTTTGAAAGGACGATAGATCCGAGCGCTCGGGGAGCACCAGCGCCGCCATGGATCCGATCATCGACTCGGGGCAGGGGAGCGTAAGGCCCAGCCGCTCCGACAAGAGGTTGCGCGCTTCGATCACCAGCGCCTGGTTTTCGCGTTGGACGCCGGCGATGCCGTCGTCGTGCAATGAGTCGAGGAAGTCGAGCGCGGCGGGGACGCATAGAAGCGCCGTCGGATCGTCCGTCCCGGTCCAATCGAACTCGAGGAGAAAGCGCGAGCGGTCGACGCGAGGCGAGCTCGCGCCGTGGCTCGTGACGAGCGGACGGACGTTCTCGCGGAGGTCTCGGCGCACGTGCAAAAAAGCCGCGCCTTTGGGGGCGCAAACCCATTTGTGGAGGTTGCCCGTCGTGTAGGCGGCGCCGACCTCGTCGATGCGCATGGTCACCATGCCCGGCCCGTGCGCGGAATCGACGAATACCTCGACACCGCGCGCGCGGCACGCCGAAACAAGCGACGCAATGGGCAGCACCAGCGCGGTCGGGCTGGTGATCTGATCCACCACCACGAGCCGCGTCGTCGGCCGAAGCGCCGCGACGATGGCGGCTTCGGCTTCGCTGGGATCGCGGATCGGGAGCGGGATGTCGGCCACGCGAACGGTCGCGCCGGCGCGATCTGCCCAGCGGAGGGCGGCATTGGTGACGGCCGCGTATCCGTGATTGGTCACGACGATTTCGTCGCCGGGTGATAGCGCTATCGACGAAAAGACCGCATTGGACGCGTGCGTCGCATTCGTGAGGAGCGCAATGTCCTCGGGAGCCGCGCCCACGAAATCGCCTACGCGGTGCCGCACGACGTCGAGCTCCGCCTCGAGCTCGTCGACGAAGAAATGCACAGGGTCCGCCTCGATCCGCGCGCGGATGGCAGACTGCAGCTCGAGCACGGGCCTGGGGCACGCGCCGAACGAGCCGTGATTGAGAAAGACGATATTGGGATCGAGGAGCCAGGGTGTCATGGGTTCGGTGGCTTTCGAACGGTATCGCGGACCGACGCGAGACGTTGGCGGAGCGGGGCGAGCGCGAACGGCCGCGACGCCGGATCGCGCGCCATTCGATCGGGGTCGAGCTCGAGCTGAAGGTCGTCACACGCGACCTCGACTTCACGGAGGATCCATTCGCGCTCGAGCTGCGGCCACAGCTCGAGGGTCGCCTCGTGCAAACGGCGCGCGACGTCGCGCGCATCGACCGCGCGCGCCTCCGTCTCGGCGAGGAGCGCGACCTCCGCGAAGGTAGCGCGACGAACGTCGCGAAAGACACCGGCCCTCGCTTCGGCGCGGGCCGCGTACCGCAGAACGCCGGCGAGGGCGAAGGACCCCGCGAACAGCAATGCGGCTCCCAAAACGACGAAGGCCGGTGCGGTCCACGGTGTGCCCGGAAAGAGCCGGCCGATGAGCCCGGTGTGGCTCGCGAGCGCGCATCCGAAGACGAGGCCCGTGCCGACACACAGCCGCTCCGCGCCCTCGATATCCTCGAGGGTGACGCCGGGGATGTTCACCGGAATGCCGATCGGCGCCACAAATTGCGCGCCGTCGCGGGTGAAACATTCACGCGCGGGATCAGATTGAGCGCTTTGCGTCGCTTCCGGGTAAGAAAAGACGATCTCCCCGTCCTTGGTGACGTCGATTTCGCCCCCCGCGTGGGAGCTCGTGCGCGCACCGATTGAAATGGCCGTGTCGTGGTCGGCTGCCTCGAGCAGCATGATCTCCCGCGCCGATAGACGCCCGCCGCGAGCGCGAGCACCGGATTGCAGCCGCGAGGCGAGCTCC
>JABFXY010000064.1 GCA_013361525.1 Polyangiaceae bacterium | reverse complement strand
CGCACGTTCTCGAATTCCCACGGCAGGTGCTGCTCCCAATCGAGGTCCCACAACCTCTTTGAGAGCGGGCGTTCCGTTACGCGACGCACGGAGGACTCCGGTGCACTATCGGTGCCCGGATATTGAGGTTGGGTCACCTGAGTCTTGGAGACCTGAGGTAACGAAGCATCAGCTGCCATCGGGCAGCACCTTCGCCGATTGTTACCGTTGTTACAAAATTTCTGACGCACGTCGGCGAAGCAGACCTGGGAAATGCGCAGAAATGTACGCCGCAGCGCTGAGGCAGCTGTGCTCGCCGCGCATCAACCCGCGTCAGTTCGCCTCACAATCAGGCGCGCGGTTCGCGCGATGCGAACGATCGTGGTCGGCACGCCACCTGCTTCAGGCCACACACGAGGTGGAGAGGCGATTGTGGAATCATTGCGAGGTCTCAGCGTGCTCATCGTGGACGACGAAAGCGACGCGCGGGAGCTCACGGCCGTGATCCTGGCGACCGCGGGTGCTCGGGTCGACGAGGCGGCCTCTGGGGAGGAAGCCCTCGCAAAGCTTTCGCGAACGCGCTTCGACATCATCGTGAGCGACATCGCGATGCCGCACATGGATGGGATCCGCCTGCTCCACGTCCTGCGAGAGCAGGTGGTCCCCTCGTCCGAGATGCCTGCCCTCGCGTTCACGGCCTTCGCGTCGTCGAGCGACAGGGACGAGGCGCTGAGCGCCGGGTTCGACCGACACCTGGGGAAAACGGCCGATGCGTCGACGCTGGTCTCCGTGGTGGCTGAGCTTGCCAGCCGCCGGGTGGAAGCAGCTTCCTGACGGTCTGAAATGACCTGAAATTTTGGACGTTCGAGGGCTTTTTCCCCGGCAATTGTCTCATTTTCGGACGGGGGGCGGTTTGGCCCCATCCGATGGCCCAAGACCACAACGGCGAGTTTGTCCAAGGGGTTGTGTTCGGTTATCGTCCCGCTCTCGCCGAGGGGCCCAGCCAAAAGCAAAGGCTGGAGCCAAGCGCCGCGAGCCCAAAAGCATGGCAGGCGCTTCGGACCGCGAGCTCATCGACCGTGCACGTGCCGGCGACGCAGACGCCTTCGGGCTTCTCGTTCGTCGACACCAACGACGGATTTATCGGCTGGCAGCGCACCTCACGCGAAGCGCCGCGGAGGCGGAGGACGTGACGCAAGAGACGTTCGTCCGCGCCTACCAGGCCCTCGACCGGTTCGATGGGCGCAGCGAGCCATTTACCTGGATGTATCGCATTGCGGTCAACCTCTCGCTGAATCAAATCCGAGCGCGCAAGTCGAAGCTTCGGCGGAGCACGTCGGACGATCCGCGCATCTTGGCCCTGGTGGCCGAGACGCGGCCGTCGCTCGGCGACCCCGCCGGCGCGAGTGATCGCCGCCGCATCGCGGAGGCGGTTTACGACGGTATCGATTCGTTGTCGGACACCCTGCGTACGACGCTCATCATGGTCTGCATCGATGGGCTCTCTCACGAAGAAGCATCGAAGGTGCTGGGCTGCCCGGAAGGGACCGTGGCCTGGCGGATTCATGAAGCCCGACGCAAGCTGAAGGCGTTTTTGGTCGAGCGCGGGTATGGAGGCGAAGTGGAATGAAGGACGAACGACGCAACGAGGCATCCAGGCTCGACCTGGATGAGCTGCTGCGAGACGCGTCCATTCCACCGCTTCCGAGCGGTGCGACGGACGATGCCTCGTGGGACGAGCACGGCGACGCCATCATGGCGAGACTTTCGTCCGCGGGTCCGGGTGACGCGGCGACGCTCGACGCCCTCTTGGCGGTTCCGGCGTTGGAGCGTGAAGAAAACGAGCCGGGCGGGGATACCGAGCGCGGTGGCAACAATCTGCTTGGCAGCGCAGGCGCTGCCGTTGTGCAACGAGGAGTAGCAAACATGGCTGATAGCGATCGTCCGAAGCCGTCTATTCGTGCCGGAGGTCGGCCGAGCTTGAAGGAGCTTGCTGAGCGGGTCTCGAAGAACCCCGCTCCCAGCTCGGCGGGTCCGGCTTCGCTGCGCACGCCCGTTCCCGCGCCGCCGAGCTCACTCTCGGCGGTGGCGACACCTCCGCCTTCCTCGCTGCGAACCCCGACGCCCCCGACGACGCCGTCGCCGAAGATCAGCGATGCGCCGCCCAGCGTCTCGGCAGCGAGCGCGCGCCAGAGCGCGCCGCCTCCTTCGGGCGTCGCCGTCTCGGTGAAGCCGTCCGAACCGGAGTCTTCGAAAGACGCGAAGGCAGCGCCGGCCCCGGTCATTCCGATCGAGGTCGCAAAGACGAAGGCCGCGCAGCCGGAGAAGAGCGGCGGCGGTGGTGGCATGGCGGGTCTGCTCATCGCGGGTCTCGGCATTGCCGCGGCGGCAGGGCTGTTCTTCTTCTTGAAGACCGGCGATGCGTCGAAGAACCAGACGGCGAAGAACACGCCTGCGACGGTCGAGACGACGGCGCCCACGGCGACCGCGACCGAAGAAGCCGTCGCGCCCGAGCCCACGCAACAGGCGGAAGCGACGCAGCCCGAGGAGAAGAAGGACGACGGCGCGCTCGATCTCGCCGACCTCGCCGACGCGAGCGCTTCGGTGAGCGCGCCGACAGGTGGCCCGCACGCGGGCCCGGCCTCGACGGTCGCATCGAACGACACGGCGTCGAAAGATCCGAAGCAGCCGTTCGTGCCCAATCCGGACGGGACGCTCGACGAGGCGATGCGAAAGGCAGCCGGCGATCCGAACAAGACGGAGGAGACGCCCCAGCCCGCAGCACAAGAGACGGGTCCGAAGAACCTCCCGGATCAGCCGCCGCAGGGCTCGATCTCGGCGTACGTCGCCTCCGTGCGGGGCGCGGCGAAGGCTTGCGTGGCCGGCGCCGACGAGCAGTCGGTGGCGACCGTTACCTTCGGCTCGAACGGCTCGGTGCAGCGCGTATCGGTCGGCGGCTGGGCCGCCGGTAAGGGTGCGGCATCGTGCATCGAGGGCGCGATGAAGGGCGGCCGCGTCGAGGCCTTCACGAAGCCCAGCTACTCGTTCAGCGTCCCGATTCGTCCCTGACGAAACGACGAGCAGCCATCGAGCGGCGCGCGGCTTCGGTCGCGCGCCGTTCGTCGTTTGTGGCCACCCCACGGATGCGAATGCAGCACCCGGGGCAAAAGACAAAACACGACAGCCCGACCCTCGTTCGAGGATCGGGCAAAGTCTTTGACGTCCCCTCTGGGGAGGACTGCGGGATGGCCCCGCGTCGCCTTACTTCTTCGAAGCGGCGGCGATGCGGCCCTTCACGCGGTCCGCGCGCTTTGCCGGGATCACGCCCTTCTTGGCGGCGCGATCGAGCTCGGACTGCGCGACGCGCACCAGCTCGGCGGCATTGTCGGCGCCCGACTCTGCAGCGGCGCGAGCCTGCTTGAGGACGGTGCGCAGGGCGCTCTTGGCGGAACGGTTGCGCACAGTGCGCTTGACCCGCTGGCGGTTGCGTTTCTCGGCGGAAGCGTGATTGGCCATGACGAACGAAAGCTCCTTACTTCGATTCAGTCTTCGCGTCCGCCGCCTTCGGGTTGTAACCCTCGGGGTGGATCGGGAAGGCAGGCGTGCCGTTGGCGCGGTTGAACCGCTTCGTCTTCGCGCCGTTTCGGCGGGCCTTGCGCTTGCGGATGCGCGACGATTGCTGCGTTGCAGAGACCATGGGGGGGCGCACCATAGCCCAGTCCTCCCTCCTGTCAACCTGCTCAAAGGCACTGTCGTACGAAAGCTGATCAGTACACGTCGCGCTGGTACCGCCCCTCGCCGGCCATTCGTTCGAGCTCGGCGACCGCGCCCTCCGGCGTCTGCTTTCCGTAGGTGACGAGGATGTCTCGGAGCGCCGCGTGGACGTCCGGCGCCATGTGCTTGGCGTCACCGCAGACGTAGATCGTCGCGCCATTCGCGATCCAAGCCGCGAGCTCGGCGCCGCGCTCCGCGAGCCGATGCTGGACGTACACCTTGTCTTGTTGGTCGCGGGAGAACGCGACGTCGAGGTTCGTCAGGACGCCGCCTTGGGAGAAGCGCTCGAAATCGGTGCGGTAGAAGAAGTCGGTCGCTTGGTTGCGCGCACCGAAGAAGAGCCAGCTGCGACCTTTTCCTCGTCGCTCGCACCGCTCTTCGAGAAAAGCCCGAAACGGCGCCACGCCGGTGCCCGGCCCGATCATGACGACGTCGTCGTCCGGATCGCGGAGACGGAAGCTCGGCGTCGGGTGGTGGTAGATGCTGACCGCTGCACCCGGAGCTGCGCGGTTCACGACGAGCTCCGAGGTGATCCCCATCCTCGGTCGACCGAACAGCTCGTAACGGACGACATCGATCAGGAGGTGCACCTCACGCGGGTGCGCGAGCGGGCTCGACGCGATCGAATAGAGCCGCGGCGCGAGGGGCCGCAGGTGATGAACGAGATCGTGCGCGCTCCACGCGAGCTTTCGGCGCTCGAGCAAATCGATCACGTGGTGGGACCGCGCGGCGGCCTGGCGATCTTCGGCGTTTGCCGTCTCGAGGACGCGGTCGACGAGGCGGACGTCGGGCTCCTGGATGTCGAGCTTGTTGCGGAGGAGCTCGGCGATCGGCGCTTCGATGTCGCCGACGCGCGCCGTTTCGGTTCCCGATAGACCCGTGAGCCGCAAGACGGCCGCGACCTTCTCCGGATCGTTGTCGGGCCAAATCCCGATGGAGTCGCCGACCTCGTACGAGATGGGCAATCCGTCGAGCGAAAGCGCGACGTGTCGCGTCTCCTTCGTCGAGCCGGCACCATTGAGGTTCAAGTTTGCGAGGACGCGGGCGGCAACCGGGTTTCGCCGGGTGCCCGGGACATCGACGTGTTTTGCGATCGGCTGAGGCTCGGGCGGCGGTGTCGTGGGAGGCGGCTGCGCGGCCGCCTCCTGTTGAGCGGCTTGCAACGCCGGGATCACCGCGGCGAGCCACTTCTCGAACGGCACCTCGTAATCGACGTCGCAGTCCTGGCGAGGGTGGAGCCGCGTCGCGCCGAGCTCCTCGAGACGGCGATCGAAATCCTTCCCGCATTGGCAGAAGCGCTCGTACGTCGTGTCGCCGAGCCCGCACACGCTGAAGCGAAGGCGCGGCAACATCGGCGCCTTCTTCATCAGATAGGCGTGCAGCCCCTCGGCGTTCGACGGCGGGTCACCGTTTCCGTAGGTGCTCGTGATGACGAGCATCGTGTCGAGGTCGGCGACGCTCTCGTAAGCAAGGTCGAGCATGTCGACGACCTTGCAAGACAGCCCCTTCTTCTCGAGCGCTTCAGCCGCCCGTTCTGCGAGGCCTTGTGCGTTGCCGGATTCGGTACCGAAGACGATGTAGATGGGTTGCACGGCGAGCTACGTCGGGCCGATCTCGGGGTAGAGCTTGGACAGCGCGTCGCGCACGTCCTCGATGAACTCACCGCCGTCATCCATGCGGTGCCATTCCCCGCGATCGCCTTTTTCTTGATCGAAGGTGTATCGGTACATCTTGAGCGCGGTTGGATCGAGCCCGGGCCAGCTCAAGAAATGCAGCTCGAGCGCGTGGATCTTCGGGACGTACTCGAGCCCGAGCGCACCGACCTTGCCGCGCCGGCCGAGGCGGAGGCGATGTTTGTGCTCGCGTGTGACCACGAGCTCCGGCATCCCTTTGAGATCCCGAACGATCGCCGCGAGCGTGCTCAGCGCCGCGGGGGTTGCGTAGTCCGGCTCGGGTCCGATGCGTTCGCGCGCGAGCTTCGCGAGCTCGGCGAGAGAGGTCTGCGGAGGGGTGTCGTCGCCCTCGCCCTTCGGTTTCGAGTCGTCGCCGGTCATCGCGACACGAAAGTGACCGCGTCCGCGGCAAGGGCGCAAGCCCTTCGCGTGGCAGACTCAGCGAGGATGGCCTTGCGCGATCCAGGTCTCGACCAGCTGGATGTCCTCGGCTGAAAGGGCCGGGAGACCGAGCGGCATTCCGCGAATCTCGCCGATCGTCCCGCGGGTTTCGCGCTGCCGCGCGAGGAGCGCCTCGAGGAGAAGCGGCTCACCACCCGGCCCCTTGGAAAATAAGCTCTGCCGCTCACCTGCTCGGTCGAGATAACCCGACGCGATGGACTCGTAGCTCGACAAATCGAGCTTCCGCGCCGCGAACCCGAAGCCGCCCGTATTGCCCGGCCCACCGTCGCCACGCGCGTAATCCGGCTGGGAATGGCAATGCCAGCAGATCTTGTGCAGGACCTTGTCCGCGACCTCGTCGTAAGAAACCACGCGTTCGAGCAACGGTAGCCGTGGCGGCGCGGCGGGCGGCGCGACGGCATCGAGCGGCGTGCGAAGAACGAACGCGGCGAGATCCGCGGCCTCTTCGCGCGAGATGTCGAGCTTCGGCATGGCTGCGTCGGGCTTCACGCTCGCGGGATCGGCGATGTACGCGGCAACGCGCTCCGGGATGAGGCGCTCACGCGCGAAGCGGAGATCCGGCGCGAGCGTGCGATCGCGCTGCATCTTCGACGGCTCGAGCAGCTGAGGAACACGCGTCCCCGCGCCTGTGAACGTGTGACAGGTAGAGCAGGTCTTCGTGTCGAAGAGCACCCGCCCGCGCGATACGTCGCCTGCCGGTGTGGCGTCCGATCCGACAGGCGGGGCTCCCGCTGCGAGGTGCGCCACGATCGCCTGTGCTTCGACCGCGTCGAGCGCGAGTCGCGGCATCTCCGGGTGACTGCTCGGTCGCAGATCGAACGGGCGCATCAAGAACTGCTCGGCCCACGCCGGCTTCACCAGGCGACCGATGCCGCTCAACGACGGAACGAACCGAAGGTGCATCACGCGCGGCTTCCACATCGCGAGGATGTCGGGCGGCGCCTTGAACGATCCTTCACCAATCTGGAAGTGGCACTGGACGCAGTGTTTGTCGCGCGGGACCTCGGCGGTCCTCGCGCCGTCGTGACAACGCGCACACTGAAACCGCTCCACCAGCTCCGCGCCGGATGCGACGGGCTTCGTTTCGTGAGCAACGACGGGCTCACCCGACGCGCTGGGAGTCGATGTCGCGGCGGGCGCAGACGCCGTAGCCGTCGTCGATGCGGCGCTCTCGTTGGGAAGATCCGTGCATGCGCCGAGCAATGCGGCGACAGCGACGGGGATGCCGATCAACGCGACCCAGCGACCTACACGCGGCGGCGGATGATTCGTCGCCACTCAGTCGAGCGCCCACGGGTGACGAACGCGCACGGAGCGGGGAAATGGCTCCTTCTTCATCGCATCGTCGGGCAGCTTCCCCGCGCAGATCTCTTTCCGCTTCGTCATCTTCGCGCACCGCTCGAGACTCATCGTGCGCGCCGGCTGCTCCGCCGCGAGCGTCGCCGCCGCGAGCCAAGCCGGCCGATCTGCATCGGTCCGGAAGCGAAGCTGACCGAGCGCGGCGTAAGCCCACGGGCTCGCAACGATCGCCTTCGCTTCGAGCGGCTCGAGGATCTTCTTCGCGTCGGCCTCACGACCCGGAATCCGCGCGAGCGCTTCGCCGACATCCGCCTCGGTCGCGGGAGGTGACCATTTGCTCGTCGCGACGACCTTCTCGAGGATCGCTACCGCCTCTTTGAGCCGCGCGACGCGATCCGTGTCGGCGCCTTCCTTCTGGGCCTCTTTGCGTTCGCCCTTCGCGGCCGCGCGCGGCATGGGCAGCGCCCCGTCGGATCGGACGACGACGAGCGCGCCCACGATCAGCGCGCGATCGAGCAGCGGATTTTGGCCGAGCTCCGGATTCGGCACCGTGACGATGGCGGCGATGCGATCGTGCGCGGCCTGCACACGACCTTCGGCGACGAGCCGCTCGGCCTCGGCGACGAGCTTGGCCGGCGTGAGCGCCAGCTCCACTTCGTTGCCACACGCCGACGTCTCGCGAGCGGGCGCGAGCGCAGCGAGCACCGCAACGACAGAGCCCATGAACACCGCGCGAAGGCGAGCTCCCATCACGAGATGGTAGCCCTCTTATCGCGTTCGATGTCGCGTGATAGACGACGAAACGATGCCGATGGGTATTGGGGGATTTGTCGGAACCGAATGGCGGCTCGTGTTGTCCGTCCTCGCGTTCGGGTGTTTCGTGTGTGCCTGCGAGGATCGAACGGATCCTGCGGCGTCATCCGTCTCGACGGGGTCGAGCACCGCTGCACCATCGAGCGCATCGGCCGCGCCGACAACTCCGCCTTTCGATGCAAAGGCCTTTTGCGACAAGCTCTGCAAACGCAGCGTCGACTGTGGCCTCGAGAAAGCCGAAGGCCTCGCAAAGACGGGCGACGTGACAGACAAGGAGGCGCTCGAAAAAGCGAAGGCCGAGCGCGCCACCGTCGAACAGACGTGCGCGGCCTCGTGTCTGAAGAGCCCACCGCGCCCGGACGAGGCGGAGCGGACGAAAAAGGTCGAGACGTGCCTCACCGAAAAAGAGTGCGCGAAGTACCGCACCTGCATCGAGGACGTCGCGCTGGGAAAGTAGTCCTCAGCCGCGGACCAGCTCGCGCGCAGCGGCTTCGATCGTCTCCTCGGAGAGAAGGACGGTGAGCGCAGCATCGCCGAGCGGAATGAAGCAATCTTCGCTCGTCACGCGGCGCATCTTCCCCGAAAACCGGGCGTCGACGAGCGCCGCCAAGATGCCCTCGGAGACCCCGCCGCTCCGCCGGGTCTCGTCGACGATGAGCACCTTGCCGCTCGCGTTTGCTTCGCGGAGGAGATCCTCGGTGGGAAGCGGCGCAAGCCACCGCAGGTCGAGGACGCGCGCGTCGATCCCCTCTCGACGCAGGCGCTCTGCGACGCGGAGGCTCATGTAGACGCCATTCGCGAAGGTGACGATCGTGAGATCGCGACCGTCCCCATAGGTGCGCCCTCGACCAATCGGAACGTGGGTATCCGCCGATGCGCCGGCGCGGGGATATGACGCGAGGAACGCGGCGTCGCCTTCTTCGTGCCAATCGCGAGTGTGGTAGAGCGCAATCGGCTCTAGAAATACACAAACCGAACCGTCGACCTTGGCGGAAGCGACACAGGTCCGCAGCATCGAAGCCGCGTCGTCCGGCCGCGAGGGCGAGGCGATGACGATCCCGGGAATGTCGCGAAGAACGGTGACGGAATCGTCATTGTGGAAATGGCCGCCGAATCCCTTTTGATAGCCGTAGCCGGCAATGCGCACGACCATCGGGTTTCGATAGGCGCCCTGGGAGAAGAACTGCAGCGTCGCGCCCTCGCCGCGAAGCTGGTCCTCGGCGTTGTGTAGGTAGGCGAGGTATTGAATCTCGGCGATTGGCAACAACCCCGCGAGCCCACCTCCGAGCGCGAGGCCGAGGATCGCTTGCTCGTCGAGCAACGTGTCGAAGACGCGACCGACGCCGAACCGCTTCGCGAGGCCCTTCGTCACGCCGTACACGCCGCCTTTGCGACCGACGTCTTCACCGAACACGACCGCTTCGGGGTACGTCGCGAGGACGTCGGCGAGCCCACGGTTGATTGCGAGGGACAACGTGAGCGGGCCCATCTCCTCCGGGAGCTTGCCCTCGTGCGCCGTGGCGCGCGTTTCCTCGGGGGCCTGCCGCGCAGCTTCCTTCGCCACGGCGGCGTCGGTCCGCGGTGCGAGCGGCGCCGCGACCATCGCTGCGCTCGTGAGCTTCGGCGCGTCCACCACCTCGCGGGCGATACCCATCACACGCCCACGGGCAGCTTCGTAGCGAGCGAGGACCTCGTCGCCCGACAGCGCCCCCGACTCGACCAACAGGCGAGCCGCGCGGAGCAACGGATCCTTCGAAAGGTCCTCGCGAATCTTTTGCGGGGATCGATACGCTGCCTCGGCATCGGACCCGGCGTGGCCCATGAGCCGCACGAGCGACAAGTGTAGGAACACGGGTCGGCGTGAGGTCCGAACGAGCTCCGCCGCGCGGACGGAGGCGTCGTACGACTCGACGAGATCGCAGCCGTCGGCCGCGATGTACGTGAGATTCGGGCGCTCGCCGTAAGCCGCGCGAATCCAACCCGGCGGGGTCTCGACCGAGATGCCGATCCCGTTGTCCTCGCAAACGAAGAGGACCGGCATCGGCAGGTTCTGGTACGCGCAATGGCAAGCTGCGTTGACCGCGCCGGTCAGCGTGGAGTGATTCGCCGACGCGTCGCCGAAGCTCGTCACGACGATCGAATCGGCCTCGAAGCGCGGCGACACCTTCAGCTTCTTCGCGCGCTCCATCGAAAGGGCGAGCCCGACGGCGCGGGGCAAATGCGACGCAATGGTCGACGTTTGCGGAATGATCTCGAGTGCCCGACTGCCGAAGACCTTGTGACGACCGCCGGCGATCGGCTCTTGCGTGCCTGCGACAATGCCGAGCAAGATCGCGCGTACCGGGTCGATCTCGGCTGGACGCTGGCGTGCACGCTCGAGGAAAAATGCCCCGGAGCGATAGTGCAATAGCGCCGGATCCGTCGGGCGCGTCGCGGCGGCGACCGCGGCATTGCCTTCGTGACCCGCGCTGCCAATCGTGTAGAAGCCGGCGCCTTTCGAGCGAAGCCACCGGGCCGCATAGTCGATGTGGCGGCTCGTCGCCTGCGCGTCGAACAGCTCGATGGCGCGCGTGATGGTCAGGGAAGACCCCGGCAGGATCGCTTCGTCCCCTCGCCTGCGGGCAGCGACTCGCGGCAGCGTCCGCGCTTCGATGAGGAACGCAGCGTCCGGCGCCTCGTGCGGTGCTTCTTGCGGATCCACGTCTGCGATCTACCTCGGACCGCGGGCGAAGCCGGTCATTTTCACAGCGGTCGCGGGCGAATCGACCGACGGCGATCCGTGGTAGGCCTTCGACCCTATGGCGCGGCCCACCGAGCTACCGAAAGCAGGCAGCCCCGACGTCCTCTACGTCATCGATCTGTCCGGGTACGTCTTTCGCGCGTACCACGCGATAGCTCCGCTCCAAAACGCACAGGGTGAGCCGACGCACGCAACGTACGGCACGTTGCAAATGATCATGAAGCTCGTCGACGAGCGTAAGCCGATGTTGCTCGCCGTCGCGATGGAGAGCGGGACCAACTTCCGCGACGAGCTCGACCCCAATTACAAGGCGCACCGTCCGCCCGCGCCGCCGGATCTCGCGATTCAGATGAAGCGCGCGAAAGAAATCGTCGATGCGTATCGCATCCCGACGCTGTCGTGCGCCGGCTGCGAGGCGGACGACGTGATCGCGTCGCTGGTGCGGCAGGCGCACGAACAAGGCCTCTTCGTCGTCATCGCCAGCGCCGACAAAGATCTCATGCAGCTGGTCGGTGACCGCTGCGTGATGTGGGACGCCATGCGCGATCGCCTCTACGGTCCGCCGGAGGTCGAGCACAAGTTCGGTGTGGGCCCGAACAAGCTGCGCGACTTGCTCGCGCTCGTCGGCGACAGCAGCGACAACGTCCCCGGCGTGCCCAGCGTCGGCCTCAAGACCGCGGCCGAGCTCCTGCACGAGTTCGGCTCGGTCGACGCGATCTACCAGCGCATCGGCGATGTGAAGAAGGCGCGCATTCGGCAGAGCCTCATCGACAACGAAGCCGACGCGCGCCTGTCGCTGAAGCTCGTCACCCTGCAGGAGCAAGCGCCGGTCACGCTGGACAAGAAGGCGCTCGCGTACGAAGGCGGCGACATCGAGCGGCTCCGCGCCCTCTTCACCGAGCTCGGCTTCACACGGCAGCTCGCGTCCCTCCCCCGCGAGCAGAAGGTCCGCGCCGTGGACGTGAAGCTCGAGAACCAGACCGTGCTCGAGCTCGCGATGTTGGAGGCGATCGCAAAAGAAGCGGCGCGCGCGAAGCGTCTCGCGATCGTCCTGCACTCGACGCCCGAAGACGCGATGCGGTGTGGGGTCTGCGGTTTCAGCCTCGCGGTGGAGACCGGAAAGTCGTTCTACTTGCCCGTCGGCCATCGCACGCTCGGCGCGCCGAAGCAGCTCTCGATGCAGGACGTCGCGCGTGTGCTCGGCCCGATCTTCAGCGATGCCTCGATCGCGAAGATCGGCCACGACGTGAAACGCATCGAGGTCGTGCTTCGACGCAACGGAATGGAGCTGCACGGCGTCGAGCTCGACGCGATGCTCGCGAGCTACCTGCTCGACCCGGAGGTCGACCACGCCATGGTCACCGTCGCCGAGCGCGATGCGGGTGTGAAGCTCGGGAAGTTCGAGGCCATCGCGCCGAAGCAGCGCGGCAAGCCCGTCCCGTCGCTCGAATTCGTCGAGGTGCCGGAGGCGAGCACATGGGCCGGGCCATTCGCGGATGCCCTGCTCCGCGTGGCGGAGCGGCAGCGCCAGCGCCTGGAGGAGGCTGGGGTTTGGAACCTGCTGCGTGATCTGGAGCTGCCGCTCTCGAGCGTGCTCTCCGATCTCGAGCTGCGCGGCGTTCTCGTCGACACATCGGTGCTCGGGCACCTCGGCGAGGTCATGACGAAAGAGCTCTTCGATCTCGAGGAGCAGGCGAAAACCGCATCGGGCCATCGAGATCTGAATGTCGGCTCGCCGCGCCAGCTCGAGACGATCCTCTTCGACGAGCTGAAGCTGAAAGCGACGAAGCGCACGAAGACCGGCCGGAGCACCGACGCGGAGGCGCTCGAAGCCATCGCCGACGAGCACCCGCTGCCGAAGATCGTCCTCGAGCACCGCGCGATCGCGAAGCTGAAAGGGACGTACGTCGACGCCCTGCCGAAGCTCATTTTGCCGAGCAGCGGCCGCATTCACGGGCATTGGCGCCAGGCGGTCGCGGCGACGGGACGCATCTCGAGCGAAGAGCCGAACCTGCAGAACATCCCGATCCGCACGGCGCTCGGCCGCGAGATCCGAAAGGCCTTCATCGCTCCCCCGGGGCAGGTGTTCTTGAGCGCCGACTACTCGCAAATCGAGCTGCGTGTGCTGGCGCATCTTTCACACGACGCCGTGATGGTGGACGCGTTCCGAACGGGGCAGGACATCCACGTTCGAACCGCGATGGAAGTGTTTCGCGTCCCCGCCGATCAGGTCACCGACGACATGCGACGCAAGAGCAAGACCATCAACTTCGGCGTGATCTACGGAATGGGTGAGACTGCGCTCGCGAAGCGGCTCGACATCTCGCGAAAGGAAGCAGCCGATTTCATCACGGCGTATTTCGAGCGCTACGAGGGTGTCACGCGCTTCATGAAAGAGACGCTCGCCGAAGCGAAGCGCACCGATCGCGTGCACACGTTGCTCGGCCGATTGCGCATCCTGCCGGACCTCCACAACTCCGATCGAATGCGCCGCGCGTATGCGGAGCGCATCGCGCAGAACACTCCCATTCAAGGAACGGCCGCGGACATCCTCAAGCTCGCAATGGTGAAGCTTCGAGACCCAATCGTGCCGGGCGCGCGAATGGTCCTCACCGTCCACGACGAGCTCAACTTCGAGGTCCCGGAGGAGCGAGCCGAGGAGGCGGCGACCAAGATCCGCGAAATCATGGAGAACGTCGTGCCCCTGGACGTCCCTCTCGTTGTCGATGTGGGCTGGGGTCGCTCATGGGCGGATGCCCACGGCTAGCCCCTGG
Organism: Polyangiaceae bacterium; assembly: GCA_013361525.1. Taxonomy (GTDB): domain Bacteria; phylum Myxococcota_A; class Polyangia; order Polyangiales; family Polyangiaceae; genus Xiheicaenibacterium. Next base: position 32,134 of record JABFXY010000064.1, on the reverse strand, counting down.
GTGGTCCATCGCCCAGGTAACTCGTGGATTTGCTTGCGCTGTAACGTTTTGTTGAACGCGGTAATCGTAGGTCAACGTACGAACGTCGCATATCGTGGCTCTCATGAGTCGCGATGTCGGACGATGGTCGCTCTCCGTCGCTTCGCTCTGCCTCGCCGCGAGCGGATGCGTCGGCCAGCTCGGCGATAACGGTGGTCCCGGACCGAGCGGCACGCCATCCGGTGAAGACCCCGGGCGCGTGACAATCCATCGATTGAATCGCGCCGAATACGACAACACCGTCCGCGATCTGCTCGGTACGGCGTCGAGCCCGGCGGTCGACTTCCCGGCGGACGACCACAGCTACGGCTTCGACAACAACGCCGACACGCTGACCCTGTCGCCATTGCAGCTCGAGCTCTACGAGCGCGCGGCGGAGAAGCTCGCGGACGAAGCGCTCGCATTGGGCTCGGCCGCGGTGCTCGATCGCTTCGAGGCGGAGACCGTCGGCGGCTCGGTCGGCGCCGCGAGCGGCTCCGCATGGAACCTCACGAGCGCCGGCGACGTCACGGTGACGAAGACGCTCGAGGCGGCAGGCACCTATCACGTGCGCGTGCGAGCGTGGCAGCAAGCGGCCGGGCCGGACGCAGCGCAGATGTCGATCTCGGTCGCCGGCACGGTGCTGGGCCCCTTCGACGTCACGGGCACGGCGGACGAGCCGCAGCTCGTCGAGCAAGACATCGAGCTAGCGGCAGGCAATGCGTCAATCGTCGTCTCGTTCCTCAATGACTATTACGAGCCCGACCTCGGCGAGGATCGAAACCTCCTCGTCGATTGGATCGAGATCGAAGGCCCGGACGGCGTCGCGACGGACAATCCTCTTCGCGAGCGCATCGTCATCTGCGAGCCGACGACGGGTGAAGCGTGCGTCCGCGACATCATCGCCGCGTTCGGACGGCGCGCGTACCGAAGGCCGATGACCGAAGACGAGATCGACGGGCTGATGGGCCTCTACGATCTCGCGCTCACGAACGGCGACGACGAGACGGAGGGGCTCAAGCTCACCGTGCGCGCCATGCTGAGCTCGCCGCACTTCCTCTTCCGCGTCGAGGTCGACGACGACCCCGAGTCCGAGAAGGCGCACGCGCTGAGCTCGTTCGAGCTCGCCTCCAGGCTCTCGTACTTCCTCTGGAGCAGCATGCCGGACGACGCGCTGCTCGACCTCGCCGAGTCCGACGAGCTGCTCGATCCGGAGGTCCTCTCGGCGCAGGTCGACCGCATGCTCGACGACGAAAAGAGCGTCGCGCTGGTCGACAACTTCGCCGGGCAGTGGCTCTTCATTCGCGCCCTCGCCGACAGCACGCCGGACTACACCGCTTTCCCGAGCTTCGACGACGACCTTCGCGAGGCGATGCGACAAGAGGCGAACCTCTTCTTCGCCGAGTTCCTGAAGGAGGATGGTCTTCCGCTCGATCAGCTTATCGAGAGCGACTTCGCGTACGTGAACGATCGCCTCGCCGAGCACTACGGCATCGACGGCGCGTTCGGCGCGGACTTCCAACGAACGACGCTCTCGGGCGCACCGCGCGGCGGCCTGCTCCGCCAAGGCGCGTGGCTCACCGTCACGAGCAACCCGGATCGGACGTCGCCGGTGAAACGCGGCAAATGGATCCTCGAAAATCTCCTCTGCGATGCCCCGCCCCCGCCGCCCGCCGGCGTCGAAGGCTTCAAGCCGGAGGACTTGGAGGCGAAGACGCAGAAGGAGCTGCTCGCGGCGCACCGCTCGGATCCGGTCTGCGCGTCGTGCCACAGCGTCATGGATCCGCTCGGCCTCGCGCTCGAGAACTACGACGGGATCGGCTCGTTCCGGCTCCAAGACAAGGGCGTCAACGTCGACCCGTCGGGTGACTTCGAGGGCGATCCGTTCCAAACACCGGACGAGTTCGTGAAGCTCCTCGTCCAGGACGACCGGCTGCCGAGCTGCGCGGCGGAGAAGGTCTTCACGTACGCGCTCGGTCGCGCCCCCGCGAACACCGATCGGGCCTACCTCGAGACCATCGTCGAGGACTTCCAAGCGTCGGGGCTCTCGCTTCGAGAGCTGCTCAAGCTGGTCGTGACGAGCGAACCGTTCATGTATCGGCGCGGTGAGGGTGAAGGAGGTCTGCCGTGATCAAGCTCTTCGACCGCTTCGGTGCTGCACGCCTCTTCGACGGCTTCTCGAGCGCACGGCGTTGGCTCGGACGTGACGACGGCTCGAACGCTCCCCGCCGCCGCGGCCTCGCGCGACGTGCGTTTCTCGGCGGCGCCGGCGCTGCGCTCATGCTCCCGTGGCTCGAGTCGATCTCGAGCAAGCGGGCATTCGCCGCGGACGGCGCGCCCAAGCGCATCCTTGCCTACTACATCCCCGACGGCATCCACATGCCGAACTGGCGCCCGCAGGCCGCCGGCGCGCTCGGCGAGCTACCGACGATCCTCGCGCCGCTCGGTGATCTGAAGAGCAAGGTCAACGTCATCTCGGGTCTCGCGAACTTCCCCGCGCGTCCCGATGGCCCCGGCGATCACGCGTCGGGCACGGGCGCGTTCCTCACCGTCGCGCACCCGAAGAAGACGCAGGGTGCCGACATCCAGAACGGCATCTCGATGGATCAGATCGCCGCCGGCACCCTGAAAGAGTTCACGCGGATCCCTTCGCTGCAGGTCGGTATCGAAGGCGGCAGCGGCGTCGGCGATTGCGACTCCGGATACAGCTGCGCCTACGCGCGCAACATCAGCTGGGCATCGGCGACGCAACCCTTGCCGAAGATCACGAGCCCCGGCGTGTTGTTCGACCAGATCTTCCAGGGCTTCGACCCCGAGGCGACGGCCGAAGAGCAAGCGAAGCGCACGCTCTACCGCACCAGTGTCCTCGATTACGTGCGTGAAGACGCGGCCAGCCTCAAGACGCGCCTCGGCTCCACGGATCGCGTCAAGCTCGACCAATACCTGACCGGCGTCGCCGAGCTCGAAGACAAGATCGAGAAGGCCGCGACCGGCCCCGTGTGCGAGGCGATCGATCGACCCACGGATCCGGGCGATATCGTCGCCCACTCCGAGATCATGAACCGCCTCATGACGCTCGCGTTCCAATGCGACGCGACGCGCGTCATCACGTTCATGCTCGCGAATGCAGGCTCGAACCGCAGCTACGAGTTCCTCGGCATCAGCGGCGGCCATCACGAGATCAGCCATCACCAGGATCTGCAGGCGAACTTCGACAAGCTCACCGTCATCGACACCTGGGAGGTTCAGCAGTTCGCGAACCTGCTCGCGATGCTCGACGCCGTGGAAGACATCGACGGCCGCACGCTGCTCGACAACTCGATGTTGTTCTTGTCGAGCGAGATCTCGGACGGCAACGCGCACAACCACAACGACATGCCGATCCTCCTCGCCGGCAGTGGTGGCGACGCGTTCGCGACCGGGCGCCACGTCGTCTTCGACGGAGAACCTTCGGTCGCGAAGCTCTTCATCAAGATGCTGAACGTCGCCGGCGTCGAGACCGACGCGTTCGGCGACGCCAGCGGCGCGATCGATCTCTGATCGGAGCTACTCGAACAAGATCGCGTCGCACATCAAGTTGCCGTGGCGGTTCTGCGACGGCGTCCCGACGTAACAGCCTTGCTCGCCGAACGTGGCGATGCCGAGGAACGGGACGCGTCCAATGCGGTCGTGGAAGCGCTGCGCGACGTCGGTGGCGCGCTCCCCGATCGTTCCGACGCAGCCGGCACAGTAGACGAGGATGCCGCCGCGAAGAGGCCCGGCGCCGCGCGCGGCGCGGGCCGCGACCTGGTCTGTGCGATCGACGAGCGCATCCGCGCTGCCGACCATGAGGACGATCTCGTCGCCGACGTGCACGTCGGTGAACAGCGAGAGCGAGCCGTCGCGTCCGATCGCATGCGGGTGCGACAGTAGATAACGAGGCACCGCGCCGACGCGATCGACGACGTGGCCGAGCGGATGCAACGAGGTGCGGGATAACACGTTGCCACCGATCTCGAGGACGTCGTCCAGCGCGCCGTCCAGCCACTCGTTGTAGACCCGTGCCGCGGGCCGACCGTCGATGCTTCGGATAACGCGATCGTGCGCCGCGGTGACTTTGCCCCGCTTCGTGCCGGGGTTGTAGCCGGCGACGAAAGAGCCGTGGACGGGCTTTTTGCTGCTGAATCCGACGAGGAGAAACCCTTCCTCTTCGACCGCGCTCTCCGTGAAAATGCGCCAGTTGCCCGACAGGTCGTCGTCGGCTGCGCTGCCGCCGTACAAAGGTGGCGCCTTTCCGTCGAATGCGTCGGTGACACCTTCGAGCAAGCGCTCCTCGAAGCCTGGTGTCGCGTGCAAGAGCAGAGCGTCCGGGCGTGTGCCGAGACGCTCGATGATCTCCAGCGCCGCAGCCTTGGCGTCGTTACGCGCCTTGCGTCCGGCCGCACGTTTGATGACGTGCGCTGCCCGAACACCGTCGCCGCTCTCCCCCGCGAGCGCAAATACGCCGCGCGAAAAGCCGCCCTCGTGCATCACGCCTTGGAACGACGTGGCGCCGAAGATCGGCACATTGGGATATCGGCGCGCAATGGTCTGAACGGCATCGCCATATCGCTGATCGACGGTCGCATAGACGAGGATCCACGACGGCGAGGCCGCATCGGCCTGCATGTCACCATTTCGAAACGCAATCGAGCGCATCTTGTCTCCGAGTAGTCCGGGAAAATACACGCTCGGCGCCAACACGCGAGGGGCGCCGGATCATAAGAAAACCAAACGGTGCTATCCGCCTATCGATCGTCCGAGGCCCTCCGTGAATCGATGGGCGGCAATGAGCAATTGCTCGGTATTCCAGCCGCCCGGTGCGTGTGCGGCGAGGTAGCGGGCCGCGGCCTCGCGCGATTCGAACATCTTCTGTGGCGAATCGGTGTGTGCGAGGAGGATCACCGCACCGAGCACCGCTCGCACAGCTGCGCCGGCGAAGCCGTCGGACTCGATGACGATCGCCGAGTGCCCGCGAAGGTTCGGCACGTTCATCATCTGCTTGAGCTCGTCGCGCATCGCCTCGGTGAGATCGAGCGGACCGAGGCGTAACCCCACGACGAGGGTCAGACCTCCGATGGGTCCATCCATCTCGAGGAGGCGCCGCTGGCCGCGACGCACGTGCGCGAGGCTCGTCGCGGAGGGTGCTTGCGAGATCGCAGTGAACAGCAGGTTGTTCCAAATCCCGACGCGCCACCCGGCTTCGTCGTGGAGCACGTCGAGATCGTCCCCCCGGCCGTCCATGGTTCGAACCGTGACGCGGCCTTCGCGGAGACTCAAGGTACGATGCCGGCCGCATGCCGAACTTGTTGGCGATGTCCTTCGAAGGCGAGCTCGCGCCTTCGTTCGATCTGCGGTGCCTGCGTCCTGGCGGTACGCACCCCGACGGATGGGGCCTGGCGTATTACCCCGCCGGTGAGCCTTGCGCGGTCGTCCTCAAGGAGCCGGCGCCCCCCGCGGGGAGCATTCGCAGCGAGCTCGTTCGAGCGTGGCAACACCTCGAGTCGAGTCTGTTCCTCGTGCACGTGCGAACAGCGACCTGGGGCCGCAACACGGACGCGAACACGCAGCCGTTCGTGCGCAGCATGGGCGGTCGCGATTTCACGATCGCGCACGCGGGCTCGCTCGAGCGCCGCCTTCCCTTGTCGGAGCCGACGCGATTCGAGCCGGTCGGCGCGACCGACAGCGAGCTGGTCTTCTGCGAGCTTTTGAACCGCGCATTTTCGGCAGGCACGAAGAGCCTCGCCGACATCGGGCCGGAGATGCTGCAAGGCTGGCTGGACGATCTCAATGGGTACGGCGGGCTCACGCTCGTCCTGACGGATGGGCGCGATCTCGTCGCGTATGCCGATCGACACCACCCGGGAGAGCTTCACGTCGCGGAGCTACTTCCGCCGTACGAGCAAGTGACCATCGGTGACGCGCAGATCTGCGTGGACTTCACGCGGCGGGGCACCGTCAGCCGAAAAGGTGTCCTCGTCTCGTCGAGGCCTCTCGACATATCGCTCGGCCCGGAGAGGAGGTCGCCCCCGTGGCGAACGCTCACGCCGGGAACGCTCATCGTCGTGCGTCAAGGCGCGCTCCTCGCCGAGGTCGGCGCCCGACCACACGTCACGTCTCCGAGCGCGCGGCCGAGCGCACGCAGGCTCGAAGAAGGCTCGCCGAAGCGCCTCCGCGTCGTCCACCGAACCATCTATCGCTACGCCCGCCCCGTCGAGCGCTCGTCCCACGTGCTGCGCTTGGAGCCCGCCGACGATCGCCTGCAGCGCCTCCGCTCCCATTCGCTCAAGGTCTCCGTCGACGGCAGCAACCGCGAGTTCGAGGACGTCTTCGGCAACCGCGTCCGCAAGATCGCCATCGACCAGCCCTTCACCGAGCTCGCGATCGAGGCCGATTCCCTCGTGGATCTCTTCGATACCGACCCGCTCGCGTTCGCGAAGGTGCGCAAGCGCTCGACGATCCCGCTCGTGTGGATGCCGTGGCAGCACCACATGCTGCAGCCGTTCCTCTTGCCGCCGGAGCTGCCCGAATCCCAGCTCCTCGAGCTCGCGAGCTATGCGATGACGTTCGTCGAACGGAACGATTACGACTTACTCGATACGCTTCTCGATCTGAACCGATCCATCTTTCGGGAGTACACCTACAAGCCCGGCGAGACGACGGTCCTCACGACGCCGTTCGAGGTGTATTCGAAGCGCCTCGGCGTTTGCCAAGACTTCACGAACCTCTTCATCTGCCTCGCGCGTTTGCTCGGCGTCCCTGCGCGGTACGTATGCGGTTACGTCTTCACCGGGCCGCAGCACTCCAACGTGCGAATGGGAGAAGCGTCCCACGCGTGGGTGCAGGTCTATCTCCCGGAGGTCGGATGGAAGGGCTTCGATCCGACCAACGGCACCGTGATCCAGACCGAGCACATCCGCGTCGCCGTGGGCCGAAGCTTCGTCGACGCCACGCCGACGTCCGGCACGCTGTACGCGGGCGGCGGCGGTGAGACGCTCGAGGTGTTCGTTCGGGTCGAAGAAGAACAGATGCCGAGCTGAAGCGTCTATTCGGCTCGAGAGAGGGGCGGCAGCGTTCGTGGCCGTCCTTCGTCGTGCGCCGCCACCGCGAAAAACGTCTCCGCGATGGAGTCGTTCACGTGGTTCATCCGGAGCTGCAGGTCGTCGATGAAGCGGTGCAAACCGCGCGCGAGGACCTCTTTCATTTCGGCGTAGGCGAGCTCGGCGTTGAGGCGTCCGAGCTCGCGCTCGGCCCGGTTCGTCCAGCGGCCCGACTGCGTTCCCGTGATGGCGTGCAAGGAGCGCTCGCTCTTCTTCAGGCAATAGAGGACGGAGCGCGGGAAGCGATCATCGAGGAGCAGAAACTCGATCACCTTCGCAGGCACGACGTTGCCGAAGGCCTTGCGATACATCTCGAACGCGCTCGCCGATCGCAAAAGCGCCGACCAATGCAGCTCGTCCGACGGTGTGGGGACGTCCTCACGGCCGGGCTCGACCATGTGCGACTTCACGTCGAGGATGCGAGACGTCTTGTCCGCCCGCTCGAGAAGGCGTCCGAGCCTGCCGAAATGCCAGCCTTCGTTGTGGGTCATCGTCAGGTACATCGTCCCGACGAACAGGTGCGACGCCTGCTTCACGTTGGTGAAGAAGTCGTGCGGTGAATCGAGGGCGGCTCCCGACTTCGATGCCTCGGTCACCATCCAATAGGCGCGATTGACCTGCTCCCAAACCTCGGACGATATGAACTCGCGCATCGTGCGCGCGTTCTCGCGCGCCTTCGACAGGCACATGCAAATCGAATTGGGGTTATCGCGATCGAAGGTCAAAAACCGGATGACGTCGTCGCGCGTCGCGGCGCCGTACCGCTCGCGGTAGGCGGAGGCATCCCCGGTCGTGGCGATCAGCGGCTCCCATTCACTGTGCGCCTCGGGAAAATCCAGCGCCAGGTGCAGGTTCACGTCGACGAAACGCGCGACGTTCTCGGCGCGCTCGACGTAACGATTCATCCAATAAATCGCGTCTGCGACTCGACTCAGCACGAGCCCTCCTCGGCGAGCACCCAGGTGTCTTTGCTTCCGCCGCCCTGGGACGAGTTGACGACCATCGATCCCGGGCGCAGCGCGACGCGCGTCAGCCCTCCGGGCAACACGTAGATGTCTTCCCCGTAAAGGACGTAAGGCCTGAGGTCGACGTGCCGGCCGGCCAAACCTTCATCGGAGATCGTCGGCACGCGCGAGAGCGCGAGCATCGGCTGCGCGATGTACTCACGCGGGTTGGCCCGCACCTTCTCACGAAACTCCGCGACCTCGGCGGACGACGCGTGGGGTCCGATGAGCATGCCGTAACCGCCGGACTCGTTCGCGGCTTTGATGACCAGCTCATCCGTGTGATCGAGCACGTATTGCAAGGCCTTCGGGTCCTCGCATCGATAGGTCGGCACGTTCGGCAAGATGGCCTTTTCGCCGAGGTAATATTCGATGATCTGCGGCACGTAGGTGTAGATGACCTTGTCGTCCGCGACGCCCGTCCCCGGCGCATTCGCGAGCGCCACGCGACCGTGGCGATACACGTCGAGTAACCCCGGGACACCGAGCATCGAGTCTCGCCGGAGCTCGACCGGATCGATGAACGTATCGTCCATTCGTCGATAGATGACGTCGACGGGCATCAAACCTCGCGTCGTCCGCATGTGCACGCGACCGTCGCGCACCACGAGATCCCGCCCCTCCACGAGCTCCACGCCCATCTGCTGTGCGAGGAAGGAGTGCTCGAAGTAAGCGGAGTTGTAGATACCAGGAGTGAGGACGACGACCGTGGGTGACGACGCGCGCGACAGGCTCTGAAGCGTCTCGAGGAGCTTGCTCGGGTAAGCGTCGACGGGGCGAACCTTGAGCTGGTCGAACACCTGCGGAAACGTCCGCTTCATCACGCGGCGGTTTTCGAGGACGTACGAGACGCCGCTCGGACATCGAAGGTTGTCCTCGAGGACGTAGAACTGCCCGTCGCGATCGCGAACCAGATCCGTCCCGACGATGTGGCAATAGACGTCGCGTGCGGGGAGGATCCCCTGACAGGGGCGCAGATAGCCTTTCGCGCTCTCGATGAGGCTGCGTGGGACGACGCCGGCGTCGAGGATCCTGCCTTTGTTGTAGATGTCGCCGATGAACAGGTTGAGCGCGTGGACACGCTGCTTCAGCCCGCGCTCGATCGTGCGCCAATCTCCACTCGGGACCACACGCGGGATGAGATCGAACGGAAAGATCTTCTCCGTCCCTGCGTCGCTTCCGTACACGTTGAACGTGATGCCGCGCGCGAGAAGCGCCCGCTCGGCCGCCGTCTGGCGTGCGCGCACCTCCGCGTCGGCGAGCGACCGCAGGCGCTGCGCGAGCAGTGTCGTCTCGGGTCGCGTCGCGCCGCGCGACTCGAACATCTCGTCGTAGAAGGCGCCAGGATCGTAATGGTCGAGCTCCACGGGACCTCCAGCATCGAACTAGGATCGTTTCCGGAACGTTTCGACCGTCCCGGTACTGCTGCAGGCGTCAGCGCCGATGTGATCGAACCGATTTGATTCCGAGCAAAACGAGCGGCTCGCGCGATCGGCGGAATGAAATCACATCACCGAACTGCGGGTGAACGACGACGTCGGGACCGTCGAGAAAGATCGCGGCATCGCGCATCTTGCTTCTCACGACGATCTGCTCTTCGCCCTTCGCGAGGACGCGCAAGAGTCGATAGCGCTCACCTTTCGGCGTGTACGGCTCACGCACGACGAGCTGCAGGGTCTCGCTCTCGAGGGGGAGAATCCTTCCGCCGGCGGACCGCTGCGCGGCGGTCGATCCCGCCGCCGGACCCACCCAAAAGCCGCTCGACTTCTGCTCCTCCACGACGCCCCCGGACTCGATGATGTAGCGCGACGTCGCGGCGGGGCTCTGGTGGCAGAAGAGCGCGTCGTTGAGGACACGAGACGAGACGACACGGCCGTCGATCGTCACCTCCATGCGGGCCAGCTGGCTCGACTCCAAACGACCGTCGAGCGCACGCTCGATGGCGGCGAGCGCGCCGCCGTTCTTCACGCCGCAGAAGAAGCCCACCGAGCTCAACGGTGCGCTGTTGATGCCGAGCACCGGTACGTCGGACACCTTGTGAGAAGCGCGAAGAAGGGTGCCGTCACCACCGATCGTGACGACGAGCGCATACCGCTTCGAGGTGACGTCGCGCGTGCGCGAACCGATGGGCACCGCCTCCACGCCCAGTGAGTCGAACGCGCCGAGCACCTCTTCCACGGTGCGCTCGTGCGCCTCGTGCGTGCTCTTCAGGCGCGCGACGGTCGGATCTTGTCGACGCACGAGCGCACGCATGCGCGCGGCGCCGCTTTGATCGTGGATCAGGCTCCAACGCGAGCGTTTGACGAGGTACGCGATGCGCAGGCTCACGGTCGTTCCGGGTAGAGCTCCGCGAGGCGCCGGAGCGCGAGCTCGGTCTTGGCGTCTTCGATCTCGCCGGCGCGACACGCAGCGAGCGCTTCCTCGAGAGAGACGTCGACGATCGACGCATGCCTCTCGAGGATCGATCCGTCTTCAGGGGGGCGTCCGCGGCGCGCGGGATCGACCTCCGCGTGGAAGTAGAAATGTCGTTCCCCCACCATACCGGGCGACGGAAATGACGAAGGCCCGAGGGGCATGACCTGCTCTTCGGGGACGTCGAAACCCGCCTCCTCGTGCAGCTCGCGGCGGGCACACGCGCGCAAGCCGGCTTCGGAGCGCTCGTTCACCTCGACGAGGCCTGCCGGTACCTCCCACAGCTCGCCGAGCGTGTCCTTTTCGGGGACGGGCCACACGTCACGCGCTCGCAGCGCGGCAGGCGGCCGTAAAGCCGATCGAAGATAGACGCGGCGCACGCCCGCCTGATCTCGGTAGTGGGCGACGATCACCACGGCATCGATGCGCTCGCGATCCGCCACGTCGTAGGGGAACGGCGCGCTCGTCTCCCCATTCGCGAATTCGGCGACGAGCTCCATGTGCCGCACGAAAATGAAGCCGCGCTGCGAGGCCGGCGGCACGTCGCAACCGACGGCTCTCACCTTGTGTCCTGGCAACCGAGGGACCGGCATCGGGGCCGGCAGAATACCCTGAGGGATTCCTTCGGGGCGAAGACTGCGCATATCGAAGTGCTCCGCCCCGAGGACCGGCGTCGTCGTCAGGCGATCCGATAGCCGGGGTCGTCGTCGTCGCCGCGCTTACGAGGAGGCCGGCCGTACTTCTCGATGTACTCCTCGCGCGACCTCGGCCAGTCGTCGCCGTCGCGCCCGTACTTCTTTTCGTACTCTTCGCGCGTCTTCGGCCACTCTTCCTCGCGCTCGGACGACTTCTTGTCGGAAGAAGCTTTCATCTCGTCCTCCCTTTGATCCTCGGCATCGAGGGCTTCCTGAGCCTTTCGGCCGAGCTTTTCGATCCCGGTGCCGAGGCGCGTCGCGACGTTCGAGGCAGCGCGAACCACCTCGCGCGAAGCATCGTCGAGGGCCTTGCCGAACCCGCCCGACCTCTGCGTCTCGCGGCGAACGGCGGTGCCGACGCTCTTTGCGGCTTTGAACAGCTCGCCGAGGCCGCGTTCGACCGATTCTTTGGCGCGCTCGGCGGGGGGCTTGGGATCCTTCATCCGATCGAAGCTTTGTGCCGGATGTCGCACACTGCAAGCCTCGCCGGCTACTTCGACGGCGCCGGGCGTCGCAAGCGTGGCCGTCCGCCACCCGCGCCCCACCGATACGGCTCTTCGCGCACGTCGACATGAACGAACCGCGGATAAAGGCCGACTCCGCCGGCTCCCGCGCGAAGCGCCGCTCTGCGAATCTCGACGGGCTTCACGCCGGCGACGGCGATGTCCGCCGCCATTCCCTTCACGTGAAAGCTCTTCTTGCTCGTTCCTCGCCCGGGCTTTCGATGGCCCGAGACGATCACGAGCGGTGCATCGCCGAGCTCGGCCGAGATGCGGAGAAGGAGCGCCGCGAGCGCGGGATCGATACGCACGACGTCCTCGGGATCGGGCGGTCCACCGCGCGGGTTCCGCGGCGCGAGCAGCGTGCTGAGCTTCATCATCTCGTCGGGAACGACCTCACCTGCGGCGTCGAACGGCGTGATATCGACGGGCTCGCGTGTCCCGAGCGTCTCGAGATGCAGGACGCGAAGCGGCTCGGTCACGACGACCGGCTCGGGCGGATCCGCTTCGGGAGGGAGAGCAGGCACGACCGGCGCGGGCATCCCCACGGCGATATCGATGCGCGCCGCGGTCGGCTCATCGCCCGCGGTCGCGGGTGCAGCTCGATACGCAAACGCGGCTGCGACGATCAGACACGCAACGCTGACGAGCTTGCCGCGTCGTCCTCTTCGGTGATGCAGAGCGCGGCCCATGACGGACCGCGGATGCTAACACCGGACCTTTCGATCGCGACCGCTCGTGATCCGTTCAGGTCACGCGGCGCGCTCGCGCTGGCTGAGCGGCGGACCGGCGTACACCGTCGTTCGATCGCGGCCGCCTTGCTTCGACGCGTACAGCGCGGTGTCCGCGGCCTTGAAGAGCGCTTCCCACGAGGCGCCTGCAGCCGGGTACGTCGCGATGCCGATCGAGCACGTCACGCTCAGCGTGCGCTGCTCCGTGCTGCCCTCCGCCGGCCCCGCGAAGAACGTCGTCTTCGCGAGCTCCGTGCGCACGCGCTCGGCGAGGAGCATCGCGCCACGCTCGTCCGTCTCTTCGCAGATCACGACGAACTCTTCGCCGCCGAAGCGCGCGACCGCATCGGTCGTTCGCTTCGCGCGCCGAAGGATGTCGCCGAGGCCCTTGATGATCACGTCGCCGACGTCGTGTCCGTACGTGTCGTTCACACGCTTGAAGTGATCGATGTCGGTGACGAGCACTGCGAGCTGCCGGCCGAATCGGCGCGACGCCGCGATCTTGTGCTCGGCGACGTCGAGCATCGCGCGCTTGTTGAGCAGACCCGTGAGACCGTCGGTCGTCGCTAGCTCCTCGAGGCGTTTCATCATGCGGGCGCCCTCGAGCGACACGGCCATGTGGCTCGCCATGACTTCGAGCGTGCCGCGGACTGATTCGCCGAACGCTCCGCGCCGGCGCGATCCGAGGACGAGCGTGCCGAGCGGCCGGTCGTGAGCCGCGAGCGGCAGGACGAAGAGGCTCGGCATTTTCGGCGGCGTGAGATGCCGCGTGAAAACCGTCTGCTTCTTGTCGTCGAACTGCCCGCGGTACGGCAGCGGGTGCCGGTTCTCGAGCGCCATCGACACCAGGCCGGTATTGGCGCGGAAGCGCGCGCCGATGGTCGCCGTTCCGTCGCCGTCGTCGAAGTCTCCGCTGATGACGCGGATCTCGTGGGTCTTCGTCGCGGGGTCGAACAGCGTCAGCGCGGCATAGTCGACGCTGGTCACCTCACGCGCGCTGTGGACGCCCGCTTCGATGACGCCTTCCTCGCTCTTCGCTGCATTGAGCGCTTCGGCGGCGCGGTAGAGCTTGCCTTGCTCCGCTTTGGCGCGCTCGAGCTGGAGAAATACGCGCTCGTTGTGGATCGCGCGAACGGCATATTGCGCCGCCTCCTCGAGCATCGACTCTTCATGTTTGGTGAACGCGCGGTCGGCGACGCGATCGACGACCAGAAGGCCGCGCACGATGCCGTGCTCCTGAACCGGGATCACACACACGGTCCGAACGGGGCACGCGCCTGCGTAATACGGCAGCTTGTAACCTTCTTTGAGGCCGCTGAGGCTCACGATCGCCCCGCGCGAGAGCGCCGCGCCGAACACGCCGTCGCCCACGAGGAACGGCCCTTCGCCGATCTCCGGCTCGTCGGTCACGAGCTCGCTGATTCGAAGGTGCGATCCGGCGTCGTTCTTCCAGAGCAACATCGCCGTGTGCAGGTCGAGCGTCTGGCGCACGAGGCGAAGCGCGAAGAGCACCGATTGATGGATCTCCTCCACACCCGAGCGAAGGAGGCGCTCGTCGTCGGCGGGGCGAGGCGCCTCCGCCGTCGTACCGAGGAGCCGATAATTCCTCGCCTCGGTTCGGAGCTTTTCCACCTCGTCTTTGAGGCGCGCGACCATCGCCGTCCGCACACGCGCGAGCTCCGTTCGCAGCACGGCCGCGTTGAAGCCCGTGAAGATGATCATGAACGCGACGTGCGGGAGCGTGTCCGAAAGATCCGCTTCCTCGAACGCCAAGAGGCGGATCGCTGCCTCCATCGCGACGCCGGTCGCCAGCGCGACGAGCGCGGCGCCCGGCCGGCCGAACGCGCTCACGATCGCAAGGCACAGATACACCGCAGGATACGCGGGGCCGTCGAGGCTCTCGTCGGCGCGGACGACGAGCAGGTACGCGCCGACCATCGCCAGCGCGCCGATCTCGAGCTCGGTGGTGACCGACGGTGCGAGCGCGGACAGGCGCGTGCGCAAGCGGTGTGCAACGAGGCCTGCGATCAGCACACCGGCAACGGCGGAGTAAACGAGCGGCAGCGGGTGCTTCGCGTCGTAGACGACGAACGCGGCAAGGCTCGTACACAGAAGCAACGTCGCCGCGCCGAGAAGGGCGCGGCGGAGCGCGAGAGCGACGCGGACGAGCGGGCGCATGGGCTACGGCAGAGGCCCTATCACCACGGCTTGGCGTTGGCCCACTTCGCGACAGATCGATAAAGTCTCTCGCGTGCGCCTCGGCATTCGGCTGCAGATCTTGCTCCTGCTCGGTGCGCTCTTGGCCGTCGGGTTCATCCCGCTCTACGTCGCCGTCGCGCGCCTGACGGAGGCGTCACTCGCGTCCGCGCGGCGCGAATATGCGCGTGGCCTCGGTCGCGCGGTTGCGAGCCACGTGCTCGAGGCGAAACGCTCGCGCCCGGACGAAGCGCTCGACGCGCTTCTCGACGCGCAGCTGTCGGATACGGGCGTCACCGCGATCGCCATCTATGACAAATCGGGAAGCCCCACGACGATCGCAGGCGACGCGTCGCTCTTGCCCGCGAGCTTGCCCCGACCGATCGAGGAAGCGCGGCGCGTCGACTCCGCACACGGGCGATCCCTCTTCGTCGTGGTGCCGGCCGAGCGGGGCGGAGGCGCCGTCGCGCTCACGCTCACACTGTCCGCGCCGACGGCCGGATCGAGCGCGCTCGTACAGCTCGTCGCGCTCTACACGGGTGTCGTCGCCCTCGCGCTGCTCGTCTTCGCGTACTTCGCGATGACCAGGCTCGTCGTGCGCCCGGTCGAACAAGTGTCTCGAGCAGCGGGACGTGTCGCTGCAGGCGCCCGCAATCTGGATCTGGAGCGACCCGCGGCGCGCGAGCTCGCGGAGCTCGCCGACAGCTTGCGCGAGATGACCGACAAGCTCATCGCCGAAGAGCAAGCGCTGCGCTCGAAGGTCGAGGAGCTGCAGCGCGCGAAACGCGACCTCGAGAGCGCGCAGGAGAGCATGGTTCGATCGGAGCGGCTCGCGAGCGTCGGCCGGCTCGCGGCGGGTGTCGCGCACGAGATCGGCAATCCCATCGCCGCCATCCTCGGCTTCGAAGAGCTCCTCTTGGGCGGCGATCTCAGCCCGGAGGAGCGAAACGACTTCCTCGTCCGGATGAAAGGCGAGACCGAGCGGGTGAACCGCGTGCTCCGCGATCTGTTGGATTTCGCGCGCCCGGGCGCCCCGCCGAGCGGAAAGGAGCGGCCACGCGCGAATGTCCGCGAAGCATCCGATCTGGTCGCCGCTCTCTTGAAACCCCAAAAGCGGCTTTCGAACCTCACCCTGCATGTCGAGATCGCAGACGCCCTTCCCGAAGCCGCCATCGCGGGCGAGCGCCTCCAACAAGTCCTGTTGAACCTGCTCTTGAATGCAATCGACGCCGCGAAGAGCGTCATCGAGCTGCGCGCGGAGCCGACATCGGAGCACGTCGTCATCACCGTCGCCGACGACGGGCCCGGCATTGCGCCTGAAATTCGCGATCGATTGTTCGAGCCGTTCGCGACCACCAAGGACGTCGGAAAGGGAACGGGCCTCGGGCTCGCGGTTTGTCGCGGCCTCGTCGAGGCCACGGGTGGAACGATTACGGTCGGCGAGACGACGCTCGGGGGCGCGTCTTTCGTGATTCGAATTCCGATCGCCGACCAGCGCGAAGCTTCGCGAGGCTGACGGGGCTACGATGGTGGCCGTGCGCGGCCAGCCTCTCCAGACCCTCCTCACGAGCACGTCCCTCCTCGTCATCGCCAGCGTGGTCGTCGTCAGCGTGCTCGCCTTCGCTTCCGACGGCGTCCGCTCCGCGCTCCTGTTGAGCCCGAGCCGCGTCCGCAAAGGTGAGGTTCACCGCCTGCTGACCGCAGGCTGGGTCCACGTCGACGCGAGCCACCTGTTCTTCAACATGCTGACGTTGTGGTTCTTCGCGGACGAGGTCGTGAAGGTCATCGGCGACGCGCGGTTCCTTCTCCTCTATGCGAGCGCCGTCGTCGTCGCGTTCATCCCGACCACACTGCGGCACATGGACAATCGGCGTTACGCGTCCGTCGGCGCATCCGGTGCGGTCGCCGCGGTCATGTTCAGCGCGATCCTGCTTCACCCGGAGATGAAGCTCTATTTGATGTTCCTGCCGTTCAAGATACCGGCGCTCTTTTATGCGCTCGGCTATCTCGCATACAGCATCTGGCATTCGTACAGGGCAAACGACGGCGTCAACCACGACGCGCATTTCAGCGGCGCGCTCTATGGCTGTTTGCTGACCTGGGTGTTCGAGCCGGCTCGCGTGTCACGGGCGCTCGGCTCGCTGTCGCGCTTCTGGAGCTGACTTCTCGTCACCCGGGAGGACTGTGCTCGAGCCGAATCCCATTGCGGAGGAGGCCCTCGCGTCGCCGAACCGACGCGACCGCCCGGCGGTGCGCCGTCATGAGCGCATCGGAGATGCCGACTGGGTACTTGTCTCTGCCTTCGATGGATCGGTAGTGCTGAAAGCGCGCAATCTCCGCGGCGTGTTGCGCTCTCTGCTCGGCGAGCGAGAGCACCGGCGCGCAGCGCTCGCCCCTGAGAACGACGCGTTCGAGCAGCGGGTGGAACGCGCCGGTGGGTGGCGGCTCGCCACGTAGCCCGAGGATGTCCTCGGCGTACTGGCCGTCTTCACCCAAACGCCGCCAAACTTGTTTGGGGAAGGCGAGCGTCGACTTGCCGTCGCTGAGCTTGAGACAGGGCTGTCCTGCGTACTCGACGATCTTGTACGCCATGTCGAGCACCGGTGCGTCCGAGGCCATCGCGAGGCGTGTCCCGACCCCGTACGCGTCGATCGGAGCCTTTGCGCTCACGAGTCGATCGATAGCCATCTCGTCGAGCCCGCCGCTCGCGTAGATCCGAACGTCGCCGAAGCCGGCGGCATCGAGCAGCGCTCGCGACGCACGGCTCAGAGCGTCGAGGTCGCCGCTGTCCAATCGAATGGCGGACACCCGCCGACCCGACGCGCGCAGGTCTCGCATCGACGCAATCGCGCTTCGAACACCGTGCAACGTGTCGTACGTGTCGACCAGCAGCGTGACGCGCCCGCGCGTCGTTTGGCCGACCGCTCGAAACGCGTCCGCCTCGGTATCGAAAGCCTCGATGAACGAGTGCGCCACCGTCCCGCTCACGGGTAGCTCATAGACGTACCCGGCGAGCACGTTGCTGGTGGACTCGAACCCCACCAGATACGTCGCTCGCGCCGCGATGAGGCCGGCCTCGAGACCGGGCGTTCGCCGCAAACCGAACTCCACGACCGGCCGACCATTCGAGGCGGCGACGCAGCGAGCACCTTTCGAGGCGACCGCGGTCGCGTAATGAACGGCATTGAGGAGCAGCGTCTCGACGAGCTGCGCCTCGATCATCGGCGCACGAACCTCCAGGATCGGCTCGTTCTCGAAGACGACGGCGCCCTCCGGTACGGCCCACACGTCGCCGGTGAACCGAACGCGCGCGAAGTAGTCGAGGTCAGCCGGACGAAAGCGATCGGTCGAGCGCAAATACTCGATAGCGTCGGTATCGAAGCGAAATGCCTCGAGCCGGCGCAATGCCTCTTCGATCCCACACGCGATCAACATCCGACGATTGGCCGGTAGTTTTCGTGCAAAGAGACTAAAGACGGCCGTATCGTTCGCGCCGAGCTGCAAATAGCTCGAGGCCATCGTCAGCTCGTAGAGATCCGTGAGGAGCCCCACGGCGGGAGCCACCATCGACAGGCCATTCGAATCAGCGCCCATATCGAGGGCGATGCGCGCGGCGTGCCACGACGCCCCGCGCGGCGCCGCTCGATCATCGAGCGCTCGTACCTGCGGGTGGCAGCTACGCGGCGATTCCCCTGATATGGCGGCGCCGGCGGCTCTCACGGGGGACGAGGAAGCCTTGTTCTTGCCCGAGATGCCGCATGATGTCGGCCGACGACAAGATCGCGACGAGCGAGCCTCCATCGTCGACGACGGGCAAATGGTCGATCCCTTCGTACGCCATCACTGCAGCCGCTCGCGTGATCGACGTCATCTCGTGGACGCTCACCGCGGGTGAGGTCATCACCTCGCACGCCGTCGTCGCCCCAGGGTGGGTCACGAGATCGAGCGGGCTTATCATGCCGAGCGGACGCCCCCTGCCATCGACGACGACGAGCGCGCCGGCGCCGTGCTCGAGCATCATCGCTCGCACCCGATCGATCGGCGCATCGGCGGTCTCGCAGAGAGCGTCGTGCATCGCGAGCGCGATGGCCGGCAATACGTGAATTCGTGTTTCGAACGCGTCCGGATGGCTGGGCCGCGGTGCACGCCGATCGTCGCTCACGACACGGCCCTCGCTGCGGGCGGCTGGCTAGGCGCGTGATAATGACCGCCGTGCGCCGTCGCGACGACGTCATCGACGAATGCATCGAGCACGCGCCAATTCGTATAAACGTGATCGCAGCTCGTGTCGGTCGACACGCCCGCGGATCGAGCAATCATCTTCAGCGCGAAGCGGACGATGAAGCCGTATTTCGTATAGGCGAGCGCGCCGGCGATGGGTTTCGTGCGGCTCGGCAGCCAGCCCGTGTCCTCGATGAAATGCTGAATGGCGAGCGCGACGTCGTGTTTCGCCTTTTCCCGTTTGTCTTCGGGGGCGGCCGGGTCCTCCACCGTCGTCTCCGCCAAGCTCACGGACAGAAACCCCGTCGGCGTCTCGGCGAGCTCGCGCAGATGGGCACGAACGAACGAGATCATCTCCGGCTCGTGGCGCCCGAGGTGCACGGAGGCAGCGAAGATCGCGCAATCGAAGCGATTCGGACCGTCCTCGAAGGGATCTAGGTTCGCGACGTTCATCAGCGTAACGATGTGGCCTTGGGTCGAAAGGCGCTCCGCGAGATGGTCGGCGATGGCCTCCGTGTGGCCTTCGCGCGTCGCGTACGCAACGAGGATTCGCTTCATGCCCGGGGCGAGTTGCAACGGTCGGGCCTCGCTCGATCGGCTGAAAAAGCCAAACGATCGAAGTAGCCTGGGCGACCTACAGCGCACGCGCTGCAGGTCGAGCGCAAGTCTTGCGCGCGCTAACGAGCCTCGGGCTTCGAAGGCCGGCGCGCCGACGTCCCAAGGTCGCGCGATGATGCGCCTGGCGGGTAAACGCTGGGGCAGACGCGTCGCAGGTGCTCGCGCAGCTCCGCTGGATCGGACGACACGAGCTCGGTCTCGGAGACGCCTGCCTCGGTCGACGTGCGGCGCTGCTGCAGGGCGATCGTCGGTGTCGCGATGAGAACGGCGCTTCCACGAAAATTCGGACGGGCGTGGCTGTACCGCTTGGCGTCCTCGACGAGCTTGGAGCACTCGGGACTCAGCGTAGCGAGCTCGGTCAGGTCGGCCCAAACGAGGTAGTCGCGCACCCCGAAGCCATCGATGCAGCGATTGTGTTCGTCGACGAACCTCGTCATCTCTTGGACCGCGAACCTGCCGACGAGCTTGAGCCGGAGCACGCCAGGCTCGGTCGTCACGTCAATCGTCCAGCTTCCCATGGGCCAAGTCCTCCGCGACGAGGGTCGGGAGAGACGGTAGCCTGCGAGTGCCTCCATGCCTAGCTGGACTCACTCGGTCGAGAACGTACCGGAGGAGAGGGTCTGATTGCCGCTTTCCTCGATCGCCAGAACCTCCCACGCATAATTCGTCTGCTCCTCGAGGAATTCACGCGGAACCGATACGCTCGTGGTCATCGGTCCGACGTGCACGCTCATCACGTGTTTCGAGAGCGCATGCGGGTGCGGTTCCTCGTCTCGCTCGACGATTAGCTGATAGGCAATGATGTCGATGGGCTCGCCGGTGATCGTCTCGGTGACCGGCTCCCAGGTCATCACGAGGCCCTCGCGCGGGACCGTCTCGCCCTCCGCAGGCGACATGAGGACCGGCCCGGCCGGGATGTCGTGCGTCAACAGAGCGGTCCCTTCGGTGACCCCGCCGTCGGGCGTCGGCCCTTTGATCGTGTAGTTCCCCTCCGGGAGCGTCGCGAGGATCTCTTCGATCGGCACTTCCGCGTTCTCCGGCTCGACGGACTCGAAGAACAGCTCCGTGAGCCCGAGCGCGCCCAGCTCACCTTTACCCTCCAAGGTGAGCACCGTGCCGTCGGGACCGGTAACGTCCAATCGCTGCCAGCCCTCGCTATCGATGAATCCTTGAAACCCAGTATCGAGGTCCGTCGCGTTGTGCTCGATGTTCAGCTTCGCTTCTTTGAGCGGGACTGTCTCCCCGTTGGTGCTGCCGCCCGTGCCCGTCGTGGTGGTCGCGGTGCCCCCCGCACCCGGGCATTCGCAATCGCCGTCGTCATCGTCGTCCCCGCAAGCCTGTAGTGCGAGCACGCCGACAAACGCAAAGAGGATGGCCCCGACGTAGATCCGGCCGACTCCTGCTACCGAGCGCTGCAGCATGACGCCTCCCTTGGCCACAGATGCGACCACCCGGCGCGGGCAATCGGCATGCCCTCGAGTCGCGCCGGCCTACGTCGCTCGGCGACGGCGCATCACTTGACGCCGCCACGAGCTTCGTCGTGGCTGCCGTGCACCTGCTGGAACAGGCACGCTGTGGCGGCGCTGGAACATGAATCTGCCCCGGCGCGGCGATCGTGCCTATGAGGCCGGAGCCTGCCACGCGCTGAAAGGTGTAAAGCTTCACTCGATGAGGTCGAGCGACGGCGCCGGTGTATTGGCGACCGTCTGTTGCATCGCTTTGCGTTCGAAGCGCGAGAGGTACGTCAGGATCTCCGCCCAAATCGGGTGGTAGCCGAACGCCTGTAGCTCCGCCGCGGCCTCTTCGTTGGTCCAGCCCTGCTCCACCATTCGATAAGCGGCGACCACGGTCCCGGTTCGATCGGCACCGTGCTCGCAGTGCACGAACACTGGTTGGTTTTTGGGGTCTTCGACGATCTTGAGCACCCTCGCCACGTCCTCGTCCTCCGGGTGCCAGGCCTTGGCGCTGATTCGGCGATACTGCAGCCCGGTGCCCTCGAGCATTTTGCGGTCCGAATGGAGCATGCGCAGGCTCACGACCGTTTTCACGCCCATGTTCTTCAGCGTGCGAAAACCTTCCGCGGTGGGTTGAGCACCTCGGTAGAGCACGTCCGAAACCTTCGCGAAGTTCGGCAGACCCGGCAGGTCATCGCGCGGCTCGAGCGCCGCGCGCGCCGTCGGCGGTGTGGACTCTGTGAGCGAGGTCGACGAGCCCTCCGCGGGCGCCGCGGCCGCAGTCCCAAGCGAGGCCTTCGCGCGATCGCACGCTGCACCACCGGAAACTGCGAGCGACAGAAGCGCTAATGCGTAGAGGCTGCGCATACGCACGAGTCTACGCAAGCGAACGCAAAAACGAGAGGACCACCTCGCCGAGGCGCTCGGGCTGCTCGAACGGTAGACCGTGGCCGGCCCGCTCAACCTGTTCGATGCGCACGAGTGGGTTCAGGCTGCAAAGCTCCGTCGCCATCGCGAGCGTGACCACTGGGTCGTCGCCGATCACGAGCAAGGTCGGTACGCGGATCGCTCGGACGACGTCGCGGTAGTCGGGGTTTGGAGGCCTGAGCACGTCGAAGGCGGCCATGCGCGTCTTCAGTCTCGCGTCGGCTTGGAGCTCGATGATCTCGAGCGAGCGATGCGGATTCCGAGCTCGGGCCTGCGCGACGAGGTCGGACTGTGAAAGCCCGAGCACGCGGAGGTGCTGACCCGCGACGTCGCTCTCCTGCACCCCGCGTTGGCGTTCGGGGCTCAGGAACGTCGGGTCGACGAGGACGAGGCCGCGTACGTCCCCCGCGTCTCGACTCGCAACCAACGCGGCAGTCATGCCACCCATCGAGTGGCCCACGAGGACGGGGCGAGAGAGCTCGAGGCCGCGAACCAGGCCCTCCACGTCGCCCGCGTGATCGTCGTAGCGGTATCCGTGGTCCGGAGAGCTCGAGTCGCCGTGCCCGCGTGCGTCGGGCATGACGACGTCGAAGTCCGCCTCCAGCGCGCGGGCGAGCGGCGTCCAACAGGCGCCGCTGCCCATCAGTCCGTGCAGAAGGACCACCGGGGGCTTGGGGCCGCCGGTGCGGAGGTAATGGATGCGAACGGTGTTCGTTTCGGATGTTGCGCGGGACCAGGGCGTCATCGGGTCGCCAACGCTCCTACCACTTCCGCCAACCCCCAACGAGCTCCGTCTAGCCCTTGGGTGCACCGGGATTCAACGCCGGCGACTTGACCCAGATCTTCCCATTTCCTCGATAAGTCGCGCCGAACAATATCCAACGCGCGCCGTCGGGAACCTTGGTGGACACCGTGCACGGGACGAATCCCTTTGTAGATGCAGCAATCTCCTTGAAATCCCCAGCGAGGAATCCTTGATACGCGAGCGCCGGCTCTGCCTGCACCTTGAGGATGCACATCCCAGGCTTCTCCAGGCCGTCCGCGCGGACGAGGAACGTGGCGGTGATCTCTTTTCCAACGAGACCGTCGGCGGGCACCGTTCGGACCAGGGCGACGAACCTCTGCGTCGGCGCCGCCTTTGGTTCAATGCGAACGGCCTCCGCGTCGGACGCCAGCGTGAAATCGGGCGCGCCGACCCCGGTCATCAACCAATCCGAAATGGTTTGTTCACCCGGATAAAGAGACGAGGTGCGTTGTGCAGCCGGGACGGGAGGCGGGTCACTGGGGGCGACGGCAGCGATCGGGCCGGGCGAAGGCGCAACCGAGTCGCGGCTCTGAAGGGCTGATACCGACGCCTCCAGCCGTGCGATGCGCGCCTCCAATTCCGTGACCTGTGTCTGCGAGGCCGAGGCGCAGGAGCCGAAGACTGGGCATACAATCAATAGTGCGAC
Organism: Polyangiaceae bacterium; assembly: GCA_013361525.1. Lineage (GTDB taxonomy): Bacteria > Myxococcota_A > Polyangia > Polyangiales > Polyangiaceae > Xiheicaenibacterium. The sequence continues at coordinate 8,789 of JABFXY010000064.1, read as the reverse complement.
GAGATCTCGCATGGTGCTCCCCCATTTGTTGTCCGTGCAACGTACCAGATCCGGATCGGCGGGCCACGTCAATGCCGCGTACTCGCAGACATCGCCGGCGTGCCCGGCGTACGATGTTGCTGAATCTGCTTGTCGACGACGGAAGCCAGCGCACGCAGCGTAACGCGGTCCGCGACGGTGCCTTGTTTTGACGTCAGCAACGCCTCATCTCTTGCGACTGCCCAGGCCCGCGTCGAAGAGCGCCTTTCTGGAATCGTGAGTGTTGAGCTGCTGCAGACCAAGCATCGCCCAGCTGCGAAGCGCGTCGTCAGGGGAGGACAACTGTTCCTCTAGGAGCGGCAGGGCGCGAGCGTCTTTGGCCCTGCCGATCAGGTCGAGCAGCCAGCAGCGCAAGCCGTGGTCGGCCTCTGCCCGAAAGTCGCGCATGAGCTCCGGAACGTATTCAGCGACGTGTGGCACGAGCCAGTGAAAGCCGTCTTCCTGCAGTTGCGGGTCATGCTTACGCATCAGCGCAAGGCATTTGGCATATCCCGGGAATCGTGGTTTACGAGTCATGTGAGGACAAACAGGCGCCGCTTAAGTGGGGCGCTCATCGTCAGCGCAATACTGCCGCCACTCCGCTTCGCTGGGGATAGTGACGGTTCCATCGATAAACCACTTCTCGCGCGATAGGCAGCGGTCACAACGCATGTACTGCCACGAATCCGGGTATAGCCGTCCTTGAGCGTCCTCGCATGTGGCGCGAATCCAGCTGACGCTGAGCATCCTGCCTTGAGGACACTGGCGGCACCGAGGACGCGTAAGACGGACGAGCGATCTTAGCCAGGAGGACACGGTACCACCAGCTTGGCCGGTGTTTGCGACGCGGTCGAGCTTGCTCGCCGGGCTGATGTGAGCAACCAGTGGATTCGTCAGCTGTCCTGGCACCGCAGAAGGAGCCATTCGAGAGACCCGTTGAGCCGTCATGTCGTCGTCTGGCCAGTAAGGCCCCGAGCGAAGACGAAGACGTCCTCTGGACTCCAGATGTGGCCTTGCCACGAGCAATATCCTCGCAACCACAACGCGCCATCGATACGGCGCAGATAGAATCCCTTCGGTGTTTCATCGGTGTCGTCGAGCGAGGGCGATGCGACCGTGATTGAACCCGGAGGCGCTCGGCCGTGTGTCGTGGGCGCCCCGGCGGCCCCTTCCGGCTGATCGAGGAACTGCATCCTCAGATGAGGCCCGAGCTCGAGCGGACACTCGGCCAATCCTGATTCGAGTGCTCGCGCGGTGATCTGTCCGTACGTGGCGCCCGAGTCGAAACCGAGATCAGCGACCGAACGCGCCGAGATCTCGATGACCTGACTCTGGCTGTCAGGCATGAACCGGTGATCCGCAAATAGGGCTCTCGCGGCTGGGTTCAGCTGGACATTATGATCACCCAAGGCTTGGAGAAGCGCCAACCTGTCCACACCGCCGATGCGCACAGCGCTCGGTATGGGACTTCGACCACTCTTCTCGCGAGCCAATGGGCGCTCTCCCAAGTCGGGCCAATGTAGCTGCGCTGAGCAGAGGGCGCCAGAAGGAGGCGACAGCCGGCGACCGTCAGCTGCAACGCCGTGGTGGGCACGCCCAATGCTAGGACACGAGGGAGTCCCAGAATCGAATCGCTCGCACGTTGACTGGCCACGGTCGACGCGGGCCGACGCGGAACTCGTGCTGTAGATAGTCGACCAGGTCGAAGCCGTAATAGATGATGTCGGTTTGATAAACGGAAAGAACGGGGTCGCCTGACGAATGCGGCTCCTCCGGGATCATACGATGCGCGAAAATGGGGATCAGGCGCGGCGCGGCTTGGAGAGCTTCTCTGGCGACGGTGAGAGCATCGGTCAGTGCCAAAGGCCTCGCGCCCCATTCTGGAAGCCAGAACGCGGCGTGCTCGACGTCAAAGAGAACGCCTTGTGAGGGCTCGTCGAGCCAAAAACGGAGGGCGGTCCGATCGCCGGCCCGCCAGTCGGGGAACCCAGGTCCGCGCGGGAGTCCAGTTTGCAGGAGCGCGCGAAGATCCTCCGGGAATCGGAGGCCGAACGCAGCCTCGGTCGAAAGGACCTCCGTATTGGTAAGGCCATCATCGAAGTCGACGTGATGGACCGGGCTGTCACGGGTTACCAGGCCGCGCTGGTAGCTCGCACCACGCAGCTGCGACATCAAAGCGTGCCATTCGGGTTGAGACATCGTCGCTCGCTGAGTCTACCCACCGTATCGGCATTTGGCTGTAAGATTATCGCCTGAACGAGGTTCAAGGCGGAATTGACCCAGCATGACACTCTGGGTCGAAACTCGAACTTCCGTCTGGATCGGTATTCGGAATGACGGGCGTCGAGAAAGTCGAAAACCGATGACTCAATCCGCTTTCGGTGGCTCGCCCAAGATCGCGTCGAAGGCATGCTGCGGAACGACGTGCGTGAAGTACCATTCCTCCGCCTCGTGCCATTGGCGCTCCCACGCGCCGATGCCCCCCTCGCGTGCAAGCACGCGAGCAACGCGCGTCGCTTCGCTGGCCTGCAGCAGCAGCCGTACGTCGACGAGATCGCTGAGCTCCGGGCGTGCCGTATAGACGCCCGCGAAGAGCACGACGGAGCGAGGCTCGACAATGGTCGGTTCAGTGTCGAGGCGTCCGTCGAAAGCATCCCAGTCGAACGCAACGTAGCTCGCCTCGCGCCCCGCACGGAGGGCTTCAAGCACGGGGCGCTGTCGTTTCCAGTCGATGCAATCTCGGACACGGTCTTGCGGAGCGTCGCTTCGCACAGCGACGCCACCGGCGAAGAAGTCGTCACTGTCGAGCACCACGGCGCCGAGCGCTTCCGCGATGTTGGCGGCCAGCGTCGATTTGCCGGCGCCGCTCCGACCATCGAGCGCAACCACGCAGGGCCGCGCGAGCTCACGTCGGCGCTCGCGAATGAAAGCGATCAGCGCTGCCGTACCCTTGGCGTCGAGATGCAACGACCTCACCAAGCCACCAGGTCCCTTCCGCTCGGAGCTGCGAGTCCGTGCCGCTCAATGTAGCGCGCGAGTATGGTCTTCGCCGCCAAGCTCAGTTGGACATTGTGGTCGCCCAAGGCTTGGAGAAGCGCCAACCTGTTCACGCCGCCGACGCGCACTGCGCTCGGTACGGAACTTCGACCATCTCGTCGCGAGCCAATAGGGGCTCTCCCAACTCGGCTCGATGTATCGACGCTCAGCGGCGGGCTCAAGAGGCAGCGAGGGCGGTCGACGGGTCGAAAGCCCAGTCAGGGCCGCGCCCGCCGCGCCCGTCGATACGCCGCTCATGTGGGTGGGATCCACTCGTCGGTGGTGCCGCGAACGACGTCGTAAAAGCCACGCAGAACGTCTAACGAAAGGCGGCCGTCGACGTCCACTGAGGCCATTAGCCTGGCATCGCCCACCCTGAACCACCAGGTCCGTTCCTCCATCTGTTCGATGTGAAGCCAATGGTCGACCACAAGCTCGTCAAAGGTGCCGGCTGCGCTAACGGAAACGGGCTCTTCGTTCGCTCTACGAGCGAGCACGCGCCACGTCGTCCCGGGGGCCGGTACGCTGTGCGCAACGTCGTGACTCGGGATTGGGGCTTCTGAAGGCGCAAGGCGTTGCTTTCGCTCTGGGGCCACTTGGGAGTCCAACGCACGATACTCGAGGATTCGGCGAAGAAGCTCATCGGTCGCCGATTCGCCGTAAGAGCTCAGAATCGAGCGCAGGACATCGGACTGGCTCACATTGAGTTTTTCCGCAAGCCACTCTTGAAACGCATTCCACGCCTCAATGGGGCCGCCGGCCCCAGCGCGCCCTGAAACGAATCCGACGAGAAAGGCAACGACCTCGGCCGGGCTGCCAAGCAGGGTGTACATCGACGGGCGCCGAAGCACCGCTTCCGCAAAATCCAGAATTCTCGGCGGCATTGTAGGCTCTGGAGCGACGACCCAACTAGCTTTATCACGATCCACCTAACCGGTGAAGACAACCCTCACGATCCGGGTTCCTAGCGGTTTCGCCTGCTTGCCAACCCAGCACGCCCTTATTCGAGATCATCGTCACAAGATGCGGCTTGCCCACCGGTCGTGCCACTTCCTCAAAGCCCCTAACCTCTCCAAATCGGCAGTCGCCGCGTCCTTCGCAACCCCACCCGGGCCCTGCGCCATCGAGTTATCCACGAGCCGCAACAGCCTGCGAAGCCGCTCCCGCTCTCCTTCCCCGAATCCCTTTTTCTCGAGAAACGCCAGCGCAGCCCTGTCGCCCTTGCATGCGCCGTCCGGCTTCGAGTCCGCCTCCATCTCCGCAAACCGCTCCAAGAGCTTCCGCACGCCCGAGAGAGCCCTCATCTCGGTCTCGGGCGCCAGGCCTCGCAGTAGGAACTCGGCCTGCGCAGGATACCGGTGGTGCAACACGGTCCGCAGCTTCAGATAGCCGCTGTCATCCCAAGCATCGAGCTCCGCAATCGCCCTGTGCGCCTGTCGATCGAGCTCGAAACCTTCGGCGAGGTCGCCGCCGACGTCGATGCAAGCGAGCAGAAGATTCATGCCCTCTTCGTGGTCGCGAACCGTGTAGCCATGTTCGGCGAGGGCGGCGCGGATGGGGAGGCTCGTCGCGACCGCGCGTAGTAGCGCGAGCGCGCGGGCCGGAGCGGCTTCGAGTGTCTGTCTCGAGACGGTGAGCTCCGCCTCGACGTCGGCGATGTCGTGCATGGTCGTATCTCCAGATTGGACGCGGCGACGCATCAATCGATGGAGCTTCTGTCGGCCGTACGAGGCGCAGAGCAGCTCGTCGACGAGGTCCTCGCGCAGCTCGTCGGCATAGCTGCTGAAGAAATCATCAAACGGCGCGAGCGTGTCCAAGGGTCGATCGCGACAAGGCCGGGCCACACCTCTTCCCGCTCGAACGACCCGGAGCCGTCCGCGATGCCGAGCCTGCCGCGCCGGAACGAATTGACAAAGTATGCGCCGGTTGTCACAACATCCCCATGACAGCGACGACGAAAGAGGACGGGGCAGCCGCGCGGCGCTCCAAAATCCTGCGCGCCGCGCGGTGGTGCTTCCTAAACTTCGGCTTTGCGAAGACGTCGTTCGAGGACATCGCCAAGCGAGCCGACCTCTCGCGCACGCTGCTTTACCGAATCTTCAAGGACAAGGAAGACATCTTCCGGGCTGTCTTCGTCGACTGGCTCGTCTCACGGCATCCCGCGGCGAAACAAGCGGCGACGGCGCCGGGCAGCTCGTACGAGCGATTGCTGAACGTGTGCCGTCTGATGGTCCTCGACCCGTGGGCGGACATGGTCGGCGCGCCGATGGGGCGTGAGTTCTTCGACGCGTGCGAGCGGATCGACCCCGACATCGACGCGAAGCACCGCGAGGTCTTCCTGCGATGCGTCTCCTCAATCCTTGGCGACGAGGCGAGCGCAGAGGTCTTCCTCCTCGCGCTGGACGGCCTCCTTGCAGATGAACCCACGACGGATGTGCTGGAACAGCGAACGCGGATTCTCGCAGCTCGCTTCGTCCCAGCCCCGAAAGCCAAAGGGACGCGGAAGTGAGCAACAACGGAAGTTCCCTGCGGAAGGTCATCGTCTTCGGCGCGACCGGCATGGTCGGCGCAGGGGCCCTACGCGAAGCGCTCAATGCCCCCGAGATCGAGTCGATCCTCAGCATTGGACGACAGGCGTGCGGCGTGGAGCATCCCAAGCTGCGCGAGCTCGTGCTGCCTGATCTGTTCGACTTCGCGGCCGTCGAGAATCCGCCGCTCCTCGTACGGGTGTTCCCGTTCCTGTTCACGACCTCCGAGATTCTCGGCCGCGCAATGCTTCGCATCGTCGAAGGGCGCGCCGACCGGTTCATCCTCGAGTCAGCTGACATCAACAGGCTCGGCGCATGACCACGACGCCTCGCTCACTCCTTGGCGCCAAAGTCGGCGTCGTCGGCGTCGTGCTCCTCACGCTCGCAGCGGCCTATTACTTCGGGATCTTCGCGCGGCTCGCCGATCCGAAGACGCTCGCCGAATCGCTCGTCGAGATGAGCGCGTGGGGCTACTTCGCGTTCATCCTCGCTTACACTGTGCTGCAGCCGTTCGGCGTCCCGGGGACGATCTTCATCGTCGCGGCACCGCTGATTTGGCCGTGGAAGACCGCCTTTGCGCTGTCGATGATCGGAACCATGTGCGCGAGCGTCGTCGGCTTCTCGTTCGCGCGATTCGTGGCGAAGGACTGGCTCTCGGCGCGCATTCCCGCCCGGCTGCGCAAGTATGACGAGTCACTCGAGCGGAACGCGTTCCAGACGGTCGTACTGCTGCGCCTGATCTTCTGGATGCCGCAGGTGCTTCACTCGTTTTTCGGCGTCTCGAAGGTGGGTTTCTGGACCCACTTCTGGGGCTCACTGATTGGGTACGTGCCACCGCTGCTGCTCGTGAGCTACCTCGGCGGCGAGATGTTCGATGCGTCGGGAAGGTTTCAGCCCGGCGCATGGCCAATGCTCGCCGGCCTGCTCGTCGCGTCGCTGCTCGTCGCCGCGCTCGCCCGAGCCTACGCGCGCCGACGTCCCGCCGGACGGATTCGCGACCCAGAGCGCGGCGTGTAATCGCAACTCTTCACCGCAACACAATGGAGCAATTCGCATGTCGCAAGACCTCGTCGGCAAAGTGATCCTGATAACCGGAGCAACCGATGGCATCGGCAGGGCCGCCGCCATGGACTTCGCCAAGCGCGGAGCAACGCTGACCATCGTCGGACGCAACAGGGAAAAGGCCGAGCAGGTGCTCGCCGAGCTGAGAGACGCGAGCGGGAACCAGAACCTCGACGTGCTCGTCTGTGACCTTTCGAGAATGGCAGACGTGAAGCGCGCTGCCGTGGCGTTCAAGACCAAGCACGACCGGCTCGACGTCCTCGTGAACAACGCCGGCGCAACCTTCAAGTCGCCGACGAAAGGCCCCGATGGGTTCGAGCTGACATTTGCACTGAATCACCTGGCATACTTCCAACTCACGACGTCTCTGCTCGACCTCATCCGAAAGACGCCGGGGGCCCGCGTCGTGTCGACATCGAGTGCGATGCAGACCCGCGGGAACCTCGACCTCCACAAGACGCCGACGTCGCTCGAGGGCCCGGGATGGCGCGCTTATGCGACTTCGAAGCTCGCGAACATTCTTTTCACGAGGGAGCTCCAGCGGCGGCTTTCGGGAACCACGGCAACGGCCAACTGCTTCGAGCCGGGCATGGTTCGGACGCGGTTCGGCGGATTTGGTTCCGACTTGGGTGTCCTGCAAAACGTGGTTTACGCACTGGCAAAGCCTTTTGCGAAGTCGCCTGAGCAGGGCGCGGATTCCCTCATTTGGCTGGCAACGTCGCCGGAGGCGGCCGCACTCAAGGGCGAATTCATTTCCAATCGCCGGCCCGTAGCCCCATCGAAGCAAGCAATCGAAACGAAGCTCGCCGCCGACCTGTGGACACTGAGCGAGAAGCTCTGCGCAGAAGTAGAAGCTCGAGCAGCGTAAAGTCCGCCCGACCCTTCGTGCATGGCGTTGGGAGCTTCTAAGCCATGTACGCGATGGCCACCATTGAGCGCTACATCGAACACCTACTTTGCCGAGTGCGATACCCAAACACGGAGTGCCTTGAGCGCCATCCAAGCTTGGGTACTACCGATGGCGCCGCCGGCACTCGTCGATCCGCGCCTGCGCGGACTCGTCAGGTGCGAGCTGTCGGCACGCTTCAGCTCCCGTCGCACTCGTCCGGGTTCGATGCCATGCACTCCAGCCACCCCGGAATCCAGGAGCAGTCTCGTAGATATTCACAGCCACAAGCCGGCGGGTGCTCACAGTCGATCGCACCGACGTCATGGCCGCACTCCTGCGCGAATGCGACCTCATCTCGCCACGAACAGCGCGAGTCGCACTCGAGCCATGCAACCCGCTCGTCGATCTGCTCTCCGTTGAGGGCACCCAGCCCAGCGCGATCACGCCGACCTTGGCGCCAATGCGCGCGTACGAACGAGCGATTGCGCGATCCACGCCGCTGGACGCGCCGGGTATGTCCGCGACTTTGCCCGCCAAAGTCTTGACCTCCAGCGTAGGCGCAGTCGCTATTCCGCCTCACCACGCCCGTCGAGCCGCTCGGATCACCGTTTGCTTCATTGAAGGTGTGGCATTGGAGGTGCTGTCGTGGCGTGAAGTCGACGTCGCCGGCGTCATCGTTGCCGGTTTGTTCGGCGGCTACGTCATGGCGCTCGCGGGGCTATGGGCCGGTCGTGTGCCGGCGCTCGTCGCCTTTGACATCGCGGATTTTGGTCGGCGGTATATGGTGTCGGATCGCCCGAGCGCCTGGCTCCTGGGGTTCGGTTCGCACCTCGTGAATAGTGTACTGCTTACGTTCGTGTTCGCGGCGATCGTCGAACCGAACTTCGGCGCGCCTCGATGGCTCGAGGGCGCCGCTTGGGGCATCCTGCTCGAGTTGACGCTGGCCGGCGCTTTGGTGGCCCCGATGTCCGGGCTGGGCCTGCTCGGGCGCAAGACCGGCGGCGTCTCCTTCGCGCTGACAAGCTCCCTCGTACATCTCCTCTGGGGCGTCATTATCGGCCTCGTCTACGTGCCACCGTGATCCTTCGAGCCATTCAGCACCCAGTCGAGGTTCTTTACGGCGGCGGTGTCGCGCTGGCGTGTGCACACGACGGCTCCGTCCATTCGGAAGAGCTACATGGGCTCTTTGCGGGCGACACGCGCGTCTTGTCAACCTATCGGGTCTCGATTGGTGGCCATCCGCTGCAATTGCTCTC